>JAJEHQ010000022.1 GCA_022823625.1 Gammaproteobacteria bacterium
TTGAGTTTGATGATGTTATGCGGGTGCTACTGGGCGTAAAACCGAAATCCTATCAGAGAACTCAAAAGCAAAAATCTTCTAAAAATGCCAAGAAATTGGATTGATTTTATGCCTGTCAACTCAAATGGATAAATCCCTTAATTTTGGGAATAATATATCTTTAGTTGACAAGCGAAATTTCAATCCAAATATTTGGATATTTTGGAAGAATTTTGCTTTGGAGTATTTTGCTTGGGCTTCGGCAAAACACCCATCGGAATAGATTCGACTTCATCAATCTCGAAGTCGGCCATGGGTTGCCTTTCGCAGTCATAGTGCTTCAATAAAATTAAAATTTTCGCGTTCAGCTTTTTTGGTACTCCACTGCCTCACCTACACTTTTACTGATGTCGTGTTGCTGGCTGTTCGTGAAATTTGGTACAGAAAACTGAGCGGAACAACGATTGTAGCGCTTTGATGCTCGTTGACTGAAAAACGATTACATTCCAGATGATGAATCTGGAGTGTAGTTTAGAGAAACGTTTTTAGTATCATACAGGTTTATGCAAATATCTCATCAATTAAGTCTAGTCTTGGTGCAGAGCAGTAACATTTGCAATCTATAGGATTTGGAGAGGACAGATATTTGCGGCACCAAAGTGATTACACTTCTTAAAAGAATAAAAGAGTTTCGAATTTATCCTATCTAATGAATCATCTAGACAATTTAGGAGAAATAATTTCAGTCCGACTTCCTGTGGATAAGGTAGGTTTTACAGGACGAATGTGCCCAAATTTGGAATGCCAGAAGTATTTCAAAATTGTGTTTGGAACTGGATTAGAAGGTGAAGATTTACCGTGTTATTGTCCATACTGTGGAAACGCTGCAGTTCCTGATGAATTCACAACTGATGAAAAAATTGATTATGCTGTTTCAGTTGCTGAGCAAAAATTGATTGATGCGGTTTATAAGGATTTGAAGGCCCTTGAATTTGATTATCCCCCAAAGGGACCATTTGGACTCGGAATCTCGATGAAGGTTGAACGAATGGATCCACATCTAATTCAACACTATCGGGAGAAGAAACTTGAGACCGATGTAACCTGCAAAACCTGTTCTCTCCAATATTCCATATATGGAGTTTTCGCATTTTGCCCGGATTGTCGTGAACACAACTCCCTACAAATTTTTCACAAAAACATGGAAGTTGTAAACAATTTGATTGATTTAACTGAAAATTTGGAAGAGGATTTATCGACCAGATTGATCGAAAACGCACTGGAAGACTGTGTTTCTTCTTTTGATGGCTACGGGCGCGAACTTTGCAGAATTTATGCTCACTGCGCATCGATGTCAGCAAATGTAAAAAGAATAAATTTCCAGAATTTAGATGAAGCTCAAGTAAGCGTGAGAAATACATTCCGATTTGACTTAGTTAGATCATTTGAAAATGATGCGTGGTTTGAAGTACGTAGGCTATTTCAGATGCGCCATGTTATTGCACATAAGATGGGTGTTGTAGACAGAGAGTATATAAATCGAAGTGGGGATACTAGTTTTGTCGAAGGACAAAAGTTACAATTACGTGCTAAACATGTTCGAAGACTTAGTGATTTACTCGCAAGAGCTGCAAATAAAATTTATTCGGAATTTAAGTTAATCGACTGCAGCAGATCTGAGGAGCCAAATTCCGTATTGCAGTCTGGTGATTAGATTGGTCAGATGTGAGTAGGCACCGACTGATTGAGTACATTGAATCCTAGTACAACACCTGCAGGATCCATACCCATTTGAATTTTCCGAGTCTAGTGGAGTTTGAAGCGCAGTTGACTCAACCCAAAATCATATTGCAATTTTCACGTAAAAATTGCAACATGGATAGTACACACGTCTCTACCAAATTCGGGGTAGGTTCACACAGATAATGGCTACGAAGTGAGTACGCGGGGGTATCTCTTGGACGAAGCAATTAATCTCGATACTGCGCAATTTGCACAAAATGTTAAAGCCACAATAGAGTGCGAGCACAATTTGAACTTTATGCGCCGTCTCCCCGACGAGTCTATGAATTTAATTGTGACTTCACCCCCCTACAACATCGGCAAGGTCTATGAAAAGCGAATCTCGAAAGATCAGTATTTTGAAAATCAAAAAATGTGTATTGCTGAATCAGTTAGGCTACTCTCGCCGAACGGTTCAATTTGTTGGCAAGTAGGAAATTTTCTTGATAACGGTGAAATTGTTCCGCTGGATATTGAACTCTATCCGATATTTAAACAGCATGGCTTACAACTCCGAAATCGAATTATATGGACGTTTGGTCATGGACTCCATTGCCAAAAACGATTCTCTGGACGGTACGAGACAATACTGTGGTTCACTAAAATGGACAACTACATTTTTAACCTGGATCCGGTACGGATTCCCGCAAAATATCCCAATAAAAAGTACTTTAAGGGCCCGAAGAAAGGTCAGATCTCGGGTAATCCTGCGGGCAAAAATCCTTCCGACGTATGGGATATTCCAAACGTTAAGTGTAACCATATAGAAAAAACTGATCACCCATGTCAGTTTCCAATTGGTCTAGTTGAGCGGCTTGTTCTCGCTCTGACAAACCCAGGTGATTGCGTACTTGACCCTTATTTGGGCGTGGGGTCGACAGCGATTGCAGCTCTAAAGCATGGTAGATATGCCTATGGTTGCGATCTAGAACAGTCATACATCGACATTGCATGGAAACGCATTGATAAGCTACGTTCCGGAACGCTACGCACTCGACCAATGAACAAACCAGTTTATCAACCTAAGACAACGCGAGTACCGTGAAACCAGCTTTCGTATATGACAATCACCATAAAGCAGGAACTGCGTGGGAGCGTCGTGGGCTCAAGAGCTGGCTGACGAGTGTTTTCGAAGTACCTTCCATAGGGATCGCTCCGCGTTGTACACCAGCGATTCGCAAACATGTAGAGAACGAATTTAGGAATAAGGGTTGGGCGCTCAACGTCAAACTGCATCAGAATCTTGGTCTAACAGTTTTTGCAGTAATGGACGATTTAGCCTTTCAATTGCAGACTGGTAATATGAGTCGCGCTCCTTATGATCTTTTGAAATTGCAGTATTTGTTTCAAAGTAAGCGAATTGAGGCTGCAGCTTTAGCGCTTCCAACGAAAAATTCAGCGCGCTTGATTGGTAATAACATTGCGTACGCGGAAAGGGTAATTAATGAACTAGAGTTATTTTACCGAGTAATAACTGTACCGATTGTCGTGTTAGCATTTGAGTAAGGAACACATTTATGAATTATTCGATCAAGATCATGCCGTACACAGAGCGAGTCGCGATGATCAAAAAAAGATACGGTGAATCGAACGACTATGGAGAACCTATACACGAATTTCGTGGTCAAGTACATAAGCCAAATTTGATTATTTTACCGATCGATGTTCCGGTTTATCGAATGGAAAACTGCCGCGCATTTAGTGCCCAGCAAACGGAGATTGCTAGACAAGGATTAGACAAGAATTTTTTTGCCAAAGGGCAGGAGGTACATGCTGCACAAAACGCTCAACACAAAATTCTTGCGCAACTTGCTAGAGAAGGAAGCAGTTCAGTTACACCAATTTATCATGTCTTGCAGGAAGATGGACAGCGGGAAGAAATTCTCATCAGTAGCAGTGGATTAGTAGTCAATGGAAACCGAAGGTTGAGTGCGATGCGTGAATTACTCCATCAAAATGATGGGTCAGTGGACAAGCGGTTTGAGTTCGTTCGTTGTGCCGTGCTACCACCTGACACTGATCGTGACGAAATAGATGATATTGAAGCTGATTTGCAGGCACGGCGAGAAACAAAGTTGGACTATGACTGGATCGGCGATGCACGATTAGTCCAACGTCAAGTTAATAAGGGAAGGTCGACTAAAGAGGTTGCAATTCGTCTCCGCCGGAATAAGTCCGAAATAGAGAACGTACTACAGGCATTAGATGAAGTTGACCTTTACCTTAGCGAATGGTTGAACAAACCTGGAGAATATGTGCTTGTTCAAGATGGAGAGCAATTGTTTTGTGATATTCCAAAACAAATAGGTAAGCATGATTCCAAACTCAAAGATGCCAGTCGTGTAATTGCTTGGTCAATCTTCGAGAATCGCGACAAGATTAGCGGACGTGTGTATCGGTTAAATCGAGCATTTGGGGATCTTGCTCCAAAAACTCTGGAATTACTGGAAAAACGGCTTAATCTAACGACCGACAGTGAAGACAACAAAGATGTGGATGATGAAATCGCAGATTTTGATATCGAAATTGACATTGAAGACACCAATGCATCCACGAATCACAGAGCGATCATTCAAGCGCTCAGGGATAACAACAGAAAAGATGAAAAAATTGAGGCGCTAATTGATGCGTGTGAAACTTCACTTGAACTTGATAAAAACATAAATAATGAACAAGCGGCTCTAAAGGCACTTGGGCTCGTGAATAGTAAGGTGGCTAGTATTGATGCATCATCGGCTGGAGAGGCGACTTTACCTGCCATCCTGAACCAGATCAAGACAATCCGGCGCTCGCTCGACCAAATTGAAACCGAGGTCAATGCTCGCCTACCAAATCGATCTAAGGTTAAAGTAAATGAGGATCAGAGACCTTGAGCGAAGCGCCAATACCAGTTGGTATTTTCTACAATGACGATCGAAGTGGTACTCTCCGTATACCTGACGGAGCACTGGAGACTGCCATATGGACACGACTCAAACTCGCAATTCGTACTAGGAAACTCGAACACAGGATAAAAGACCATGAAATTTATCTTTCTTGGTCAGATGCCCTTGGTGTTGTGCGTGAACTGGGAAGTAGGGAAACTCAGAAAAACCTTAACTTCCGATTCAGGCCGGAAGGAGTGGCGGCCGAAAAATTGCGTGTATTTGCCTTTCAAGTTCGAAATACTCAAGTTCAACGATTAAAACTAGGTGAGATTCTCTCCCCAGAGGACATCAAGAATCAGTTATTCACCGCCGGGTTCACCAAGAGAGAACTGAAAGACTTCCAACTCAGGGATCTATCACACCTTTTAAAACTGTCGAATGGAGCGAATTTTTCGGTTCCAGGAGCCGGAAAGACAACCGTGACATTTGCGCTACATATGCTAACTCGTAGTGTCGGCCAGCATTTTATAGTTGTAGCACCGAAAGCGGCGTTTCAATCGTGGATTGAAATTGTCGAGGAGTGTATGGAAAAAAGTGCTCCCAGCAAAGGCTCTGAACCTTTTACGCTTCTTACCGGTTCCAAAACTGAGATTAGTGAATCTTTGAGTTCCGCTGCCACGCGTTTCATTATTTCGTATGACATGGCGATTCGACGCGAGGAGCTGCTAGCGACTCATTTCGCAACTCGGCGTACCCATCTTGTCCTTGACGAGTCGCACCGTATGAAGGCTGGGTGGCATTCAATGCGAGGTGCTTTCTTTTTGCGAATTGCGCCTGATCCAGTAAGAAGGGACATTCTAACCGGTACTCCCATGCCCCAGGCAGCCTCAGACATGGAATCACAACTGGATTTTCTTTGGCCGGGTCATGGTTACGGAATGGAAATTTCATTAGGGAACTCGCCACGTGACGTACTCGGCAATCTATATGTCCGAACTACCAAGAAAGAACTTGGGTTACCCACAATAGAGCGACATTTTTATGATATTGATATGGAACCGGGACAACTCGCACTTTACTCGATTGTTCGCAATGAATTTCTTCGAGAATATGCAAGGAGTTATTCAGATAAATTCAGCGAGGCTAGAATTTTGAGGGCAAGACGTTCTGTTATCAGGCTCCTTCAACTGTCCGTAAATCCAGTTCTGGCACTTCGTTCAATGTCTAATGATGAAATGACGGTAGATTCAGCTATAGTAGATCGTGTTCTGGAAGAAGGACACTCATCGAAGATACAGGCGGTAATTGATCACGCTTTTGAATTAAGAAGAAAAGAACAAAAATGTGTCATTTGGACAATTTTCACAGATACGATTCAGACTTTAGTGTCATCGCTAGCTGAGCTCAATCCAGTTTTCATCCACGGGGGTGTTTATTCCGGAGAGCCCGAAGACATCGAGAGTCGCGAGGGGCGTATTAAGCGCTTTCATGAAGACCCCGACTGTTTTGTGCTAGTCGCAAATCCAGCTACCGCCGGAGAAGGCATTAATCTTCACACAGTTTGCCATAATGCCATCTACGCAGATCGCAGTTACGTTTCAACACACTATTTGCAATCCATAGATCGGATTCATAGGCTAGGTTTAGCTCCTGATCAGCAAACGCATATTCATATTTACCGTTCCAAAGCTCCTCCCGTAATCGGTAGTATCGATATGTCCGTCAGTAGACGGTTAGTGGAAAAAATACGCAATATGCAGGTGCTATTAAACGACCCAGACTTGCACGAGTTAGCACTTGACGAAGAAGAAGCAACTGATGCGTTAGATTACGATGTCGAAATGCGAGACATCATGGATCTGATTTCGGAATTAGAGGGGACAGCAGCAGAAGTTCCACCAGAGAATCTGTGATTGAATTCATTTCCATTGAAAGAATTTTTTCGCTGTCCTGTTTCGAGGGGTTGCGATTGCTACAAAAGCACAAAATTCAACAACCTACCCTTTCAATTCAAGATTTGATTTCGTATGTCGAAAAGGTAGAGATTGATGCGCCGAGTTTTGATCTAGAAGCATCAGCACATTTATCCATTTTAGTTGGGCATTATCAGGAGCTAGACGACCAATTATTCTATCAAACTTGTATTAGTGCGGTCTTACAACAGCGTGAACCTAGTTGGGCAAAAGCAATGAAAAGTGGGAGGGAGCGTTTCACAAAAGAACTTAGTTCAGATGCAAAGGCGGTCTTTAGTGCGGCCGGTTTGATGGTAAATCGACCGTCGCGCGAGATCGTTAGTTGGTGGGACAGTATTTCCGGTCATGCAAGGTACGTATTTGGTCGTGAGAGTATGCGACAAGCTCGTGAAGCTGAGTTGCTTACGATCAAAGAAGAAATTAAGAGATTGAAAACAATCGGAATCAATGAGGAACCTAAGTGGCCTGGTCTTGATGATAACTTCGCAGGTTATGATGTCCTAACCTACGATTTAGGCGACGTGGGACTAGTAAATCGCCTTATTGAGGTTAAATCAACAATCGCCTCACCACCGCGCTTCATTGTGTCACGGAACGAATGGCAAGTGGCAAAACAATCTGGTTCAGCCTACAGTTTTCACATTTGGGATATGCGTAAATCTCCTCCAAGGTTACATGTCTATTCTGTAGCAGACGTCGAATTGCACATTCCCGTAGACCAAGGAAACGGTTGGTGGAAAAGTGCTGAAATAAGGCTTAGCTAAATTAAGGGGTTGGAGGATTCAAATGTCATTTAGTTTTGATTTTTCAATTTCTTTTTCTAGAGAATGTAGGGCACAAGCAAAGAATCTGGCAGACCTACTTTCAGAGCGAGGTGCAAACGTATTCATTGACAATTACTATTTAGCAAACCTGCTAGGCGAGCCTTTGGATGAAAGTCTAGGTTGGGCATTTGGACCTGCCACTCGCTTTTTCGTGCCATTTGTATCAGCCGGATACGGTAAAAATCAATGGCCACAATATGAGTGGAGTGTTGCAAAACAAGAGGCGCAACGAAGACATGAGGCATTCATTCTACCTTTACGGACAGATGATACTATTTTGGTAGGACTGCCCGATACTATTTGCTATTTAGATCTGCGCAACCTCTCATTGCCAAAAGTGGCGGAAATTTTACTTGAAAAATTAAAGCAGACAAGAAGTGCGTCGGAACACTTTAGTCATGAGCAGGAGTGGGTGGTGACATTTGGACTCAATATGGAGGATCTCAATGATGTGGAATTACCATCAGAAGCGCCTTCGGAACTTCCTTCCTTGTATGACTGGCTCATTGAGGACTTAGTTTCCCGTTTGCTAAACGGAGGTCAACGAAATATGAAGATTCTAGAGGATCAGCGCACTGGCGAAATGTTAAGTGTACGGTTCAGCTATACGTGGATACCAGCCAAAGGAGCAATGGATTTTTGTGAAATTGATTGGTGGGAATTACTGGAACTTCTTCCTTACAAAGAGGTTTATGGAAACCACGACCTCTGATATGTTCAAACGTGACATTCAAATTGACGTGTCATTTTTAAGTAGTAGTTGAAATTATTAGAAGATTCTGTCAACTCGATCGCGACACTGGGTGGTGTTAACTAGAATAAGTGACCGCGAACAACACCCCAAATACCGCCTAGCGAGAACACACGATTTTAAGAAAAATTACATGACGAAGGTTAACCTAGAATGGATGCTAATGAGATCAAAGTAGGAAAGGTACTTAAGGGTAGTGGACGATTTGTTGTACCGCTCTATCAGCGTCAGTATCAATGGCACGATAGTTACGATGGGGGTAGGACTAGCGCGTTCTGGCAAGATGTTGCGACAAAAGCGGGTGATGTAGTTAATTCTGAGCACCAATACGAGCACTATATGGGAGCGCTTCTTCTAGCACCTGGTGCGACAAAAGAGGCATTCAAAACGACACCCATGAAGCAAGTTGTGGACGGTCAGCAGAGGTTGACAACGTTTCTAATTTTACTGTCTGCAATTCGTGCAGTTGCAAATGAACACGGGATTACAGAAATTGTTCAAGAATGTGAAAAGTATCTGTTCAACGATCCAGAAGAGCTTGATAAAGATAAAGAAATTGTGAGATTCAAACTAACTCCTACGCCTGTAGACCGTATTGTGTTTTTTGATATCCTAGACAAACCATTAGCAGAAGTGAGGACTAAATATCGAGAAGAAAAAATTTATTGGGGTGTTAGTGTACCCAAAAATACTGAGTACAGATCCCTTCGAGCTTTTGAATTTTTCATCACTCAGGTCGAGCACTTTGTATATGGCGATCCTGGCAATGATGTCGAAATTGAGGTTCAAGAAGTTGGATCACTAAATTTGGGAAAATTTATTCAAAGTAATCAAGAACTTATTTCTGTCCGACTTAGTGCCTTGTTGGAGGCGATGCTATTTCACCTTAAGCTAATCGTGATAGAACTTGACGAAAAAGACGATGCGCAAGTAATCTTTGAAACCTTGAATTCTGCAGGCCAACCGCTCCTAGCTATGGACTTAGTTAGAAACAACATATTTCACCGTGCAGAAGCTCAGTTTAACAGTGCCGAAACTGCTAATTCCACTTCTGCACGTTTGGTAGCTGAAGAACTGTATGAGAAAGTTTGGAGGCCTTTTGATGACGCTTGGTGGAGGCTGCCAGCACCGCATTCTCGGCCACGAAGGCCTCGGATTGATCATTTTCTAGCTTACGTGTTGACTGTCGAGACTGGGCAGCGGGCAACTGTCCGTGAGTTGTACACTGAATACCGTAATTGGGCGATGCCTAAGCGCCGTCCTCGCTTTGAAAACGTAGAGGATGAATTGAGCATACTTGAGAAACATGCTCCTGTTTATGAAACACTAGAGGGCAGAAAAGAAGATGGAAATTTTGTAATTTCCGAGCTTGGGAAACGGCTTCGGTTATGGCAAAACACAACAGCTTATCCGATTGCTTTCCAGATAGCAGATTGCCACGTTGATCAAGAAACACGCGAGACAATCGCGAAACTAGTTGATAGTTATCTCACTCGACGTGCGTTGTGTGGTTTGACATCCAAAAACCTAAATCGTATGTTTCCTCAGATGGTTAGAAATTTTCGTGAGAAAGGCGTGTCCACCGGAACACTGTGTGACTTCTTCGGACAGCAAGAAGAAAATCCTTCAACCCAATTTCCTAAAGACAATGAAGTACATAACAGCATACTTGAGATTGGTATATATGGACGGATTCGATCAGATGTTCTCGCAGAAATTCTGTGGAATTGTGAACTTGCAAGCCGGAGTAATAAGACGGAAGATACAGCTCGTCCGGTAAATCTTTGGGTGGAGCACATAATGCCTATTAGTTGGGAGGAACATTGGCCACTCAAAAATAAAGCTGAGGATTCTGTAAATTCCAATGATCAACGTTACTTGCAAAGAGAGCAATCCTTAAATTTGTTGGGGAATCTCACAATCGTAACGGCACCACTGAACATTTCACTCAAAAACCAACCATTTAGTGAAAAAAAGGAGCAACTCGTTGAACACTCAAATTTAACTCTCAACCGGAATATAGCGAACTTCAAGTACTGTAAAGAAGGGAACAAAGATTGGGATGAGGAAACTATCCGTAGTCGAGGTTTGGCTCTCGCTAAGCTTATATGCGAAATCTGGCCGAGACTGTTTTAGTTTAGAGAATTTTTTTTAACATTTGAGAATGGAATAGCCTTTTGTTGCACCAACTAATCCTTCCCATGCTACTGAGAAAGGATAGAAATAAGTAAGAAATATCATTTCAGCAATAGTTCTGATTGCTCATCACAGATCACCTCCTACATTCCATCTTACACTAAAATTGCCGTCTCTACATTTTTCCCGGGGGCAATGAATAGAACAGATTTTCCCAAATTATTTCCTCCAATAGATTGTTTGAAGAAGACTTTCTACTTGCTAGTAAATTCTGGTCTTTTTGAGTTTGTCAAATTCATTTTGGTTTGATACAAGGTCTATCAACAGATCTACCCATTTGTCTGAATATGTATAACCTTTAAATGCGGGATGAAAAATACAGTAATCTTTATTTGTATTTTCCGGTTGTGCGTTATTTGGTCGTGGACGAACATCGTAATATCGCCAAGCTTGAGTGTGATTGTGGCTAGTAAAACGTAGTCCGGTTCGAGTTACTACTAGCTTACAAACTTGTTTAGGTTTGTGTGGGTAGAATTCATCAGATATGCGGTCTCGTACCAACACATGTGTAATTTCTTTGCCCTCTGCAGATTCTGGTCTAACAAATTTAAAATTTGCTTTACTTTTTGACGAAGATTCCAATGTGTAAACCACACGGAATCGATACTCCAAGTCATTTTGCTGATCCTCTGTCAGATTATTTTTCAACTCTGCATCAAGTGCTTGAATACTTGCAGGAATGTCATACCTGTTCAGTATCGACAATTGCTCGAAATTGATACGTGAAAAAAACAACACAAACGGAAATTCTCTGGAGAGTGATAGATTGCTCCCAAACTGGTTGCACAAAAATTCGTTGAAGTTGAGGCAACATGCCTGAAAGAGAGATTGGAATACACTGTCACCTCTGCCGAACAATTTATGCTCGACTTTATCTCGAATTTTAATTATTGCTTCGATATTGTTACGTACTCCTTCCGATAGTGGACAATCTCCACGACGGATCATTTTGCTAAGTAGCATTGTACGGCCCGTACTTGAAACAACTTTTGTACCCTGCCGTTCAAAATATTCATGAAGAACATAAGTCCATGCGATATTAGCTAGAACAGAAAAGATCTCTAATTTGAACTGTAATGTGGAACTATTGAATATTTCGACTGCCACTATCATGGCTTCTCGTGCTCGTATCAACCTTTCTTCATTGTGAAGATTTAGGCTAATTTGAGGATCGAATGAACATTTTTTATATTCGTAAGAATCAATTTCTTCAGCACCTGCAACTTCTTGCTTGGTGTCTTTTTCAATTGCTACTATTTGATCTAAATCAACAATTTCTCTACGGTTGTAATTTACAAACAGATGTATGTCATTCTCGCTGAAGCCATTCTTTAGTAGTGCTTTCACCACTCTTTTTTCTTTATTCGTGAGTTTACCACTACGTATTTGTTCAAACCTTTGAAATAACTTTTTCTCGTTGTTTAATGACATGCCGCTATCCTTGCGTATGGTGAATTGGCTGTGATTTTTATACACTTCCTAGAAAGCAAATTTCATCTAAACCAGTAAACCCTAATCCTGGAAACTTGATGGAAGTTTTTCGTGCGGAAGAAAAAGGGGTCGGATGTTAAATTAGCAACCAATCCGTACTACAGTACAGATTGATTCATCAAACACCGATAGAATAGAATTGGACCGCAACTGATCCTCCCCCGAAAATGTAGAGACGACAAATTTAGAGTAATATAGATTGTCGGAGGTTTTCTGTGATGAGTAACCAAAAATATTCAGAAGAATTGAAGGCTCACATACTGGCGGAACTGGAATCAGGAGCGAGTGCCGGGAGTCTGGCCAGAAAGTATGAGCCGTCGGAGGCGACGATTCGGATCTGGATGCGCCAGGTCGCTGAGGCGAAGCTGAAGGAGTCTGAGTCGACGGAGGATGATGCGGCCAGGATTCGTCGACTGGAACGTCGTAATGCGCAGTTGGAGCAGGAGAATGCGTTCTTTAAAAAAGCGGCGGCCTGGTTCGCGAGCGACAGCGTGACCGGCACTGGTGGGACCAGGCGTACAAATTGATTGAAGCGGAGCGCCAGAATTTCACGGTTCGACTGATGTGTCGGGTGCTGGAGATATCAGAATCGGGCTGGTATGCGTGGCGCCGGCGAGAGCCGGGTGCACGCGCGTTGGCCAATGCCCGACTGACGGAGAAGATCCGCACCATCATGGTGGAGAGCCGCTCGACCTATGGTGCACCGCGGGTGACTGCAAGACTGCGTCAGGATGGCCATGCGGTCAGTCTGAATCGGGTTGTACGATTGATGAAGTCCGCCGGATTAAGGGCTTTGTATTCAAAATCGTTTGTCCGAACAACGGTGAGGGGTGGCAGAGCCCATGGCATTCAGGATCTGGTGCAGCGTGAATTCAGCGTCAGCGGACTGGACCAGTTATGGCTGTCAGACATGACGTATCTGCGCACCCTGGATGGGTTTCTGTATCTGGCGGTGATCCAGGATGCCTGCAGCCGTCGCATTGTGGGCTGGGCCATGCAGAACAACCAGCAGACCAGTCTGATGGTCAAGGCTTTGAAGATGGCACTGTTGAATCGCAGTCATGCCGGCGTGATTCATCATTCGGATCAGGGTTCGCAGTACTGTTCTGATGAATATCAGAGGGTGTGTGAATCGCATGGGATCGAGCAGTCGATGGGTAGCATCGGTGACTGCTATGACAATGCGCAGGCGGAATCGTGGTTTGCGACACTGAAGCGCGAATGCGTGTTGAGAGCTGATCCTTTGGTGTCATCGAAAGTGCTCAGGCACCGGGTGATTGAGTACATTGAATCGTGGTACAACACCCGTAGGATTCATACCCGTTTGGGGTTTAAGACTCCGGTGGAGTTTGAAGCGCAACTGACTCAACCCAGAACCATGCAGCCATTTTCACGTGAAAATGGCTGCATGCATAGTATGCGCGTCTCTACCAAATCGGGGTAGGTTCAAACACCTTGGAAGGTTCAAAACTCAATGAAAAACCCGCGGGAAGTAAAATCCAAACTAACTTCAATTCAGGCAACCTATCAGGATGTGTTGGATGCACCGCCGCACATGGTTGCAGAATTAGTAGACGGTACGCTTTACACCCACCCAAGACCAAAGGTTTCTCATGTAATCGCCAGTACTGGGCTTGTAGGGTTCATCAGTCAGACTTTTCAATACGGTCGGGGTGGACCTGGCGGCTGGTGGATTCTGTTCGAACCTGAACTCCATCTGGGGGACGACGTTGTGGTGCCTGATATTGCTGGGTGGCGACGCGAGCGAATGCCTGAGTTACCAACCGGGGCATACATTACATTGGCGCCGGACTGGGTGTGCGAAGTGCTTTCACCGTCAACTCGAACGCTTGATCATGGCGGTAAGCGTACGGTTTATGCTCGCGAAAGAGTCAGTTTTCTTTGGTTAGTAGACCCAGATGCCCGGTCGCTGGTAGCATTTGCATTGCGTAAAACAGAATGGGTGTTAATTGAAACGCTGTTCGACGATGCACGAGTGTCGCTACCGCCATTTGAGGCAGTCAGATTCAATCTTACTGATTTGTGGCCACCGCATGCTTTTCACAAAGATCTGCCGCGAGAAGAGCAAACTAGCAAGTAAAGTATTGAATCTGATCCGGAAATTGCTGAAACATCCAAGTGAAGTTCAGTGACTTCAATGAGCTACCTTCTGAGTGAGGAGTTATTCTTTCGAGTAAGTATCGAAACGCGCCAGTTCAGAATCTTCTCCTCTATCCATTAATCTCATTTACGAATCAACGGTTTCATTCAATCGTTTTGCCAAGATTAGCAGTAGTCGACAATATTCGCATGTACGGTCGTAATTCGGTCATTTGAATTTTTGTCAAGCAATTTTTGAAGCTGTTGAGTAACCTAGGTTTGAATAATTTATTTCGGTCACACTATCGCAAAGCATTTCCTTCTGGACCAATCACTTTAGATGCAGGTCTACAAATAGAGTCAGTCCAGTATTCAGAAGATCCATCGGAACAGACTTTGGGTAGTGTCAAATTAGGTGTCTTTTGTATTTAGTTTGACTGGTGAAAAATCTGATCGATTCAGTGTATTTCATTGCGTTCAAATTCGTTTCAAATCAGTACATTTATTCGCAGAGCTTGGCTCTCTTTCGATTGTATTTCACTCAGTGCATAATGATATAAAGCAGAATATTGGATTCATGTTTCTAAATAATTCTGTTTTCAAAACCACGTCAATCTTAATACATAGCACCCATAATTTTGTGTAATGATCTCGACGACCAATTACCCTGGATTTACTCAATTGACAATTCTAAATTTTCTCAGAGTAATTCTCTTCATTTCTCTCAGTTTTTTGCTGTTGGCACAAGTAACGCTTGCCGACACAGAATCGGAAAATCTCTGGGAAGAAACGCTGAGTATGGTTCGGGAAGATTTTCCGCGCGTTCAACACATCTCGACTGATGAATTGGCAGCAATTCTGGAAGAACACACGGACTTCACGCTACTGGACACCCGTGAACCTGAGGAGTATGAAGTAAGCCATATCCAGGGCGCGTTTTTGGCAGAAGGTGTCCGCGATGCACTGAAAGCCCTTCAAGACAAACGCCGAGAAGACCTTGTCATTGTCTACTGCTCGGTCGGCTACCGCTCTTCAAATATTGCAAATAAACTCGCCCGAAGAGGGTTTACAAATGTAGTCAATGTAGAAGGCTCGCTTTTCAAATGGGCCAACGAAAATCGCCCTGTGTTCAGCGGAGACAAAGTGGTCGATAAAGTTCACCCCTATGATGAATACTGGGGACGTCTGCTTGATCGAAAGTATTGGCCGTGACAAGTCTTGAAGGAATTCCCCACAATCGAAAGGAGTATTTGGACAAGTCCTAAACCTGTTCATGTTCAGTTCGAGTCAGCTATTTCCGCGCAAAATCTGACGTCCGATCATCTGTTTGACCTCATTGATGTCCCTAACTTCTTTGAACGGATTGACTCCCCACTACCAACAGACGAACATCAGATCCTGCAAGTTCTTGCCGACAGCGAACTGATCACAACAGCTAATCCCGGCTACTGGAATATCACCAATGCCGGTGCCATTCTGCTTGCGACCCGTCTGCAGGATTTTCAATCGCTCAAGCACAAAGCAGCGCGCCTGATTCGATACCAAGGCAACAGTCGGGTCGAAATCGAGTTGAAACAAACTCTGTCGAAGGGATATGCGAGTGGATTTGAAGAGTTGATGAATCTGGTAACTGATTCGCTTTCAAAGGCTAAAGGTCTTGGGAAGGGATCTGGTAAGAAGAAAACTGCTTGGCCCGAACTCGCATTGCGTGAACTGATCGCGAATGCATTAATCCACCAGGATTATTCAACACCTGATTCTGGACCCCTAATCGAAATTTTTGATGATCGCATAGAGGTGGTCAATTCTGGTCTTCCACTGGTAAATGAGCAGCGACTGGTCAATTCTCCACCAAAGATTCGAAATCACAGAATACTGTCACTGATGCGTCAGATGAACCTCGCAACAGAAACTGGCTGTGGTTGGGATCGCATCGTTGCAGAAGCAGAGCGCTGTAGTATGCCCGCACCTTTACCTGAAACAGATGAAGACACCACACGCGTAGTGATGCTGTCGCCTAGAGCTTTAACCGATATGGACTACTCAACCCGAATCTGGTCTGTGTATCAACATGCATGCCTCAAGTTTGCGAATCGGGAACATCTTTCTAATGGATCGCTCAGAGAGCGGTTTGGCATTGAACTCAAGAACAGTGCGATTGTCTCACGCCTAATCAAAGAAGCCGTCGAAGCCAAAGTCATCGTACCTTACCAGGCAGAAATTGGTCGAAAGCACATGCGTTATATTCCAAACTGGGCTGATTCTGATCAAAGCAGCTTTATTTGACTGTTATTTGATTATTCTGTTGAGTACCCTTGTTTTATCGCTAAAGAAAGCGATCGAACTACAATTTATCCGGTATCTCTTTTCTAAAATTGAAATGAATTTTGAACACCGGAACAAGGAAAAGAGCATCTAATTAGGATTAAATCTACTCTCTGCCTGACTTGGTTTTATATCCAGTTAGCACGCTAACACTAACATTCTAAGTCTTTGTTTCATTATTTATTATTTATTTGACCTTTATTTGATAGATGCCGTGGTATTTATATTGAACTACCCCGGTCGAGGGGTTTAATGAAATATAAACCATAGTCTCTACAAAGTTATTTTCCTGTCGTATTTCGAAGTGATGGAAGTAAATTTTTCGGAATTTGAATTTCCAGTTTCTTCAATGATGAAATCCGTAATAAATTGAGTCCCTATACTTTCCTATCTATTCGATACATCCTCAAACAATCTTTCCTGTAGTAGCTATCGCAACTCTCGAAGCTCTGGATTTATTGCACTTCAATTTCGGTTGGAGCATGACATTTCATACCATATGTATTCAAATTGGGTAGTATCGAACAGCTTAGATTGCTTTAGAGAGGCATTGCTCAATACCGCTGAATTACCCGTCTCCAGCGTTCAAATCGAACTAGAGTGCTTAGGGTTTTATGAACTCGTATCTTCACTCCATTGAATTTCCACTAAGGGTAAGTACCAGGGCAATTTTGATGTCCGCTAACTGTAAAGCGTCCTAGAAATAACGTCCGACGCTGTTATGGTTCACATACAAGTGAGATTTTCAGTCTGCTCTCCGAAGGACGCAGTCCGAGGTGTCAAGACAACCAAGGGTATTCACCAGTACTGCAACTGCGTCTGATCAGCAGCGCAGAACGAACCGATGTCAGGCATTTGCTGGAGTGGAATCGCAAACATTGGGCGGTGGAGAATGCCAACCACTAAATTTGGGACCGTACTTTCCAGGATGATGCCTGTCTGACCCTCACCTGCAATGTGCCAAACAACCACGCAATGTGCAACTACATTGCGCCGACGCTGATTTTTCACCGCCGGCTTCGATTGAGTACCGCAGGAGTTGCACCACTTCAGCCTGTATCCAAACGAAGCGTTCGCCGAGCTGTTCTCACCAACCTGATCGGCACTTCAATTTCTGCATTGAACTGAATGGTACAGGTGTCGCGACCCGCTTGCGAATGCGCTCCACTGCAATGTCCCAGACTGTGCAGTTCGACGCATCAAAGGGTCAATTCGGACATAAATTCCCGATGTTGTCCAATAATCAGGTTACAACCGTAGTGGAGTGATTTTCCTCAGACATGCCTGTTAGACATTTCCATACTAAAAAGCTGCGTGGGAAACACCCGGTTTAAAATCCGGACTCATCACAAAATGCTTCATTACGGTGGACCGTCATTCTGTGTGTAGCGAGAATGTCGAGGACAATCTTAAATTCTCAACCGCATTATTTATTGAATATTCGAAGTATAATTACGATTTATCAAACATTTTCTTCATCAAATTTGATTTCTCGAACGAATTATCTGAATCGCTTGTTTGTTACTACTGGCAGGTCACAGGTCACTGCTCTACTGGGACCGAGACAATCTGGTAAGACAACACTCGCCCGTCAATTTGCCGAAGGGCGCGAAGCCACGCATTTTGACCTTGAGTCAGAGCAGGATATTCGAATACTGTCCAATCCGGAACTATCACTAAGCGAATTGACAGGTCTCGTTGTGCTCGACGAAATTCAGCTGATGCCGAGCTTGTTTCGAGCGTTACGGGTACTGGTCGACCGAGATTCTGTTAATGCGCGTTTCTTGATCCTTGGCAGTGCTTCGCCAGAACTGATTCGAGGTGCTTCGGAATCCTTGGCAGGCCGGATTGAATTTATCGATATTGTGGGGTTCGATGTCAATGAAATCGGTAGTGATAATCTCTACTCCCTTTGGCGAAGGGGTGGTTTACCCAATTCGTTTTTGGCATCGTCAGAGGTCGACAGTTTTGCTTGGCGCGAAAACTTCATCCGTACCTTCCTCGAGCGCGACATTCCTCAGATTGGTATTCGTATCCCAGCGGTTGCAATGCGACGGTTCTGGACAATGCTGGCTCATTGGCACGGTCAGGTCTGGAATGCTTCTGAGTTTGGCCGTTCGCTTGGCGTGGCTGATAAAACGGCACGCGGCTACCTTGATCTTTTGACCGGCACCTTTATGATCCGACAGTTGCAGCCCTGGTTTGCAAATGTATCAAAACGGCAGGTCAAGGCACCGAAAGTGTATCTCAGGGACACTGGGTTGCTACACGCGTTGCTCGGTGTCGAAACTGAACGGGACCTGCTTGGGAATCCACGCGTTGGCGCGTCTTGGGAAGGATTCATGATTGAACAGATTCTGTGTGTTCTGAATCAGCCTCAGGCTTGGTTCTGGGCGGCTCACAGTGGAGGTGAAATAGACCTGCTTGTACAGTATCGCGGCAGATGGCTGGGCTTCGAGATAAAATTCGCTGAGGCGCCAACCATATCGAAGCTGATTCATAAAACGGCTGAGTTGCTTGCGCTTGACCATCTTTTTGTAGTTTGTCCAGCCCGACGAGCCTATACCGTCAGCGAAACAATCAGCATTCTTCCAGCAACGGACATTGGAGACTTGAACTCGCGCATCGAATCATTGTCGGAACCGACATTACGGCCTAATTGACAATGCTGACTGAAGCAGCAAATTTGTCACGAACCACCACATTGCGCATTAAGGAACTGTCGAACTACGGCTAAGTCCACCACCTGCCCGGCTAGTAATCGTTCCATCGGTGCAGTTCCTTTGAATAGCGGATTGTCATTCGGCATAAATAACCATCGGTTAGCTAGTTCAGGGTCGGGTAACAGAAATTGCAATGATTTGTAGATACCGAGAATGTAGCTCGTACGTTCAAGTAAGTCTTTTGTTAGCCTAGCTTTCTCTGGTTGATTTTTCCAGTTGTATAAGCTTTTCTCACTACTAATCCCTAACAACGTCATTTGCTGGGCACCCGTCAAACCCCACCGACTGAAAATTGCAAATATTGCGGGCAATAATGAACCCGAAACAATAGAATCGCGTTGCAGTAATTTTTCAGTTTGATTCACAATATTTCGCATCTCATCTTCAAATATTACACTGCAGTGTTTTTCTATTGGTACTATTCAAATGAAAAACCTCACAGGTATGAGACTCGAATGCCTAGCATTAGGCGGGAATTTAGCGCTGAGTGATTGACTCAACGAGATGGTATTTATGCCGCAGAATATGCTTCTGACACTGTTTCTTGTTTGCCGACGTAGTTGAAGTTTTCGGCACTACGACTTTTTTCAATCGCTTTAAGCAGCCTCACATATAGCCAGCGTTCTCGCTCCCAGAAATATTCCACTTGCTCTCGAGAAAATTGACCGTCTTCCTCTAGACGGCGAACCATGCTATTAAGATGACCCTGCTCTTCTGCCAGAAGCTTAGTGAGTGAAAAATCAAGCCCTGCTTTCTCAATACAACCTGCCAGAATTTCGTAAGCCCAGACCGCCCTAAACTCTACGATCAGCGACATGTAAAGATAGATCGTGCGGTAGTTTGAATCACGACCGAAATATCGGACCATGGAAACTTCCAGCCTTGAAAAGTAAGCCCGTGCGTAGGCCGGTGCAATTAGTAGCGATTCTGCATAATCTAACCCCGACCCCTTGAATCTTTCTGCATGACGCTTGAAAAGTACCGCGTGCCCAGTTTCTTCGTTCAAGTGTTTCAGTGTAGGGTAGTCGATGACATCACCCTGCTGCGTTGCCATAATCTTGTAACTGCCAATGTGTTCCATATATGACAGCGTATTGCAAAACAGCCATCGGAACTCACTGTCGGACAGCAGGTCAGTGAATACCCGTTCAGTCCACTCGCGAAGGTCCTCATTATTGCGAGAGAATGATTGAACCAACTGAGGTATTTCAGTCATTACGACACCGCCACCCTGAATTCGTTTGTACTGGACGCGGGCTCGCCTTCTGCGTCCGGAAGCATCTCCACGATGCCCAATTTATCGAACAGTGCAGCGTCGTGATCGTATTCGACATTGTCAGTGGTCAACAGACGGTCGCCAACAAAAATTGAGTTTGCACCAGCAAAGAAACACATCGCCTGAAGTTCTTCAGACATGGTCCGTCGACCCGCTGAAAGCCGAAGTACGGATTTCGGTAGCATGATTCTGGCCACCGCAATGGTGCGAATAAATTCAAGTGGCTCAACTCTGTTCGCCCCTTCAAGCGGTGTTCCAGGAATCGGTACCAGCATATTGATTGGTACACTTTCCGGCGGCTCTTCCAGGTTAGCCAACGCGCGAAGCATACTGCCGCGATCCTGCTGTGTCTCACCCATCCCCAGAATACCGCCGCAACATACCTTCATTCCCGCCTCACGAACATATCCAATAGTTTGCAGACGATCTTCAAATGTTCGCGTCGTAATGATCTTGTCGTAGTATTCAGGAGATGTATCAACATTGTGATTGTAGTAATCCAACCCCGCTTGCTTTAACTGTATTGCCTGATCACGATCAAGCAGTCCGAGAGTCATGCAGGTCTCCATCCCCAAGGCCTTCACTTCGCCGATCATCTCACATAGCTGGTCCATGTGCCTGGCTTTCGGACCTCGCCAAGCTGCCCCCATGCAATATCGACTGGCGCCATCAGCCTTCGCCGACTTGGCATCCGCAATCACCTCTTCAACCGACATCAGTTTGCTCGGTTGAACTTCCGTTGCATATCGAATTGATTGGCTGCAGTACTTACAGTCCTCTGGACAACCGCCGGTTTTGATATTAACCAGCCGGCTTTTCTGGACCTCATTCGGAGCAAAGTGCTGCCGATGAACAGTTTGCGCCTGGTACAGCAGTTCACTGAACGGCAATTCAAACAGTGCTTGAACTTCCGAAGCTGACCATTTTTGAGAATTGTTGAATTGGACCATTGGAAAATTACACGCTAATTGATCGTTCCAGCTAATGGGCAGGCGCCGGACAGAACTAAATATATATCACCGCATCAAAATGCGGTAGTCACTTAATCTGATATTCGTATTCGGAAATCCTGATTGAATCAAGTGATTTTAATGCTGTCGTTCACCAGTCACCTTGCAACCCGAGTGCCTTTCTTGCTGTATATTTCAGTTTTCAAATCGTCAGTTAGTCTCAGGACCTCCATTGGATCATACGCCTCAATTGAAACCATTAAGCTACTCACCGCGACAGGAAGATGAGCGCTTAGTCAGTGGTAACGGACAGTTTGCTGATGACGTGCCATACGATGATTTTCTCATCGGCTACGTTTTACGCTCACCTTACCCGCACGCAGTCATCAGTCATATTGACATCGAATACGCACTTCAAACACCCGGCGTCAACAAAATTTTCACGGCAACAGATCTGCTGGCTGACGGCGTTGGTGGTTTGCCCTGTGTTTCGTCTTTTACCGGGCCTGACGGCGCACCCCTAATCAAACCAACGAGGCCAGTTCTGGCAACTGACCGGGTGCGTCATGTCGGTGAAGCAGTCGCCTTTGTTGTTGCCGACTCTTTGGCGAACGCAATTGATGCGGCAGAATGCATCGAGATTGAATTTGAAGAGCTGCCATCAAACAGCGATGTCGAAAAAGCGTTGACAGGCGCTACACAAATCTGGAATGAGGCAAAGAACAATCTCTGCTGTGAGTTTGTTCGTGGGGACGAACAGCAAATCGAAGGGTTGTTTGCCGAGTCAGATCATGTAATCTCAATCAAAGTGCATCACCCCAGAATGGCGATTACCCCGATCGAACCGCGATCTGCCGCTGCCCATTTTGATGCTCAGGCCGGACAATGGGTCTTCAATGTGCAAACACAGGGTGTACACATGATTCATCGCGTTCTCTGTGAAGACATCTTGCATATGCCACCGGAAGAACTGCGTGTCGTGACCAAAGATGTCGGTGGCAGTTTTGGCATGAAGATTTTCCCGTATCCCGAGTATGCACTCGTTTTGTATGCCGCGCGGAAGCTTGGACAAGCCGTCAGATGGACTGCGACCCGAACGGAGTCTTTCTTATCGGATTGCCATGGCCGGGCACGGGTGGATTACGCGCGAATTGGTTTTAATAAAGATGGACGAATAACGGCTTACCAGTGTGACACAATTTCAGATTTAGGTGCATATCTGAGTTATGTCGGACCTTCAATTGCCTCCCAATATGCCTACACTGTCGTTGGACATACTTACAAGATTCCGCAGCTACACTTTCGAAACCGAGGTGCGTTTACCAATGCAACACCAACTGATGCTTATCGTGGTGCTGGCAAACCGGAAACGGTTTGTACGTTAGAGCAGCTGCTGGATAAAGCAGCATTTGAACTCAAGATTAATCGGTTGGAACTTCGCAGACGGAACTTTGTTCAGCCAGAAGATCTTCCATATGACATGCTGAATGGGCAAACTATTGACAGTGGTAATTTTGAAGCGCTGTTAGACCGCGCAGTTGAGTTATCTGAATGGAACAGTTTTCCAGACCGCCGCAAAAGTGCAGCTCAAGCAGGACATTTTCGCGGCATCGGACTTGGTATGTATATGCACTCAACAGGAGGCTCAATTTCAGAGGCATGTAGAGTCAAACTGGCCGCTGAAGGGATGATTCACGTGTTTACTGGAACTCAGTCAGGCGGTCAAGGTCATGCCACGACACTCGCTGGGCTGGTGGCTGAGGTGATGGAAATTAATCCATCCAAGGTCAAAGTCATCCAGGGAGATACGGGGCAATACGAAGTTGGCAGCGGTACGGGTGGCTCTTCACTGACAGCAATCGCAGGCAACACCGTGGTTCGAGCTGCTCGTCTCATGCTTGACAATACTCGAAACACTGTTTCCAAACTGCTTGAAGTAAATGCTGGTGACCTCGCTTATTCAGAAGGTGGGTTTTACATTCCCGGAACAGACCGACGTTTGAGTCTGCAAGATCTTGCAGCGATGATCGAGTCGAATCCTGACGATCAGTCAGCTTGCGTTGGAGATGCAGAATTTGAAGGGAAAAATACAACACACCCTTGTGGCGCCTACGTGGTCGAACTTGAATGCGACCCGGAAACGGGTGTCATTCGAATTATCCAACTGGTTGGTGTAGACGATATCGGACGAGTACTATTCCCACATCAGACCGATGGTCAGCTTCAGGGCTCCTGGGCTCAAGCTATTGGTACTTCGCTGATGGAATGCATTCAGTTCGATGAAGACCATTCCGGACAGATTCTAAGTGGCTCGTTGATGGATTACCAGGTACCACGAGCTCAGGATTTGCCAAAAATCACACTAGACAAAGTCCCGACGCTCTGCACGACAAACAGTCTTGGAGTAAAAGGCGTGGGCGAGGTCGCCAATCTTGGTGCACCAGGTGCAATCGGAAACGCGCTGTCTGATCTATTGAGCGATGGCAACGAGTTTATCGTGATCAGACCGCCAGCTACTCCTCATACAATCTGGAATTTGTTGCAGAACTTTAATAAATAAGGGAATTTTTTTCACAAACCTAAAGTCATAAAATTCCATGATTTGCAAACCCTGCAAGTTCACCCATTTGACCTCATGTTTTTGGGCGATTCTTGCCCGCTTAATTCATAAACCATTGTCTTGCACCTGCCGAGTTTTCACCAGCATCCAACAAAACCAGGACGACACAATTGTTGCGCTTGCTGTGGAAAGATGTTCGGATTCACGCAGTTTTCTTCACTGACGAATGGATGTAAAAGATTCAAGGGCCAAGCGTCCGAGCGACACGGAAACCCAAGTCGGCAACACGGGCCCACGGGCCCGCCACATCATGCCTCCTGACGCGAGACGCGGAACGAAGGGTTGATGGATTGGTGATATAGGATCCACCACGCAACACGCGTTGTGAGCAATCTCCACCCGAAACCCATGCGCTGCCATCCGCTGGCGCACCTTCGTAATTATCATGCCAGCAGTCTTCAACCCACTCAAAAACATTTCCGTGAACATCGTGCAACCCGAACCCATTGCTTGGAAAACTGCCCACCGGAACCGCTTCCGTTGCGTGGGTTCCTAGACTGCCGCCTCCGTAAGTGAAATGTCCATCGTAGTTCGCCTGATCAGTCGAAATCGTTGAGCCAAAATGAAACGGCCCCGTCGTTCCTGCTCGAGCTACATACTCCCATTCTGACTCCGAAAGCAACCGATATTGCTGCCCTGTCCTACGACTCAGCCAATCTATGTACTCATTGGCATCTTTCCAGTTCACATCAACCACCGGTCGGTTTCCGCGACCATGGCCCAAATCAGTTGGATCGTGTGAACATCCACCTGCCGATACACATGCATCCCACTCGCGAAATGTCACTTCGTATTTGCCGACCGCGAATTGATATGAAATCTCGACTCGATGCTGCGGTTCTTGACTACTATGATGCGCCTCCTCAGACTGAGGCGAACCCATCATGTACGACCCAGGTGCAATCACCACCATTTCAGGGCATTCAATGCAATCCTGAAAAGTTTCGCCAACTTCCAGTCTCAATTCCTGTATCACAACGCAAGCAGGAATGGAGACTGATAACAAAGCAGAGAAAGCCAACGTCCATGTAAACGGTAGCCTGCGTTGCTGTGGTGAGTTCGTTGCTACAACGCCAAATCCGGTGCTTGCCTGTTCGGACCCCTTTAGTTTTAAACAGTCACTGGAATTTTCGGTGACTCTGTCGGGACAGCACCATTGTCGGATCGTTCTCAGCATGAATTTCAACCAATTCAATAATTCCCCTAGACAAATCGATACTACTCGTTGTCGAGTCGAGCAACTCGACCGAGATAACCGCCGTGGTGACGCAATCCGTATTGGTGCTTTGTGATGCCTTTCTGCTCCATCAGTGCAAGCGTGAGTGCATCCGCAATTGCATTCATGACTGCAATGCTGGCTGATGGGGTTAGCCCCAATGGACAAGGCTCTTCAATCACACCCATCTCCAGAATAATATCGCAGTACTCTCGCAGGTCAGAGTCAGGGTGTGAGGTAATCCCAATCACCCCGCTGACTCCGAGATGCTGCCCAAAATTGAGTGTTTCGATCACTTCCCGTGTCTTCCCACTGGTTGAAAATGCGACAATGCAATCCGTTTCGGCTATTACACCGAGATCTCCATGAGCTGCTTCGCCTGGATGAATATAAACAGCCGGGGTACCAGTTGAGCACAGTGTCACCGAAAATTTCCTGGCACTCAGTCCAGCCTTTCCCATTCCGGTCGTTACAATTTTTCCTTCACAGGACATGAGCAATTCGAGAGCGTCCTCGAATGCCGGTGTAATTTCGATCGACTGAATCGCGTCCGCTTCAGCCTCGATCACATATTTAATTCTTTGGGAAATATCCATAACTGCGGTGATTGAGTTTCAATCTTTTGGACCTACATATAGTGAATGGACAGCGGATCGCCGTCTTTAGGTAATGGCACAAAATAAGACTATCGCTTATTCAAAGCTAAACATAGTACTTGCCGAATTTTTCAAGACTGTCTAATTTCGCTGTCAATTTTATACTGCCGAGGCTCACTCAAATCTAAGGCACCGCCTTTTTATTTGAGCTGATTATTCAGCAGAAATCACTAGTGTCCCGCTTAATAATCGAACAAATTCAACTGTTTAGGTCCTTCAATCGGTTGCTCTTTGTATCCGTAATCCGTAAATAATTGATATAAAGGCTTTTTATCGAACAGTGTGGTATCGATTATCTGAGAAAT
>JAJEHQ010000044.1 GCA_022823625.1 Gammaproteobacteria bacterium
CCATAAAAAACACCAGGAATTGCGCGCTTTTGGGAGGCGCATATCCTTGTTGCTACGCAACTGTTTTTTTACGGATTTTTTAACAGGTTTATTTCCGCTCCGTGGTTAATTTCAGACTCATTTTGCAATTGGAAAACACTCGAAACCTCACCACAATATTCTGAAAACACCGAGACTTGGTGGGCCCGGTCGCAACGTATCCGAGCCTTGACAAAAGCACTTATCCGGCTTAGGTTGCGTCTAACACAGCAGTACTGTTGCCTCTAACTTACTCAATTACCCAAGGATTCACAACTTCAATTCCGGTCTCCAGAAAGTCGCGAACGTTACGCGTTGCCACTATCATTCCTTGAGAGCGTGCAATCGCCGCAATCTGACAGTCAGCAGAGGTGACTGAATAACCGGAATAATGGCGATTAGCTGCAATGATTGCATACTGACGGGCTGCCAATCTATCGAATGGCAGAACACGACCACCAAAAGCATCTCGAATCAAATTTTCGATATTTGAAATCAGTTTTTCCCGACGTTTGCCTGCCGGCAGAATTTCCGCACCATACAGTAGCTCCGCTTCGCTAACTGTTGAGATGAACAACGTCTCGGCTGGCTGGTCAGCAACCCATTTCTTAACATGTGGATTTGGGAACTTACAGATTAATTCCGATATTACATTGGTGTCGATCAACAAAGACACAACCGTAAAATCACTCGAAGCAAGGAGGTTCTCGTCCTACTTCTCGAGTTGGCAACTTCAAGTCCACCCCATTCTTTGGTCCGAAATAGAATTCAGCAACATCAGCGAGATTTTGAGAACCTTTCTTTTTACTAACAGCCTCGCGCAGAATCAATCGTGCTTCTTCTTCCATTGAGTGACTGTTTTCAGCGGCGCGCACTCGCAATAGCGTTTTAACGTCTTCATCAAGGTTTCGAATCGTAATGCTTGCCATAACCTAGTCCTCTGATCAGCCATTCCGTCCAGTCTTCACAATGATTTCAATGCAATCATTATGCCATTGAGCTGCCAGATAATCAACAAGTTTGTTAGTTCACACAATCTAAACAGGTGATAGCTCCATAAAAAACCCAATCTGCTAACGAGGCACTGCCTCAAAGTATCAAATACATGTGCGGGTTGAAGTTCGATACTCTATAGGAGATAGGGAAAAGAGCTACGGGGGATATTCCAGCACGGAAACAAAACTACAAATGACCGCTTCAAGCAGTAGTGGGGTATGATTGACCCTATCCAATCTAATCCAGATGCTGTCATATATGACAAACCAAAACTATGGTGGGCACGGTCGCAACGTATCCGAACCTTGTCGATCGTAAATTTCAGGTTCGAATTACGGAATCCAATTGGAAAATGACCAAGATAAGATTTTGAAATCAAATTATCGCGATATTGAATTACTAAAATAACCAATCCTGCTTGACTGATTTAAAGAGACGCCCCTTTCGGGGCGTCGGGCCAGTGGTACTAGCACTGGCGGGGTCAGTTTCCCCATAATATCATGTTTTGCACAGTAAATTTCAATCACCAAGATTCATACAACTGAAGTAGTGGTGAATATGTATTGCACAGGGTGATAGTTTATATCGACGGGTTTAATCTCTAGTTTGCGACAGACGTGACAACTCGAAATTACTTTGAGCCTAGCAAACGGCGACTTCAAAATTGGTAATCAATACCTCCTCGGTCAGACGTTTGTCGACTTCCTCAACAGAGGCAGTCTTGAGAAACAAAGTAACTGCTTCAATCAGATTATCTCGCGTCTCAGCGACAGTTGCGCCTTGGCTGGCGACGTCCAATTCTGGACATAAAGCAACATATCCATCGCCTTCTCGTTCGACTATAGCAGTTAAACGTCTATTCATACTGTTTGATACTCAAATCCTTGATCAACCGTAACTCAAGCGTTGAACTGATGCTCAGAGGCAAGTTGCAACAACATACCGTTTTGTGTTCCAACCCAACCCATCTGTTGAACCGTGCTTACCTCAAATGATTCAGGAAATAGAAAGGCAAGTCGCCTCGGGGTGGATTCGTCAAGCAAATATTTAATGTGCGTTACCTACCAGTTCCGCTACCGCACTTTCAAGTACCGCGACCGCATGTTCTCGCGATACGGAGGGGAAATCATCCAGAAAGTCATCTAACCGGTCGCCTGCTTCTAAATGTTCTAGCAGAACGCGAACGGGTACTCTGGTTCCGGCAAACACAGGGGTCCCTCCCAGGATTTCTGGACTTCTGTCAATCAGGGAATCTGTTGCAATCCCGCCGCGTTTGTGTGCAAGTTCCATTGCTTCATTTCAATATTGATTTCACTGTAAACTTGCTGTACCAACAAGTCTTGATTCTTGTTTCAATTGTTGTATTCCCTGGGATGAAACGAATGATTGTTTTCTTATTCACAAAACTTCAGCAACTTGATTTGGCAGACGCGGATGGAAAGTTATGACACCTCAACAATGACGACATTGAAATTTGCTACACATAACTGCCAAAGAAAGTGTGGAGGAAATTCAGGAGCAAAAAATTCACTTACCGACACGAAGGTGGTTGTTCAGTATCACCAAGCCCGTCAAGTACCACAGTCCCCAGATCAGGAAATTCAACTGTCAAACTCAATTTGCCGCCCATAGCCTCAACATAACTACGCAAGGTAGACAACAGCAGGTCGCTTCGTTTTTCCATATTCGAAACCGTCGCTTGCCGAATATTGAGAATGTCGGCCAACTGCGCTTGGGTGAGTTTCTTTGCCTTGCGTAACTTCTGAAGTGTCAGGTATTCCGATTCTAGTCGATCCGCTTCAGCGATGATGCGATTGCGTCGGTCCTCCGGAAATTCTTTCATTAACTCATTAAATGGGATGCTCATCATGTCTCCTTTTGCGGCGAAAATAAATGTTGTTCAAATCGTGCATCGGCTTTATCAATTAACCGTTTGTAGAATCGCTTCTGGTTTACTCCCAACTTGTTTCCTGCGACCAGCAATATCGCTTTACGTTGTGTATCGAATGCAAACGCAACTCGCCATTTACCATTACTGACAGAGCACCTCAGTTCTTTCATATTAGTGAATTTTGATCCGCTCAACGTGTCTGCGTAGGGGCGTCCCAGATTTGGTCCATAGTTCTCCAACAATAAAACTCTAGCAGCAATGGCGTCTTGCACCGCCATTTCAAATTCTCCAAATTCTGCCTCGAATTCGTCATGAATCTCAACTGTCCACATTATTCTATATTATAGCGTGGAATCTATATTTTGATTATGCGATTGCGGATTAAAGAACTTGATGGGCACGGTCACGATTCAGACGAATCTTTATTTTGCTACCTTTACAGTGAACAATATTTGATCCAAGTGAATTACCAAACAATCGGTGAATTGCTGACATAGTATCACAAATTAAGGTTGGCAAAATCGCATCGAACGTGACACACCGAATCCAGTGAATATGACTCATCAAATCGCCTCAATTTGGTACCCTTATCGGAGATGTTGTACCGACTATTCACCGAGCGCGTCGGCACCAGGGTTATCAGCACAAATACCCACACACGGTATTTCAAAAATTCATCAATGCGACTGTTAACTTTGTCATAGATAACAGCTCTGATGCCGTACACTTTAGTCGGCGTGCACATTCCGTTTCCAATCAGAAATGGCTTCGCCGCGGGTAGCAGGGTGATTTCATGGCCCGTCAATCTTGAACTGCGCTTTGCTTTCAGTTTCGCAGCAAGAGAAATTTCATTTCACAATATTGGTTGGAAATTCTGGTTACGCACATCGCTCTCGCATTGATTCGATAATCACTTCATCATTTTCTATCGGGTTTGGAATCGGTACCGGTTACACACTTCGAGCTAAATCGTGCGTACAATCTTTATATGACAATGATCTCACAACTTCAATCAACAACACTCAGGTAATAAAAATTGAAATTCAAAATTTTCGGTCCATTTGACATTCCGCTTGACGAAGGGCACAAAAATTGGATCGAACGGGCAGATATAAAGAATTTTTGGTATCAGGTCGATAATCTCGATCAATCGGGATTATCAAATGCATGCGGAGTCTACATATTCGGCATGCGTGGTGCAGAAAAATTACAGAAAGGAGTGGCTTCCAAAACTTTACCCTGGTACGTCGGCAAGGCGGAGAAACAGTCCTTTGCCAAAGAGTGTTTTACCGGACGAAACGTGAATATTTTCAACAAAGTCATCAGTAAGACATACAAGGAGAGAGGTACGCCTTTTCTGTTTTTGCTTGCCAGAATTGAAGAAGACAATGAATCTTTTTCCGACCCAACCACCGAAACCTACCCTGGAGTAGCTTTCGTTGAGAAGATGATGATTCAAATGAGTATGTCTGTATACACAAACATTGTGAACACCAGTTTTACAGCTGACGCAAAGAAAACCTTTATCCCAGGTATTCTAAACAGTAAAGGCAAAATGTCGAAGCAGACACTAGATTTCAAGAGAGTTTTTGGTATCGAAAATCAAATGCCGATTCAACTTACAGGAGATAAAAAACAAAGCCCGTTAAAGTACGAAATTTACGGCCCTTACGAAATTCCTTTTGAAAAAATTGGGAATAAACCGAAAGTTATTCGACCTTGTGACGTGGAAAATTTTTGGCGAAACATAAAGAGCAAGGATGACGACCTGATGAACAAAAGAGGAATCTACATTTACTCTCTCCAGAAAACTAAATTGACAATACCGTGGTTCATTGGTTCGTCTTCAAAAAGTACAAAGCTTGGAAATCAAGCTTTTTACAGATACAGGGACATGTATGACATGAACCAAATTTTTACTGAAACTTATGGGAAACAAGGAATTCCAATGATCTATTTTCTTGCTTTGCGTAATAAACGCTCTTCAGGCAATATTCAATCAAATATTCGATTCGTCAATTCCGTACTTTTTGAATATGGAGTTCAAATCAATGGCAAAATTCTGTCAGATGATGTGAATGAAATGAAAATGTGGCGTAACCTGCACGTTGAAGGGTTTGTCAATTCTAAACAGGGACAACCTAGAACATCCGTGAAAGAACTCAAGCAGCTCTTGGGCTGTTGATGATTGGGTACGGATCACGCTCCACTATTCACTGTCTTGAAAACAGCAACAAATAAGATGGACTCATAAGATTCCTAGAAAAGTAAGGGGAACATGATGACGTGTCTCTCAATCCTGAATCAGGCGCTTCTAGAAAGCAAGCAAAAAGTCGATACGCTGCAATCGGAACTCGATAGTTTGCGTTAAGTTCGAGACAACGTTTTCCAAGCTCCACCGATTGAATGGATTGAGGACAAACTTTCCAAGTTCAGCAATTTGCTGGAACTCAATACAAGCGATTCTGCTCTTGCAATAATGAACACGCCATCCAAACAGAACGGATGGGACAAAGGTTCGTCTGTATTGCGATGGTGGGCCCGGAAGGACTCGAACCTTCGACCAATGGATTATGAGTCCACTGCTCTGACCGACTGAGCTACAGGCCCAAAACCGAAACTACTATGTTCAAAAGATCACTATCAGCCCAAAATTCTCTTTCGAATCAGCACCACTTATTCAATTGATAATACAGAATAATATTAATATTGATTTCTGCAACTCAATTGGCTGATAGAACGATTTGTCAATGGAACAATCTGTTGAGAATTGCTTATTCTAATGAATTTTTCGACCTTCCTGAACGTTTTTCTTCAGCAAATCCTGCTCCCGCAAGCGCTGAAGAAAGTCTTGTAATTCTTCATCATCGAATGTGTAATCAGATTGCGAAATTTTCAGTTTGTTCTCTTGTTTGATTATCCGTTCTTGAAGCTTCATTACGATCCCTTCGAACTTCTCCTCAAGTTCTGATTCACTAAAATCATCTCTAGAAATGGCAAACAGTTTGATCTGTGCGAAGTAGTCTGTGCCTCGGAACTTTTCTATCAATGAAGCTGTATTTAGTTCCGGATTATTCTGTACAGTTTTTAGTACTGCCACCAACAGTCTAATGTTCGAATCACGTAATTTTTCTATCCCTTTAAGCTCCATCACATATTTAACAAATTGAGGGTGCTGAATGAGTAAGGAGATAAATTGACCTGTCAATGAGAAATCTTTGCTCGCAACCGGTTTTGATCTTGATGCACTATGCTCAGAGGAAGGTGTTTCAAGTACACTCTTGATTGCTGATTCTGACAAGCCAGTGCGAGTAGCAAGATCTGACAGCATCATCTGACGCAACATTCCCGGTCTCAATCCCGAGATAACCTTTCCGAATTCTGTCGCAAACCTCGCTCGACCGTCTGTACGACTGATGTCAGATCGCTCAAGCAACGTTCGGAAGATAAACTCCGCAATAGGTTCACCATTCGACATCCGTTCCCTATACGCTTCGCCGCCTTCCCTTCTGACCATTGAATCGGGATCTTCTCCCTCCGGTAAAAATACAAAGCTCACCAGATGTCCGTCTTCCATCACTGGCAGAGTCGATTCAACTGCGCGCCAGGCAGCTCTAACACCAGCTTCATCACCGTCAAAACAGAATACGACGTTGTGAATTGTGCGAAGAAGCTGTTTGACATGACTTGAAGTTACGGCCGTACCGAGTGTCGCGACGACGTTTTTCACACCATACTGTGCCAGCACAACAACATCGGTATAACCTTCTACAACCAAAACTTTCTCTTCAGTCTTGATCGCTTGAAGTGCCTTCTTGAATCCAAAAAGTTCATTGCTCTTCTTAAAGAGCATGGTTTCGGGAGAATTCAGGTACTTTGGTTCACCCTCACTGATGACTCGACCACCAAACGCAATCACCCGACCCCTTCGGTCCTCAATCGGAAACATCAACCGTCCTCGAAATCGGTCGTATACGCTGTCTTTTTTAACAACAATGAGACCTGCTCTCTCCAGCATGTTCAAGTCGTTTTTAGTCTTACCATAATTGTTTTTAACAAAACTCCATTCGTTCGGTGCAAAGCCTAGCCCGAATTCTTGGGCTGCTTCAAATGTAATTCCCCTTTCTTTAAGGTACTCCCTAGCTGCAGCTGATTCAGGATTCTTGTAAAGCTGTCGCTGAAATTCCGCATTGACTTTTTCCATCAACTCCAGGAGCTGTGTATACCCTTCTTGCTGATGTGACTGGACATAACCCTTGGGTACTTCCAGCCCAGCTATTGATGCGAGTTCTTCAATTGCATCAAGAAACTGATAGTTTCCGTAATTCATCAAGAATTGAATTACTGTACCACTCTCACCACAGCCGAAGCAGTGGTAGAACTGTTTCACAGGACTCACATAAAACGAAGGAGTTTTCTCGTTGTGGAATGGGCAACAAGCTTTGTATTCCCGTCCAGCTGGGGTAAGCGGAACTCGACTGTTAATGACATCTACGATGTCAATGCGCGACAGCAGTTCTTGAATGAAATTTTTTGAGATTTGACCTGCCACAAAGAAGTCGCTCAGTAACTAATCGAGAAAAATTTTCGGTACTCGCATTTAACCCATTTTAGCAAATGCACCTGCTCACAAAACAAGCAGAAACTGAAAATCCGTAGATTCTAAATCGCGCACACTCTTCGCGTACGCGAAACCATTTCAGAGAACAGATTGAATTGGACGATTGCTGGCTAATCAGTACAAGCTAGCCAACAATTTGAGGAATTAGTAAGACCGCTGACGGAAACCGCGCTGTCGCTGCATACGCTTTTTCTCGCGTTTGACCGCTGCGGCTGCTTTTCGCTTGCGAACGCTCGTTGGCTTCTCGTAATACTCGCGTTTGCGAATTTCACTGAAGATACCCGCTCTCTCACATGAGCGGCGAAATTGTCTGAGGACAACATCAAATGGTTCGTCACTTCGGACGCGAACACTTGGCATAAAAGAAAACACCTCCTGTTGTAAACATCGGCTCAATCCGAATCGATTTCAAGTGGACAGGTTATTATACAGTCGCACAATTAATAGAGCATTGATTAATTTTCCGCCACACACCAGTGGTTCACAATTTGATAAATTATTGCAAATAATTATTGATTATCAATACCATTTTAGGTATGATGTTCTATAAACATCAACATTGGGGGAAAAATTTGCTATGGACAAAATTGATCTTGAAATCTTGAACTGTATTCAACACGATGCAAACTTATCTGCCGGACAAATCGCAGAGCGTGTAGAACTAAGTACGACACCCTGCTGGCGTCGCATCCGAAAACTTGAACACGACAACGTTATCGTGTCCAAGGTTGGACTCCTTAATCGAGACAAACTGAATCTAGGAATAGATGTCTTTGTTGCCATACGCACCAACCAGCACAACGCTGCCTGGCTTGAGGAATTTGCTAACGCAGTCATTGAATTTCCTGAAGTCGTCGAGTTTTACCGAATGACTGGAGAGATCGATTACCTGATGCGAGTCGTTGTCCCCAACATCGCCGAATTTGACAAGTTCTATAAACGCCTGATTTCATCCGTTGACATTTACGACGTGAGTTCCAGTTTTGCCATGGAGAGGATCAAGTACACAACCGCCCTGCCTCTCCAATATGCGCTGGAGGAATAGCACAATCGATCATATTGAAAAATTTTTTGAGTCATTTTCTTCCCCTCCCACTGACTGAAAGAGCCCGTTGAACGTGTCTGAACTTCTTTGGCAACCTGACTCCGATTCAATAGAACAGGCCAATATCACTCAGTTCGCCAAGCGAGCAGGCTCCCGCTACAACATCAGCCTAGACACCTTCGACCAACTTCATCGCTGGTCCATAGACCATTCCGAAGCCTTTTGGCAGGAAGTCTGGCAGTTCTGTGATATCCGCGCGTCCAAATCGAGCGGCTCCATCGTTCAAGACAAAAACGAAATGCCAGGCTCGCGCTGGTTTGTGGATGCAGAACTGAACTACACCGAAAATCTGCTTCGAAAAAAAGACGAGACAATAGCAATCATTTCCCGCGGCGAAGGTAAAAATGACCGAACCATCTCATACAGTGAACTGCATAGCCAAGTTAACAGACTGGCACGCGCGTACAGGGAACTTGGGATTGAACCCGGAGACCGTATCGTCGCTTACATGCCGAATATTCCTGAAACTGTCATATGTGTGCTAGCTGCAGCAGCCTGCGGCGCAGTCTGGTCATCCTGTTCACCGGACTTTGGTGCTCAGGGAGTCATTGACCGTTTCGGCCAAGTCAACCCAAAAATTCTAATATCAGTTGATGGTTACACCTACAACGGCAAAAAATTCGATATATCAGGGAAACTGAAAGAAATACTCGAAAACCTGCCTACCCTTGAAAAACATATTTTGGTTCCATACCTCGATGCACAAACATCACACAGCCTGGAAGGTGCAGTCACTCTGGAGGAATTTGTGGCAAATTGTTCCGCTGACCCGATCGAATACCCACAACTGCCATTCAATCACCCACTCTACATTTTGTTTTCGTCTGGAACCACCGGTAAACCCAAGTGCATTGTTCACGGTGTCGGTGGCACACTAATTCAACACCTGAAAGAACACCGATTTCATGTCAACCTCAAGCATGGAGATAAACTGTTTTTCTTCACCACCTGCGGGTGGATGATGTGGAACTGGCTGGTCACCGCACTGGCATCAGAAATAACAATCGTTCTCTACGAAGGCTCGCCCTTCCATCCCAAGCCTGATGTGTTTTTCGACTATGTTGAACAGTATGGCATCAACCATTTAGGCATTTCTGCTAAGTTTATTGACTTCATATCCAAGTCTGGTGTGCGCCCGATCGAAACGCACGATCTGTCTACCCTTCGCACATTGATGTCCACTGGATCACCACTGAATCCAGAGGGCTTTGATTACGTATACGACTCTGTCAAGAAGGATCTCTGCCTGTCTTCGATATCCGGCGGCACAGATCTGATCTCCTGCTTTGTTCTGGGCAACCCAACCTTGCCCGTCTGGAGAGGTGAAATTCAATGCCGGGGATTAGGTATGGATGTTGCTGTATTTGATGACGGCGGAAAAAAAGTCCCAAATGGCACCAAAGGCGAACTTGTCTGTCGTAATTCATTTCCGTCAATGCCAGTTGGCTTCTGGCAAGATGAATACGATTCGAAGTATCGGGCAGCATACTTTGAGCGCTTTCCGGGTAACTGGCATCATGGCGATTATGTCGAACTTACAGTCCGTGGAGGAATGATCGTCTATGGCCGTTCTGATGCAGTCCTCAATCCCAGCGGCGTTCGCATTGGAACGGCTGAAATCTATCGCCAGGCTGAACAGATTGACGAAGTGATTGAAAGTCTGGTTATCGGACAGCGTTGGGATGGAGACACACGAGTGGTTCTTTTTGTTCGCCTTCGAGAGGGTCTCGTTCTAGATAACGATCTGCAGACAAAAATCAGGAGCATAATTCGGACCAATGCCTCTCCGCGGCATGTGCCAGCCAAGATCATTCAGGTTGCCGACATTCCGAGAACCAGGAATGGAAAAATTACTGAAGTGGCAGTCAGAAAACTGGTTCACGGAGAGTCTATTGACAATCTTGAGGCGCTGGACAACCCGGAAGCTTTGGACATTTATCGAAACATTCCTGAACTGCAGACCGATTGAAAACCCAGTTGCCACACTCTATGATGAGTTGATGTCGCCTCAATACTTCAACTTCAAGCAACTCGCGTACTCTCTAAAATCTCCTCGTTAAGCTCAAAACCAAGTCCTGGTGCAGTGCCGAGATCCAAGTGACCGGTGCCATCATGCATCACAATTTCAGTTAGCATGTGATCTCGAACTTCCAGTCGCCACTCCGGCGGATCAATAGCATATTCCAGATAGGGAGGCGCCCCTGTACCCGCAGCAAGGTGAGCATTCGCCAGGAAGCCTATGCCATTTCCCCAAGTATGTGGACTGAAGGTGACACCATAGCTTCTGGATTCTCGGGCGATATGCGAAAGACCGGTAATTCCACCAAAATAAACACAGTCTGTCTGCAGCACATCGACACATCCGTATGACATCAAGCCACGCAGTTCGTGATATTCCTGATTCATTTCGCCGCTTGCAATCAGCGGTGCATCCGGTATCTGCCTCAATTGGCGAAGCCCCTCATAGTCACCGCGATGCAGCGGCTCTTCCAGCCAGTAAAGTTTGAGTTCACGGGTCATTTCAATCATTTGCTGAGCCTCGCTATAGGTCCACCAAGGAGAGATGTCCCACGGCATCCGCCATGCTTGATTGGCATCGACCATGATCTCAATGTCATCACCGATTGCCTGTCGTACAGCTCGCAGGGCTGCAGCATCTTCTTCAGGAGCTCTTCTGGCGATTCGGAACTTGATTGCATCAAATCCCATTTCCTTTAACAAAACCGCCTGTTCTGCCAACTCATCCGGGTCTCGGACAGTACCGGTCGACGCATACAATCTCAATTTGCCTGAGTTTCCACCCAACAACTCGTATACAGGTTTATTTTCAACCTTACCGCGCAAATCCCACAGTGCCATGTCCAATGGCCAACACCGCGACGCAAATAATGAAATACTGTCTAGAACTCGATTATGACGCTCAAAATTGAACACTCCTTCGCCAATGAACAAGTCCTTGAACCGCTCGAATCCAATCATGGCGTCTCCTGATCCAATGCCAACCGTCCCATTGTCAGCAGTAACCCGAACAACCGTCGTTTCAAATGTCTTCAATGGTCTTGGGTCCCATGAGGATGGAAAAGCTGGGTCAATTTCCAGTCGATGACGTGAAATTTCGATGTTCTCTATCAGCATTGATTCAATTCCTTGCGTTTGGAAAAAATTGTTAGGCGAATGTCTAGTTTGACTGTTGCGCAGTTTGAAGCCATTTAAAAATTTGTCATAAGTGTAGCGTAAAATTTTGTGAAAATTTGACTTCCATTATCAATCCTCAATGTCCGAAGACCGAACATTAATCACCACTTTGCGGATTATCGCGAGAATTCAACCCATCCTATGCAGAATCAAGTAATAAACGTCGAAGTCTGGCGTAGCGATTCCAACGGATCATTTGCCAACTACAAGGTTCCGCGTCTCGACAAACAGACTATTCTTGACGTTGTTACTTATATTCAGCGTAAACTCGACAACACTCTGTCCTATCGCTACTCGTGTCGAGTTGGGATGTGCGGTACCTGTGCCATGACCGTTAATGGCATCCCGCGCTGGGCCTGTAGAACGCAGGCGACGATCTTTGACTCGTCAGATCGCATCCGGATCGAACCGCTAAAAAACTTTCCTGTCATCAAAGATCTTGTCGTCAATATGGACCCGTTCTTTCAAAAATGGAAGTCTGCCGGTGCCGCGTTTAGCGCGGCAGATCAATATACGGATGACTTTGCCAAAGTTCGACCTGACAGCATCGCCCGTCAAGCCGCTGACCAGGCGATCGAGTGCATTGGCTGCGGTGTCTGCTATTCGGCTTGCGATGTTGTCAAGTGGTCACCTGACTATCTAGGTCCAGCAGCATTGAATCGAATCTGGACACTCTATAACGACGAGCGTCAAGATTCCAGAAATCACTTACTGCGGAATGTTGCCTCTGACAGCGGCTGTCTTGGCTGTCATACAACGCAGTCCTGTACCCGATTTTGTCCGAAGGAACTTGACCCTTCAGGTTCCATCGCAGGTCTTAAGAGAGTGGCATTTCGAGCCTTGTTTTGAGCCAATCGCCACGGTGTTCACTTAACTTAAGCTAATGACTCGATCCCGGCAGCACCTTACCGGGATTCATAATGTTGTCCGGGTCAAGTGCCATCTTCAGCGATCGCATGAGTTCAAGTTCCACCGACGATTTGTAGCGCGTCATTTCGCGAAGCTTCAGCAACCCAATGCCGTGTTCCGCACTGAATGAGCCATTTAGCCCATCAGTGATCTCGTGCACAATATCTGTAACTTCATGCCAGCGACCAAAAAATTCATCGCCATCCATATCCCGAGGCTGGCTGAGATTCAAATGAATGTTTCCGTCTCCGATGTGCCCATAAGCAAACGGCCTTATTCCTGGAATCAGTGATTCGAGAGTACTAATAGACTGTTCCACAAATTCAGCGATACAGTCCAGGGGTACGCTGACGTCATTTTTGATGCTCTTTCCTTCATAGAGTTGTGCCTCAACAATTGCTTCTCGCAAGCGCCACATTTCCTGTGATTGCTTTTCACTGGTAGCCAGCACCGCATCAATGACGATCCCATCTTCAAACGCGCTTTCAAGAAAACTCTCACTAAGCTGTTGAGAAATACCATCCCGCGTGCTGTCTCCAAGTTCCATAAGCACGTACCAGGGGTATGGCTGATCAAAAAAATCCTTGCAATCCGGTATGTTTTGAAATGCCGATTCCACACAGACCCGCGACATCAGCTCAAATGATGATGCAAAGTCCGATGTCTCTTTCCGGGTTCGAGAGAATAGCTCCACCGCGTTCTCGACGGATTCCATAGCAATCAGCACTGTCGAGCGATGGACTGGGAGAGGAAATAGTTTCAAGACTACTGAGGTTATGATTCCCAGTGTACCCTCAGCCCCCACAAAGAGATTCTTTAGATCATAACCGGTATTGTTTTTCCGAAGTGCGTTGAGTCCGTTCCAGATATCTCCATTTGGCAGCACCACTTCGAGCCCAAGCACCAAATCTCTTGCATTCCCATAACGCAGAACATTAACCCCACCCGCATTGGTCGAAAGATTGCCGCCGATTTGGCAGGTCCCTTCGGCGCCAAGACTGAGTGGCAGGTAAAGATTGCTCTCCTTTGCCGCAGCCTGCAGATTCGCAAGGATACAACCGGCCTCTGCTTCCATCGTAAAACCCGTTGCATCAACTTTTCGAATTTGGTTAAGACGCGCTAAATTGACGATCACACTGTCTTCAACAGACACTGCGGCACCACAGACTCCTGTATTTCCACCCTGTGGAACAATCGGTAATGAGTTTTGCTTACAAAACCGAACAAGCGCGGAAACTTCTTCAGCCGTTCCAGGCATGACAACACCCATCGTTTGACTGCTGAATCGACCCCGTCTCTCCTTGAGAAAATCGTCTGAGATCTGCTCGCCAAGCAAAACATTGGCCTCGCCAACGATGCTGCGCAATCCCTGTATCAACACTGATTCGCTGAGTTTCATCTATACATTCGATCTAATGACAAAATTCCTTTCGCTGCAAATTCTGGGTTTTTCAGATTTGCCTGAACGGTCGCCCATGCAGAAAATTAACATCAGCCGCTTAATATATTTGCGGTATATTCTGAAATCGCACAAATTACATGTTAATTTTAAGTTTGGAGGCTTGAAATGAGAAAGATTCAAACAATTTTAGTTAGCTGTCTGGCAGCATTTTTGATTTTTGGCGCGTCCGGGACAGTATCAGCAAAAATGCTGAAGATGAGTAGCCAGTGGACCGAAAACACCCCTGGCGGTCAGGTTGATCTTTGGTGGGCAGATCAAATTAGAGAGCGCACCAACGGTGAAGTTGACATCAAGATTTTCTGGGAAGGCCAACTGGGCAAAGGAAAGGAAAATCTTGGACTGATTCAGGAAGGCGCAATTGAGCTTGCAGCCATGTCTCCTGGATACTTTCCCGCAGAACTGCCTTTTCATGCAGCGCCAAACTCCATCCCGATGGCCATGTCCGAAGTACCACAGGCTACGGAATTGATGGAACGACTGCTGCAGGAAGTTCCAGAATTCGATATGGAAGCGCAACGAAATGGAATGAAAGCACTGTTTTTCCATCATCTTAATCCATATCTGCTGGTATGTAAGGAACCCGCAATGAGTGTTGCCGATATGAACGGCAGAAAAGTTCGAACTTGGGGCAAAGACATGCCGCGAATGGTCGAAGCTGCGGGTGGTGTTGCTGTTACTTTAGGTCTTGCAGAACTCTATGAAGGGCTTCAGAAAGGAACAGTCGACTGTATTCCGTTCTCTGTCGATCTGATGGTCAGCTACAAGATTTACGAAGTAGCAAAGCATGTTCACTACATCACGCTGTGGGAAGGTCCAACCAATGCAGTGTGGATTTCCAGCAATATCTGGAATGGTTTTACCGATGAGCAAAGGGCAATCATTACAGAACTGTCTTTTGAAGCAGCAAGACGCGACCGTGACCAGGTACTGGCCGCGGGTGAAGAAGCGATTGGCATTCTCAAGGAAAATGGTGTTCAATTCCACGATTTTCCCGCAGACGAGGCGGCCAAGTGGCGCGCCGCTAACCCCGACTTCTTTGCCGACTTTATCGCGGACATGACTGCACTCGGCCGCGGCGAAGACGCTGAGAAAACGATTCAGATCTGGCGGGAAGTAGTCGCAAACTAAACCAAAATAATCAACCACTAGTTGATGCGAGTCCCGACACTAATCCGTTTCGGGACTCGCAATTTCTTATTCATTCGACTGTTTTACGATGTCTCCGGCAAAATGGCTGATTAAATTCACTCGCTTTGCCGCAGTAGCCTCAGGCATTTCAATCCTGCTGATGATGATCGCGGGTGCCGCAGACGTTATTGCAACCAACCTGGATGTTGTTGGTCTGCGAAGCAGACCCATCCCTGCAACTTTCGAATTCATGGGTGCAATGATGGTGGTAACGGTCTTTCTGGCCGTATCGTTTGCGCAGCATGACCGTCGTCATATTCGCGTCGAGCTTTTGGTTCGGCGCTTGCCGATTATCTGGCAAAAGGTGGCAGATGTAATCCAGTTCGCCCTTTCAGCAATGGTCTTTGGCTTTATCGCACGCTTTGCTTGGCCAGCAGCAATTCACGGATATAACGTCGGTGAATATGCAACCGGGGTAATTAATTTTCCGCTGTGGCCGGCTCGTTTTGTGTTAGCGTTCGGCGTCACGCTCATGACAGTTCAGTGCCTGTTTGACATTGTTGGCGTATTTTCGGAAAAGTTCAGCACCCGCTCCGTGGAACCACCCCGAGAAGAGGAAGAATTCTAATATGGACCCCGTACTGGTCGGATACCTCGGAGCCGGATTGCTTCTTTTCTTTTTGGCTGCTGGCATCCCCGTCGGAGTCGCGATGGGCGCTATCGGCATCGGGGGAATGCTTCTCGGAGCTGGAGAACTTTTCACTTGGGGGCAACTGAAAGTGCTGCCGTTCTGGGTTGTCAACAACTATGCATTTGCCGTTCTGCCAATGTTTGTTCTGATGGGGGTTCTGGCAGAATCATCGGGCATCACCCGTGATGTTTTCTACGCCTCCGACCTTTGGCTTCGAAGATTTCGCGGCGGGCTCTATCAGGCAGTGATTGTTGGATCAGCAGTGTTCGCAGCAATCTCAGGCTCGACAACCGTCAATGCAGTTGTCTTTACTCGAATTGCGTTTCCGCAGATGCTCAGATTTGGCTATTCGAAGAGTCTTTCGATCGGTGCAATTGCCGGTTCCGGCAGTTTCGCTGCGATGATTCCGCCGTCCATTACCATGGTCATTTATGCCATCGTAACTAAACAATCGGTTGGACAACTGCTCATCGCGGGTGTGATTCCAGGTTTGTTGACTGCCGCAATGTATCTCTTTGGTGTGTATGTTCTCGTGCGCGCCCGACCGAAGCTGGCTCCGCCCATTGGCGAAGATATTGCGATTCGCGAAAAGCTGCGATCGATGATCTACGTTTGGCCTGTCCTCATATTGATGGCTATTGTGCTCGGCGGAATTTACACTGGTACATTTCCGCCATCCGCAGCGGGAGCTGCAGGTGCTTTTGGCGCATTTTGCCTCGCAATCGCCAAGAAGAAAACTCTGAAAGGTTGGTTACCGCCCGTGCTTTACGATGCAGCGTCCATCAGCTGTGTAATTTTTATCATTCTGATTGGTGGCCTGTTGTTGTCAAGAATGTTGGTTGTGGTCGGAGTCATTGACGGTTTGGTGGAATTCATCACCACAATTGCCGACACACCCCTCAAATTCATGATCTTCGTCTCCATTCTGTACATTCTGCTTGGTTGCTTTCTGGACACCACCTCTATGATGGTGGTAACGCTGCCGTTTCTATTTCCAGTAGTTGTGGAACTCAACATTGATCCAATCTGGTTTGGAATAGTGGTAGTTAAACTAATTGAGATTTCGGTGATTACACCGCCGGTCGGAATCAATCTGTTTGCGGTACTCAGTGCGGTCGGAGACAAGGCAGAATTTCATCATGTCGCCAAGGGCGTTCTGCCCTTCATCATCTTCGATATACTTGTACTTGCGCTATTGATTGCGTTTCCGGAGTTGGCCACATGGCTACCTCAGAAAATGATTTCGGGCTAGGTTCACACGACATTCAAAGTAAGCCCCTGATTGTCGGGGCTTCGATGATTCCGTTCCGACACTACAAGGATGGTTCCAATTTTCGCGATTGGTGTCGAATAGTTTGTAACGAAGCTCTCCAGGAATCTGGTCTCCAACGTTCAGATATTGACGCTGTCATCGTTGCAAACGAAAGCGATATGCTTTCGCTCCAGATCAGCCCCGCTGCACTGATCGCAGATGAAGTCGGCTTGCAATTTACGTCGGCTGTCCACGTCGAAGCCGGTGGTGCCAGTGGAGCGGCAGCGGTACATCAAGGATTCGCACTGATCACATCGGGTTGTGCAAAAAACGTGCTTGTTGTGGGTTTTGAGCAGACCGCCAGCCGACTCAGTCGAAGCGGTGTGCAAAAAGTCTACAGTCTTTCTTTTGATGCCGATCTTGAAGGCTGGGCGGGTGTCAACACTGCTGCGCTTTACGCACTATCCTATCAGGCTTACTGCGAGCGATACGCAATCGACCCGTTGTTGGCTGCACAAGTTTCAGTCAAGAATCACGGCAACGCCGTCTACAACCGCTATGCACACAAACCCATGGAAATCACCGCTGGCGATGTGGCGGCGTCAAAGATCATCAGTGATCCTTACCGATTATTGGACTGTTCGAAAATCAGTGACGGCGCCGCCGCGGTCGTACTTTCCAATCCACGACATTTTGATCCAGGACAAAATAGACGCCATCCACTGGTGCAGATCACAGGGTCTGCCTGCAGCACTGACTATGTTCGTCTTGGAGACCGGAGTGATCCTGGATGGTTTTCTGCTAAAAATAAGGCCGGACGTCTTGCCTGTGGAATGGCAGGAATTAAGGACCCGGGATCTGAAATAGATGTAGCGGAAGTCTACGATGCATTCAGTGGCGCTGAACTTCAAGCCATTGAAGCACTTGAATTATGCAACCCGGGCGAAGCAGGGCTGAAGCTTGAAGAAGGTATATTCAGTGCGAAAGGCCACCTACCAATTAATCTGTCTGGCGGGTTAATCGGACAAGGCGGAGTGCCGGGCGCAACGGGTATTGCGCAAGTCATCACCCTTTACCGATTGCTAAGCGGCACCTACTTCAGCAAATTACAGCCGAAGCGCGAATTGCAAAAGGCCCTTGCTGACTGTCACTCAGGGATTGCGACAACAAATGTCGCTCACGTACTCCAAAGGGTTGATGAAGACTTCTAGGCGGCCTGTGCTTAGTCGTTCGCAAAAAAGGTCAGCACTTCTTCCGACTGAACGACATGGCAGTAAATCATATTAATGATCTCCAGTTCATGCCGGTGAAGTTCGTCGGTTGCCGCTGCACAACAATCATCAACCAGGACCACGCCAAAGCTTTCATCAGCCAGACTTCGGACTGTCGATGAGACGCACTGGTCAGTAAAGATTCCTGCTGCAATCACATCAGTGATCTCCATGTTTCGAAGCATCAGCCGAAGATTGGTTCCAGTCAATGCGCTGTCAGTTGTTTTAATGACCACGATGTCATCGTCCCCAGGTGTTAATTCTGGCACAAACTGACCTTCTTCGACATTCTTTGGAATCAGAAGGTAATTGAAGCCAGGCTTCTTTTGACTCAGAGAGCGATCTCGCCCATCAGTCTTGTGACAAGCGATGCGTGCGAATATCACTTCAACACCCCTGTTCCTGCATTCAGCGATCAGCCGGGCGGTATTCGGAATGACAACATTATTCATTCGATCGTAAAACGGCCGCCATCTTTGGGTTTCCTCATCGCTTTCCTTCGGCAGCATATACGTATTTTGAATATCAATGACCAGCAAGGCGGTTTTCGACGGGTCCAGTTTAATATCGTCGGGTTCTTCCGCATTGGCATAGTAAAACGACCGGTAGGCAGTTTTCCAGTCACTGCCATTTTTTTGCTTTTCCTGTTTCATTATCACGGCTCGGCTAATACAAAAACTAGCATTTTAATCAACCTTCAAGCTGACGGTGTCAACGATACGCCGGAATCAAACTGTCGTACGATCTTCAACCCGGTTCCATCGTGTGATGACCAGGTTTGCATAGTAAACGACATCGCCATATGCGATTTTGACTTCAGCTGATTCAAGACGCTTCGCGAGTTCAATCGCCACTTCACTGAGGCTGAATGTACCGTTCACATTATCCAGTCCTGATTTCATTGCCTCAGTTTCGGTCTCAACATACTCCCATTCAGTCAGAACTCTCTCCATATCTTCATCCCCATCCAACAGGTCTTGTACTTTCTCGTTTAACAGTTTGATGGTGAGTGTCGGATTTACCGCGCAGAAGTAGACTGCGGTAGCCCTGATGAATTCCAGTTTCCACGCCCTAGGTAGCAATTTTTTTGCTACCAGCGCCAAATCTGCGAAAGTTTGTTCATTCCCTTCCTGGATACAAAGATGGGCAGCCTTGCGCATCAGACCCTTTCTGACTTCATTGTTGAACCAGTACTCCCGCATATGCCAGAAGAATGTGACCAACATAATTTATCCTCCATACGTTATTTGTTTCCCCTGCTTCATTCTGGTTGAATTTCCTCACACTGTTGTAGGGAAGTCGTACTGAAATAACTGAACAATGACCTCAAATCGAAGGTAGGAGATGAGCTAAACGCTCGACTCCTGCCAGGTTAATGCACGGCTTTTGATTTTCTTTTTTGCTTGGATTTTCAGTACTGAACAACCACATATCGGGGTCGTTTACAAAAATTAAGCAACTTGACACTGACTGAAATCTAAGATTTCAGTCAGAGATGGAGGAGTGAAAGATTGTAGCCGATATTAGAAGACCTGATTAAGAAAATACTTCTTTACCCTTCAATACGAATGTCCGTAAGTGCCCGACACACCGATAATTCGACATGTCGGTCAACATACGTCCGGGATGTATTCGTCCAATCCGGAATATCTAGTCGTCTATCTCGGAATGAGTAGACGCTAAAACCGAAATATTTCACGACGAAGACTAGCAATATTATCTGAATGTGAGACATTATCACTGGCATCCAATTGTGAATATATGATGGCAGGAGAACACTCCTCGCCATGATCTCTAACCCGAAAAAAGTTCAACTTCGAATATGTACATTCCACCATAAGCGTACGCCGGATATACCTAGATATAGAGAGTAGAAATTTTCAAGCAGTGAAATTCAACTAAATAATGTTGAATCCAGAAAAAGAACGACTGTGCATGCGCTATGCAACATAAAATTAGCCTTTTCAAATTTCACTGCTAGTGATTCATTTGTCTCAATATCCGTGTAGACTGCGAATTCGTTACCGCCGTTTGAATCAATCTGAATTCGCGAAATCTGATTGCCTGAGTTGCCAAATCTGAATAACAATTTACTGCTAACTCCGGATGATCCCCATCCCGTTGAAGTCTTTCGCGTTGAAAATCCAAGTCCGGTTCTGATCGTTTGTGATCACGCCGGGAATGCTGTACCAAAGAAGCTACAGCAGTTAATGCCGAAACCCGAAGACATGCATCGACATATTGCCATAGATGTCGGTGCACGAGCCGTCGCTCAGATTGTCGCCCGTGCTTTAAACTCAAACCTGATCATGCAGCGATACTCGCGACTCGTCATCGATATGAACCGACCGCTGGATTCACCTGAACTCTGTCCCGAAGTGAGTGACGGAACCCCTGTACCCTTCAATCAGAATCTGACCGACAATCAGAAACAGTCTCGAGTTGCAGAAATATTCGAAGCCTATCACAATTCAATTGCGGGTGTCATTGGCGAATCTGAGAATCCGCCAAAAGCATTGGTCGCCATTCACAGTTTTACACCCAGTCTGCGTAACCAACCACCACGTTTCTGGCATTTTGATCTGATTTCCCGCGCTGCAGTCGTCCTCGCACTCGATCTTAGAGACTTCCTGCAGTCCAAGCGACCTGAATTCAACTATGGCGTTAACGAGATTTTTTCAGTGTCCGATTCAAGCGACTATACACTTCGTACCCACGCAGAAAATCGCGGTCTGCTTGGCTTGTCAATCGAAACCCGAAACGACTTACTGACCAGCGACACCGATATCAAGAATTGGGCTGACCTTTTAGCCAATGGTCTGCACGGCATATTTGCAGATCGCATCTCTGGTTTCTGATTTACGACTGATTTAACATTGATCGATCCGGTCTTTTCGGTTCTGACGAAAACCACCAATCTGTACGTCGACCCCGCTGGCGACCGTTATCGCGTCGCAATTCCGATCAACGCAAACATCGCGGCTGACACCATTGGACGCTACGCCCGAAACGGCCAGGGTGAACGCATTGCTCTGATCCACGAGTACCCTGAACTTTCGACCCGATCCTATACCTATACGGAACTGGATGATCTGGCCTCAAGACTTGCAGTGTCACTTTCAAACCTAGGGGTAACCAAAGGCAGCCCTGTCGTTGTGCAAACAGCCCAGAGTCCAGAAACTGCAATTTCACACATGGCCATCTACAAGTTGGGTGCCATCGTTGTGACTTTATCGCATCTGGCTGGTCCAGACGCTTTCGCTCACATCATCAACGATTGCAAGCCATCGGTCATCATTACCCATTCAGACTACTGGGATTCACTTCGCAACACCGCCAGTCATCTGAAATGCCTGAAGCACCGCATCGTATGCGGCACTCCCGAATTGGATGAACTGTCGTTCGATGAACTGCTGAAAGCATCATTTGAAGAGTTTGAGCCGACCATTACGGCAACAGAAGACCCGGCCGTGTTGATGTACACTTCGGGAGCGACTGGTAGTCCCAAGGGTGTTCTCCTTTCGCACCGCAGCGGACATTGTTACCGTCCAACCCTAAACTTGGTCTACAACCTTGAACTGGATGCACCGGCATCCGTGTTCTGGACACCGTCTGACTGGGCCTGGAGCGGTGGACTATTCGACCTTTGTTTCCCTGCCTGGCAACACGGGCAGACGGTTGTATCGACCAATCGACGGTTTTCAGCTGATTGGGCCTTTGATTTTATGGCCCGTCATCAGGTCACGCACTCTTTCATGACTGCGACCGCACTGAAACGACTGGCGGAAGTTGCCAATCCGCGCGCTAAGTGGAATCTCGCCATGCAAACTGTCTGTACCTCCGGCGAAAGTTTACCCCGCGAGATTCTGCGCTGGTGTGAAGACGACTTTGGCATTGTCTGCAATGAACTCTATGGTCTGACAGAGTTCACCGACATGATCGGATGCTGCAAGCGTCTGTTTCCGACGAAGCCGGGATCAATGGGGCGGGCATTTCCTGGCCGTTATGTCGCGATCATTGATGAGAATGGTATAGAACAGGCTGATGGTGTTGTAGGCGAAATTGCATCACTGTTGGAAGATGACCCGACGCTCATTCTCGGATACTGGGGTAATCCAGGTGTACCCGACAATTTGAAACTTGGAAAGTGGCTGACTACCGGAGACCTCGCCATGCGCGATGAAGATGGCTATTTCTGGTTCCAGTGCCGCAAGGACGACTTGATCAAGAGCGCCGGATATCGCATTGGTCCCACTGAAATTGAAGACACACTTGTATCTCACCCGGATGTCGCAGAAGCAGCGATTGTCGGTAAACCTGATCCCGAGCGTGGCACTGCAGTGATGGCCTTTATCCGTCTGGCAAGCGGCGTAAAAAAGAACGATGCAACTCGAACGCGCCTGCAGCAACACGTCAAAAACAATCTGGCAGTATACGAATATCCCCGATTTATCGAGTTTGTCGACTCTTTCCCCAGGACTTACACTGGTAAAATCAAACGAGACCTTTTGCAGCAGAGAGCCGCTTCCTATTCTAAGTCTGAATAATGGGCAACAGAGTTTATCAGCCACTGGTTGAAGTCACCAATCTATATCGTGACGTTGCAGGAGACCGCTATCGAATTGGCATGCCGCTGAATGCCAATATTGCTGCTGATACAATCGGGCGTTTCGCGAAAGGTGACCGGTCCGATCACCTGGCATTGATTCACGAGAATCTTGACGGATCAATCGAAAAGTATACCTACGCAGAGTTGGACGACCTGGCTTCGCGATTTGCGGTATATCTCGTAACACTTGGCGTTGAACGTGGTGACCCGGTTGCCATTCACACTGCACAAAGCCCGCAGACCGCAATTGCCCATATGGCGGTCTACAAAATAGGTGCAATCGCACTCACCCTGTCGCATCTTTACCGTCCAGATGCCATCGCACACGTCCTAAACGATTCCAAAGCCAAGGTCATTATTACCAACTCCGATTATTGGGCAGCCCTGCGCGATCGACTGGATCAAGTCAGAACGCTCCGTCATCGGATAGTGTTCGGTAAGTCGAAACCAGGTGAAATCAGCTTTTCGGATTGCCTTAAGACCTCAAGTGATGGTTTTGAACCAGTTATTACCAAAACCGAAGATCCGGCTTTTCTGATGTACACGTCGGGTTCAACCGGTATGCCTAAGGGGCTGATTCACGCGCATCGAATCATTCATGCCTATATCCCATCCCTGACTCTGGTCTTCAACATGGAGCTCAATTATCCAAACGGAATTTTCTGGAGTCCAGCCGACTGGGCCTGGGTTGGCGGCTTACTGGACCTCGCACTACCAGCCTGGCAGCACGGACAGACAGTTGTTTCCACAAATCAGCGATTCACTGCGGAGTGGGCCTTCGATTTTATGGAGCGGCATCAAGTTACCCATTCATTCATGACGCCTACTGCAGTTAAGCGTATCGCTGAAATTCGCGAGCCACGAAAAAGATGGAATCTTGCCACTAGGGTTATCTGCACAGGCGGCGAAAGTTTACCCGGAGAAGTTTTGCGCTGGGCTGAAGACGAATTCGGAATCGTATGCAACGAGTTCTACGGCCTCACCGAGTTCAACCACATGGTCGGCTGCTGTAAACGCTTATTCCCACCCGTTCCGGGGTCAATGGGATTGGCGTTTCCTGGTCGGAACGTTGCCATCATCGACGAGGATGGTAATCCACAACCAGACGGTACCGCTGGAGAAGTGGCATCCTGGTTGCCGGATGATCCGAGCTTGTTTCTTGGCTATTGGGGTGAGCCCGGGGTACCAGAGAGAATGCGACGTGGCAACTGGTTATGTTCAGGAGACCTGGCGGTACGAGATGAGAATGGTTACTTCTGGTACCAGGGCCGTAATGATGACTTGATCAAAAGTGCTGGTTATCGAATCGGTCCAAACGAGGTTGAAGATACATTGATCTCACACCCTTACGTCGCAGAAGCTGCGGTGATTGGAAAACCCGACAAGGAGCGAGGACAGGTGGTGATGGCTTATGTTCGACTGATGCAGGGTCAGGAAAAAAGTGATGAAGTCAGAAAACTCCTTCAGGATCACGTCAAGGAAAATCTGGCCACCTATAAATATCCTCGAGTCATTGAGTTTGTCGATTCATTTCCGCTCACAAGTTCCGGAAAGATCAGGCGTAAAGCGCTGCGAGAGCGCGTCGCCAGCGAATCAAAGTGACAAGCGAATCATTGTCACAACTAAATCACAATCTATCAAAGTTGCATTACTAACCAAATCTAACTTCAATGGCTGATTCGGTCTTTGCCCCTCTCGCTGAAATCACCAATCTCTATCTGGATGCGTCACAAGACCGATATGTGATCGGCATCCCAAAAAATGCCAATCTGGCGGGCGACACTATCGGCCGCATCGCACGAACCGAAAAGGCCAACCACATTGCTTTGATTCATGAAAACCCTGACGGGTCAATCGAACGATTTATCTACGCAGAACTGGACGATTTAGCAAGCAGGTTCGCCGTTTCGCTCAGAAATTTGGGCGTTCAGCGCGGAGAACCCGTTGCCATTAACACTGCTCAGGGCCGTGAAACCGCCATCGCGCATATGGCTGTCTACAAATTGGGCGCGATTGCGTTGACGGTCTCACACCTTTATGGTCCGGATACTGTCGTTCATGTCATTAATGATTCAGGAGCTCGGGTTATTATTTCTCAGTCAGAATACTGGTCAAGACTGCGCGATCACTGCCGCAACCTCCCATCCCTTCAGCAACGCATTGTGAACGGGCCGTGCGAACCTGGCGAGACTGAATTCAATGCCTGTCTTGAAGACTCACGAGAAGGATTTGAACCTGTGATTTCCGAAACCGAGGAACCGGCTATCCTGATGTACTCCTCAGGCTCAACTGGTAAACCAAAAGGAATGGTCCATTCACATCGACTGCTGCATGCGTTTCAGCCGAGCCTTTCTTTGGTTTACAACTTGGAACTCAATTATCCGAACGGTGTGTTTTGGACGCCTGCTGACTGGGCTTGGGTCGGCGGGTTATTTGATGTGGCACTGCCAGCCTGGCAGCATGGCCAGACTGTTGTCTTCTGCAATCATCGTTTTTCAGCCAATTGGGCGTTTGAGTTCATGGAAAGACACAGGATCACCCATTCCTTTCTGACGCCAACCGCACTCAAGCGGCTCGCAGAAGTCAATAATCCGCGCGAAAAATGGTGTCTGGCCATGCGTGTTGTCTGCACCGGCGGTGAGAGCCTTCCGGGAGAAGTATTGCGTTGGGCAGAGGAAGAATTTCGTGTCGTGTGTAATGAGTTTTACGGTCTGACAGAATTCAGCGATTCCATAGGCTGTTGCAAACGTCTTTTTCCAACCGTACCCGGATCAATGGGTCGAGTCTTTCCTGGACACACAGTTGCCATAGTTGATGAAAACGGTGTTGAGCAACCGGATGAAACCATTGGCGAAGTGGCTGCGTGGGCACCAGATGAACCCTGCTTATTCCTGGGATACTGGGGAGAGGAAGGAGTGCCGAAACACATGTATGTTGGCAACTGGCTAAGGTCAGGTGACCTCGCCGTGCGCGATAAGGAAGGCTATTTCTGGTATAAAGGGCGCACTGATGACCTGATCAAGAGCGGTGGCTATCGAATCGGACCCAATGAGGTTGAAGAAGCCCTGCTTTGTCACCCTGACGTAGCAGAAGCCGCAGTCGTAGGCAAACCAGATTTCGAGCGCGGTACGATAGTCGTTGCATACGTCCGTGTTCGAGAAGGCGTCGACAAAGATGATCAAACCCGTAAAGAACTACAGCAATTTGTCAAGAATCGACTCGCGTTTTACAAACACCCAAGAATCGTCGAGTTTGTTGATGAGTTTCCAATGACCAGCACAGGCAAAATCAGACGCGGTGAACTTCGAAAACTGGTCATGCAAGACTAAAACGGAAATCATGAACGTTAGACTGAGTGATACCGGGTTTACGCTGTTCATTTTGCAGCGACTCAGCGGCGCGTTGCTGGCACTATTGCTATTTACTCACCTGGTCACAATCATATTCGCAGTTCAAGGTGGACTGAGTGTTGCTGAAATTGTCGATCGTGTACGCGGCAATCTCTTTTGGATTTCATTCTATGGAGTCTTTGCACTGACTGCAGTGGTTCACGCCATGATCGGGTTGAGAAAAATTCTTGTTGAATGGACACCGGTTAATCCACGGGTGGTTGATGTGATCGTGTTGCTGTATGTCATTGGCGCTTTATGGCTTGGATATGAGGCAATCGAGGCAATCTGGTGAAAGATCAAACCAAATCGCGAACTCATCCGGGCTATCTGGCATTCATTCTGCATCGGATTTCAGGGCTCTGCCTTGCGCTATTCCTGCCCGTACATCTATATGTGATTTCTCTGCTGTTGGATGATCCACAGCGCTTTGACGCGTTTCTTGACTGGACCTCAGCACCACTGGTCAAGTTATCAGAAACCCTGCTCATTGTGCTGGCTGCCGCCCATCTTGCCGGTGGCATCAGGATTCTGGCTATCGAGTGGTTTGCCGTACCTTACAATCAGGCTAGACTGGTTTCGGCAGTTGCGACCTTTTCAATCGCGGTCGGTGTGTTCTTTCTCATCGCTGTTTAGAACGAATGATGAAATTCGGACCGATCACAATTCAGGAACTTCAGACCGAAGTCTTGGTATTGGGTTCAGGTGGCGCTGGACTGCTCGCAGCGATTCATGCCCATGATGGCAATCCAACTGACCGAATCATGGTTGTTACCAAAGGACTGTTAGGCAAATCTGGTTGCACTCGCATGGTACAGGGAGGCTACAACGTCGCGTTAAGCGAAGGCGATTCCATTGAGGCTCATTTTCGCGATACCATCGAAGGTGGCAAGTGGATCAACGATCAGGAACTCGCTTGGACACTGGTTTCAAAGGCTCCGGAACGAGTACGAGAACTAGAAAACCGTCACGGCTGTTTCTTTGACCGAAATCCCGACGGTTCAATCCACCAGAAAGCTTTTGCTGGACAAACCTTTGACCGAACCGTTCACAAGGGCGATCTGACCGGTATCGAAATCATGAACCGTCTGGCGGAACAGATTCGCGCAAGGCCAATCGACATTCTGGAAGAACATAGGGCGATTGATTTGATTCCAACGGATGACCGACAACGTATTGCAGCAGTATTACTGCTTGACATTCAAAGCGGCACATTCAAGTTTGTTCAGTGTCAGGCTGTCATTATTGCCACGGGCGCTGGCCCAACGATGTACAAGTTTCACACTCCATCCGCAGATAAGTCCTGTGATGGACTTGCTATTGCAATGCGGGCCAGATTGTCTCTGCGAGATATGGAGATGATACAGTTTCACCCGACAGGACTATTGGCCGGAACCGACACTCGAATCACTGGAACGATCATAGAAGAGGGTCTGCGTGGAGCCGGTGGGCATTTAATCGACAACTCTGGACGTCGCTTTATGCTTGATTACGACCCGCGCGCTGAACGCGCCACTCGTGATGTCGTCAGTCGCGCCATGTTTGAACAGATGCGAACTGGTGCAACCGGTCCGAATGGCGGTGTTTTCATCTCAATGGCCCATCTGGATTCTGATTTGGTCAAACGTCAGTTCAAAGGGATGATCAAGCGTTGTGCTGACATCGGACTAGACCTAGTGTCAAGTCCAGTTGAGGTTACGCCAACCGCCCACTACATTATGGGTGGCATTCAAATCAACACTGATTGCTCAACCTCTCTCATGGGTGTATTCGCAGCGGGCGAAGATACCGGTGGGGTTCATGGTGCTAATCGCTTGGGTGGAAACGGTGTTGGCAACTCCACAGTGTTTGGCGGAATAGCGGGCGATGCTGTTGCATCCTGGGTAATGGCTAACGGAGAATTTGCGCAACCGGACCGTACTTTGATCCAAGCCACTATGGAACAGGCTTTAGCACCATTTGATCAGCCATCAGGTGATCTAAATGAAGTACGTGAAGCACTGTATGAAATCATGTGGGAGCACGCCGGTATTCTGCGCTCGATCAACAGCCTTGATCAGGCTGAAACTGAGCTTATTAGCCTCTCCGGAAAACTTGAGGAAACTGGACTCGAATCGCATTCTCATGCATTCAATGTGAGCTGGCATGACCATCTCAACCTAAGAAATCAAATACTGGTCAGCCAGGCAATTGTCACCGCAGCAAAATCAAGGACCGATTCGCGCGGTGCCCATTATCTGATCGACAATCCTCATACTGAACCTTTGGAAGAGTCTCGCTATACGCGGGTTACAATGGGAGAGACTAAAATAAATGCTGAAACTGTTGCAGTCAAATTCACCCGATTGCAACCCTGATTGCCAGGCAGATTAAAGCTTTATACGAGAACCAATCCTTGATTACAGAAACCGTTATCCAGGAAGCCGCCGGTGAAATAACTCGGCGAGCCGCCATCAGGATTCCTGACGACTACCGCTCCGGAATTCGTGATATTCGTAGCAACGAACAAGGTCCACTCAGCTGTTTTGTGCTGGACACAATGATGGACAACTGGGACGCAGCTGTGGCAGATCAGAGACCCATGTGTGCCGATACCGGTTTGCCACGCTACTACGTGAAATTTGGCAATGAAGCATCCATTCAGGGTGGCTTTGTTGCACTGGAACGTGCGCTTCGTCGAGCGACAGCCGATGGGACTGCCAAAATTCCGCTTCGACCCAATCGCGTACACCCGCTGACCCGCGAAGATCACAACAATAACGTCGGTGCGCGAGCTCCTGAAATCGAGTATTCAGTTGAACCCAATGCCGACTGGTTGGATATTACAACAGTACACAAGGGGGGTCTATTCGGTACTGACTATCGCATGCTATTTCCCGGTGACGGCTGGGATGGCATCAAGAAGATGTTTCTCGACACAATGATCCAATTTGGCCGCCGAGGTCTGGCCTGCCAGCCAGCTATTGTCGGTGTCGGTATTGGCGGTAGCAAAGACACCTGTATGGTCCTGGGAAAACAGGCTGCCTGTCTCAGGGTAGTGGGCGACCGACACCCCGATTCTGAAATTGCCAAGCTTGAAGATGAGTTGAAGGAACTTGGCAACCAGATTGGCATGGGACCAATGGGATTTGTTGGAAGTTCCATGGTCGTAGACTGCCACATTGAAGTTGCGCACACGCATACTGGAGGAATGCCGGTTAGTATTCACAGTTTTTGTCTGTCTTCACGGCGTGCTGTAGTACGTATTTTTGCGGACGGATCGTCGGAATACCGTACTGATCCGCAGTGGTTCACTCCTTATCACAGGAGAGAAGAAGTCGAATGACAAATGATGGATACAACACTGTCGAGCTTCGCGGACCTGCAGAGCCGGCAGAACTTGAAAAACTGAATATCGGTGATGTTGTCTATATCAACGGCATGATCTACACAGGTCGCGAAGGGGTCTACCGCAAAATTCTGGATGAGGGCAACAGTCCACCGGCTGATTTTTCCACGATATCCAACATCAATTTTCACTGCTCGCCAGCGGCTTCGATTGAGTCAGATGGGTCTTATACAGTTGGAGCAGTAACTGCAACAGCCAGCTTTCGCTTTTCAAAATGGATGGAGCGATGGTTTTCACTGACGAACTGCAAAGTAGTTATCGGCAAGGGCGGCATGCCGCAGTCCGACTATCAGCAGTACTTCGTACCCAATGGCGCAGTGTACTTAACAACTGTCGGTTATGGAACTGGCGCTCTGTTAGGGCGCGGCATCAAAAAGGTCCCGCAGGTTTTCTGGCTCAAAGAACTTGGCATCGCCCAAGCCATCTGGGTTTTGGAAGTGGAAAAATTTGGACCGTTTCTGGTTGAATCAGACCTTCGCGGCAACAGCCTGTTCGAACAGTCAAAACGTGAAATCGACCAGAATATTGAAGGACTGTATGCTGGTTTGAAGCAACCGGCACTTCGAAGATATGGGGAAACCACTCACCGCACTGACGAAGTCATTTAACGACTAATCCACCGACAGAAAGCTCTTTCCAGAACCTCCTCGGTTTTGCTTCGGCACTCCCAGAGTCGTCCGTAACAACTTTACTGTAGTCTATTCGATTGCATCCCTGCACCGTCTAAATCGATTTCAGGGACTGTTTCATTCGTATCAAATTGCTTGATGGAAGCATTTGCATCGATGGTTTGCCAAAAAATTGTCCGTTCAACTCGTATTTCAATAGGCAGAGATATCTCGCATGTTGGTTTCATATAATTTACTATATTTAGAATATTATTATTACTATCAGTAATATTTGTAGTATATTTAGTTCACATTGATACACTTAATTTGTTATTATGTTCTCTCTAATACTACGGAATTCAACTGAGGTGTAGTGATGAGGTTTTTGACGCAGCATCTCGATGATGCAGATGAAACATACTTTCAGCATATGCGCTTTGCACTATCTTTCGCAGGCCACATGCTGATCGGTACCATCGCCTGTGCGATTCACGCAGTTGCTCCTTTTTTGTTTGTGTCAACTGGTAGTCAGCGTATCAAGTTCCTCCATGAGCGCATGGTTGTTGCACGAAAGGAACTCAAACACACTGCCCCAAAAGGCACAGCGTTGAATGTACCGGGCAACTCTATTGAAAGTGCTGCTGCGAGAGGGGCGGACTAAAATTTGAAGGGCACGATAGACATCTTTCTATTGCTCAAAATATCGCCTGAGGCCTTCCCCCGCTTCAGGCGATTTGCCCACTCTTTTTGATTTGGATTTCTGCTGACCAGCTATCAGGCGGACAGTTGGCCAGCCATTCTCGAAGTGATTCTATCAGTCACTTAAAACCAATAACTTCGCTTCACTCACCTCAACAGGCTGCAACATCAACGAAAGTCTCGTTGTAACATGCGCCTCGTTCAATGTCCGCTCGGATATCAGAGGGTATCAGCGAATTCACCGTCAGTCCCGTATCGCTCGTATTAAGCCAGGTTCCCTTTGGTGAGTAAAGGACACCCGGGCGGGTCGCATCAGTGACGAGAAGTTCCAGAGAAACCTTGCCGCGCTGATTCCAGACGGTCACCAGGTCACCCGATTGCAGACCGCGCTCAGCCGCATCAACCGGATTCATCTCCAGCACTTCATACTGCTGCGATTCGGCACAACCACCGAAGGTTGCATTGGTTCGCTTAGAAGAAGACGTGGATATCAGAGTTAACGGAAGTTCTTTCTCGACCTGGCGATAACGCGGCACTCCAAAGCCATACTGATTTTCCAGATTCTGTGAGTAGAGTTCAATTTTTCCGGATGGTGTAGCGGGCACAACGTTCTTGCAAAGAATATTGGCCTCGCCATTGGGAGAGTTGAATTCAATTGCCTCATCTAACGGTATTTCGCTTGGCATGTATCCCTTAAGACGAACGTCGGTTCCATCGATGGCATCATCCATCAGTTCTATGTCCGACGCTCGGAACATAGCCTCTTCAAATCCGAACCTTGCAGCTAATCGACGAAAAATTTCAGTATTGGGCAGTGATTCTCCGACACAGGAGATGGCAGGCGCTGCACGCTGAACGTAATTCTGACCATAAGCGCCATAAACATCGTTGTATTCGAAGTGACTCGCAGCAGGCAGAATCACATCTGCAAACTTCATGCTATCAGTCATCACAATATCGCTGCCAACAATGAACAAATCTTCACGATGTAGCGCTTCAATCATCTTGACCTGGTCAGGATGTGTTGCAACCGGATTGTGGTTGTAAATCAGCACAGCCTTAATTGGCGGGTCCAGTTGATCATCCAGCAGGAGTTCTGGAATATCAACGATATTGAAGGTACGGGTACCGTCAGGAATTAGGTCTGGTCGCTGCAGACGATCCGCGGTTTTGGGTACAACCCAACCCACTTTGGCAATGACCCCTGCTCCCAGTCTTCCATGATTACCCGTCAGGACCTGAAGCGCCATGGCTGCGCGCAGTCCCGAACCACCACTGTGTCCGCGCTCAATTCCATTGCCAATCGAAACGGCAACGGTTTGGGCATTTGCGTAATATTCAACAAATTGATTGAATTCAAATTCAGTTAGTCCACAGATTAATTCAACATCTGCAACACCGTATTGACGGGCCTGCGTCATGTATTTGTCAAAACCGTGAGCCCACTTCTCGACGAAGGAAATATCGATTGCACCGCGTCTTTCCAGTTCAGCGGCGAGCGCCATTGCCAGAACAACATCCGTACCAGGCTGAATCTGTAGATGCAGATGACTCTGCTCAGCAATTCGGATTCGTTTGGGATCTATACAAACGACCTTGGCGCCTTTCTCACGTGCGGTCTTAGCAACGTTTGCGAAATGTAGATTCGATACAGTGACATTGTTTCCCCAGATCACGATCAGGTCTGAATGGACAGCCTGTTCCGGTGGCATACCAGGTACTGTGCCGAACAGACTGGAGTACGCTGTACCACGCACTGCTCCGCACAAAGGTCCTCGGTCCAAGAGAGTTGCACCAAGCCTGTAGAAAAACCGACGATCCATTGAACCACCAGCGAGTTCACCATGTGGCCCGGCGTAGTTGAACGGCAAAACTGATTGCGGACCATAACGATCTATCGCCTTTGTAAACCCTTTATAGACGAGGTCCAAGGCTTCGTCCCACGAAACAGGTGCAAATTCCCCAGCCCCACGCTGGCCGATTCGCTTGAGTGGCTGTGTAAGCCGACGCTCACCGTGTACCATTTCCGGATAGCTACGAGAGACCTTGGTACAGATTGAACCATTGGAATAGGGATTGGCCCGAGATCCACGGACTGCAACCAGTCGATCGTTGCTAATGACGGCTGTCAGACTGCAGGTATCTGGGCAGTCTAGTGGACAAACGCTAGGCAGGTGTTCTGTGTTTTGTTCAGTGCTGATTGTATCCATTTTGTCTTTTTATGGGGTGAAGGTTGACTGGGTTACAGATAAATCTGTCGAACAGATATGTTACTTCTTTTTACTGGTCGCAGGAATTGAACTAACAAATTGTCGATAAATTGAATATTCGCGTTTCGATCGAAATTTCTCAATTCGAACATGTAATCCCAATCTTGACTTTGAAATATTTTCTAATCACCAAGCTGAGATCAGGACAGTTTTGGTGAGCTCATCACTTGGACGGAATTAGGTATTTGAGACGGTCTGCACCAGTTGGGTGAGTGGAAAACCAACTACTGCCTTCATTTTCAACGCATTCCATAACCTGGCTGGCAGATGTCTGTTTGCAATAGTGTAGTGTCAACTTCGTCAGCGCATTTGAAAAATGGACCGGATCAATACCGCTATCCAGCAAAATCTCGACACCCAACAAGTCTGCTTCTTTTTCCATGTCTCTGCTGAGATCAAATGCCCATAGTTCAATAGCAATTGCCGAGCCCTCTTCAATCAGAGTTTCGCTTGCACCAAACAAAATTGAAGCAAATACCGTCAATCCAAGTACCTCTACTATCTGGTGTAAGGAATGACGCTCTTTGATATGGGCAATCTCATGCGCAATCACTGAAAGTATCTCCAGATCATCGCCAAGCAGTCTCACCAGGTCATCAGTGACCACGATGGGACCTCCGGGAAATGCCAGTGCATTTGCTCCAAATAGCTTTGAATCGTGAAAGTTGATTTCGACAGTATCTGCGAGTTCACTGACTTCCAACAGTTCTCCGGCGTTTGCCCTTAATCTCTCAATTTGACTGTTGGATAGCTCGGAAGGGTCAAGAGCGACAGCAAGCATGCTTTCGTAGGCGCTCTCGCCCATCTTCCTTTCCCAAGAGTCCGGAATGAATGAAACAGCAATCGGGACGAATGAGGAAAGGAGTATGCGATACCCAATAGCGGCAACAATCAAAATGGATGCAAGAACAACAGCTCTTTTGAAAGTGAAGTGTTCCAGCCAGGAGATGACATTTTCAAACCTGCTTGATGCCTGGGTGAATTCTTCTGCTCCCAGCTGACCGTTTAGAACAAATAGTGATCCGTCTTCAAAGTGGATATTTTGTTTGTTCTGAATACTCTTGATCGTCATATTCTCTTTGACAACGTGACTGCCGATTTTGACTTGTGCTGTTTTCCCTGTCAGATTGATCTCCGCCTCTAAAGACTTTGAAGACAGCCTTTCAAAGTACTCACCGGTATGGATCATTTATATGACCACCTCAATTCCTTCAAATTCTGCAAATTCTTCGCCAAATGCGGATTTAACCGAAACCTCATCATCAATAAACTGATCCATATCCCTTAGAACTCTGTACTTTGTACAATTCGACAAATACCGATACTTCCTTACCTGAGCCCAGGGCAGGAGCAGTCCAACAGAGAACACAACTGCAACCAGATTCGTCAAGCTGATCCAAACAAATTTGATGGGATTGATGTCTGAATTAAATACAACGACATCTGACAACATCAAATTCCTGACCATGATATTTCTGCAAAGAACTCGGTAAATAAATACCATAGAAAACACAATAGCGGCAGGCACCACGATTATTAATCCCGTCAAGGATGATGCCATCACTTCGGATTCCGGCAGTTGGGCAGCGCGCAGAAACAACATTGAAAGCCCACTGTACACAACTGCGATTACCACAGTCGGGAGGATTCCACCGACTAGGAAAGCCCAATAGAAACTGCCGGCAGTCAGTTCTGCATTGAACCGGGTTGTCCCATAGGTGTACTGGGTGGCAATGTATCTGTAGTAGTATTTCGAAATTAAAGGTGTGAGTAATCCCAGTGTCAGAACTCCAAGAAATGGAGCAATTACGAAAAACCAAAAAGATTTCCAGTAGGTCCCCTGCCAGTTGAAACGGACATTTCGATACGATGTCATTCTGCCGGAAAATCGCATCGAATTGTTCAATAGCCACGGTGTCAAGAAAAGCATGACGATCAGAAGTGGGATCGCCACAATTGGTATGCTGCTTGATGCCGCCCAAATTAACAATATGACAAACGAGATGATCCGACCAATCAGTAACTGTTTGCCGGTTGCGTGATATCCCAGACTATACTCGGCAATCCTCGTGTTGTTATTGAAGTAAGTTACACGCCGAACCTTAGCCCAAGCACTGTAAATTCCAAGAGTTGCCAGTGACAACAGGACATTGACAATCCATATTCCAAAATACTCTGTGGCTCTCCCCGAAAATTGGATGGAATGAAATTCAGTTCGATTGGATTCACTGTTCATAATTCAATGGACAAATTTAAGCGATCTAAGCTGACTGACCCAAACATACGGTGTTGCCACAAATAGACATCTGAGTCAATAAACTTTAGCAATATTGATGGATGATTGGTTTCAATAATTTTTGAAATGCGCCGGATGGCGGAGAGGGTGGGATTCGAACCCACGTGGGACTTGCGCCCCCAACGGATTTCGAGTCCGCGCCGTTATGTCCACTTCGGTACCTCTCCAACGCTTTAGGAGACAGGGTCACATTGTAACTAAATTGAACCTTCAATGAGTGTGGTCGGTCCGTCATAATCAGAAACATTCATTTTTCGGTCATTTGTGACTTCAGCAGGGCGCGGTCGACATGTCACCGATGTGTTTTATCCTGACTTAAGTGCAGAAGCATATATATTTTTTTGCGCCGATGATTTAACGTTTCTACAAAATGACTACTTATTTGTTGGCGAAATATTAAAGGTTTAGGTGAGTGGAATATGCGTTAATTTATTGACAATATCCAACTCAAGTTCGGGAGTTCTAAATCCGACTTGAAATCTGCTCGAATATCGAGACCGAAATCAAAAACTTGCACTGTGTCGAGAACTGCTCAGCAAAGATGCCCCACCACCACCCAAACCAGATTCAACCTAGGATATGACGAGCGACTGACTGGACTGGATTTCACCTAGCGCCTCAATCGTAAATAGGGTACGCTGGTACGCATCTGTATCTTGAACCCCATTCACTATTCCACCAAATTAAACTGTGAATTCTTTGCAAATCTTGCCACATGATCTAAGAATACACGGATGCGCTCAGTTTTCCGTAGATCGGGATGCGTGAGAATCCATAGGTCAACGGCCATCGATGATATTTCCTTACTCACTCGAATCAACTGCTTGTCATTCTCGCCGAGATAACAGGGTAACACCACCAAACCCAATCCAGCTTTAGCAGCAGACAGCATCCCATAAACCGTGTTCACGCGAATTCGACACCGCTCAACTAGGCCCTCTTCTTCAAGCCAACGGTCAAAAACTGGATATGACATGCTTTCGTCCGGGCCGATCCAGTCAAAAGAGTCCACCGCCTCATATTTGTCAACTGTATTGATCAGTTTTTTGGCCATATAGACTGCTTGTGAAATAGTTCCAATTTTTCGACCAAGCAGATTCCCGTCCGGCTTCTCAGTCGGTCGCACAGCTATGTCAGCTTCTCGCTTGGAGAGACTGAAAACAGCGTTTGAAACCACCAATTCAAGTTTGATTTCGGGATATAAAATGCGGAATTCCTGTAGACTCGGCAACAACCAACCAAACAACAGCGTGTCAGTTGTGGTGATCCTCAGTGTTCCTGACGGTCGCAAATCTTGACCAGAAATGCAACGTTCTACTGCCAAGACATCATTCATTAACCGTTGCACAAGTGCGGAAACTTCCTCCGCCGCTGCCGTCGCGGTGTAACCAACACGTGCCCGATCAAAGAACCTTACCCCCATTTTCTTCTCAAGCTTATTCAGTCTCCGAAACGCGGTCGGATGACTTACTTCAAGAGAGCGTGCCGCCCCTGAAAGTGTTCCAACATTCGTAATGGCGTGCACCAGACACATTTCATCCCAAGTAAGCCTGTTGTTCATTTTTGAAATCTTTCCTTTCAGTTTTGCCATATATCATTGCATTTATGTATAGCATATACTGCTACGGAAACATTTTCAAGATTGGAGAGCATTCATAATGCATGCATTGATTGTCCATTGCCATCCGGAGCGAATGTCGTTCAATTCGACACTAACAGAGGTGGCTAAGATCACCTTGCAACAGCGGGGTTTTACTGTTGAAGTATCTGATCTATATCGCGAACAATTTGATCCTTGCGAACGTGCAGAACACTACGAGAACCGCGAAAATCCTGCTGTTTTCTTTCCCTTGGGTGAGCAAAGACACGCTTTTAGGACCAACAGATTGCCTGAAGATGTCCAAAGAGAAATTACTCGACTGAAACGTGCAGACTTGGTGGTTTTTCAGTTTCCAATTTGGTGGCACAATCAACCAGCTATTCTGAAGGGATGGTTCGACAGGGTCTTTGTAAGTGGAGGTCTCTACACTAGCTCGATGCGATACAGTCGCGGTTATTTTCGCGGCAAGAAGGCGGTGTGCTCGGTTACGACAGGAGCCCCTGAAATTGCATTTGGCTTTGGTTCTCGCGGTGGGCATATTGATCAGATACTATGGTCAACCCACTACTCTCTTCACTACATGGGCTTCCGGGTTTTATCACCCTTTGTAGCCTTTGGCATCCAAGGGCACGGCTTTTCCTACACAGATGAAGACAACAACAATCGGCAACTAAACTTGTATCAAGAGAAATGGAAAGAGCAGTTGAACAGCTTGGATCAAGTCAGGCCGCTTAGGTTCCAAAGTTGGGATGATTGGGATGAATGTGGTCTTGCAAAGCCTATTCGAACCTAAGCTACAATGCGACCAGCTTGAATTTAACCTTAGTCATCTCCGGAAACCTCAATTTACGCAGCCAGTGGGTCAATCCCTCTAAACACCCGACCGGCCGCGCGCCAGCTTCATTAATCGCAATGTCAAGTAATCAAAATCCTTGGCAATGTCCATACCGGCACGGTTCGGATATATCAGCTTCATTCCAGGCTTTTTTAACTCTACCATATACAGTCTCTCCTGTTCGAAATGAACTAACTAGTACGATTCTCCGAACATTCCACCACTCTTCGTGGTCATTTTTTAAATGGGGTCCTCCCAAGACGACACGAGTGAGAATCTTGAGTGTGGAAAAGATCAGTCTATAATTGAGAAAGTCCCATAACATTGGAGAGATGGGAAACTCGTAGATTATCAAAGTATTGGGTGTTGAAGAGTGAACTGCATGGACGCATCACACCGACATTTAAGTATTTCAACATGAGCAATTGGACGCGTATGGATGGCAAATCCGAAAGCCAGCACCTGAGAAAGTCTCAATGTACCTTTCGCCATCGTAGGATGCAGTTGCCTCATGCCTAGCGAAATCCGTACAGACGAGAACTATTGGCAGCCCCTTAGCGAGCGCGAGATCGTCCAGGAACCGATCAACAACCGCTACGGCAAGGAATATAGCCAGATCTTCGGCTTCGCTGGTCCCAGGCGAGTTGCCAGACCCTTTAAAGGGTGATACGCGAAGACAAGGAGAAGTTGTTCGATCGTGGTCTCTTCGGTATGTCCAACAACGAAATGATGGAGACGGACGCGCATTTTCGAATGCTACTCTCCTGCGCTTGGAAGAGCGAAGAGCGATCCGGTTGGAATCTGCACTCGTTGCGCAATTTTTCTACAGTCGTTTTTATCGGCGGACAAGTCCCATCTGTCACCAATTGGCGACCGTTATGTGATTTCAATGAGTTTTGCATGACCAACATCAGCTTGGAGATGCTGACCAACCGATTTTCCTATCACTTTTATCTTATGGAGCTATCGATCACCAATTGCACGAAATTGGCCAACAAGTTTCAAGTCCATTTCCCGAAACGTCCCGACGCAGAGTCAAGACACGTGACGAATCACCAGTTCTGAGGCATAGTCAAGGGAGAACACCAATATGCCAAACGCACTTCTGATTTATCCGGAACACCCGCCGACCTATTGGGGAATGACCACGACACTTGAAATCATCGGCAAAAAAGCGATGTTTCCGCCCCTCGGCCTGCTCACTATAGCGGCTATGTTCCCACCGGATTACGACCTTCGCCTCGTCGATTTGAACGTGACTGCTTTGCGAGATGAAGATCTCGTCTGGGCGGATATCGCGTTTACATCCACCATGATTGTACAGCGAGTGTCCCTGCAGCTCGTCATCAACCGGTGCAATCGAGCTGGCGTTCCGGTAGTCGCAGGCGGGCCCCATCCAACCACGTTTCACGGCGAAATCGAAGGCGTGGACCACTTTATTCTGGATGAGGTTGAGGAAACCTTTCCCCAATTTTTTCAGGACTTGGCACAAGGCACGGCCAAGGCGATGTACCGAGAACCGCGAAAGCCTGATATCACCCGGACGCCGTTACCGCGTTTCGACTTGATCGACATGAAAGACTACCACACGCTTGGCTTGCAGTTTTCCCGAGGATGTCCGTTCGACTGCGAATTCTGCGACATCACGAAGCTATACGGCCGAGTAGCTCGGACCAAGACACCGGCGCAGATGGTTGAAGAATTTGAACTGCTTTACAAGTTGGGCTGGCGAGGTCAGGTGTTTCTGGTCGATGACAACTTCATTGGCAACAAACGGGACGCGATGAAGCTCCTACCAGTGCTCGCTGAATGGCAAAGGGATCATGGTTATCCCTTCTCGCTTAGCACAGAAGCGAGTGCAAATCTCGCCCGCATGGACACCTTAATGGATGCGATGGTTGAGGCCGGTTTCAACACTGTGTTCATTGGAATCGAAACTCCCAACCCCAAAGCACTGATCAAGACAAAGAAACCACAGAACATCAGCAAGCGGGATGAAAATTTCCTTTTCAATGCGGTTCGCAGGATCCAGCAAAAGGGAATGCAGGTTCAGGGTGGTTTCATCTTGGGACTGGATAGCGATGAAGAGGACGTGTTCGATGCCCAGATCAATTTCATTCAGGAAACCGGTATCCCCGTAGCGGCTATTTATCTATTGACCGCACTGAAAGGAACGGACATGTATCACCGCTTAAAGGCAGAGAACCGTCTTCTGGAGGTCTCAATAGGAACCAGCACCATGACGCTGAATTTCATCCCTGAGATGGACCCGGACACGTTGATCGAAGGCTACCTGCGAGTCATAACGACGCTCTACGACCCAACCCTAGAGAATTATTTCCAACGCTGCCTGACATTAATCGAGCACCTCAAGCTAGTACCCTATTTGTCGAAGTCGAAGACCAAAACAGCTGTCTATATGGATATCATGGGTTTGCGCCGTGTCCTTTCAGAAGAGCAGGTGCCGACCTATCTCAGGTTCATCGCTGAAGTTTCCAAACACCACCCCCGGATGCTACCCAAGGCAATCGATTTGGCCGCTCAGGGGTATCACTTCGAAAAATTTACTCGTCAACAGGTTGCGATTCATGACTTTAAGCAAGCGTTGAAAGTTGAACTATCGCAGTTCGAGGAAGCTCTGTCTCAAGATCAGCGTAAAATTCCGGACCGCAAGCATGAGATGTTTGCACGTATCGAAGCGCATTACGAACTATTGCCAGACGAGTTTCGCTACACCGGCGACGGTATCGATGATGCTATAGAGGTTTGCCGCAAGGCTGTGGACGAAAGCTTGGAACGGGTCAACCAAGCGGTGAATTAGAGGATTTCTATAGGGTCAAATCCGCCGAAGTCAGAGGTCCTTATACTGGGCGATATTCTTCTTCCACCATGTCGGCGGAATTTCACAACCCGGTTCCGCACGCATGCGAAACCATCACTCATACACCGCCAACGGTGTCTCCTGTCGCCATTCGGGAGATTTTTCTATCTAGAGCGACTGATTTCGTCGGTCGCTACGTAACACGTGACCTTTTGCGGCACAACTCCAAACCACCCCGTTTAAATAGAGGAAACTCGAGTTCAAACTAAGTTCATTTCGCAATACGGTGCGAATGCCTCGTTCACGCCCTCCGGCGTGAGACCGTAATCCTCCAACCTGTACTCGTGCCGCGGCTCTTGACTGCGTTGCCTCTCCTGAAGTGTGAGCCACTGCTGCATTTTGTCAACGACAGGCGGCTCAAGGGGCCAACCGAATCGGTCGTAGATGTCACCAACGACCGCCATTGGGTCGTCGATCAGATCGGTATAGCGAACGTCGATCCAGCGCTCTTCAAGCGCAGGATTGGAGGCGCGGAACCGCATCGCATCGTTGAGCATACCGCTCATGAACTCCAACTGCTCAGCGCCGGTTTCGAGTGGCGGCCTCGGCTCTGTGCAAAAGCCGCGAATTCTTTCCGCAATGCTGTTCCAGGACGCCATGACCTGTACAGGATCGCGATGGGTCTGGATGAAGACAGCATCGGGATAGGCTTCGAGCAGCGCCTCCAGTTCCCTGAGGTGGAAGGGCATCTTGAGCAGCCAGTATCGCTGCCCTTTCGGCTCCCGCTGCCGGTGCTGCCAGGCGAAGTTCTGCATGACGTACCGATGATGTGCATAAACCTCGCGCGACCCGGCCGCGGCCAGCCAGCGAGCATACGCCGGCACGTAGTGCGCGATGGTGAAGGCCCAAGTCCTGAAGGCGAGCCAAAGGAGCATGAAGTCCTCCTCCGGCTCACTCATATCGACGCGGTGTAGCCCAGCAAGTGCGTCGATTGCCCCGCTTGCAGTCAACACTTCTTCCGCATAGACCCGGCGGGGATCATTTTCCGTCCACGCGACGGTGGCGTATTCGCCCGTGGACAAGACCGGTTCAGTCAACTCGTAGCGGCGTAACGCCCAAAACTGCGGATCACGCGACAGAATGCGATGTAGAAAAGTGGTGCCGGTCCTATTGATGCCAGCGACAAAGACAGGTCGCTCGATCACTTGGCGTTCGATTTCGGGGTGTTGCCCGCGCTCCCACGCGAGCATTGCGTTATTGCGCAGAGCGCGGGTCAGCCCATAGATGACGTGACTAATCGACGTCCTCCGCAGCCCGGCCTCCGGCGATTTCAGCGCTTCGATCAATTGCTTGAGACCCTCCAGTTTCCATGCAGGATAGGTCTCTTCGAAGGGGACATCCATGCGCCGGGCATACGTCTCGGCCTGAGTGACCAAAGCGTCGAAGTCCAAACGACTTTCCGGAACGGAATAGGGCCATTTATGCTCATTACGTCTGAGCCAGTCATATGAGCGCGCGTGCCGGATCAGCAATGCCGGCCACTTGATTGGACGCGGGCAGTCCTCCCGAATGGCACGATCGCTGATCGGCTGCGTGCGGCGGTTGTTGTCCTCGCTGAACCAGTAGGGCGCAAAGTGGTCGAATAGCACCCACTGCCCGTGTAGTGGAGATTCCTCACCGACCGCCTGACACGAGCGCCTGAAGGATTGATAGGAGACTTCCTTCCAGTAGAAGCCGAACTCCGCCACTTCCAGATCCTCATACGGCGGCTCTGGATCACAACAGTGATAGATGGTGAATTGCCGGTCGGGGTTAAAGGAAATCGCCGTGCATACTTCGACGACTGTATCCACCGATTCAGTCTGACTTTGTATGGAAAAGCCTCGCGGTACCATCTCCAGTTGAGTGGCTGCAGCAAATAGCCGGGTCAGAAAGTCGTTTGCGTGCGTATACCCTGTGCTGGGTAACCCCATTAGCGGCAGGCGAAAGATTGCGGCCGGCGCGCCGGCCGCTTGTGCAAACAATACGCCTTGTTCGGCCACCAGCTTGCTCCACGGATACCCGACGGCACCGAGGGGAAACATCTTCTTCATGTCGGTAATGTCGGGGGACATCTGTTCGTCGATCCGGCTCTGACTGTATTCCAGCGCAAAGTTGCAATAATACGCGGGGAAAATTCCCATGGTGGACACGTAAAACAGGTGCTTGTAGCGAGTGCGCAAGCACAACTCGAGCACAGGACGAAGACCGAGAGCATTCACTTCGCGCAAATCGGCATAGGACAGGATGAGTCCGATGTTGGCAGCTAGGTGATAGACCGCGTCGATCCGCCCACACAGATCGCTGAACTCGGATTTGCTGAGTCCGAAACGTTCCTCGCGATTGTCACCGATCACCACTTTGAGCCGCGGTGCGAAATCCTCCTCCCAGATTTCCGTCTCCTCCATCACAGCACGCAGCCGCTGGAACCCATGCTGGATGCTGTCGGCGCGCACCAAGCAGTGCACGACCAGCTGGTCGTTCTGTCGCAGAAGCTCGCGTAGAAAGAAACGCCCGACGAAGCCGGTAGCACCGGTCAGCAGGACCTGACGAAACTCGCTCGGCAGAACAGGAGCGGCAGGTGTTTCCTGTGACACCGCCGCATGGACGACGCGTCGCAACTCGGCCACGTCTCTCTGGCACTGCTGTGGCAACCGACCGATGAGAGGCGGTACCCGCCGGTCAGCGACTTGTGGTTTGGCCATGCTGTCTAATCTTGGTCTTGGCAACGTCGACACGGAGTCAACTCTCCTGAAGTAAAACAGCACTACTGGACGAGGAGGCTGTCTCAACAGTCACTTGCGAACCGGACTCCGGTAGGAAATGATCCTCGGGCGGGCTAGCAAATACCGAGGGTTTGCGGCGAACGCGGCACTGCGCCACCAAGGGCGCATCTCCGATTGTGTCGCCTTCTTTCTCAGCCTCGGCTTCTTCATCTGTATTCGTTCCGAATACGATGGCGTGCGCCAGCGTCTGGCAAGAAGCCGTAGTCATCAGCTCCAGCGCGCTCGCCTGAAAGTTGAACTCGCTCTGTATGAACGCACCCAGCTCGGCGACTGAGATGGAATTCAAGCCGAAACTAGACAGGGGCTCTTCCAGTCCACCCTCTTCGTGGCCACAGAGATCAGCGACCTTGGCGGCGATCTGCGCCATGACGCTATCGACCGTCAGCCGATCATGGGCACCGGTCTCGAAGGAATCCTGATTGCTCATCAGGCACCCGGTGCGCATGTAGTCGGTGGAATCAACCTTCCAGAGCACGCGCTTGAACAGAGCGGTAATCAGGTGGTCTCCGTCGCGCATGGTGCGTAGTGCGTAGTCTAGGTTAGCGATGGCAAAATAACTGCTTACAGGCGGCATGCCAGCAGCTCTCATCAAGCGCAACACGCCGAGATTGCGTGCTGCCATTCCGGCGTCGGCGACCGCAGCCAAGTTGTACGACAAGGCGGGCAACCCTTGGTTGCGACGACAGGCAGCGAGACCGTCCATGAAGGCATTCGCGGCGCTGTAGTTGATCTGCCCCGGGTTGCCGAACGCAGACGAAAGGGACGACATCAGGACGAAATGATCGAGTGCGAGGCCGGCGGTGGCATTGTGTAGATGGAGAGCACCGTGGGCTTTGGGCGCGAATACTCTACCAATGGATTCCGCTGTCATATCCTCCAACAGACAATCATCCAAAGTACCAGCGAGGTGGAACACACCCTTGAGCGGTTTCTTCACGTTGTCGACGCAGCGACGCACATCCGCTTCGTCTGCGACGTCGCCTTGGACGAGATCTATTTCGATACCTTCTCCAATGGTGGCAAGCGTAGTCGACCGTTGCAGCCAATGCTTGCTGCGGCGACGTGCGGGGTCCCGGTCCATCAGAGTGAGATGGCGGGCACCTGCAGTCACCAGATAGGGTAAGAGCCGCTGGCCGAAGCCGCCCAAGCCCCCAGTCACGAGATAGGTCGCATTTGGGTCCAGAAACGGCTGCCGATCGTCGATCGGGAAGTCAGGATCGGTGGACACCTGCGGCGCGTTAAGCACTAGTTTCCCCTGGTGTTGTCCGGATGCCATCAGGCGGAGTGCCTTCGCGTAGTCTCGGTAGGGGAAGACGGTAACCGGCAATGGTGGAACTATGCCACGATCGAGCAGGTCCAGACAGGCCTCGGAGAGTTCACGCGAGAGAAACGGATCGTCAACCATCAGGCGGTCGAGATCGAGGGCCGCGAAGCGCAGATTCTTGCGGAAGACACGCAGCCCCAGAGCGCTGTCAGCGTAGATGTCGACCTTACCGATTTCGCAGTGCCAGCCGCCTGCCCGCAGGGACTCAAGGCAGAGCGAAACATGACGACCGGCGAGCGAATTCAGCACGACATCGACACCCTCTCCGCTGGTCGCCTTCATCAGTCCCCCGTACCACTCCTCGCTGTGGGAATCGAACACCGCCCGTACCCCCAACGCGAGCAGCCGGTCTCGTTTAGCCTCGCTGCCTGCTGTTGCATAGATTTCCGCGCCCACATTTTTAGCGAGTGCGATGGATGCCTGACCGATGCCGCCCATGGCCGAGTGAATGAGGACTCGCTGCCCCTTGCGCAACCGGGCCAGGTGGATCAAGGCGTAATAAGCGGTAACATAGACTGAGAGCGACGATGCAGCCTCCTCCATGCTGAGTCCGGCGGGCTTGGCGAAGACGCGGTGCTGACCGACCACCGCGCGATTGCCGATGCACCCGCCGTCGACGAAAATTACCTCGTCGCCAGGCTCGAGCGCCTCCACCGCTATGCCAGCGCGGCGCACCACACCACTCGCTTCCATGCCAACTTCGCGGCCGAGCGCGGATCGCTCATAGGCTAAAGCGGGCAGTAACCCCAGCGTCACCATAACATCGCGGAAGTTGAGTGCCGCCGCGGCGACGTCTATTTCTACATGGTGTGGTCCCAGAGGCGGCGGATTGTAGGTCTTCATCCGCAGGCCACCAATCTGCCCCGCGTTGTCCAGGAAAAGCCGGTACGATCGGTCTTCGTCGGGAGGGACGCGCGGGTACTCATCGCAATCGCTTAAGACGCGCGGTACCCACAATTGACCCCCGCGCACAGCCAACTCGCGTTCGCGCAGGTCGTGCCGCGCAAGCCATGCCAGAGTCGCCAGATCGCCGTCGTCGCCCAAATCCACCAGGCGGAAATCGAGTTTGGCCTCCTCACCGACCTCGATCGCCATGCTGCGCACAGCCCCCCAGAGTGCGCTCCCGCGGGCATTCTCCACCTTGAAGGCCGCCATGCGGGTCGACACAGTAATGCGGCACCAGCAATTGGCCCGATCGATCCTGTAGGAAACCAGTGACTGAATGTGAGCGACGAATTGCGAGACTGCCCTCTCGCCAGTCGGATCCTCCGGTTCAAAATCACAGAAAATATCGATTGCCTGCACGTCCGCCGCATGCGGGCACGCTTCGGGCTCGAAAAACTCGCCCGAAGTGAGAGTATCAAAGGGAATCGCATGGATCTCTGGATCATCGAGCCGGGATATCCACACCCCTGCCAAGCTATTGGGCTCGCCCATCACCCAGCGCGGACCCGGTAGTGGTGTCTCGTCCGGCTCGGCCGTGTATTGCGCCGGTGCCTGCAGCAGCGTTGCCCGCTGGCCAGCTCGAAGCGTGGTCCAACCCGCGTCGGGTTCCACAGCCGTGCCTTCTTCGTGGGAAACGAGTGCCAGGCCGCCCGAGACCACCATTTCCTGCCAAAACCACCAATCGTCTAGCGTAGTCTCATCATCATTTCGGTGGAGGAACAAGACATCCGCTGCATTGCGGCGTAGTAGTCCCGTTTCGAGTGCGTTCGCCTGACGCGACGCAGGATCGAGACAATCGAATCTCAGTGCCGCGTTGTGGCCGTGATAGGCATCGTAGTGTGCACGCGCACCATCCTCATCGTCTGCAACAAGCCAGAACTCGCTTTGCGTCTCGTCGCGAGAGAGATGCTCGATGCAACTCTGTAGTACAGTCTTCTCCGGTGCTCTGCAACCCGCGAACTCCAGCGCATGGCAGGCACGCTTGTTGCTACCGGTGCTGTCAGCACGCTCAAGTGCCTCAAGCAGGGCGAACGGCTCGATCTCACCCTCCGGCAACCGGTCCAGGATTGCCGGGCCGTGGTCGAGAAACTTGGGCTGCCAGACAACTCGATGCTTACTATGCGGCAGATCGACTCTTCTCGGGTTCGAGATAAAGGAAATGTATTTGTTGATGTACAAGAGGAGATCGCCTGTCGCGCCGTCGTAACAGGCGAGGCTACCCGATACCCACTCGCCGGTCGGAACCGAATATTGGCCCTTGTCGTCGACCTCATAGCGGATATTGCCGGGATAAGTGACACGACAGGTCATCCGCGGCACCGTGGGCGAACGCAGGAAAGTCACGTTCTCGGCTCGGCGCGGAATTGCGAAGAGATCGGCACCGAGCATTAGGTCGTAGAGATACGACTGTAATCCTCCGTCGAGCAGGGCCGGGAGCATGACGTAGCCCTCCTGTTGGCCGCCTCGCCACAGCGCTTCGTCCACCTCGACATCGAACATCAGGTGGTCGGTCTCGATGTCGCGCCGCAGCCGACGCATGTTTCGAAAATGCGGTCCATACTGGAATGTTTCTCCGAGAACGGTCTCGATACGTTCGTAGAGCTCATCGTCAGCCGCATACAACAGAGGCTCGTAATGGGATGTGTCGATCTCCGACACGTGTCCCGGCACGTCCGGTACATGGTCAGGCGCGAGGCGGCGTACCTGCCCGCGGCAGTGCAGCTCGCACTTCGCATCCAAGTCGTAAGGCTGTGACGAGATCGTGAGGGTGTATTCATCTCGCGAATTGGGGACTGGTTGTAGGGCTGTTTGCAGCCGCACCGGCACCCTAGGAATTGGGCACGGCTGCAGGAATTCGAGCATCTCGATGTGAGCAGGCGCGCCTTCCAAAGCCTCCAAAACCAGTTCGATGAAGCCTGCAGCTGGCATGATCGGGGCGTGATGCACGCGATGTTCCGCAAGCCACGGAAAGGCCACCTCGGAGAGCCGTGCTTCCAACAGGGGATGATCACAAGGCATGCGGTGGCCAACCAGCGGTCCGTGCGAATACTCACTCCTCTTCTGCAGGAACTCGTCGTCCAAGGTGTTATCGACGCTCTTCTGCTCTTCACGCGGATGACTCGGTAGCAGATGGACGATTGGGTCCGGACGAGGGTACTGGGCCGCGAAGTCCAAAGACACACCGGCCTTGAAGAGATTGCCCAGGGCCTCATGAAATCCAAGGCAAGTATCGGTGTCCCGCATCAGCGTTGGAATGGAAACAGAAGTTGCAGCAGCGTCTTCCACGCATTGCGCAATAATGGGTTGCAGGGCTGAGTGTGGTGCCAACTCTAACACCACATCGGGCTGATGATCGCGCTTGGCAGTCTCCATCGCTGCAGCAAATCGGACCGTCTGGCGGATGTTCGACCACCAGTAGGCGCTATCCAGCCGCTCCGTCTGTGCACCCGTCACTGACGAGACAAAAGGCACGTCTGCATTGAAGGAGATATCGTCAAGGAAGGCGAACGCCTCCAACGCATCGTCCTCGATCGCGTCCATCGCCCGGGAATGAAAGGCGATGTTGCCTGGGATAAGTCGATTTTGAAAGTTGCGCCGGTTCAGTTCCTCCATAACGGGTTGCAGCTCGTCTTGAGAACCGCAGATGACGGTGTTGGCTGGCGCGTTTTCGCAGGCTATTTCGACCTCGACGGGCCGACTGTCGTCAAGTCGGAAGGCAACGCCCAAGTCGTCCAGCAGTTCTTCTACACCGGCTCGATCTAAACCGATCGCAAGCATGCGGCCAGATCCCGCCAAGCGTTGTTGCAGGGTGGCGCGATTAAAAACCAGCCGAGTTGCTTCGGCTATCGAAAGAGCGCCCGCGGCATAGGCCGCGGCAACTTCGCCCGAGCTATGGCCCAGCACGCAGTCCGGATAGACACCCCAGGTCTTGAAGAGTTCCACCAATGCGCACTGAATGGCGAAAATAACAGGCTGGGCCAGCTCGCATTCGTCGAGCGCCACCTGTGGGGTCTCGAAACAGGCCTGGCGCAACGAGAACCGGGAATAGGTACGCCAGTGATCATCAATGGCATCGATGGTACGGCGGAACACCGGGTGGGTTTCGTAAAGATCGCGACCGCAGCCAGCCCACTGCGTACCCTGCCCGGCAAACACCATCAACAGTCGCCGCTCACCTTCCTCCGCGGAACTGATGAGGGTACCTTCTTCCACGAACGCGTTCAAAACTTCGGCGAGTTCCTCGCGGTTTCGAACGGCGAATGCCGTACGCGCGGCGAAATGGGTGCGGCGACGGCTGAGATTGCCAGCAAGCGCGTAAAGGTCCGACTGTTGCTCGTCGAGCATCTCCCGCATGCGTCGAGCGATCTCCACGAGCGCATTGGGCGTGCGTGCCGAGAGAGGAACCATGAAGCCCGCTTCGGGCGCCAACGGCACCGACCAGAGCCTAGGACGCAACGGCCGATACTCGCGCACCACGCAGTGCCCGTTGGCTCCGCCGAAGCCAAACGAGTTGATACCCACGACGACCGGATGCTCGGGGAACGGCTCGCATTCCGTCTGTACCTCCATTGGGCAAGAATCGAAATCGATTTCCGGATTGGGCACCTGATAGTTGTTCGACATCGGTGCAAAAGTGCGACGTTGCATCATCAGAACAACTTTGAGCAGGGCACAGTGAAAGGCGGCAGCTTCCATGTGTCCCACATTGCTCTTGACGCTCGAAACCCGCAGGGGAACCGCGCGCTTGGGACCACCATAGGCTGCCGCGATGGCGTTGCCTTCGATGGGATCGCCAACCGCGGTTCCAGTCGCGTGAGCCTCGATGTAATCGAACTCTGAGGGAGTCCGGCCGGCACGAGCCGAGGCTTGACGCATCAACTGGATCTGCGCGTGACGGGTGGGTGCGCTGATAAAGCGACCCGGTGCCAGCCCCCTGCTTCCGTCTGCAGTACCCGCCGCGTTCACGGCTGTAGACTCGATCACTGCATAGATCGGATCTCCGTCCCGCTCGGCCGTCGCCAAGGGCTTGATTGCGAACACGAACGATCCCTCAGAGCGCATGTAGCCGTTGGCCTGAGAATCGAAGGAATGGCACTTACCCTCCGGACTGATCACCCCCATGAGGTTGAAGCTGCTGCTCATCCTACCGCTGCCGAGATAGGTGACGGCACCGACCAGAGCCTGGTCACAATCGCCGCATGCGAGCGCGTTCATCGCCGCGTGTAGGGCACTCAGCCCAGCGGAGCAGGCCGTGCAGTACGTAGCCGACGACCCCATTAAGTTGAAGTGGTAGGAGACTCTATTGGCTAGCATGGCGAGGCTAATACCGGACACGGAATACTCGGTCACTCCGCGCTGCGGCCGCCAGTTTGACACTGCGGGAACCTGCGAACCGATGAAAACCCCAGTGGGGCTGTTGCGTAGCGAGTGAAGGTCCCAACCGACGTGTTCGATGGCCTCCCACGCGCAATTGAGCAGCATTCTTACCTGCGGTTCGGTCTGCGTTAGTTCGTTGTGGGACATGCCGAAAAACGCGCGGTCGAAAAGCAGTTCGTCTTCGTCGCGAATCAGTCCCTCGTAAGGACTCGCAAGCCGGCCCGGCCCCGAAAATTTGCCGATGGGCAGATGCCCTCTGCCGTAGCGGACGGATATCGGCTCCTGAACAATATCCCGCCTGCTAAGCAGGTTCCAGAATTCGGAATCCGAACGAATGCCACCGGGCATGCGATGACTGTACCCAACGATGGCAACATCGTTGTTTGTGCTTGGTGAATTCACGCTATTATTCTGCGCTTCGACACAGCGACAACCGTTCTACAGCAGTCACTAATCGACCAAATATTACCAGTTCTTCCATGAACTTAAGACCAATATCGGAATCCAAACAAAATAATTCTGCAAGATAAGTATATGCGTATTCTAGCGTGAGATTCGGACTGCTTTCACCATCCACGAGGTGGGAGTTACGCATTCGGACTCCCGTTCGCTTAACGCACAAAGTATCCCACACACCTCGCCCTACGCCGCGCCGCGCTATTCCGGTGCCATTCTGAGTGCGCCGTCGAATCGGATTACCGAACCGTTCATGAAGGTGTTTTCCGCGATGTGAAGGGCGAGTGCGGCGTATTCGTCCGGTTTCCCCAGACGCTTGGGATAAACCGTAGTTTCGATCAGAAACTGCTTAACTGGATCTGACAGACCGTCCATCATCGGCGTCTCCATCAGACCGGGTGCGATGCAGTTCACGCGGATGCCCTCACTGGCAAGCTCTCGCGCAAGCGGGACTGTCATCGCCGCGACCCCGCCCTTCGAGGCGGCATAATCAAGCTGCCCAATCTGTCCCTCAAAGGCGGTAATGGAGGCGGTGGTCACGATACAGCCGCGCTCGTTATCCTCCATTGGCTCCAGGGCAGCCATGTCGGCGGCAACCAGCCGGCAAGAATTGATGGTGCCGATCAGGTTGACGCGGATCGCGCGGGTGACATTTTCGAGCGCGATTGCCTTGCCGCCCCGCCCTATCAGCCTGGCACTCGGAGCGATGCCAGCGCAGGCGACTAGGATGCGCGCTGGTCCCAACTGCTCGCGGACTGCTGCGATGGCGGCCTCGTGGCCCACAGGATCGACAACGTCGCACATTGCCGCGACACCACCGATCTCAGCTGCGACCCTTCGCGCCAGTCCCTCATTTGTGTCCAAAATGCCAACATTGGCGCCAGCGGCAGCGAGCGTCCGTGCTGTCGCCTCTCCCAGTCCGGATGCGCCACCGGTAATGATGGCCGTTTTCCCGTTGACATTCATGTCTGAACTCGCCCACCGATACAACACCTACATCGCAAAGTGCTGATCGCGAATGCAAGGGGAAGGGTTCGCGCAAACCTCATCGACAAAACGCGAGCGCGGCCATTGAACCGGTCGTCACGAGCGTGCTTCACGACGCCGGCACTGGATACAACTGTGGTTCGCGAGATGGCAAATGATATGCGCTCCGCGAGGTCCTAGGGTATTCCACAGTCAGCAGCGTTCCCAACGCGACCCGCCTTCCCGCTAGGATTGCGCGCACTTGGCCTTGGTTCCGCCGACACTCGCTGGGCGCGACGTATTTCGTCGGTCATTGCGAACGGTCAGCATGGTCATAGTCATAATTGAAACTTGATATCGATGCCTTCAATATATCGCCACGATTGAAATGTAGCAAGTACGCCAAGTATAGCTAAGCCCCATGTTAGTATACAAATTTCGAAGCCGAATGCGCTCGATGAACAGTCCGACGGGCAGTAGAATTCAGACGACTAGGCGGAACTCTCACGTGAATTGCTCGAATAATAAATCGAGCCGCTTCGGGCCATTGCGAACGTCTTTCGCCGGGATCTGCCAGTAGTTTTGAAAAAGCCGATTCTCTCCACTACTACCCGGTTCTGGGTCTGCAGCGAGTTTGACGACCATCTCAACATCGTTGGTACCGGATAATTGTTCACCGAGTGACACGTGATCGACCGGATGAAGTTCGCTAGTACTGCAGTGAAAAAGCATATAGCGTCTCCAGCTAGCCTCCGCAGGGTATCCTTGGAGCGTCTGCTAATCCGCAATCAGCGGGCACTGCACCGAATCAGAACACCTTGTGGCGCTTGTGCGTCAGGGCTTCAGCGAGTTGTTGGTGCGCTTGCTCGGGCGTATCGATCACCCGTCCTTTAGGCACGTGTCGTAGCACGCTGAAAGCCTTGAGCATCTCCGCCACCGGCTCGGACAGGCCGAGCACGATCAGGTCGGTGTCGTTCGCGTGCGCCTGGTCCGTCAGCGTCGCCAGCACGTGCGCCGTGCTGTCGTCAATCGAGCGGGTGCGCGTGAAATCGAGAATCAGCGCCTCGTGCTGCCGGATATTGTCGCCCAGTATTCGCACTAGCTTGCGCGACGAGGCTACGGTGACCACCCCGACGAAGGCCAGCATTCCAGCCCGCTCGGCCCAGGAATCATCTTCTCCAACCACGGCGGAGTCGAGCAATGGCATCGAGATCACGCTGTCAAGCTCCAACTGCTCTTGGCGCGCGGATTGAACGAGGCTAGCAACCAGCATGCCACAGACGAGCCCGAGCAAAGGGTGGACGAACGCCGTAAGTACCGCTGTCACCAGCATCGTCACCCCGTAGCCGTACGGAATCTCCAGCAAGCTACGCAAGAACTGCCAGTCGATCATGCGCCAAGCCAAAACCAGCAGTAGCGCCGCTATGGCCGGAACAGGGATCAGCGCGGAGAAACGGCCTAGGCCTAACACCACCGCGGCCAGTACTGCGCAGCCCACAATACGGCAGACTACCGTCCGCGCCCCCGCTTTCAGCGAAAATTCCGTCGCATCGTTGGCTGTGCCGGGCATCGCTCCGAATATGCCACCCACGATGTTGCCGACGCCTTGGCCGAACAATTCCCGGTTTGGCGCGTGTTGGGCACCCGTGATCGAGTCCGCGCTCAGCGCGTGCTGAATCGCCTGGACTGATGCGATCACCGCGATGACTAATGCCGGCCCGACGGCATCTAGCACGAAGTCCGGTGTCGGCATGTCGAGCACCAGCACCGGCAGGGTTTGTGGCAGTGCGCCTAGCCGGTCGGTGCCTGGGAATAGAGCGAAGGCCGAGAGTGTCGCCACCACGAGTGCCACGGCGGTGCCGCGAAACGGGGTCTTCACCAGACGTGGCCAAACGAGCAGGATTGTTAGGGCGATGCCGAAGACGGCAAGCGTGTCAAAACGCGCTTCCGCGTAGAGCAACATCTGGAGTTGCGACTCGACTAGGATGACGGCGACACCCGCGAAGAAACCAGCCAGCACGCTGTAGGGGATGTAGGTGACAAAGCGCGTGACACCAGTCCACGCGAACAGGACCTGGAACGCACCCGCCATCGTTACCACCAACGCCATCTCCACCGGCCCAATGTTGGGTTCGTGCAGGAACTCCGCCGTTAGTACCGCGAGCGATATCGCAGCACCCGACCACAACGCTTTTGTGCCGCCGAACACGGCGGCGAAGAAAGCCATGATCGTCGCAGTGTAGAAAGCGGCCGCCAGACCCATCCCCGACGCCACTCCGAGTGCCAGCGTGACCGGAATTGCCGCCAGGCCCAACAACAAGCCAGCCCGCACATCTGCGCGGAAGTCGCTCCAGCCGTAGTGCCGCCCAGTCTCAAACAGCCGCCGGATGCTCATTGGTCCATTCCGCCTGCGGAAAAAAGTTGTTATACAGGTTTATCCTGTACGTCAATTTTGTCTCGTACTTGCACGATTCAATCGAAATGGCGTCAATATCCAGCGTAAGTTTTCGACAACCTCCGAGCGTCGCTTTCAACAGTTGCTGTTTGACTGCATCTAGTGCCTGGTCACAACGCTGGCTGCCTTCGCGACAACGCAGCCAGTTGCATAGTGTGTGTGCGTCCGGCAAGGTCTTGAAACCGAACAGTGTCATTAGTTCTTGTTCCGACTTGAGGTGGCGCACATCGTCAAGGTAGAGGCTGCACTCAACTAACAGCAGCATGAAAGTGTTGAACAAGGCACTGTCGGCAATTTTGCAGGGTAGATTTTTCATCAGCTTTGTACCCTTAAAAAAATATTCAGTTGTTTCTCAATGGATAAAAGCAGGTTGGTTGTCAACTTCCTAATTTTACTAAGCTTTATTTGTAGTTATAACTAACTACGAACTAGGGTAGATCAGCCAAGTGTCTGAACTTTCTCACGCATAATTCACTTATGAACGCCCCTCTGCTCGAATCATTGAGCATTAATTTTATTTACTGCTGAATCTTTCAGGCACTCCGCAATTGACTACACTGAACTTTGATTTGTGACAACTATTTGACCTCGTGTTACGCACCCTTTACGTATAAGAGCCTTGATGAATTTCACAGACTGACGCTTTGATGGAATTATGGCGTTTACACCTGTAGATCAATCAGGATTGGCTGACCCGATTTTGAGCCAGCAAATTTGATTAATTCCTGGGGGTTCGAGTCCTAAATATATTAATTGCTTTGGTTCACATATAACGACGATGTTAGCTGTGATTGTCAATTGCAAAAATCTGAAACATATTTTGATCAGTTCAAAACTGATAAATTCAAGCATCATTCAAACTGGCGAATTGCGTTTATTTTCTAAACTTGAATACTTCGTTTCATTCGAATAGAGATTGGGTTATTTCAGCTAGGCACAATGATGCGGTAAATTTGCTAATGGGGTATTTGTTTCACTACAATATCGACCGATCACCGATTAACCCAACAATAGAAATATTTGAACTGTGGTGTATGTGGGAGAAATTGTTACGCGAGTGACGGGATTCGAAATCTTCTGGTTTTGATTAATTCTCCCCGTCTGAAAAATGCACTTACAAATTAGCGTTTCAAACAATTGGAATGATACGATTAGTGCCCAGTACTAAATTCAACATTTGAAAGTTAGAATTAGCAATTCCTTTGGTTGATCAAGCGTACGTTGCAGGCTGAATAGAATAGTGTGTTCCAAGACGATGTGGTGTTTGCATGCCGCTGAATGAAATTTGTCCATTTGTATCAAATGGTGCTCTTGTATGAATTTTAACCGGAGCCAATTCACTGGCTGCGATATACAAACGCCGATAATTTTCTGGTTCACTGGCTTGCCAGGTGCAGGAAAGACGACGATCGCAAAAATCTTGCATGAGAGACTTAAGGAGTTTAATATTCGCACCGTTTTACTGGATGGAGATGAGGTTCGTAGCGGTCTGAATAAGGATTTGGCATTCAGTGACGGCGACCGGGTAGAAAATATGCGGCGCGTTACCGAAGTTTCCCGACTGATGATTGATTCGGGACTGAGCGTTATCGTGTCACTCATTTCACCGTTTGCTTCTGACCGCCAGAGCGCACGAGATGAGTTTGGTGACGTTGCGTTTATTGAAACTTTCATCGACGCACCAATTGAAGTTTGCATACAACGCGACCCGAAAGGACACTATGCAAAAGCGCAGTCAGGGCAGATTAGACAATTCACCGGCATTGATTCTCGCTATGACGTACCTGAAAACCCTGAACTGCACATTGATACAACAGTGATGTCGGCCCAAGATGCGGTACAGAAAATAATTGATTTTCTACAAACAATTGAATTCAAAGAATACGGATGACCGTTGTTGATACGGGCAGCGTGCTGCCGGATTCAATCGGAAAGTGAATTTTCGGGATCAGATCTAACCATGGGTACCAAGCAAAATTGCATATAAGCACGCTGCAAATTCTTCATTCACGATGTAAGTTCAATCGTCATTCTGTCTCTGATAAATTAGGAAATCGAAAAGTACCCAGTACTTACCCATTGTTCATGTCAATTGGCATCGCGAATTGATCTGAATCAAGTAAAAATCCTTGTCGCTAGCGCTTCGTTTGTTATCCACAGGCCGACAAAACCATCCGTGCGCATTGCTCTCAATTTTGCGTGAGCCAAAGGCTCAGTTGGATTGAATACCCGTCGGCTGAATCCGCCCCAATCATGGTAAAGTACTACGATTTATGCATGAATTCCAGCATGGGTGCTAGCAGTAGTAGCAATCGATTTTTGAGTTTACTATGGGGTAGGTTGACGCAAACCTGTGCACCATTGACGTCAACGAGCGCGACTGGTATGACGAATTTTCCATATTGAGCAAAAGTGTTTTTTTTGGCACACCTTGGGGTTTGGATAGTTGAAAGTGAGAGATTGCCCGACAAAGGAAAATTTGATTGCGTACCTGACTCTTTCGATGAGGAAAGGTTCGACTCGATTCCAATTCGTCCCGCCACTTGAGTGCTGCGTAAGTTTAGACAACACTAGGGCTCAAGTCTAAAGATGAAGGTTTATGTCATCTATTCTCGGGTAAGTGCGTAGCTACTCGAGCTATTGATAGAGTAGTTCAATCTTTAAAGAATGTAACGAAAATCCAAATTGGAGCCAATCAATCATGAATTAAGTTTGTGGAATAATTGATGCGGACGACAAATCGTTATCCGTGACTGAAAATTCGTCGATTACTCTTTTTTACCTTCGATCAACATCACCAGAGTCGGTAATATGAACAATGTGAACAATCCGGCAAACACCAATCCACCGATCATACTGACGACGAACGGCACCATGGTTAGAAGAGCTTCACTGCGTTCATAGAGAAGCGGGGATAACCCGAGTATCGTGGTTAAGCTAGTCAGGAACACAGCCCGAAACCGGTGTTGCATTGCTGCCGATGCAACAGCCACGGCAGGGAGCTCGGGTTTGTCTTTGCGAATGATATTGTACCGGTCAAGCAAAACCAGGGAGTCATTGACTATCACACCTGACACGCCAATCACACCGAAGATTGACATAGCAGTGAAATCCCAGCCAAGAATCCAGTGACTGAATATGGCGCCAGCAAGCGCGACGGGGATTCCAAACACTACAACGAGAGGTTTCCAGTAGCTGCGCAGGAAAGCCGCTACCAGCGCATACATTGCGAGAAGCACCAGTGGGAGTAAGATACCCAGCGTCTTTAACATTTTGATTTCGCTGCGAATTCCTCCATCAACCGCAACGGTTAATCCAGGATAATTTTCGAGCAATTGTGGGATGTACATGTTAGAGATTTTTCTTCTCACATTGATCGGAGCCACGGTAGCGATGTCGGCGTAGGCTTCAACGAAAGCTGCATTCTCGCCGTTGATTCTTGTCAAGGTGGCAAGTTCCCGACTTTCGCTTATTTCTGCAATATTTGTAAGTGGAATCTCCCGGCCGGACGAATGACGAATTCTCTCCGTTGATAGCACGCTCAAATTCTCTCGATCTTTCCGGGGGTAACGAACGACTACCTTGATCTCATTGTGGTCTCTTTGTATTCGTTGAACTTCCAAACCATGGAAACTTGCGCGCAACTGAGTTCCTAAGCTCGCAGGCGTTATTCCCGCCAGCGTACCTTCCGGTGACAATGTAATTTCAATGTGGCGCTTGCCTAAGCCCATATTGTCTGTCAGACCATACAGACCAGGTTCAAGCTCAAGCATCTTTCTGAAATCTTCTGTTGCAGACTTCAAAACTTCTCGATTCTCGTGTCGCAGTGAGTAGGCGATGTTGGGAAGTGAACGAAACGTGGAAGACTGAAATTCAAGTTGTTCAACGGCAGATGAATGGTCAATGTTTCCTCGCCACGCGCGTTCGAATTCGGGAATGGAATGTTTTCGAAGTGGTCGGTCGTTGAGATGTACCCGAACCGATGCAACATGACTGCTTTCTGAAGTGTGTTCCGAGTCCACTCGGATATCTTGATTTGACTTGGTCGACCCTCCAACAACAACCCTGATTGACTTGATTGAATCCCCCTCAAGTTGTTCCTCTGTGAGTTGTGCCGCCTTGGCAACGCTTTTTGCCTCTGCTAACGTTGCAGAAAAAGGAGTACCAACAGGAAAATTGATTTCAGCTTCAATGCTGTCAGAGACATTTCTGGACTGATCGATTACTATGACGCGAACTGTATCGGTTCCGATTAACACAATTGCCAAAGCGACGGCAATTGCTCCAACAACCGGAGTCAGCACAGTGTGACGGATGGACAATGAAACGATAGGAGCGACTACTTGTGATCGAAAGTCGTCCAGTGATTGCCGGACGCGATTCTGAATATCAAGAAGCGGCGACAGGCTCCATGGCTTTTCATGAGAAAGATGGGCGGGCAAAATCAAAAAGGCTTCGATCAGCGAAACCAGCAGAACGAAGAACACCACATAGGGAATTGCACTGAGTACCTGGTAGCGCTCTTCGGTGATAAAGAGAAATGGAATGAAGGCAACAGCGGTAGTAATTGCACCGATCGTAATCGGCCCCACCACTGCTCGTGCTCCGGATATTGCAGCATCTAGAGCATTTTTGCCGGTTTGTCGTTCCGCTGCAATGTTTTCACCCACCACAACTGCGTCATCAACGACAATGCCGATCATTAAAAAGAACGCAAAAATCGTGCTGAGATTGATAGTTAAATCGGCCGCTTCGAAAAACAGCAGAGCGCCAATGAAAGACAATGGAATTCCGACCGTGATCCACGTTGCTTGTCGGAGATCAAATATCGCGACCAGGCAGAGAAACACGATGACCAGTCCGATCAGGCTGTTTGAGACATGCCTGCCGATTTGCTCCATTGCGGCGCCTGCTCGATCGTTCCAGATAGTTACCTTAATGTGCGTTGGAAACGGCTTGTTTGCCAACCACGACTGAACAGACTCTCTGATTTCATCGATCGATTGATTTTCTTCGACTTTTACAGTTGCAAATATTGCAGGAATACCGTTCAGTTCCGAATGGACCTGATAGTCGGCAAAACCATCCGAAATAGTTGCAACCTGTCCAAGTGTGATGACCGACCCATCCAGCTTTTTAATTAGAGGAATGCTCTCAAACTCTTCGCCCGTGGAGCGCTTCGAAATTGTATGAAGCACAATATCGCCGGTGTCGGTATTCAATTGACCGAATGAAAGGTTGACGGAGTCGCGATTGATTATTCTTGCAATTTCCGCAAATGTCAAACTATGGCGTCGCAGTTGTGCATCATCCAATTCAATGGTAATTTCTCGATCTCGCACACCTATTAAGTCCACCTGCTGAGATACAGTTGGCAATTCCAGCAGCTCGTCCTGAATTTCCTCAGCGACCGTTCGCAACTCATTTTCAGTTGCTGACTCCGATGAAATCGCAAGTGTTAATGCTTCAACGCTAAATTTTGCGAGCTTTATCTCAGGCCGTTCAGCGCTCGGAGGTGGGAAACGGTCAATCGCGTCGATTGAGTTTGTAACGTCGTTCAGCACCTCATCAGGGTCCGCAAAAGTCTCAATCTCGATGCTGACTTTTCCGAATCCGTGTTTGGCTTCGGAGAGCACACGCTCAACACCACTGAGTCCGATAACGCTCTCTTCGACGCGACGGTTGATATCCTCTTCAATCTCTTTCGGCGTAGAACCTGGAGATGGTATTGTAACTATGATGGTTCGAAGGTTTAATTTCGGTAAGTTTTGTACTGGCAACTGGAATGCGGCAATCAATCCACCGATTATGAGAAACACCATCAGCAGATTTGCAGCAATCCGGTTCTGGGCAAAATAAGCGATCAATCCTTTACTCACATTAATTCCCGAAATTGAATGAAACCGTCATAATCAAAAGATTTAGTTTGTTCTAAGGCAAGGTGTGGACAACACTCAATGTTCATCGGATGTCATTGGCCGCCATGATTGCAATATAAATTCGAACTGAATCTTACTGCACACTATTCAGGGTAACTGCCTCGCCTCTCGACAAACTCGGATATGAGCCAACTACTACTCCCTCAGCTAGGTCGAACGGCACAACGATCCAATTTTCATCTGTGATCGAAATCGTCTCTGGTGAGCGGACATCTAGCACACCATTTTCAACGACCCAGACTTTTCTTCCCGACTGCATGGCTCCAATCGGCAATACGAAAACGTTTGTGTAACTTGGTCCATCAATGGAAATCTCTGCGAACATTCCAGGAAGTGGCAGAGAATCTTTTTCAATGTTTTCATCAAATCTAAAAAACACCCTGATCAGACGTGTTTCGGGTGCGACGAAGGATGATACGCGTTCGATTTTTGCTTCGTATTGATTGTTTCCGACCGTAATTGTCGCTTTTCTCCCAACAACCGGATTCAAATCCTCTAGCAATTGCGTTTCAAGAGGTGCGCTGACCTGCAAAGCCTCAATTCGATATCCTCTACCTAAAACCGATGCATCTGCGCCTGCATATTCATGTGGGCCGACCAATTCTCCAACTTCAATATCCGAGCCGATCACGTGAATTTCGTAAGGCAGGGAAATCTCGGTTTTTGCCAAATCCCGATTTGCCATCTCCAAGTGCGTTTCCAGCAATCGAACACGCGCACCAATCCTTGACGCGTCTTTAGTTGGATCATTTAAGGCCGAGTTCTGTCTCAACTTTGCGATCTCCAATAGAGCTTCTGCTTCTTTAACGCGTAATTGGTAATCGCTAGGATCAATTCTGACGAACACCTCATTGGCTGCGATTCTTCCTCCATTTCTGAAGTCTTTTGAAACCCATGCGATTCGACCCTGTGCCTCGGTTCGAACCGTTACACGCTCGTCTAAAGTAACATTGCCTGACTTCGTAACCTGCAATGTAATTTGTTCCGGCGCCAGTTGTTCAATTACATTTACGATGGGGGTGACCGCTTCAATTTCATTAGAGGGACTGAGGTCGCGTTCAATACGAGCGGGGGCTCTCGCAAGTATCAGTGCAACAACGATAATACCGAGTACGAGAAAAATTTGGAGGTACCCCACCACTCGATTTTTTTTGCTTGGATTTTGGGGATTGCTTTCTTGCTGAACCATGAATCAACCAATTGTGAAAGATTACAAGGGATTTGCTGAAGAAATTATTTCGCTACGATGAATTACCTCTTTAAAATAAACAGGGAACATTTAATCCTTGCACCTGTAAATTATTATCTATTGTGGAGAGACTTACGTCGGACGGAATATCCCTTTCGTTATTTCCTACCGCCTTTTAAGCTTTCATCTTTTCACGATACTTCCATTCCGCCACTTTCTCTAGCGGAGCTTTAATCGGCTTGAACTCCTTGTAGTGTTTTGCGGGCTTACACTTCATTGAACGCCCATCCATTGTGCTGATGATTATTGTAAATAATACCGATTGTTAGTATTTTGGAAACCCTGCAGGGCTGGGTGCCTGTTAAGGCCTTAGATGTTCATCCAATGTTTTTGAAAGGCGCTCAATTTTTCAACTTTTAATTTTCGGCCAAATCAATTCTTCTTGACAACGGAATCGTGTGCGAACTTACTAGGTGTTGCTCGGTTTTTTTTGCCTCGCTGATTCCAGACAGCGTTCAATCGCATCAACCGGATCCATTTTCAGCATTTCATGCCGCTGTGATTCAGCACAACCACCCAAAGTTGTATTGGTACGGTTCGAAAAAGAATGGGAGAATCAGGGTATCCGGAAGGTTTTTCTCGACGTGGTGATAGCGCAGCACCCGCAGAACTGGCGGCGTGTCAGCCATCAATGATCAGCCGTCAATTTTTGCAAAGGCTGTAATATGCGGTGGTAACATCAACGGACGTTTCGTTTCATTGACTTCTTTCCACAGTCTATTCGCCAGTGTGTCAACATCAACTTCTTCAGCTGTTGCAAGACCAAATTTCTCAATCAACGGCAGTATACTTCTGAAGCTGGCCGCAAGAAACTCATAGCCTGGCCAGTCTTCGGGTCCGCCCATCGGGGCATGATAGTCAAGCTTTGGGGCTGGCAAACCAGCCTCTGTAAAAACACCAAACAGATCGAAACCCATGCTGATGTTGGCACCGGTCTGTTCGAAGACACCCAGCCCCCATTCGACCATATTGTTGAGCAACGGCGTATCGTCGCTGGTCATCGCACGATAAAAACTCAGTGCGGGTTCCTGGAACGCTACTGTTCCACCCGGCTTCAGGTGCGTGACGAGTCTTCTAAGCAAATCAACCGGCTTAGGAACATACAGCAGTACCAGTCGCCCGACAATCAGATCGAAATCGGTGTCTAGTTCCACTTCTGACGCTTCGCCCGCGACAAATTCGGTATGTGTATAACCCAGCGCGGTTGCTCTTTCCCTGGCCGTACTCAAAATGTCGGGATTCATGTCAACTCCAATGACGCTCCCCGATGGTCCGACAATCTCGGCCGCAGTCAAGGCAACATCCCCAGCGCCGGTTCCAATGTCTAAGACTTTCATTCCGACACTGAGTCCGGCTTCCTGAAGAAAACGTCGGGTCACCCGGTCATAGAGCTGGGACTGCTCAATCAGCCGGCTGGTTTCCTCCTCGCTTCGTCCCATTGCGTATTCACGATTCTCAGTCATGATAAATTTCCAATTTGTGATTTGTTGCGCCGACTGCAAATGAATTCATGTGGATACATTTCAGCTGTCATCGGTTTCATTCAGCCTCTTGTTTAGGCTCGTACCCGCCTTCAATTATGTTCGAACAGTGCCTTAATAATTCACTGACATTTTTTACTACACTGATTCCAGTCCGTACTCAGTCTCATCAACCTGATTCATTATCAACACTTCAAACTGATACGATTCAATACAACCACCAAGAGGTTGTATTGGTGCACTACGCAGAAGAAGGGAAGATCAGGAGGGTTAACGAAAGGACTTTCTCGATGTAGCGATAGCGCGGACATAATCGCATAAACAAAACGTGCAATTTTTGTCAGTTCAGATGGACTGATACGCCAAAAAAACGATTTCATCGCTGTAAACAATCAAATATTGGGAATTCTCTTACTAGCTGAACCTGAAATAAGTGATTATTTGATTGAAAATGATGTATTTTTTTCTATTTCGAAAAAATTATCGAGGATTTAGAATAAATATTGGTAAAAAACGAAAATAATGTATCATTTCGCTACTCATACATCCATTGATCACAATTTTGGTTATTTTAGTTAGTTGAGGAAAGAAAACGATGATGAAAAAGCTTATCGTGCTGATGTTGGCCGCTTCACTGCTTATTGTTGGCAGTGTTTATCGCGTCGCTTCGGCAGACATGGCCAAGGCCAAGGAATGGGTTGAATCGGAGTTTCAGCCTTCGACGCTCTCAATGGAAGAGCAGATGGCAGAAATGGAATGGTTCATCAACGCTGCACAGCCATTCCAAGGCATGGAAATTAATGTACTCTCAGAAACAATCCCGACTCATGAATATGAGTCCAAAGTTCTGACCAAGGCATTTGAAGAAATCACTGGAATTAAAGTTAACCACCAACTACTCGGTGAGGGTGAAGTGGTTCAGGCCGTCCAGACTCAAATGCAGACCAACAGAAATCTCTACGATGCCTACATTAACGACTCAGACCTGATCGGTACACACTCTCGCTTGCAGTTGGCCGTCAATCTGACCGACTGGATGGCTGGCGACGGTGCTGACGTAACTTTGCCCACATTGGACGTTGATGACTTCATGGGCAAGAGCTTCACCACCGGCCCGGATGGTAAACTCTACCAGTTGCCTGATCAGCAGTTTGCCAACCTGTACTGGTTCCGCTATGACTGGTTTAATCGACCAGAATTGCAAAGCCGGTTAAAGGAAATTTACGGCTACGACCTTGGTGTACCAGTTAACTGGTCTGCCTACGAAGACATCGCTGAATTCTTCTCAGTACACGTTCAGGAAATCGATGGCGTACGTGTCTATGGACACATGGATTACGGTAAACGTGCTCCTGACCTTGGATGGCGTATGACCGATGCCTGGCTGTCAATGGCAGGTGCAGGCAGTAAGGGACTTCCGAATGGTGTGCCAGTCGATGAGTGGGGCATCCGAATGGAAGAAGGTTCCTGCAACCCGGTTGGCGCTTCAGTATCAAGAGGTGGTGCCGCCAATGGTCCGGCCGCTGTCTATGCAATCCGAAAGTGGGATGAGTGGCTGCGGAACTATGCACCTCCAGGCGCTGCAAGCTACGACTTCTACCAGTCACTGCCGGCTCTCTCGCAGGGTAATGTTGCACAGCAGATTTTCTGGTATACCGCATTTACTGCATCCATGGTCGCGCCGAAGAGCGATGGAAACAACACTGTCGATGATGATGGCAATCCACTTTGGAGAATGGCTCCCTCACCTCATGGCCCCTATTGGGTAGAAGGTCAGAAGCTTGGTTACCAAGATGCCGGTTCGTGGACACTGTTCAAATCAACACCGGTTGACCGTCGAAAAGCTGCGTGGCTGTACGCTCAGTTCACTGTTTCAAAAGCGGTATCACTGAAGAAAACACACGTTGGTCTGACACCAATTCGCGACAGCGACATCCGGCATGAATCATTTACTGAAAGAGCTGCTAAGCTCGGCGGACTCGTCGAGTTTTATCGATCACCTGACAGGGTGAGATGGTCGCCAACCGGCATTAATGTGCCAGACTATCCGAAACTGGCGCAAATCTGGTGGCAGCAGATCGGCGATGTAAACTCCGGTGCTTTTACGCCTCAGCAAGCCATGGACCGACTCGCAGCTGAAATGGATCAGGTCATGGCAAGAATGCAGGCAGCCGACGAACGAAACGGAACCTATGGTGGCTGCGGTCCTAGACTCAATGAAGAACAGGACCCGTCTTACTGGCTCAACCAGCCCGGCTCTCCCAAAGCCAAGGTTGAAGAAAAGCCACAAGGCAAAACCGTCAACTACGACGAACTCGTCAAACGCTGGAGCGACAACTAGTCTTTTGATTGTGTCGGATTTAATCAGACCCGATTAAATCCATACACCTGTCATTCGACTTTGGAATTTGCGGGTCGAGTACTCTGACCCGCAATTCCTTAAATCAGCTAGTCTTGTGCAGTGAGAGCACACAGGTTAGCATATAAAGAAACGTAGTTGTCAATCAGACAGTAGCAATCGAACCAGCCAAAGCAATGTCAACTGATTCCCGTCATTCCGTTGAACTGAATCTTCGCCAGAAGGAGTTGTGGAAAATCGCGAAGTCTGAGGGGCTCGTACAGGTTGACCGGTTGGCAGAAAAATTCAATGTCACCGCCCAGACTATACGGCGTGATTTAAATCAGCTAACAAAATTCGGGCTACTGCAACGGATTCACGGCGGCGCAATTACCCGCGACAGTGTAGTTAACCTAGGTTATGGAGCCCGAAAATTACTTGCGACGGAAGGAAAAGCTCGCATCGCCGAAAAAGCTGCCGAACTCATTCCCAACGACTGTTCACTTTTCATCAACATTGGCACAACAACCGAACAGGTGGCAGCACAGTTGACGCGTAAGCACGAGGGGCTGCTCGTCGTTACCAATAACCTCAATGTGCTCAATATTCTGGTTCAATCGAACCATATCGAAGTATTTATTGCAGGTGGACAGATTCGCCATCAGGATGGTGGAATCGTCGGCGACGCAACTGCTGATTTTGTCAGTCAGTTCAGAGTCGATTACGCAGTAATCGGAGCATCTTCCATCGAAAGAGAAGGTATCGTGACGGACTTTGACTGGCGGGAAGTACGAGTTGCACAGGCTATGATCCGTCATGCCAGAACGGTAATTCTGGTTGCAGATGGAAACAAATTCCAACGTAAAGCGCCAATCTTTCTTTGCGAACTCAATCAGATTGACCACTTCATCACCGATATCAAAGTGCCGAAAAGGTTTCTCGATAACGCAAGTAAAAATGACGTAACCGTGCATGTCTGTGCATAGTTTCGAACGCATACTCAAGCTTTGTGCGACACAGTACCTTAACTGCAGTTAATATTGAAAATTGGCAGTCGAGCTGAAACATGTAACCAAGGTAGTGGATGGCATGACGCATATCCACACCACCGATCTTGCTTTTGAGGACTCTGCATTCAACGTTCTCCTGGGCGCAACGCTGAGCGGCAAGACAACACTCATGAGACTGATGGCGGGACTGGAAAAGCCCACATCTGGTGAGGTCTGGTTTTCTGGTCAGAATGTAACTTCGGTACCTGTACAAAAGCGAAATATCGCGATGGTTTACCAGGAGTTTATCAATTACCCTAACTTTTCAGTGTTTGAAAATATAGCTTCTCCCCTGAGAGTGGCTCGCGTAAATCAATCTGAAGTCAGCCGACGTGTTCAGGCTATTGCTGAGTTACTTAATCTTTCAGATTTGCTGGACCGCGATGTTTCAAATCTGTCTGGCGGCCAGCAGCAGCGTACTGCTTTGGCTCGAGCACTGGTTAAAGAAGCTTCACTGGTTCTACTAGATGAACCACTCGCCAACCTAGATTACAAACTCCGTGAACAGCTGCGAGAGGAGCTACCGCGTCTATTTTCAAAGTCCGGTTCAACAGTGGTTTATGCAACCAGTGAACCAGAAGAAGCACTGATGCTCGGGGGCTACACAGCGACTCTGCATGAAGGGCGCGTCGTACAGTACGGCAAAACAATCGATATCTATCGCAAGCCGTGCAACCTCGAATGTGCAAAGATTTTCTCACACCCACCGGTAAACATCGCCACCGTATCAAAATCAAATAATTCGATTTCATTTGATGGTGTCGCCGACTGGCTATGCCCTGATTCACTCAAAGACAATCGCGATGGAAATTACACCGTTGGCATTCGGCCTCACCATCTGACCCTGTCAGGTGCCGCTGCCAACGGATACAGCGTAACTGTTCCAGGCACAGTGCAACTAGCTGAAATCAGCGGGTCTGGAAGTGTCATTCACCTGCAGGTACAGGGTAATGACTGGATTTCAGAATCAAGTGGCATACACCAGTTTTCAATTGGTGAGCAGGTCGATGTCCACATGAATCTGAACGGGTGTCTCTACTTTGATTCAGAAGGCAACGCGGTTTACTGACTGAAGTTCAGGACAATGGCAAAGATTACCCTAAAAGATATCAGGCACAGTTACTACTCCTCACCGACTGCCGATGAGGACTATGCGATCAAGCATATTGACACCATCTTTCAAAATGGGGGCGCCTATGCTTTACTTGGCCCATCTGGTTGCGGTAAAACCACACTGCTCAGCATTATTTCGGGTCTTATCTCGCCGACATCAGGAAACATCTGGTTTGATGATGAGAACGTGACCGAAGTCGATACGATTCACCGACACATCGCTCAAGTTTTTCAGTTTCCAGTCATTTACGACACCATGACCGTTTTCGACAACCTGGCCTTTCCGCTTCGCAACCGCGGTGTATCCGAAGCGGATATCCAAATGAGGGTGCAAGAGGTTGCTGAAATGCTCGACCTCGAAGAAGGTATTAATCGACGTGCCGCATCCTTGACCGTAGACGGCAAGCAGAAAATTTCTCTGGGACGGGGTGTGGTACGAGAGGATGTCAATGTCATGATGTTTGACGAACCGCTTACCGTGATTGATCAGAACTTGAAGTGGGAACTTCGTTCAAAACTCAAGGAACTTCACCAGAAAGTTGATACCACAATGATCTACGTAACGCACGATCAGACTGAAGCTCTAACCTTTGCAGACGAAGTTCTGGTAATGTACGAAGGTAAGGTTGTCCAGTCTGGCACTCCAGTGGAACTCTTTGAAAAGCCCATGCATACCTTTGTCGGCTACTTTATTGGTTCTCCTGGCATGAATGTCCTTCCCTGTCAGGTCAAGAACGGTGATGTCGTTTTTGAAGACCTGAATGTATTGTGCAGCAATCAAGCTGCTGCTTCAAGTGTGAGTAGCGGAATGTCTACTGAACTTGGCATTCGTCCGGAATTCATTCGTTTCGCAGACGAGGGAATACCAGTCAATGTTCGCCGGGTTGATGACATTGGAAGGCATCAATTGGTTCATGTTGAGCACGGCCAGCACGGCATAAAAATGATCTGTCCGGAAGAACAGCCCATTACCGAAGGCAGTGCAAATATTCAATTTGATCCAAGTCGAACATATTTGTATGCGGACGGCTGGCTTGCTGAGAACTCCAATACTACGTGATGAACAAAACGATCAAACAAGGTGCCTGGCTGTTTGTTATTCCGGTTGTTGTACTGGTGGCTTTCAATGCCTTAATCCCGCTCATGACCGTCGTCAATTACTCGATGCAGGAAACATTTGGGGATAACGTTTTTTTCTGGGAAGGCCTCAGATGGTTCGAGCAAGTGCTAAATTCGGAGCGATTTCATGATTCATTCGTTCGCCAGATTACTTTTACTGCGATCATCCTGTTGATCGAAGTGCCACTGGGTATAGCGATTGCGTTGTGTATGCCGAGAAAGGGATTCTGGGTCTCAGTATGCCTGGTGCTGATGGCATTGCCGCTACTAATTCCCTGGAACGTGGTTGGTGCAATGTGGAATATCTTCGCTCTCCCGGATATCGGTTTGTTAGGCTATACCATCAATGCAATTGGCATTGAATACAACTTTACTCGACAGCCGTTTGCAGCCTGGTTTACAACCATATTGATGGATGTGTGGCACTGGACATCTCTTGTCGTCCTACTGGCGTATGCTGGACTTAGCGCCATACCAGACGCGTACTATCAGGCTGCCAAGATCGACGGCGCGTCAAGATGGGCAGTGTTTATTTGGATACAACTGCCCAAGATGAAGCGAGTTTTAACCATTGCCATTCTGCTTCGATTCATGGACAGTTTCATGATTTATACCGAACCGTTTGTGCTGACGGGCGGTGGGCCTGGCAATACGACTACCTTCCTATCAATTGACTTGGTCAAACTCGCACTCGGACAGTTTGATCTGGGGCCTGCAGCAGCGATGTCGCTGATTTATTTCTTCATCGTTTTGCTAATCTGCTGGGTGTTCTACACCTTAATGATGAAAAATGAGCAACAGTAGAAAGTTATCAAGAGTTCCAGTGAGCCGGTGGCTGGTACCGACGCTCTATATCGTCTTTCTGCTGCTGCCAATCTACTGGCTGCTCAACATGTCGTTCAAGACTACCAACGAAATCTTGGGTACCTTTGCGTTAATCCCACTGGAGTTTACGCTGGACAACTACATCAAGATTTTTACAGATCCCGCCTGGTACCGGGGATACATCAATTCAATTCTCTACGTCGTGATCAACACGGTAATTTCGGTATCGTTCGCGCTACCCGCTGCTTATGCATTTTCAAGATATCGATTTCTAGGTGACAAACACCTGTTCTTTTGGCTGTTGACCAACCGTATGGCGCCACCAGCAGTTTTCGCTCTGCCTTTCTTCCAGCTATACGCTGCAATTGACCTATTCGATACCCACATTGCCGTGGCTCTGGCACACTGCCTTTTCAACATCCCGCTGGCAGTCTGGATTCTTGAAGGCTTTATGTCAGGTGTGCCAAAGCAGCTAGATGAAATGGCGTACATCGATGGTTATTCATTCCCTCGATTTTTCGTCAAGATATTCATGCCGGCGGTCGCATCAGGTATTGGTGTTGCAGCGTTTTTCTGTTTTATGTATTCCTGGGTGGAAATGCTGCTGTCAAAAACACTAACCTCGGTGGCCGCCAAATCAATCGCTGCAACGATGACGCGAACCGCGAGTACAGCAGGATACGAGTTGGGGCTGCTGGCCGCAGCTGGCGCACTAACCATCATACCCGGGGCAATTGTCATCTACTTTGTCAGAAACTACATCGCAAGGGGCTTCTCCCTGGGACGGGTATAGACAGATGCTGGACCTTTCCTGGATGGCATGGACATGGCCGACTGCCGCATTCTTCGTCTTCATATTGCTTTGCATTGTGTCAATGGGCGTTTGGGAGAAGTTCAGTCCTGGCGGTGCGCCAAGACGCGGAGTATTCGGCTTGGAAACGACCCGCGGTGATCGACTGTTCATCAGTCTACTTGGCAGCATCTTTATTTTTCTCGGGTGGCTTTGGGTATTTTCTACACCGCTTTGGGGGGCACTAATTCTATCCATCATTTGGACAATTTTTGTTTTCACGCGCGTCTGACGCTACATGAATTCAAGATTGGTCAGGTGACACGCGATGGGCGGTGAGATTAGCGAAAGCGAAGTATTCGATATTGTTGTTATCGGCGGTGGAATAAACGGCGCAGGCATCGCCCGAGACGCTGCCGGCAGAGGCCTCAAGGTACTATTGTGCGAAAAAGACGACTTTGGACAGCATACTTCATCCGCTAGCACAAAACTGATTCACGGCGGGCTTCGATACCTCGAAAATTACCATTTCAAGCTGGTCAGGAATAGTCTGCGCGAGCGCGAAGTTCTGCTGCGCAATTCGCCGCACATAATCTGGCCGCTTCGCTTTGTACTGCCTTACGATCAGTCAATCAGACCGCGCTGGATGATCCGGGCTGGTTTGTTCATTTATGATTCACTGGCGCCTATGAATCTCTTGGAGAGATCCAGACAGGTTGATCTCAGGCATCATGCAGCTGGCGTGTCGCTGCAAGCTGGATTGCGCTACGGATTTGAATATTCCGACTGCTGGGTGCAGGATTCAAGACTGGTCGTTCTTAACGTTGTAGATGCAGCAGCGGCCGGTGCCTGCGTGCTTAGCCGTACCAAATGCACCGACCTGAAACGAGAGAATGAATTTTGGTGGGTTACGCTGAAAAGTGAAAACGATGTCAGCCCCATTTCCGATGTTCGCCGAATTCGCGCTCGTGTGGTTGTCAATGCAACCGGTGCCTGGGTTGATTCGATCGCCAGAAATTTTCACACTGCCAATCCGAGTCAGACGAATCATTTGGTTCGCGGCAGTCATATTGTTGTACGTAAATTGTTCGATCATCAATATGCCTACATATTTCAAAATCCGGATAGTCGAATTCTATTCTGCATTCCGTATGAGCGCGACTTTACGCTCATCGGAACTACCGAAGTAGCGGTTGACCAAATAACCGGCGAGAGCCAAATCACTGATTTTGAAATTGAATACCTTTGTAATGCCGTCAATCGCTACCTCAACCAAACCATCACACCGCAGGATGTGATTTGGAGTTACAGCGGTATACGCGTACTCTGTGGAGAAAATTCCAGAGACACCAGTCAACTTTCCAGGGACTACTCAATAAAGATCGATAATTCGTTAGCCCCAATCGTGTCAGTTTTCGGAGGAAAAATCACCACTTACCGGTTACTAGCCGAAGATGTGATGAGTCTGTTAAAAGATATTGAGGGTTTCGATAAGCCCGAGTGGACACACGACGCAAAATTGCCAGGTGGGGAATTGAACGGGTTAGACATTGCCGAATATGCAAAACACCTTGTTGAGAAGTATAGTTGGCTACCACAAGGGCTGGCTTATCGGTTGGCCTGTCACTACGGGTCAAATACACATATGGTTTTGAAGAATTGTTTCAAAGTCTCCGATTTAGGGGAACAGTTTTCACCAGATCTCTACCAGGCCGAAGTAGACTATCTGTTACAACACGAATTCGCCAGAAGTGCCGAGGACATTGTGTGGCGACGTACCCGTCAAGGCATTCATATGGATACTGCCCGAATTAATCGGCTGAATGAATATATTGATTCGACATTGAACATCGGAAATATGAACGAGGTGGCTTTCAATGCAAGCCTACATACTTAGCATCGACCAAGGTACAACGAGTTCCCGCGTTCTCCTAATTGATCAAGATGGTGCGGTACTCCATACCCGGCAACAGGAGTTCACCCAGTTTTTTCCCTATGACGGTTGGGTAGAGCACGATCCCAAAGAAATTTGGCAGACCACGTTGGCAGTGGCTCGCGAAGTACTCGACTATACCAACAGCCTTCCAGGCCAGGTTCAGGCAATTGGCATCACCAATCAGCGTGAAACAACCGTCGTCTGGGACCGCGCTACAGGTGAGCCTGTCTATAACGCTATCGTGTGGCAGGACCGACGCACAGCGAAGTTTTGCACCTCACTTAAGCAGAAAGGGCTGTCGCCAACCATCCAGACAAAAACTGGACTGCTGTTGGATCCATATTTTTCGGCAACAAAAATAGCATGGATACTTGATCATGCCGAAGGAGCCCGAAAGCGCGCTGAGCGGGGTGAATTGGCCTTTGGAACGATTGATACTTTTTTGATCTGGCACCTGACTGGTGGAAAATCACACCGTACGGATGCAACAAACGCCTCTCGAACTATGCTGTTCGATATCAGAGAGCAACGGTGGGACTCGGAATTGCTAGAGATCTTTTCCGTTCCTGATAGCTGTTTGCCAGAAGTCCTGGACTGCGCGGCGGATTTTGGAACAACTGATGTTTCAGTACTGGGTAAGGAACTGCCAATTTGCGGTGTAGCAGGTGATCAGCAGGCCGCGTTGATTGGACAGGCGTGCTTTGAACCAGGAATGGTGAAGAGTACCTATGGGACAGGCTGCTTTCTCGTCATCAATACCGGTACCGAACTTGTGCGCTCGCAGCATCAAATGCTTTCAACCATCGGCTATCGTCTTTACGGCAATACCTGCTACGCAATGGAAGGCTCGATATTTGTTGCAGGTGCAGCCATGCAGTGGTTGCGCGATGAGTTAAATCTCATTGAAGATGCGGCTGACTCCGCGAATCTTGCCAGATCACTCAAAGACAATAGTGGTGTCTATCTGGTTCCTGCTCTCACAGGACTGGGTGCCCCACATTGGCTTCCAGACGCTCGTGGTGCTGTATTCGGAATGACGAGAGATACTGGTAAAGCGCAGATCACACGAGCAGCACTGGAATCCGTTGCCTATCAGACCGCGGACCTGCTAGACGCCATTCATTCGGATGGCAGTTCCATTAATCGACTCAGGGTCGATGGTGGCATGGCGAACAATAACTGGTTTTGTCAGTTTCTAAGTAATGTGCTCGGTCTGCCCGTTGATCGACCATCAAACACCGAAACTACTGCACTCGGTGCGGCTTACCTGGCGGGGCTACACAGCGGAATCTTTTCGTCTTTGGATTCCATTTCGAATCAATGGAAGTCCGATCGTAGCTTTGATGTTGAAATGGAATCAGCACAGCGCGATCAACTGTTGAAACGTTGGAGAAAAGCCGTCAGACTGGTCGCAGAATTTGCCGAAGGTTAAAAGAATCCCGCAACTGACTTATTCCTGTTTTGTGTCTCGTTTAGAGCTAAAGTAGTCCTTAAGAATTTCCGCACACTCTTGCTCCAGTACTCCGCTGATAACCGTGGACTGATGATTCAGGGCAGGTTCGTTCAGAATATCGAACACTGATCCGGCGGCACCAGACTTAGGATCAGACGCGCCGAACACAACTGTTTCAATCCGGGCCTGAACAATGGCGCCTGCACACATTGCACAAGGTTCAATGGTTACATACAGACTGGCACCGGGTAAACGGTGATTATTCTGGCAAGTGGAAGCCGACCTTAGCGCAATGACTTCCGCATGGGCACTTGGGTCGCAGTCAATGATGGTTCGATTGTATCCCTCGCCAATGATCTGATTATTTAGAACAACGACTGCGCCAATCGGCACCTCATCTATGTGGTATGCAGCATTCGCGAGGCCAATGGCACTTCGCATCCAGCGCTCATGGTCAGTACGTTGCAATATGACTTCCCGTCATCATACTTCAGTCATCAAATCTTTCTGTGGCTTGAATTTCTTCGCCACAGCACTGGAAACCAGTCCTCCCGCATTCGGTCACCATGCTTCAATCCGATATCTGAATATGGTGGAGAGGTCTCAATCTGTCTGTCACAGTAAAAGATGTCATCACCAAGCCAGCGAGTCGATATAGCTCGTCGTCTGCCAATCACTTCCCCATCTGTGGTTCCGTGCAATGTCTGAAAATGAAAAGCAATACAGTCACCGGGTTCCAGGTCCCAAACCAAAATTTCAAACTGATCGGGATTACCTTCAATGTCAGGGACTGCTTCCTGCACCTCGCCGTCTGTATCGAAATTTTCCCCATCCAAAAAGGAGACGGGATGGAATAATTTCCCCCATCGATGTGAACCCCGAACAAATCGGAGGGCAACTTCCGCGAGGGTTGAATCCAGGGCAACATACAGGCTTACGGATTGCTGGCCGTCGACGCAATAATATGGATGATCCTGATGCCATGGGGTTGCCTGCTGGGTACCCGGCTCTTTGCAAAACGCGTGATCGTGAAAAAACTGAACCTCGTTCGCATTCATTAACTGACCGGCAACTGAAGCTGCTGAGGAGCGAGTTACAAAATCAAAGTATTCAGGTATCAAAAGCCAGTTGCAGTAACTATCAAAATATTTTCCTGGCGCACCGGCAGGTGTGCTATCGCATGGAAACGCATATTCTAAAGGAGACTCCATATTCTTATGCAGGCCTCCACGAAGTGTGTCAACCCAGTCTGAATAAAGACCTTTCATCAAAACCGCTCCATCTTCCTGAAAGCGGGAAATGACATCAGGTTCTACATCACTCTCAGGAATCAAATTTAGATTAATTTCGGGTAAGCCGCTTCCCTTCCAATCCACCGTGTCCAAGTTGGCGGCCATCACAGTATCCAAACTGCCTTCCATTACTTACTCCTGATTTGGAATTAATTTCACTCAAATATGCTGCAGCTGCAATTCACTGCAACTTCGATTATAGATTCGCGACCATTATCTGCTTCGACATCTTCTACCTGTATTCAATCTTACAAAAAACTCCCACAATGATTTTAACCAACCAGATTTCACAGGCGTGACAAGTGTCCGCAGCAGGAAATTCAAGTGCGTTTTCTCGGTATAATATGTTTGTCCAAATTTGAAAGATTAATCGACCTAAGTTAGGGGTGTAAGCTGTACTTTGGCACACGTTTACGACGCATCCGCAATTGAGGTACTGACTGGACTGGAACCGGTTCGCAAGCGACCGGGGATGTACACCCAGACAGAGAATCCCAACCACCTCGCACACGAAGTGATCGACAACAGCGTCGATGAAGTAATTGCCGGATTTGCATCAAAGATCAAGGTCACCCTACATAGCGACCACTCTTTAAGCGTGTCAGACAACGGCCGCGGCATTCCAGTTGATCTCCATCAGGAAGAAGGACTACCGGGTGTCGAAGTCATCATGACACGACTGCACTCAGGTGCTAAATTTTCCTCCAAAAGCTATCTGTACTCTGGTGGTCTCCATGGCGTTGGTGTCTCGGTGGTCAATGCGCTGTCCACTCGTCTTGATGTTCGGATTCGTCGGGACGGCATTCATTACGAGATTAATTTTGCGGATGGAGAGTGCGTACAGAAACTCACAGAAATTGACAGAATCCTGAAGCGGAATACCGGTACGCGAATTCAGTTTTGGCCCGATCCTCAGTACTTTGATACGGATCAATTCAACATCCGAAAACTTAAGCGTCTCATGCTTGCCAAAGCGGTTCTTTGTTCCGGCCTTGAACTTGATTATGTTGATGAAATCCATCCTGAGAACAGCGAAAAATGGTTGTTCGAAGAGGGACTTGGTGACTACCTGGTATCCATGCTAAACGGAAGTGAGCGAGTTCCAGCGGAGTCACCCATCATCGTTCACCGGAAGTCCGACGATATTCAAGTTGACTGCGCTTCAGTTTGGACACCTGAAGCCAGCCAAATCGTTTCTGAGAGTTACGTCAATCTGATTCCCACCGAAGCTGGAGGTACCCATGTCAATGGTTTTAGAACGGGTATCACCGAAGCTGTCCGCGAATTTTGCGAACTCAGAAACCTGCTTCCGCGCGGCATTCGTATTTCAACAGAAGATGTTTGGAGGCATTGCAGTTTCGTGCTGTCTGTACGGGTCGAAGACCCTCAGTTTAGTGGCCAGGCAAAGGAACGCCTGAACTCCAAAACGGTTGGAACGTCGCTTACCTCAGTCGCAAGAAATGCCTTCAGTCTTTGGCTAAATCAGAATGTAGTTGCCGCACAACAGATTTCCGAACTTGCTATCGATAACGCAAAACAGCGAGAACGATCAAGCCGATCAGTCAAACGACGTAAACCAGGTATCGGACCTGCGTTGCCGGGCAAACTCGCTGATTGCACTAGCGACAAAGTTGACGAAACCGAACTATTCCTGGTAGAAGGTGACTCTGCAGGCGGCTCTGCCAAGCAGGCGCGCAACCGGGAAACTCAAGCGATTCTACCACTTCGCGGCAAAATTCTAAACACTTGGGAAGTCGCTTCATCAGAGGTACTCGGTTCAGAAGAAGTTCATTCGATTGCCGTAGCACTTGGAGTCGATCCCTGCTCCTCAAGAATTAATGGCCTGCGCTATGGCAAAATCTGCATACTGGCCGACGCCGATGCTGATGGTGCACATATTGCAACCCTGCTCTGTGCGCTTTTCGTCAAACACTTTCCTGTTTTGGTCGAGAACGGAAAAGTGTATGTCGCGTTGCCGCCACTTTACCGAGTGGATGCTGGAAAGCAAGTTTATTATGCGCTCGACGATCAGGAACTTGAAACAACCACTGCTAAAATCCGGGACGCAAAACCAAACGTCAAGATTACAGTACAACGTTTTAAGGGACTGGGGGAAATGAATCCATCCCAGCTGAAAGAAACCACCATGAATCCGGACACGAGACGCTTGCTGCAACTTAGCATCGAATCGCACTCGGGGACTGAAAGTATGTTCAATAGGCTGCTAGCCAAAAAGCAAGCCGCAGATCGCAAAGCTTGGCTGTCCGAGAAAGGAAATAAAGCTCAGCTCTGACGCCAATGGCTTCTGATCCGACCCAACTAGAACTATTCACGGCACCAAAGATTTCAGTTGAGGAGTTTGCCGAGAAGGCATACCTCGACTATTCCATGTATGTCATTCTTGACCGTGCTCTACCGCATATCTCTGATGGTTTGAAACCGGTACAGCGTCGCATCATCTATGCGATGTCGGAACTGGGATTGAGTGCGACAGCAAAGTTCAAAAAGTCGGCGCGGACTGTCGGTGACGTCATTGGCAAATTCCATCCGCATGGTGACAGCGCCGCTTATGAAGCAATGGTGCTCATGGCACAGCCGTTTTCCTATCGCTATCCCATTATTGATGGTCAAGGAAACTGGGGATCACCCGACGACCCTAAATCCTTTGCAGCCATGCGATACACGGAGTGCCGCTTTACACCATACGCGCAGATGCTATTGAGCGAAATCTCCAGGGGCACCGTTAATTGGAATCCTAATTTCGATAGCACGCTTCAGGAGCCAGAGCGATTACCCGCTCAGCTGCCTAATATTCTGCTGAATGGATCTTCGGGTGTGGCCGTTGGCATGGCAACTGATATCCCTCCACACAATTTGATAGAAATTGCAGAAGCCTGTGTTGAACTGCTTCGAAAACCGAACATGAGCTTGGAAGAGCTGTGCGAAATCGTCAAAGGACCGGACTTTCCGACAGAAGCAGAAATCATTACATCAAAATCAGAACTGCGCAATATCTATTCAACTGGAAACGGTACGATTCGGGCGCGCGCGGTCTGGCAAAAGGTCGGCAGCACAATCGTTGTGACAGCTATACCCTATCAGGTATCCGGTTCGAAAGTCATGGAGCAGATCGCAGTGCAGATGATTGCCAAAAAACTACCGCTAATTGTTGACCTTCGTGATGAGGGTGATGAAGAGAACCCGACGCGGCTGGTTTTTGAGTTAAAGAGCAAGCGGGTCGATTGCAATGCGCTCATGAGTCACCTTTTCGCGACAACCAATCTGGAACGAACTTACCGGGTTAACCTCAACGTCATTGGGCTGCATAATTTACCGCGAGTCTATGACCTTAAGCGCCTACTGACAGAATGGCTGAAATTCAGAAAAGATACTGTCACCAAACGCATTGAAACCCGTCTCGAATTTTTAACTGATCGCCTGCACATTCTTGCAGGACTTCTCCTCGTATACGTAAATATTGACGATGTGATTCGCATCATTCGAGAAGAAGACAGCCCAAAATCGGTATTGATGGAGGCCTACCCACTGTCAGAACGTCAGGTTGAAGCGATACTGGATATTCGACTTCGCCAGCTTGCCAAGCTTGAAGAGATAAAAATCAACCAGGAACTTGACGAACTATCAAAAGAGCAGGTCGAGTTGCAGGTTATTCTAGATTCGCCTAGACGTTTGCGATCGTTGATGATCGAAGAAATTCAAGCCGCTGCAGGAAAATTTAGCGATGCCCGCCGTTCCCCAATCATTAACGAGTTTGACACTGCGAAAGCATTTTCATCTGAAGATTTGGTACCGGTCGAGCAGATAACCGTCATCCTTTCGAAGAGTGGCTGGGTCCGCTCCGCGAAAGGGCATGAAATCGATCCGGAATCATTGAACTACCGCGAGGGAGACAGATACTTCTTGAGTGCAAAAGGTCACTCAAATAACTTTTTGGTTTGTATGGATCACAGTGGACGCATGTACACGGTCCTTGCTCACAAACTCCCCTCTGCTCGATCATACGGCGAACCTCTGACAACGATGATCAACCCTGCAGCCAATATTGAGTTTTCTGGGATTGTGCTGGGCAGCGAAGACAGCTACTGTCTTCTGGCATCCACAGAGGGTAAGGGGTTTGTTTGTCAGATTAAGGATGCAATGACCAAGTCACGTTCTGGCAAAGCAGTGCTGACTGTGAAAAAAAATTACACACCACTGCCATGCCAAACGCTCAGCAGTTTGGATGACTGGGTTGCAGTTACAACAACCGAAGGCCGTTTGCTGATCTATCCAGTCAGCAGACTCCCGGTGCGGAACAAGGGTCAAGGGGTTCAGCTCATCAAAATTCCTCCGCAAGCCAGAAAATCCGGTGAACAGGTTTGCGCAGTGAATATCTTGTCGGACAAACAAATTTTGATAGTCCACTCTGGTCAGCGATTTTGCAAAGTTAAGCGACCAGATCGGAAGAAGTTCCTGGGTGAAAGAACCCAGCGCGGCACGCTTCTTCCAAAAGGCTTTCGTTCAGTCGACTTTGTTAGAGTCTCAGACTGAACGTTCGCCCAGCTCACTCTTCATCCATATCGATCAGCGTTCCAAGAACGTAGTAAAACTTTTCCCGTATTCGGGCCAGACCGGCCTCAGAGTCGGCATCAAATCTAAGCACAATCTCCGGTGCTGTATTGGATGCCCTGATGAGTCCAAATCCGTCGTTGAAGTCTGCCCGTAAACCATCAATTGTGATAATTTCCGCATCCTCAAACTTGGCATGACTTCTGAATCGTTCGATCATAGTATGGGGATCATGGCAATGAATTCTGATTTCTGGAGTATTGACTGAATCTGGCAGAGTGCGAAATATCTCGGTAGCACTTAACTCACTTCTGCCAAGCATTTCGCACAACCTCGCACTTGCGTAAATCCCGTCATCAAATCCAGGCCATCGATCATTGAAATATAGGTGCCCGCTCATCTCTCCACCAAAAATGGCGTCACATTCCAGCATTTTTGCCCGAATGAGCGAGTGACCAGTTTTCCAGAGAATGGGTTTGCCACCCGCCTGGTCAATTTCTCGAGCCAGCGATCTTTGACATTTGACATCAAAAACGACCTGCCGTCCTAGGTTAACAGACAGAATGTCTCTTGCAAACAATATCATCAGCCGATCTGGCCAGACAATTTCACCTAGTGGTGATACGGCTACCAGGCGATCACCATCTCCGTCGATTGCCAAACCAACATCGGCCTTTTCAGCAATCACCGCTGCAATCAAATCCTGAAGATTTTCTGGACGTGTAGGATCTGCCGAATGATTCGGAAATCTTCCATCAACCTCGCAATATAGTTCGATCACTTCGCAACCGATATCGCGAAGCACTTTGGGTGCGATTCCACCAGCGACGCCGTTTGCACAATCCAGTACAACTCTGACTGGAGCAGAAATTTGAATGTCACTGCTGACTGCTTGCCGATAGATATCGACAACCGACTGCTCCGATAATCTACCGAGCGAGCCGGTCGGTAGATCATTCTTAGAGATACGCTGATAGAGCCGTTTAATCGCATCGCCGTAGAAAGGTTTGTTTGCGAGTGTCAATTTGATACCGTTGAACCGCGGCGGATTGTGGCTGGCGGTCACCATCAGCCCTGTCCCGGACGCTGAGTTGTGTGCCGCAAAATACAAGAGTGGAGTGGGAATCGTACCGAGATCGATTACATCCAGCCCGACACTACGCACACCATCAATTAGTGCAGACTTCAGCTCCGGACTTGAGAGCCGCGCATCACAGGCAACAAGCACGTCACCTTCAATTTCATCCGCATACTCTGAACCGAATGCCTGGCCAATCAGGCGAATATTAGAGTGCGTCAGACTCTCGCCAGCCACCCCGCGAATGTCGTACGTTTTGAAAATGTCGGCTGGAACTGAAATTCCTGTATCGGAATTCAGCGGCATTAACCGTCAGTTGACTCGGTGAATCCCGCGGCCATCCACAGACAGCGCTGCTTCATGGATGGCTTCAGATAATGTGGGATGTGCGTGAATGATGCGCGCCAGGTCTTCAGAACTGGCATAAAACTCCATAGCAACGACGGCTTCTGCAATCAGTTCCGAAGCATGCGGACCGATGATGTGAACACCCAGTATGCGATCGGTTTCTGTATCCGCGACAACTTTCACAAATCCGACCGTATCCTCCATCGCTTTGGCTCGTCCTGTCGCGGCAAACGGAAACTTACCGCTTCGACAGCTGCCACCTGCAGCGGTAATCTCTCTTTCTGTTTGACCAACCCAGGCAATTTCGGGGTGCGTGTAGATTGCCCATGGTACTGTCGCATAATTCATATGCCCTACCCCAGTTGCAATTCTTTCTGCAACTGCAACACCTTCTTCCGACCCTTTGTGTGCAAGCATTGGACCTCGAACGCAGTCGCCGATGGCATAAGTGTTGGGTGCTCCCGTCAGACAATGTTCATCAACCTGAACGAATCCTCGCTCATCCAGCTGCACACCGCTGGCCTCATCAAAAAGATTATCAGTACAGGGTTTGCGGCCAACACAGACGATCAGGCGATCCACTTCCAACTGATTTTGCGCTCCGTTTTGCGTGTAGGTTATTTCAACGCGACCATCGGTTTCTACGGCTGACTCAACCATCGCACCCAACTGAATTTTGAGTTTCTGTTTGGCAAACTGTCTCGCTCCTTCCTTCGCCACTTCTTCATCGGCGGTCGGTAGAAATTCATCCAGTGCTTCGAGGATGGTAACTTCAGAACCCAGTCGATTCCAGACACTGCCCAATTCAAGACCAATGACACCGGCTCCAACAATTCCCAGGCGAGGGGGCACTTCGTCAAAAGCTAATGCACCCGCGGAATCTACGATTCGATCACCTTGAAACGGAATATTTGGTAACTCAATGGGCGTCGATCCACTGGCCAGAATAACGTTTGCAGCATTGAGTTCTCCAGTGACCTCGTCTGTCTGCCAATCCAACAGCTCGACTAATCCAGGCTTGGCCAACCGACCGTGCGCGTGTATCGAATCAATTTTGTTTGCTTTAAGGAGTGAAGCAATGCCTCGGGTTAGCATGGTCACAATTTTGACCTTACGCTTCATCATCGTTGCGACATCCATCGAGACGTTTTCTACGTTTATCCCGTGAAGATTGTATGTATGAGATACTTCGTGGAACTTTTCCGAAGAATCCAACAGTGCTTTCGATGGAATGCATCCGACATTCAGACATGTCCCACCCAGTGCGGCTTTACCCTTATCGTTGGTCCAGCGATCGACGCAGGCAGTCTTAAGTCCGAGTTGTGCGCAGCGGATGGCCGCAACGTATCCAGCCGGGCCCGCTCCGATGACTACGACATCGTAGTTCTCAGTCATGCTGGCACCCCATCAGAGTTCCAGAAGAATTCTTGATGGATCTTCCAATCCTTCTTTAATGCCAACCAGAAAAGTAACCGCCTCTCTTCCATCGATGATGCGATGATCGTAGGTTAATGCAAGATACATCATGGGTCGGACAACAATTTCACCATTCTCAACGACCGGTCTTTCCTGGATTTTGTGCATACCGAGAATGGCACTCTGTGGGGGATTGACGATTGGTGTCGACACGAGTGAACCAAAAACACCACCGTTGGTGATCGTGAATGTTCCGCCGGTCAACTCATCCAATGTCAAGGAACCGGACCTGGCGCGTTCCCCAAAGTCGCGAATTGTTTTTTCAATTTCACCAAATCCCATTAAATGCGCATCCCGAAGAATCGGCACTACCAAACCTCGCGGTGAGGATACCGCGATACCTACATCGCAGTAATCGTGATAGACAATTTCGTCGCCTTCAATGATTGCATTGACTGCTGGAACAGCCTTTAACGATTCAACCGCTGCCTTGACGAAAAATGACATGAAACCCAATCGTGTACCGTACTTGCTTTCAAAATTGTCACGGTGCTTTGTACGAAGTGCCATTACTGCACTCATGTCCACTTCATTGAAGGTGGTGAGTAGCGCTGCCGTCTGTTGCGCCTGTACTAACCGAGCGGCTATCGTACGACGTATCCGGCTCATTGGCTGACGCTTGACACTGCGTTCACCTAAAACCGTTTCCGACTTTACTACGGGCTGCTGGGCAGCCACAGTTGGCGCTGGATTGTCGGGCTGTTCTGCAGGCAGCGACTGAGGGGCTTCTGCTACCGCTTCCGACGCAGGTTCTGCATCAGAATTAGCTTCAACGACCTGCATGACATCGGCCTTGGTAATGCGCCCACCCCTTCCCGTTCCAACAATAACACTGATATCAATACCTTTTTCGCTTGCCAATACGCGTGCCGCCGGACTTGGTTGACCACCGATCTCGGGCTGCATCTCCGGCTCAGGTTCTGGTTCAGCGGGGGCTGCTATTTCTTCCACTGCAACTTGAGCCGGTTCTGGTTCTTTTGATGTCACGGGCTCTGCAACAGCGGTGGAATTGCCGATAGCACACAATACATCGCCTTCAACCACCGTTTCCCCAGCACTTTTGCGAATCTCAGTCAAAACCCCATCGTTTGGCGCCGGTATTTCGAGCACAATTTTTTCTGTCTCGAGTTCAATCAGAAGTTCATCCTGTTTAAACGGCTCGCCAACTTCTTTGTGCCAAGCCAGAACGGTTGCCTCGCTAACCGATTCCGGCAACATTGGCGTTGTGATTTCAGTTGACATTTGATTTTGCACTCCTAGGTTGTGAGATAGGGACCACATTACGAACAATCGACAGTGCTTCAGAAATAAGTCGCTCTTGTTGAGCCAAATGCATACGGTAATGCCCGACTGCAGGTGATGGCGCTTCGGGACGCGAAGAGCAAATTATTTTCTGACCCTTTCTTCGACACTCTCGCAGTCGGTGCCATATTCGATACCAGGCACCCTGATTCTGCGGCTCCTCCTGGCACCAGACAATTTCTTCGGCATCCGGATAAGATCGAAGGATTTGCGTCAGTTCGTGTACCGGAAACGGATGTAGCTGTTCAATTCTGATGATGGCAACCTCATCAATTTCCCGAAGTTCGCGCATTTCAATTAAGTCATAGTAAACCTTGCCAGTACACAATATGACGCGGGTAACGGCTTCGCGATCAATTTCCTCGCTGATTTCATCGATGATTGTTTGAAATCCATATCGGGACAAATCACGAACTTCTGAAACGGCACGTTTATGACGTAAAAGACTTTTCGGTGACATAACAACAAGCGGCCGTCGATAATATCTCATCGCCTGCCGACGCAACATATGAAACACCTGTGCAGGTGTTGTCGGAACACAGACCTGTATATTTCCGTCGGCACTCAGTTGCAGAAAGCGTTCCAGTCGGGCTGAGGAATGCTCAGGGCCCTGGCCTTCGTAACCATGAGGGAGTAACAGGACCATGTTGCACAGTCGGCCCCATTTAGCAAATCCACTGCTAATGAATTGATCGATCACAATCTGGGCACCATTGGCAAAGTCCCCAAACTGCGCTTCCCAAATCACCAGTGTATCCGGATCAGTGGTGGCGTAGCCATATTCAAATCCCAGCACCGCCTCTTCCGACAGCAGTGAATTGAAAATCTGGCAATCTTCAGGATAACCTATGGATTTTAGCGGGCAAAACACGTCCCGACTGTTTTGATCGTGCAGCAAAGCGTGACGATGCGAAAATGTTCCGCGACCAACATCCTGACCTGTGAGTCGAATTGAAGTCCCGTCATCAATGAGTGAGGCGTATGCCATCGTCTCAGCAAAACCCCAATCGATCACTAACTTACCCGCAGCCATTTTGGATCTGTCAGTCATGATTTTCTTCACCCGGCTATGTAGAGTGAAGTTTTCGGGTAATTCGGCGAGTTTGGCTGTGTAACGCTTGATATTCTTGAGGGTAACCGTAGTGTCAACCGGATCAGACCACTCCGCTCGAAAATATGGCGCCCAATTGACAATTTTTTTCATTTTTGCCGGATCAATAATCTGTCCTGCAACCACTTCTCCCCGATCAAGGTTGTCTCGATATTCCATCACCATTTTCTGAGCTTCCTGATCCGTGACTACGCCTTGATCAATCAGTTTTTGAGCATATTGCCGACGTGTTGGTGCTATTTTCTTGATCGCGTTGTACATGACAGGCTGCGTCATCATGGGTTCGTCTGCTTCGTTATGCCCATAGCGACGATAACAAACAAGATCAATCACAACGTCGGTGTGGAATTCCATGCGATAGGCGTGTGCCAGTCGCGCAGCCGAAACAACAGCCTCAGGATCGTCTCCGTTGACATGAAAAATTGGAGCCTGCACCATTTTTGCAATTTCTGTACAGTAGACGGTTGAGCGCGCATCCAGTTTATTGCTGGTTGTAAATCCAATTTGATTATTGATGATGACGTGAATCGTACCGCCAACTTCAAACCCCCGGGTATGGGACATGTTCAATGTTTCCATAACGACCCCCTGACCGGCGAAAGCAGCATCGCCATGAACCAAAATTGGGGTAACTTCCTTCTTGGACTCGTCATGACGTCTGTGTTGACGAGCACGGACCGAGCCGGTTACGACGGGATCGATGATCTCAAGGTGTGACGGATTAAACGCCAAGGCGACGTGTACGATTCCTCCGGGAGTGTTGATATCAGACGAAAAACCCATGTGATACTTGACATCACCATGTTCCTGGGACCAGTGGTCCGCTAGAGAAAGATTGCCTTCGAATTCACCAAAGACTTCTGCTGGAGCCTTGCCAAGAATATTCACCAATACATTCAGGCGACCGCGATGAGCCATGCCAATCACGACCTCCCTGGCACCGGATATGCCAGATCTTTGCACCAACTCGAACATGATTGGAATCAGAGATTCCCCGCCTTCGAGAGAAAACCTCTTCTGACCGACATATTTCATGTGCAAGTAGGTCTCCATGCATTCGGCCATGGTCAGCAGTCTCAGAATCTGCTTTCGATCATCATCCGTGATCAGATCATCCAAAGAGACATTTTCGATTCTGGATTGAATCCAATCCAGACGATTCGGGTCGGATATGTGCATGTACTCATAGCCAATCGATCGACAGTAAGTTTTCTGGTAGTATTCAATGATGTGTTCCAGAGAAACGTACTGTGAGCCAAAAACCGCATCGAACTTGAACCTCTCCTTAAGGTCAGCATTTTCCAGTCCCACTGAATTTAGGCTAAGATCGGCACTGAACCATTCATCGGTGAGCCCTAATGGATCAAGCTTGGCATTCAGGTGTCCGTAAACCTGATACCGACGGATGAGACGCTGAACCGCTGCTTGCCTACGAAGGTAGTCCGTACTGACTAGTTCGTCGGCAGATGAGGCTTCTGGTTCGGTTGAAACAGGGACATGATCAAGTGAATTAAAAGTTTCGCGCCATGCCTGTGGTACATTTTCAGGGGCCGATTCATACTCGTCGAATAGACTCTCAAGATAGGCGAGATTGGCAGACGAAATTCCGGTTGGGTTGACATTATCTCTAGACTTGCTCATGGGTCCGATCCTTGGTTGCAATTATTGGATTCGCACTGGAACTGTAGGTAGAGGGCTGGCGTACTTGAGTGATGTTTCAGGTACGAAGAGGTACGACTGTACCAGAGAATCGCAGATCTTGGAAATAACTTCCAAATGAAAATTCGCATGAACTTCTGCCGATTCCTGGCAGTGGGCAGAGTACCGAGTGCTGGCTTGGAGTATTCACTGAATTTCAGTGTTGTTCTACACGTCTGAAATTATAAGCACTTTGGAGTTACAAAATTTAACCGTGGATCAATTCAGCCAAATAGATCCAAAGTCAAAGCAATATCGTAGGCGGGATTTCTTTAAAGAACAGGAAAATAACACAGAAAAATGTTCTTCTCTCCTGTTATTTTGTCGATGAAAATTCCACAAGCAGGTCTTTCGCGTCAACATTGTCGCCAACTGAAACCAGCAAAGAAGCCACGCTTGCTGAGCGTTCTGCACGAATGGCAGTTTCCATTTTCATCGCCTCAATAGTCAGAATCACGTCTCCTGCTTCAATAAACTGACCCACAGTTGCATTCACTGATGAAATCATGCCAGGCATGGGTGACATAACGTGATCAGGATTGCCTTCCTCACCCTTGCGACGCTGCTCAACCAGATTGGCAACTTTTCGATTCGGTACTTTAACCGTACGCGGCTGACCATTAAGTTCAAAAAACACTCTAATATTTCCATCAGCATCGGTTTCACCAATCGCCAGACATTGAATCACCAGCGTCTTTCCTGGTTCCAGATCAACCGATATCTCCTGTTCCGGTTTCATTCCATAGAAAAATACCGGGGTTGGCAATACATGCATTGGACCATTCTGGCGCCGATGAGACATGTATTCCAGAAATACCGCAGGGTACATCAGATAGGACTGGAATTCCTCGTTGCTGATCGCACCCTCAACCTTGAATTCAGCTTCAGAACGCAGATCATCCAGATCGGCAGGCGGTAAATTTTCGCCTGGGCGATTTGTGATGGGCGTCTCACCCTTAAGTACCTTTTTTTGCAGATCTGCTGGAAAACCACCATAGGGCTGACCCAACTCACCTGCAAAAAATGACTTTACCGAGTCTGGAAATGCGACCTCCCTGTTCGGGTCTTCAACATTTTCCCGGCTGAGGCCTGAACTAACCATGAACAAGGCCATGTCGCCAACCATTTTCGAAGTCGGTGTAACCTTGATGACATCTCCAAGCATGTCGTTCACCACTGAATAAGCCTGAGCTACTTCGTGCCAGCGGGCCTCCAGTCCCAATGCCCTTGCTTGCTCCTTGAGATTGGTGAACTGTCCGCCCGGCATCTCATGCAAATAAACTTCAGACGCACCAAAGCGTACATCACTCTCGAACGCAGCATAATTTTTCCGAACACTTTCCCAATACGACGAAAGCTCCAGGATGGCATCTGAATCCAGTCCTGAGTCGGATTGAGTACCCTTTAGAGCCCTGACCACCGAACCGAGGTTCGGCTGTGAGGTTGTGCCAGAAACAGCATCCATCGCGAGATCAACGGCATCCGCACCTGCCCGAACAGCAGAGATTACGCTGGCTGCAGCGATGCCACTAGTGTCGTGAGTGTGAAAGTGAATCGGCAACCCAGTTTTTTCCTTGAGCGAACTGACTAGTAGATTCGCACTGTCTGGCGTCAACAATCCGGCCATATCCTTGATGCACAAAATATGAATGCCGAGATCCTGCATTCTGACTGCCAGATCCTCATAGTAGTTCAGGGTGTATTTGCTACGGGCAGGGTTCAAGATATCGCCACTGTAGCAGATTGCGCCTTCAAGCAACTTACCAGTCTCTAAAACCGCATTCATCGCAACTTCCATGTTGTCGACCCAATTCAGGCAATCAAACACTCTGAATAAATCAATGCCTGATTGTGCACTCTGGTATATGAATTCGCGTACCACATTGTCGGGATAATTCCTGTAGCCAACGCCATTAGCACCTCTGAGCAGCATCTGCAACAGAATGTTCGGTATGCGATTTCGAAGATCGCGCAAACGTTCCCATGGACACTCCTTAAGAAATCGCATTGAAACATCAAATGTAGCCCCTCCCCAACACTCAAGACTAAACAGGTTCGGCAGATTGGAAGTGTAAGCCTCAGCGCACTGCACCATATCGTAAGTTCGGAATCGTGTTGCCAGCAACGACTGATGAGCGTCACGTAAAGTTGTGTCGGTTATCAATGCCTGAGGCTGGTCCAGCATCCATTGGGCAAACTGTGTCGCACCTAGCTCATCTAGAAGTTGTCGGGTTCCGGTGGTCGGTTCGGCAACTGATTTCGGTGGTACAGGGTGCTGGATGATTACCGGTTCTGGACGACCCGCAACTTCCGAATTACCATTCACTGAAATATCAGCAATGTAGTTCAGCAACCGGGTCGCCCGGTCACGGCGCTTGGAGAAGTTCAGCAGTTCGGGCGTATCATCGATGAAACGTGTTGTGTAAGTACCATCCAGAAAAGTTGGATGCCCCAGCAGATTTTCCAAAAACACCAGATTTGTCGCGAGGCCGCGAATCCGAAATTCTTTCAGTGCTCTGATCATGCGCTGGACTGCTTCGTCAGCAGTAGGCGCCCAAGCCGTGACTTTTTCCAGCAGACTATCGTAATAGCGTGTGATCACCGCACCTGAGTATGCCGTTCCACCGTCAAGACGAATTCCAAAACCAGCAGCACCTCGATATGCTGAGATCCGTCCGTAGTCAGGGATGAAATTCTCTTCTGGGTTTTCTGTCGTCACTCGACACTGAAGAGCATATCCATTGCGGGTGATCTGGTCTTGCAAAGGCACCCCAGAATCTTCGACATCGCCAATGGCAGAACCACCTGCAATGCGAATCTGCGCTTTGACAATATCAATCCCGGTAATTTCTTCCGTTACTGTGTGCTCAACCTGAATCCTGGGGTTCACCTCGATGAAATAACACTCACCCGTATCATCATCGAACAGAAACTCAGCTGTTCCTGCATTGATGTAGCCGACTGATTTTGCCAGCCGAACCGCAGAATCACACAAAGTCTGCCGTTGTTCGTCGGACAGGAAAAGCGCTGGTGCACGTTCGATGATTTTCTGATTCCGGCGCTGAATGGAACAATCCCGTTCAAACAAGTGGACGATGTTGCCGTACATGTCACCGAGCAGCTGTACCTCAACATGGCGCGCTCTTCGAATCAGCTTTTCCAGATAGACTTCAGAACTGCCAAATGCAGACAGTGTCTCACGTCGGCCAAGATTAACTGACTCTAACAATTCATCTGGCGAATCAATAACCCGCATGCCGCGACCACCGCCACCCCAAGACGCTTTAAGCATCAGTGGATAGCCAACATGATCAGCCAGCTCTCTGATCTGTTCTTCGTCCTCAGGCAAAGGTCCAGTCGCCGGAAGAACCTGGACATCAGCGATTTCCGCCTCGCGACGCGCAGATACCTTGTTGCCAAGTTTTCGCATGATGACCGGTGGCGGGCCGATGAATTGAATGTTTTTATCCAGGCAGGCTTCGGCAAATTCCGGATTCTCTGACAGAAAACCGTAACCCGGATGAATGGCGTCAACGTTTGTACTGCGAGCGACCTTCAGAATCTCATCTATGGCGCGGTAAGCCTGAATTGGCCCCAGGCTGGCTCCTATCTGGTAGCTTTCATCCGCCTTAAAACGATGCAATGAGAATTTGTCCTGTTCGGCGTATACGCCGACAGTTTTGATTCGAAGTTCAGTCGCAGCACGAAAAACGCGTATTGCAATTTCACTGCGATTGGCAACTAGTAGCTTTTGGATTGGTTTGGGTTGATTCATTCGATTTTCTGCTTAGTCGATATCAATTCTGGAAATTCAGTTTGTAAATCCCCTCTGGGAACTAGCCCAGTTGATAAAAAATAGGGGAAATTTAGAGTTCAGGCAGGTTAGGCAAATTGGCCAAAGTCCAACGTATTTTATCACCCGTTTCTGTGACACTCTGGCACCACCTCAATCCCCGGAACCTCGGGTTCATCATCAACTATCTTTGCTGGAAACCCTTCCGCCAGAATTTGTGTGTCGCAGCATTCCTCCAGCCGACGAATGATATTGGGTGACCACTCTCTTCCACCATAGCGTCGCATTCCATCCTGAAAAATCTCAATCATCAGCGGATTGATCTCCAAAGGAACTCCAGCGCGATCTGCAACTTCCTGAAACAGCGTTATGTCCTTGATTACCAGATCCATGGTGAAATTGATGTCGCGACTACCATTCAAAATCACCTGGCTTTCGGTCTCATGCACAAATGAATTACCGGATGAAATTCGAACCGCTTCATACGTCGTACCAAGGTCCAGTCCCGATTTCTTCGCTGTTGTTAAAGCCTCACACAAAGTCAGAAGATTTGCGGTAGCGAGATAATTGGTCAGCACTTTTAGTACCGATGCGGTTCCCAACTCACCGGTGTGCAAAATGCGCCTGCCCATAGCCTGAATAACCGGAAATGCACGATCGAAAGTGTCGCGGTCACAACCTGCAAAAATCGAGATGTTGCCAGTCGCGGCACGGTGACAACCACCCGAAACGGGACAGTCCATAGGACGCGCACCTTTCTCTTTAACCTTTGCGCCTAAACGAAGTACTTCAGTCTGATCAGTCGTGCTCATTTCAGCCCAGATGCTTCCGGAATTCAATCCCTTGAGCACACCGTCATCAGACTCCATAACTGCTGCCGACACTCGAGGACTTGGCAAGCAGGTGATAACCATGTCTACAGATGACGCCATTTCGGCTGGTGAATCAGCCCAGTTCGCGCCTGCTGCCAAAATCGGCTCAGCCACCTCTCGGTTGAGGTCCCGCACTGTTAAATCAAACCCGTTTCTGAGCAGACTGCCGGCGAGTTTTCCACCGACATTGCCCAAACCAATAAACCCAATTTTCATTCATTGTCCTCCGAAATTCATTTTGAGTTCAGTCCCTGAAACCTTATCGGCTGAGCATGATCTTGTCAGCCGCATTGGAGAACACCCACGTCGTATCCGAGCGAATTTCTCTCGCCAGAACATTAAGTGAATCCACAAATCCGGTGCCCCAAGGTGCGTCAATCGATTGCAGGTATGCGCGCATTTTTTTATTGAGTAAAAGAAAGTGTCCTGTAAAACCGCCAAAACCACCCTGCCTGAACTGCTCAAACATTGAACGGGTATTTGTCGTTGCAATCAAGAGTTTCGAAGCCACCGGGTAATCATCAAGCTCCCGAAGTGGAACAGGTTCCAGTGACATCAGGTGATATTCTTCGACCGGCTGCAGCTTAGTCAGACAGTCCTGAAGTCGCTGGCCTGCCTTGGAATTTGGTACTCCCCCCTTGAGTTCAATCATGAGGTGCATGTGAGTCGCAAACTGTTCCAGCACTTCCTCAAGCCTGGGAACCAGAGGGGAAAGTTGGCGCAACTCATCAAGTTCCGTTTTTGAAACTTCGACCGCGCCTGGTCCTGGAAGTCCTGCCGTGTGCGGATCGTGAATGACGACTGGCCAGTCGTCTAATGTCCATTGAACGTCAAATTCAATCCCCCACACACCTGCATCACGCGCCGCTTCGAATGCTGGCAACGTGTTTTCATAGATGAAGTGACTTGGATTGGGACATCCACGGTGAGCGACAAGCTGCAAGTTGCACCACTCATCTTCGGTCAATGGCTTACGCGGGATGCATCCGAAGACGGTGTTGACAGCAGAGTCTGCAAAGCGAGTAATCCAATGAAAATCGTCTGCCATCAAACCCTACCAGCACGCATCACTGTAAGTATCACGCGGGTGCGCTTTCAGTCTCCGACTCCAAAATCGTAAGCAACCTGTCCAGAACTTCATCCATCTGCGCTTCAGAAATAACCAACGGTGGAAGCAGTCGCAGTACGGTCGTACCAGCTGGCAAAGCGAGCACACCCTGGTCCTGCAGTTTTTGCAGATACGGTGTGGAGCGAACCTTAAGTTCAATCCCGATCATCAGGCCTACGTGTCTAACCGCTCGCACCTGAGGCGGTTTGTCTTTTAAAAGCTTTCTGACAAATCGATCGCCAAGTTCAGCCGCCCGTTCGGCGAGCTGCTCGCGTTCCATCACCCCAATCGTCGCCAGAAAAGCTGCACACGCCAACGGATTACCACCAAAAGTACTGCCATGCGCGCCAACCGAAGATTCGATTTTACCATTCACCAGGATCGCACCCATCGGAACTCCGCCTGCAATCCCCTTGGCAAGACAAAGTACATCCGGTTCAACACCATAGTGTTCACACGCGAACATTTTTCCGGTTCGACAAAACCCAGTCTGGATTTCATCAATAATCAGCATCGCTCCGTTCGCTTTGCAAATTTCGACTGCCGCGTCGATGTATGATTGTTCAGCGGCATAGACACCACCTTCACCTTGCACCAGTTCCAGCAGAACAGCAGCGGTATTTTCATCGACGGCTTTTTTGAGTGCTTCAACCTGGTTGTACGGCACATACGAGAAACCTGGTACCAGTGGACTGAATGGGTCCTGATATTTCTTGCTCGGTGTCGCACTGAGCGCTCCCATGGTACGGCCGTGAAATCCACGATTGGCGCTGACCACTTTGTTCCGGCCGGTTGTCTGGCGAACAAATTTAAGCGCACCTTCGATGCTTTCGGCACCGGAGTTACACAGGAACACCCTCTCCAGACCAGCTGGGCTGATTTCGACTAGTTTCTCCATGCACTCGGCGCGAACGTCATTGGGAAAGATTCCGGCACAGGTAATCAGGCGTTTGGCCTGTTCCGCGATTGCGTTAACCAAAACCGGGTTGGCATGTCCAATATTGGCAACTCCAATACCAGCGGTGCAATCAATGTACTGCTTACCTTGATCATCCCACAGTAGCGCACCTTCGCCTCTCACCAGCGAAACCCCGCGGCTTTTGTATACGCCGACACTCAGTTCAGTTTCCCGTGTATCCACACTATTCATCATTCATCTCCTTTGGTCAACTGATTATGGTTCCAGATTCGGCTGTCGTGATCGGCGACTCCACTCGGCCATCGGCAATAATCACCTCCGTCGGACCCTGTTCAAACAATTTTTGCAGGGCCAGCAGTTTACGCTTCATTCGACCGCTGACCTCGGACTCTCGTGCTCCAAGCTCACTTGAATCCAGCTTTCTGATGAGGCTCAACGGATCATCGCGGTCGGCCAGTAATCCCGGCGCCTCAATAAACTGGTAAATTCGTTTGGCCTGCATCTGCCTGTGCAAAACGGTGACAATATTATCGTTATCCGCGTTGATCGCGACCCCGTTCTCATCTGCAATGGGAATGCTGATTACTGGTGTGAATCCATCTACAAGCAGCTGCGTCAGCAGTTGCGTATTGATTTGTTCAGGCTTTCCGGAAAAATCTCTTTTCAACAGTGTCTTACCCTGTTCTCGAATCCGAATACCACGATTGCGTCTGCCTTCAATCAAACGACCATCCAGCCCGCTCAATCCGATGGCATTGATACCAAGTTTCTGGCAGGCTTCAACAAAGCGCATCCTGACCAGACCGGCATAACTCATCATGATGACATCTATCGCGTTGTCGTCTGAATAGACACTCTCGTAACCAGAAACAGACTGTAGCGTTTTAGTCGGCATGTCCAGTTTCTGTGCCAATCGGTCGCGTTCAGCATTGGCACCCAGGACAACGATCACCGACTCATTCAGGTTTGCAAGATCCCGTGCAATTCCAGCTGAATTGATGTCGCCTCCACCACCAACTTTGACGATAACAGGCCGAACCGCCGATTGATTTAAAGCCACCACTATTCCGACCTTAGTATCCGCATAATGATGTTATTTTCAATTGGCGTCCAGTCGGAACTTTTCTCATAAGGTGCCGAACTGACGATGTAAGTCCCATCGATCAGTTTCGTATGCAATTGAAAATATTCTGGATTTTCATTGAAGGTCGTGCTGACCCAGGCTTCGTTCGCGGTTGCAATGATGAAATTCATTGCACGTATGTAACGTGACTTCCGTACAAGGTGATCAATGCCCTGTTGAATTGCCAACTCCATATCGCCGTTATCAAACCGTTTGATGAAATTAAACACTCTTTCTGCACCGATACGACCCGCTTCCCGAATACGAACGCCTTGCAGTTCACCGTTGAAGATGAAGACTTTTTCACCATCATCAAAGGGCATATTGTTGCGAACTTCAATACCCTCATTCCGATAGGCGCTGCGGGCATGGGCAAGAAAATAATCGCAAGGCTTAAATCGCTCGAAACAATCCTCCCAGATCGGTTTGATACTGTGATAGAACTGCCATTCTCCAGATTCGAGCCAGGCGCAGCCCCAACCGTGACTTTGATCCTCGGGACTGTTTTTCGCAGTTTGAGCAAATTTCTCCAGGTGATGCTGCATGCTGACTGGCGCATCATTCTTGACAAAAAGCAGTCGGCACATTGAATTTGCGTTCCGTTGTCAGACCAGTCGGTCAGGCAGGGTATAGGCCAGCAAACTCCAGCCCGATTCGCTCAGAAATGCCAATCATGATATTGAGATTCTGCACAGCCTGACCTGCTGCACCTTTCATCAGATTATCGAGGGCACTGATGGCGACGATACGATTATTGTCAGCATCCCGCTCGAATCCGACGTCACAAAAATTGGTTCCAGCCAATTGTTTGGGTTCAGGGTATCGATGTATTCCCGAACGGTCTTTGACCACCCGGACAAAAGGCTCATTGAGGTAAGCCAGGTTATATGCTTTCCACAAATCTCGTTCTTTAGGCAGCGTCTGTTCGGAAAATACATGACAGGTTGCAACGATGCCCCGCACCATCTCAATTGACGTTGCTGAAAAACTAACTGCTCCAATATTGAGCGCCTGCTTCATTTCGGCGACATGCCGATGACCGGTTGGTCGATAGGATCGGACTGCACCACTGCGCACCGGATGGTGACTGCCTTCGCTTGACTGACTACCGGCTTCACTGGAGCCGACCTTAACTTCGGCAACGATAGAATTGACAGAACACGATTGTATGATTGGCAGTAGAGCCAGAATGACCGCAGTCGCATTGCAGCCGGCACAGGACACATAGTCAGAGGTGGCAATTCGGTCTCTATGAAGTTCAGCGATGCCGTAAGTAAAAGTCTGCAGCAGTTCAGGTCGCAAGTGAGGTTTACCATAAGCCACTTCATACCCCAAATCACTGTCGAGTCGAAAGTCGGCACTGAGATCGATTATTTTGGGTGCAAGACTCATATAGTGATCGATGGACTTCATTGCGACGCCATGCGGTAGACACAGAAATAGAACATCGCATCCAGTTAATTCATCGGGGGAGCAAAATTTCTTTGTCAGCAGTTTGCGAAGATTCGGATTGGACGAGTGAATGAATTTACCTGCACGGCTGCGCGAGGTGATCTGACCAATTTCCACCTCCGGATGACTATGCAGAAGGCGAATTAGTTCGCCGCCAGCGTAGCCCGCTCCACCTACGATAGATGCTCGAATCATGCAGACGCCTTAAGTCTGATGGTTAACCACAAAGTCAACCATTCGAGCCGGGATGTCGACACCGGTTGGTGCAATGCTGTTGCGAAATTCCATCGTATAGTTGACTTCATTGACAAGCATTCCCCGATCGGACTCGAACAGATCAATCGCCAGAATGCCGCCACCCACTGCGTCAGCAGCCGCCAGCGATATCTCAGCGATTTCATTGGTAATGGGGCAATTGGCTGCGACTGCTCCGCGGGCGGTATTGGTAATCCAGTGAGTCGATTCCCGATAGATGCCCGCAATACACTCATCACCAACCACAAAAGTGCGGATGTCACGTCCTTGCTTTTCCACATATTCCTGGATATAGAAGATTGAGTGCTGATAAGAACCGAGCAGTCGTTTGTGTTCCAAAACAGTTTCCGCCGCTGATCGGTCATTAATCTTCGAAAGCAAGCGTCCCCAAGAGCCGATTGCTGGTTTTAGAACGACGGGATAGCCAAATTCCTCAATGGCTTCCAGCGCAGATTCTTCGGTATACGCCACCCGGAGCTGTGGCTGTGGAATATCGCGTTCAGCCAACCGTATTGATGTCTCAATTTTGTCACCGCACACCCTGGCGACTTCGGCGCGGTTGATACACGGTACACCTGACATTTCCAGGAATTGCAAGCTGTATACTGCGCGCGAGTGACTGACACAACGCTCGAAGGCAACATCAATTGGCGGGACATTCTCCAGGTCAAAGACCAGTTTTCTGTCGTCGAGCATAATGATGTTGACACCCTGCTGTGCTCGAAACGCTTCGAGCAGTTTTTTCTCCTCAAAGCGAATGACAGAGTGTAAGAACCCGACGTTCACAGAAGTAAATCCGTGAACTTTTTCATTTATTGACCCCAGTCCTCATCCAGTTCTGGTGCGACTTCCAAAGTTGGTGGGCCAAGGTTGACTACCTCAAGTTCGGTGCCGCAGAAAGGACACGCCAAAAGCTCCCCGACAATGGTGTCGTCTTCAAAATCTATTTCATTAACACAAACTGGGCATTCTGCTGCCATTCTGGTGGGGTCTCCGACGGTGATTGATGAAAATTTCCCAAAATTGGGCGCTATTCTTCCGGGGGCGTTGGATACATCAGGATTTCATGCATGTCAACTCGCGGGTGCTGTTCGACAGCAAACAGAATTGCCTCTGCAACATCTTCGCGTTCCATCGCATTGTCTCTAATTTCGCCCCCAAATATCTCTGTATTGGTCACACCTGGCTGGATATTGGTAACGCGAACACCGGTTCCTCTGAGCTCTTCCCTGAGGTTGTAGTTCATACCCGTTACGGCCCACTTGGTGGCACTGTACATTGAACCTGGAATCGGTCGCCTGCCAGCAGCTGAACCCAAGAGCAAGATGTGGCCTTTGCTATTTTTCAAAGCTGCAAGACTGGCTCTGATCGTCAGTCCCGCACCATAAACGTTGGTCAAGATCATCTCCTTCCAACGTTCAGGGTTGCCTTCGGCGAAACCATCTCCGGAATAGTAAATTCCGGCATTTGCCAATACCACATCAATCCGCCCAAATCGGTCTATTGCCTGACCAATCATTTCCTGCTGATCTTCCCATTGGGTTACATCGCATCGGACTGCCAGCGAACGAGTCGGGCCACCTAACTCCTCGCACAATTCATTCAGAATTTCCGCTCTTCGCGCCGCCAGAACTGTACGATACCCGCGTTTAGCTGCTGAACGCGCGGTTGCAGCACCAATTCCACTTGATGCACCAGTGATCAGAAATACCTTGTCTTCCATACGCGGCGTTGTCGCAATCGTTATACGGTTTGCCCAAAGGGTAATATTATATGAACCGATGTAAGATACAGATCCGTATTGAATGCCAACCAACGTATCTCCCGAATACAAAAAAGCTGAGCAGGCTTTTCGTGAAGCGCGCGAACCTGCGGACAGGCTGAAGTGCCTTAAGGAGATGTTGCGGACCATTCCCAAGCATAAGGGAACGGAGCACCTGCAACGCGACATCAAAACCCGCATCAAAATGCTGACTGATGAGCTGGCGGGGCCGCGCAAGGGAGGGGCCCGAACGGGTCCTTCTCATTCGGTTCGGCCAGAAGGAGCGGCCCAGATTGCATTACTCGGGCCTCCGAATTCCGGAAAGTCCCAACTGCATCACCGACTGACCGGAGCACGCTCCGAAATCGGCCCCTATCCATTCACTACACAATTTCTGCTGCCCGGCATGATGCCATATGAAGACATCCACTTTCAGCTGGTTGACTTGCCGCCAATCTCTAATGATTACTTTGAACCGTGGGTGGTCAATTCACTGCAAACCGCCGATGCAGCGTTCCTTGTGATTGATATCTCCAACCCTGAATGCATCGATCATATTGACCAGGTCATCGCCCAGCTGGACGAGCGAAAAGTCAGCCTGACTAACCAATTTAAAATTGAGTTGGTAAACGGGGTGAGCGCATCTGAAGACCCAGACTTTGATCCGTTTCGGGTTGTACTGCCTACGATTCTGATTGCCAATAAAATCGACTTGGCTGTCGATCCTGACGAGCTCGACGCTCTGAATGAACTCGTCAACTACAACTTTCCGTCAATAGCGCTGTCGGCACTGACCGGTTCAAATCTGGAACTGTTCCCGCAAATGGTCTTTGAAAAAATGAAAATCGTGCGGGTGTACACAAAAATTCCGGGCAAACCTCCAGACACTGACAAACCTTTCACTCTGAAATTTGGTGGCAAAGTGTCTGATGTCGCGCGACAGATTCATAAGGATTTTGAAGATACATTTAAATTTGCTCGCATTTGGGGCAAGAATGTATTTGCGGGGCAACAGGTCGGTCCGGATCATCTGCTTGACGACCTGGATATTCTAGAAATCCATGTTCGCTAAACTGATCGGACAGCGATTCATTTTCAGTATTTCCCGGTAGCCAGAAATTACCGTCAAATTTCTTTTTACCAGACTGTGTAGAGACGAAATCATTAAGGTGTCTGACAGATTGAAATAAAATGATTTTTCTCTAGGGTTGAGGTGTCTGGTTATGAAACATGAGGATTTCTGTTCTCACCCCGCGGCCTTAGCCTCCGATCGAAAATTCGCAACACCATCCTTGATTCAACCATCTGAACTGCCTGAATCAATCAGTCAAAGGTATCGAAGTTCAACGAGTTCATGAGCACCAAACCTAGCATGAATCTGCGGGAACGGAAGATCGTGGGCCTGATTGGTGCCGCACACTTTTTTTCGCATTTCTATTTTCTGCTTCTGCCGTTACTGTTCCCAATTTTGCATGACGTTTACGGCGTCGGATATACGGAACTTGGTATCGGCTACGCGGTTTTCAGTATTGCAAGTCTGGTCTGCCAAACGCCAATTGGATTTATTGTTGACCGAGTCGGCGCTCGCTGGATATTAATGGCAGGTGTTGCCGTTGAATCCATTGTCCTGGCCCTATTTGGGATATTTCAAACCTATACCGGTTACCTGTTATTGATGGGGGTTGCTGGTATGGCCAATGCAGTGTATCACCCCTGCGACTATTCGATACTAACCCGCTCAGTCAATCAGGACAAGCTTGGCAAAGCATTCTCCATCCATACTTTTTGCGGACAGGCCGGATCGCTCACCGCGCCAGTCATTATCATCATGATTACCGCAGGTCTGGACTGGCCTTATGCGCTGATGATTTGCAGTGGAATGGGGCTCATCATTCTGGGAGGATTACTTTTCGGTTTTCGTGGTGTTGTGTTACCAGACGCGGCTCAGGTTGAAGGCGTTGTGGCACAAAGAAAAAGCAGTTTCAAACTGCTGTTCAGCGCTCCAGTATTGCTGGGCTGGCTGTTCTTTTTCGGTTATGCGATAACCAGTACCGGGCTCTACGATTTTTCTGTCGCTGCCCTGACTGAAATTTATGATTCGACTCTAGGACAGGCTGGAATCATCATCTGGCTGTTTCTAGCCGCTGATGGTGTAGGAATATTACTGGCGGGTGTGTGGGCGCACCGTTGGAAAAATCATGAGTGGGTGGTTGCCAACTGTCTTATCGCGTTTAGTGTCTGCATGTTTTTCATCACTTTCGTGCCGATGTCCATGACTGCACTCTCAATTCCAATAATTATTGCCGGTTTGTTCTATGGGTTTATCGCACCATCTCGCGATGTGATCATTGCCAGCATGGCACCAGCGAGAGATATGGGCAAAGTTTTTGGCACGGTGACCACCGGTTTTAACGCCGGTGGAATTGTCGGTCCACCGCTGTTTGGCCTGTTGCTCGACCTCGGTGACCCCTACTCGATTTTCTGGGGTGCCGGAATCCTAGGAATTATCACCGTATGGACTGTAATCAGACCTTCGTCCATTAGATTGCTGTTTCGTCCCTCTGCTGAAAGGAGTTAATCATGTCCCAAGAAACTCGAAGCTGTGGTATCCAACTCATGAAGCTGCTTGAGGACTACGGTACTGAGTTTGTTTTTGGGATTCCCGGTGTCCACACACTTGAACTTTACCGAGGCATTGCCAACTCGTCTATTCGACACGTCACACCGCGCCACGAGCAATCGGCAGGATTTATGGCGGACGGTTATGCACGCGCTACGGGTAAGGTCGGAGTCTGCTGTCTGATTACCGGACCTGGCGTCACCAATGCAGCTACACCGCTGGCTCAATCATACTCCGACTCGGTTCCGATATTGGCGATCTCCAGCGTCAACAAGACTTCAAGTCTGGAATTGGGACAAGGTGACCTGCATGAACTTAACTCTCAGAGTAAACTTTCCGCCCACTTCACTGCTTTCAGCCAAACGATTTTGTCAACCGATAGCGTTCCGGAAGTCATTGCAAGGGCATACGCGACATTCAACGCAAGCCGACCGCGGCCAGTGCATGTTGAAATTCCCATTGATCTGATCAACAATCCGGTCAGTTGGTCACATTTACGACAAGGCTTAGCACCCGCTCCTCAAGCAGATCACGGATTACTGAAGAGAGCCGCCCAAGCACTGGCGAATGCAAAGAAGCCAGCTGTTATTCTTGGTGGTGGGTGCAAAGATTCCGCAGCAGAGGCTGCCGAACTTGTAGAGGTATTGAATGCCCCAGTGGTAACGACATTTGCCGGAAAAGGTATTATTTCTGAAGACCATCCACTTAGCCTTGGTTCCAATCTGCTGCACCCGCCAGTTCTGGATTTTTTGAAGCAAGCTGATTTCGTTCTTGCCGTCGGTACTCATTTGTCTGAAACAGATATCTGGAGTCGTGGCGGCGACATCGAATTTGATGGCCAACTCATCAGAATAGACATTGATCCGTCTCAACTTTACCGGAATGCCCCTCCCGATATACCGATTTTGGGAAATGCAAGTCATGCACTAACTGAAATTGCAAACCATCTGAATTCAATGAACCTAAATTCGGCAAACAGACATGCTAAGAGCCGGCTACATGTCAGCGACCTGCTCGAAAGCACCAAATCTCACTGGTACGAAAACACACCCGTTCACATCAAAGTTTGGGACAAGATTCGAAGCGCATTGCCTGATCATGGCATCGTAACCGCAGATTCGACCCAACTCGTTTACAGTGGCAACTATGTATTCAAAGCGCGTAGGCCAAGGACTTATCTCACCTCCACGACTGGCTACGGTACACTTGGCTATGCTTTGCCTGCCGCCATTGGTGCAAAATTGGGCAAACCGGATTCGCCAGTTGTCTGTGTCATTGGCGATGGTGGCTTGATGTTTACGATTCAGGAGTTGGCAACCGCGGTAGAGCACCGGCTGCCAATCGTCATAGTGCTGTGGCACAATGACGGTTACGGAGAGATTAGAGACAATTTCAATGAATTTGGCATTCCACTCGTTGGTGTTGATCTCGCAATGCCGAATTTTCTTTCCGTGGCTAAGGGTTTCGGCTGTCATGCAGAGTCTGTCAATGATCTAGCAGAACTTCCCAACCTAATGCAAAAAGGGTTCCGTGCTAATCGACCAACGTTACTTGAAATTCACACTGACAGAGTAAAGGTGGACTGACCGAAATTCTCGCAAAATGTGACATTCATTAATGCAGTCGGGTCATGCCAATTGATAGCCAACTTGACTCGATTTTGTTGCACTGCGCCAACCTGCTAGAATGATTAATTCAGAAGGCCTAGTGAAAACAGCTGAAAGACAAAATCACAGCCGAATGAACTTACGGAATCGGATTTCTGACACCATCATGCGAGTGTTTCGCAGCGCGGGTAGTAGACTTGTCGTGGAACCCTCATCCCCTCCACTAGAAGATGAGTTAGAACCTTTACCCCCAGAACCTGATCAGGGTGACTACGACCCTCGATTGAATGTTTCCCTCGTTCAGTTCATTCAGGACAGTGAGGCGCCTGTTCGCCTGAAGAATGCGTTTCTACTGGCAGATGAAGCAGATATGCTGCCACATCAGACACTTGGAGAATACTTCAATAACCGGTTCACGGCATACAAGACTTACTGTGAAATGCCTCAGTTTTCTGGGCTTTTGGTTTTCGATTTGGAATGCCTGCTGAACAATCAATTCAGACAGCTTCAGCCTGACAAGAATGAGTCTGACCTGATCGAAAGCAGTCTTAACCAAACTCCATCAATAGAGCCCTGTTCATGGAGTGAAATTGTCAATCAGATTGAAAACCATACTAATCTGGCTGATCAGTACATCAGTTTGACTGCCCAGGTTTTAGACTTACCCTGGCCATCAGATCTTCTGTATCTGCAGTTGAAGGATCTTCAAAACCTGACCGAAAGTAATCTCGAAAACCTGCTCGGTCCCCTCAATGAAGACAGCAACGGAATTGAAGCAATCCAAACCCTGAAATCTGTACTGTCTTTCTGGGATGATCCAAAAAACCAGCAGCGAGTGGATGAGCTGAATCCTGAATCTCTGATTCGTCAAACGGTTGAAAGACATATTCCAAATGTGGCAGCTCAGGTGGTATATAGACGCCTGGATTCAGTTTCGTCCCCAAAAGAAACCGCTGAAGCAATCGGGCAGAGTCTGGGGCTTTCGCGCGACTACATCCGTCAGTTTGAAACCAAAGCAGTAAGACGGCTCAACCAGCCTCCGTTCAGCGACTGTCTCAAAATTCTGCTTCATTCCTGTCAGGAACAAATTGAGAATTACCTGCTTGGTGTCAATGGGTGTGTCAGAAAGAACGCTCTGCCAAAATGTCTTGATGATCCGACTCTCACCAAATCACTGGCAATTCGAGTTCTATATTCCACGGTTGCTGGATATGCCGATGCCAATTTTGTTTGCTTTCGAAATCTTTACTTCAAAGCGAACACAGACGAATCGGTTCTAAAGCAGAATTTTGAACGGATTGAAAGTTCCATTCAGAAGCTATCGCTGCCTCTACACATTGAGGTGGTTGCTGCGGAGCTCAACGTTTCCGTCCACGCTTTGGTGTGCTATGCACCGAGCAATGTAAGTCATGGAATTTTTGACGATTATCTGTATGAGGGTCGAATGACACCCCGTAAGCAGCGAGGCATTCAATTAATGAAAGTGATTTCCGGCTGCTTGGGCGGAGGGCCCGCTACTTTTGCTGAAATCATTTCCACTTATCGATATGTCTTTCCAAACGACAAGAGTTCAATCAGAGACTTACGTAATTCAATGTACGAGTACTCCGATCAGATTTTGCCCCTCACCGACAATGGTTTCGCATCAATCATGAGATTTTGCAGCATTCAGGACTCAGTCGGTGTGTCGGATGAATTAGTTCCCGAATTGGACCACGCAGAATATGGATCGTTTAATCCGGGCACTCTGTATGCCGAAATCGTTGACCTGGTTGACGAAATTGGACCCGCGCCACTGCTGGAAATTCGATCTGAGTTTTCTCAGCGATTCAGTGAAAAGTGGTCAGCGAACAGTGTTTTTCCAGTACTTAAGTCAACTAATTACTTCGTTCGAATGGCACCGGGTATTATTGGCACTCTACCAATGGCGGAAGACGCTGCAAAGTTAGACATATTGCCTGCGCTTGAAAGTGAAATACAGGTGAAGTACTACATCTATGCCAAAGTATCTCATAGCCGCTTTGACTATCCACTATGGAATCCTGATGTTGAATTTCATTGGTGCGATTTTGGGGACGGAAATCTGCCATGGGAAACCTATGCTTCTCTGCTTTCTGTTGTCAATCCAGATCAGTGGCCTATTTCGGAAGAACATAGAGGCAAATGGCATGATCGGATTGCTGAAGAGGGCAAGTTCATGCTAACGGTTAAACCTCTGCCACTCACACAAATCCTGCCAACAGTCCGTGACATCTGTACACTGGCACTTTTCATTGGTGATCATTCAACCGTTTCCTGGTTGGACATCAATCGGGTATTGGGGTATCGGATCGACAGTCGCAGCAGCATGAGCTTCCTCGCAATTCTCGCAAAACTCGGAATCATTGAGATTACCAAAAACTGGCTGCTACCGATTCAAGTTCGTAGGGGAGCGGCATACCGATTCTTGAACGAAATTGTTTGCAGCAATCGTCTCAACAGTCTATGGCTAGATGTTCCCGAACTGATGGATACAAATTCTAGTATGAAGTCCATCTGGATCAATCAGCAGGAACTCGAGCAAATGCTGACTCTGATGCGCACGGTGAGTACAGCTGATGAATCCACGCTCTATCAGCCGACAATTTTTGATGATTTCGAACCGGAGAATGAGATCAGTTGAAACTAGGAAATAGAAATCATAAAAGCTGACGATTTCATTTCGATTAATTTGAATTCAACTTGTCTTGCTAGCACCGATGTCGCTAGAGATCTATGTCCACCACCGGCGATCCAAAATCCTCCAGTTTTGGTTCAATCCCAAGACCGGGGGCATCAGGTGCAGACATGCTTCCGTCCACCCGCTGAGGCGCTTTGTCCGCAATTGAAACTGTTACATATGAGTTAAAGTCTGTCGCCGCAAAGCAAAACTCCTCAGGTGTGGATGAAGCCATATGGGCAATAGCAGCAGTCGTGATGTCACCTCCCCAGGTGTCTTCCAAGATCATCGGAATTCCGAACTCAACGCACAAGTCTCGCATCATTCGAGCCGTTGTAAATCCACCGACTTTGGAAATCTTCAGATTGACCACATCCATCGCATCTTCGCTCAACGCACGCACTAGCATCTCCGGACCATCAATGTTTTCATCCAGCGTGAAAGGAAGCGTCGTTCGTCTGCGCACAGACAAACATTCTTCATAAGTCTTGCAAGGCTGCTCGATATATACGTCAATTTCTTTCACCGCATTGACAACTCGAACCGCTTCATGTCGTGTCCAGCCTGTATTTGCATCTGCCATCAAGATATCACCAGGTTGAAGAATCGAACGTGCTGCATGGATTCGGTCAATATCCTGGTTGGCGTTACCGCCCACCTTAAGCTGAAATTTGTGGTAACCTTCATTTCGATAACCATCAATCTTTGAAGACATGTCTTCAGCGCTTTCCTGAGATATCGCACGGTAAAGAGCGATCTTCTCCTGCAACTTTCCACCCAGTAGTACATAAAGCGGCACATTTGTAGCCTTACCCAACAGATCCCAGCAAGCCATGTCAATCGGAGCCTTGACATATGGGTGACCTTTTAGGGTTTCATTCATAACCAGGTTGATATCATTCAAGTTACATGGGTTTTGACCGATCAAAGAAGGGCCAATCTCTTTCAAACCCGCCCGCACCCCGAGTGCGTAAGACGGCAAATAAACAGAACCCAAAGGACAACATTCTCCATATCCAACTAGTCCTTCATCCGTAAAGACAGCCACGACAGTACTGTCAAACACCTCGACAAATTTTCCATTTGCCCAAGTGTATCGACCTTCTTTGAGCGGTAGATCAACCTGCCACGCTTTGATTGATGTGATTTTCATGTTATTGATTCAAACAGACATAGTTGGTTCTACAGCCAATCTGTGAACCACTGCGTTGATAGCGTTCATCTCACGTTAGCGAGAAATCGGCTTGTTCTTTCCGATTTTGGATTGCTAAAAATTTGCTCCGGTGTTCCGATTTCTTCTATCGCCCCATCATGAATATAAGCGACGCGATCAGATACATCTCGCGCAAAACCCATTTCGTGCGTTACACAGATCATCGTCATCCCCTCTTCCGCGAGAAGCCGCATCGCATCCAGCACCTCACCGACAAGCTCTGGATCGAGCGCAGAGGTTGTTTCGTCAAACAGCATATAACTTGGTTCCATCGCAAGTGCTCGAGCGATCGCCAGTCGTTGCTGCTGGCCGCCAGACAAAGCATTTGGATAACTGTTCAGTTTATCTCCAAGCCCAATGTGCTCCAATCGTCTGGCCGCTAGTTTCTTGGCATCTGAACGAGACATTTTGCGCACAATTCGAGGAGACAAAGCAACATTCTCTAGCGCAGTAAGATGAGGAAAACTGTTCCACTGTTGGAACACCATACCCAATTTCTGGCGCAGTTTGTTGATGTCGGTCGATTTGGCATGTACTTCAACTCCATCAACCGTAATGCGGCCTTCATCAATACCTTCCAACGCATTGATGCAATAGAGCAAAGTCGACTTACCTGATCCAGATGCACCAATAATGCTTAGGACTTCACCCTTATTTACATCGAGATCGATGCCTTGCAGTACATGTACTTCTCCGAAATATTTGTGAAGACCGCGAATTTCGATCATTGACTCCACCTCTTTTCAAGTCTTTCTGAGAATCGGGCAATTGGGAATGAGAGTGCAAAATAAAACGCTCCCGCAAGTGCCAGAATTAGAAACGGCTCTTGAGTCCTCGTAATTAGAATCTGGGATGCTCTCAGTAACTCTACATAACCAAGCACCGATACCAACGCACTGTCTTTCATCACTCCAAGTGCTACACCCACCCAGGCTGGGAATACTGCGCGGATTCCGATTGGCGAAACAACGTAAATCATATCCTGCCAGTATGTCATTCCCAGACTACGCGCCGCACGTCGCATGGGGATCCCAACAGAATCAATTCCGCCTCGAACTACGTTCGCCACAAGAGCGGTCGTATAGATCGTCAATACGATTGCACCGCTGCCGAAGGGGTCAATATTCAATCCGATGATCGGGGCAAAATTGTACGCGAGCACCAGTTGGATGATGAGTGGAACCGAGCGAAAGATATCCAAAAACGGAGACAGGATAAAGGTGCTGATTAACCGACCTTCATGAAGTAACCAACCGAATATGAGTCCCAGGACAGTACCAAGTGAAATCGAAATTCCAGATATCAACAGTGTGCGGTATGCAGCTTCCGCCAGGAACCACAGATCCGTAGTCTTGAAACTGGTGAAGAAAATGGACGTTGATTCCATGGGTGTCTCTCGTCAATACCGGAATAGTCGAAAGGACAGCAAGCGAGAGCCGCCGATAATTATTTTCACAATGACGTAATAAATCACTGCAGCGACCGCGAAATATTCAAAAATTCGAAATGTCTTTGACGCCAGAAACTGTGTTTCCCCCGATAGTTCGCGGAATCCTACCAGCATACCTAGCGATGACATGAGAACCGCCCAGACCATCTGGTTGGTCATTGGGTGATAGACGGTTCGCAGAACCTGTGGGATGATGACTCTAACATAGGCTTGGGATGCGTTCATTCCCAAGCTGCGTGCGGCTCGCATTTGAGTTTCTGGTATTGCCTGAAAACCACCCCGAAAGTTTTCTGCGAGATACCCTGCGTTGTTGAACGTCAGACCAGCCAGTACGATCCAGAATGGTGTGAGGTGAATTCCGAATGCACCCAGTCCAAATCCGAAAAAGAACAACTGAAACAAAGCTGGTGTGTTTCGAGCAAGTTCGATCCACGAGATCACGAACCAGCGTATGGGCCCGCGCATTTTGAGTCGGATAATTGCGAATACGATTCCGATAATGACACCAAACACCATCGAAAGCGTTGCGACTTCGAGTGTGACTAAACCTGCGTTCAGCAGGTCAGGCAAACTACGAAAAACAGGTCGCCAATGAAAGTTGTAGTCCACGCGACTTTCAGTTCAAATCAATTCTGCCATCTCAGTCATAGAATGCTGAGACGGCAGAATAACTGGACTGAAGTGATTAGTACATCACTCCCGGGATTTTAAGTTCCGGAGCCTCACCACCTACGAAGCGGTCCCAAAGTTCCTGATAACGACCCGATCGTACCTGGTGGGTGATAAACAGATTCAAGTAGTTCAACCAGGTTACGTCCTTACGCGGACCAACTACAGATGTGTAGTCTGTCGTCCACGGCATACGAGGACCTGAAATGACTGTGTCATACTGTTCAGCAACTTGCTTAACTGCAGTATTGGTGGTCAGCCCGGCATCGGCTTTTCCCTGCGCCACTGCGAGAAACACTTCATTTTCAGATTGATAACCTTGATACAGGTCTTCCGTTCCCCATTCCTTCGCATATTCCAAAAAAGCAATTTCAGGTGTGGTTCCAACGGCCGCAGCGACTCGTTTTCCTTTCATGTCTTCAAAGGTAACGATGCCACTGTCTTTGCCGACAATAGCCTGATGATAGTAAATTGCGTAAGGAATGGTAAATCCGACAGTCTTTGCTCTTTGGAGCGTGTCAGATGTTCCGCCGAATACAACGTCCGCTCGATTTGTTACGATGACTGGTAGACGTTCTGACCAGGTCAATGCCTGAATTTCATAGTCTACCTCCAAAGCTGCTGCGAGATCTTTACAGTATTCAACATCAAAACCGGCTGGCTCATTATTTTCATCCCAAAATCCGATTGGTGGGAAATCCAGCACAACACCGCAGCGTAGCATTCCAGCATCAATAACATCATCAAGTTTATCTGCTGATGCTGTACCCGTAAACAGAAACAGTGGTATCGCTGCAAGCAACACTTTAATTCTCATTTCAAATACCTCCATTTACTTAACTTAAAAAGAAAGGCCAATCGGAGCGATTGACACTGTCAATTCTATATCAAATCATTGTTGTGAGATACCCAACGATGTTGTCAGGCCAAGTTGATGTGCAGTTTGGGAGTTTGTGCTTCTCTTAATCAGTCCACAACTGCGTAGCCGGGTTCGCCCCATGCGACATTTGGATTTTTCATCATCAAATCAATGAATAGCGGTAATAAATACCCAAGAATTCTTCTTGCATCTTTAATCTGCGCTCTGTTTACGCTACTCTTCCAGGTGGCAGCTCCGTGAAAAACCTGGTTTCGCAGTACATAGAGGCGATCAAAAATAAGGCTTAGAATCTGTGCGGTATCACCATTCTTTAGAGAGCGAAGGCCAAGTTCTTTTGCCTTTTCAAACCGCATTTCCCAATCATCATAGCCGTCCATACCATAGTGATGATTCCAAAATGGCGAATAAACGTATTTGTTTTCAAAAAGGATCCGAATCGAGGCCGAAAATCGGTACCACAACTCGTCATAGATGATTTTTTCCGAATCAAGCAAAGAAATGATTCGAAAATATTCCTGGAATTCAGTTCGTTCTCCTTCGCTTCCCGATGCATCCTTGATTAGCATCCCGTAAAGTGCGTTAAACGCAACCCAGTAGAAAATGAATGCGGCATCGTCATCTTCATCCTGATTCTCTGCTCTGAGCAGCCAACTCACAGCACGATGAAGTCTGAGCTTGAGATCTTGCGGGAAGTCGGTCGGGAGATTTTCTTCGCGAACGCGTAACTCTTTTACTTTAGGATTCACCGTCAACCCTCCCAAAATGGCAGTATCCCTATACACCCTATTTTGGGGCATTCGGCGAATGCAATTTACATCAATTTACAAAAAATGCCAGCTGATTGAGAAATTGCTCCCCAATTTTGAAGAATTAAACGAGAAAACCGTTGTTAGCCATCGCTGACAGAAAGACGTCTATAGACTACCGTCTACTTTCAGCCGTTCATGCATGATGGGACTTGTGGTGGTGAACTGTACTCTTTGTTTGATTTCCGGGTACAAGTAATGCTGAACTCCAAATGCTGCCATTGCAGCTTCATGAAATCCACATAGAATCAGTTTCTTCTTGGAAGGGTAAGAGACGATGTCTCCAATCGCAAAAATTCCAGGCTCGCTGGTTTGACACTCCGCTGTGTCAACCACTATCGTTTTCCGATCCAGCTGGATCCCCCAGTCGGATATTGGGCCAAGATTTGGAGACAGTCCGTAAAACACCAAAAGTTCGTCAAATTCAATATCCTGTGCAACTGGATTGTCGGTAAAGGGAACCATTCTGACACCGGCAAGAGAACCGTCGGTTTCAATAATCCTCTCAATTCGACCAATGTGGTAGGTCATCGTGCCATCACCACGCTGAGCAAGCTCTTTCATTCTTGCTACCGATGCTGGCTGCGCACGAAACTCCTCGCGTCGATGAATCAGGGTGATTTTCTTTGCGATACCATGTAATTCCAGTGCCCAGTCCAGAGCAGAATCCCCTCCTCCCATAATGGTGACCGAAAGATCTTGATAGCGCTGTTTATCGACCACATGGTAGTTCAGATTCTTTCCAGCGTGATTTGCAGCGCCTGGAGTACGCAGTGGCCGCGCATCAAAAGCACCTAAGCCACCAGCTATGACCATTGATCCCGCATCAAATTCAGTACCGCCGGATGTTTTGACATAGAACCGGCCGTCATCCTGTTTTTCGACGTGAGTGACTTGTTCACCAAGCACATATCCGGGATCAAAAGGCGAAGCCTGTTCCATGAGGAGATCAACAAGCTCTTGACCACCAACCACCGGGTAGGCAGGAATATCGTAAATAGGTTTATCAGCATAGAGTGTAGAGCATTGACCGCCTGCACGCGGTAAGGAGTCCACTATATGGCACTTGATACCCAGTAGCCCCAACTCAAAAATCTGAAAGAGTCCACAGGGGCCTGCTCCAACAATGACGACTTCGGTATTAATCATTTATGTGAATCCACCGGATTTGAAAAATATTGACCACAGACATAAGGTCCCTCTTGTCTGTATATTCTGGAGAGATTAGATGAGGCTAAATATTAAAGTCAAAAGAGAACCAAATTTTCCAGTTAATCTTGCTAGAATCAAAGACATTGGCTTGTTGCGCATCCCTTGCGGAACAAGATTCAACAGCATGGATTATAACCATATGCCTGGTGCGGTAGTAATCTGTACGGACACCAAATTCTGAACTCTGGTGAACCCGAAGTTTGGATTAGTGAGAAAGGAGCAGATTTTTCAAATTTTTGGATAGCCAAATTTTCATTGCACCCCTCCCGACAGCCATAAAGTGAATCGAATCGGTCGCTGCCTAGGCTGACTTGAGTTGGAATTGCACTCATCGGTGAAGAGAATTGTTGAGACCAGATACAGCACCAACTTCGTCCGGAATTACTTGATAGTAACCATTGGCTGACATTACTTTGACTGGTGTGTCGTACAACTCACTCAGAGTTTTGTCAGTAAATAACTGCTGTTTCTCACCATTTGAGACGATACATCCCTCTTTCAGTAGCACGATGAAATCAACTTCCGGAGGAATCTCGTGAATGTGATGGGTAACCAGAACAATCTGCTTGCCGTGAGCGATGAGTTTACGAATGACACGAAGATAGTGAAACGTCGCATTGATATCCAACCCACTGGTTGGTTCATCTAACACCAACGTTGATGGCTCACTCACCAAAGCTCGGGCTAATAAAAATCTGCGTTGCTCACCCGTTGACATGAGTGAATAGGGTTTGTGGCTTAACTCAGTGATGCCTAACTCAGCCATTATCCGGTTTGCCAATTCAACAGATTTGGTATCAAATTCCTGATGATCATAAATTCCGACACTTGAGTGGAACCCCGACAGCACTACAGAAAGCCCGTTCACATATCCAAAATAGCGATTTTGTAAATCCTGTGAGATGAACCCCAGGTTTCGACGCAACTCCCAAACGTTCCACGTCTGGTTGCCCAAAATTTTGACCCACGAATCTTCCTCACGAACCGGATAAAGCTCCCGCATCAGCACTTTGAGAAGAGTGGACTTTCCCGCACCATTCGGGCCTAATATGGCAATGCTTCGCTGCATTGGCAACTGCAGCGTAAATCGATCCAACACCTTCTGTTGACCGCGATAGACGGTGGTGTTTTTCATGTCAATTAGAAAAGCCATAGCAGGGAGTAAATCCAAGTCAGTGAGTTACGCCAGAGAAACGATGGTGAGCGCACATTTTAACAGGCAATTGACGGCTCAAACTTAGCACAAATCAATCATAATAGGAAGTTCGATGGCCGTACAGGGGTCACCACATCTGATTAATTGACTGAATTCAAAGACAAATATGGCCCTTCTTATCACAGATGAGTGCATCAATTGCGATGTGTGTGAGTTCGAATGTCCGAACAATGCCATTTATATGGGGCCGGAAATTTACGAGATCGACCCGACATTATGCACAGAATGTGTCGGTCACTTTGAAACCGAGCAGTGTGTTGAAGTCTGTCCGGTTGAGTGCATCATCGTTGATCCGGATCACACCGAAACGGAAGCGCAACTCCTGGATAAGTACAAAAGAATAATTGCAAATTCGCACGCTGCATAGCCTTTCATTTCTGGCATCGCCTGCAAAAATACGTTGAGCGTTGCCCAATAACCTGCCGAGCAATTTCCCGTCCACATCTAAAGCACGGCTTTCCTTCCCTGTCGTAGACTTCTAAGTCGTGCCGGAAGTATCCAGGATTGCCGGAGCTATCGACAAAATCTCGTAAAGTGGTACCACCCGCTGTAATTGCATCGCGAAGCGTTTTCTGAATTGAAGAGGACAGGGAATCATAACGCAATAACGAGATTCGTCCGGCGGCGCGGCGCGGATCAATTCCAGCATGATACAGCGCTTCAGATGCATAAATGTTTCCCACGCCTACGACAATCCGGCTGTCCATAATGAAATTCTTGACTGCAGCCTTGCGTCGTCGTGATGCTGAGTATAGATAGGAGCCTACTAATTCCTGACTCAGCGGTTCTATTCCCAAGTGAATAAGAAGTGAATGCTCATCTGGTTCACCTTCGACCCAAAGAACGCTGCCAAATCGACGCGGGTCGCGCAACCTTAGCTTATACCCACCATCAATTTCGAACTCGACGTGGTCATGGGGTGAAGGTGGCTCGCTAGGTGACGACAAACGCAAACTGCCTGACATGCCAAGATGCACCATGACATGGCCCTGAGTCAGTTCGATAAGTATGTACTTTGCCCGTCTTCGCACCGACCGTACAGTTTCTCCAATCACTCGCTGGGCGAGTACTTCAGGCACCGGCCATCGCAGCCTGGAATCTCGAACGATTACATCAGTAATCGGCTGCCCTTCGATATACGGCGTAATACCGCGTACCGTGGTTTCAACTTCTGGTAATTCAGGCATAAGATAAGGGAGTTATGGGCTTGAGCATGAATGCGAACTTGACACGCTTACAGACCCGCGGAAACTTAAGCCAAAGGTAAACGAAATTCTAATAATTTGCCCACATCATACTGAGAGGCAGCGCGAAGCAATTGTCTCCAAATGATAGCGATTGGTCTCCAAGATAAAAAATAATTCCGGTTATTGCGCGAGTTCGTCCAGGGCCGTCGTTCGCAAACCATTTTATGTGACGGAAATCTTCCGATTTCACGGTTGCCGCTGTTTTGACTTCAATACAGACGAGACGTGATTCTGCATCAACGATAACATCGATTTCGCGCCCATCGCGATTGCGCCAGTGATAAAGTTTAGATTCTCTGTCTTGAAAAGGTAAACACCGAACTAGTTCATTGAATACGAAACTTTCGAGCAAACCGCCAAGAGCTGTGGGGTTTGACGTAATATCAAATGTATCGGCCCTAAATCGGCGCAAAGCGCAGGCTATGCCACTATCGACGAAATGATACTTCGCATTCTTGATATCTCGTCTTCCTTCGCCAGATGTCCAGTGCCCAAGTCGACTGACAACGGAGAGTTTGACGAGAATGTCCAAATATTGTTCTACTGTCACTCGTTGAATACCGAGGTCACTTGCAAGAGCAGAAATATTGAGCGTTGCACTTGTTCGTGCCGCCATTTGGTCAATTAAGAGACGTAAAGAATCCGGTTTTCGAATAGGCAGAACATCAGCCACATCACGCTCAATTACAGAATCCACATAGGATCGATATCGCTGTTGTCGAGCTCTAAGTGGCAATTCTCTCATTTCCGGATATCCACCCGCTAGAATTAAATCGATATAGTCTTCGCGTGAAGTTTGTTCCGGCTTGGGCAAATCAGCAATTTGGAGGCTTGTTTGCAACGCCCAATCAAGGATTTTTGGCGGATTTTGTTCCTTTGTTTCGGCAACAGTGAGAGGCCAGAGCTTAAGCGTTAGGACGCGACCGGCAAGGGAGTCTACTGCTTTGGCTGTGGAAAATACGTTTGAAGAGCCTGTCAGCAAGAATTGACCATAGCGTCGATTCTGGTCCACGATGCGCTTTATGGCAAGTGCAAGCGAATTGGATCGTTGCACTTCATCAATAATGAGAGGGTTGTTGCCAAGATTTTTGCACTTTACTACAAGCAAACCCGCCGCATCAGTTTCAAGTGCACTCAAAACCGCTTCGTCATCCAGCGTAAGAAACTCCCCTTCTCCATATTGGTCTCGTACTAGTGTGGTTTTACCAACCTGCCTTGGTCCAACCAAGTTTACAATACGCGAAACTTGCAATCCTTCTTTCAGTTCCTCCAGCATGTGCCGTGGTAGTATGCGACTGTCGTCTGACATTTCGATTTCTCAGTAGTTGAGTGTTTGATGGTTAATGTTGCGCAGATTGTGCATTAGTTTTCTCGCAGATTGTATATTAAATAACTCGCAGATTGTGCATTAGTTTTCTCGCAGATTGTGCATTAGCCATCTCATAGTACGTTCGTCAGATTCATAATTTAAGGGTTTAAATCACTAGTGTCCCGCTTAATAATCGAACAAATTCAACTGTTTAGGTCCTTCAATCGGTTGCTCTTTGTATCCGTAATCCGTAAATAATTGATATAAAGGCTTTTTATCGAACAGTGTGGTATCGATTATCTGAGAAAT
>JAJEHQ010000016.1 GCA_022823625.1 Gammaproteobacteria bacterium
TTGATGGCCATTCTGGTTTTCGCGGGAGTGCTGAGCGTTCCCTCAGCCGTATTCGCCGAAGCCAGCTGGTACGGCTCACTGCGCGCCGGTGTCATGTCATCGGACAGCAATGTTAGCGTTTTCGATGGTGGCTCCCGCTGGGGCATCAAGGGCTCGCACGAAGCCGGTGAGGGACTCACCGCCGTATACCGGTTTGAGCATAAGATGAGCACGGTAAATGCCGGTCTGGACGGCGGTGGCCGTCTTGCCTATGTCGGACTTTCCGGTGGTTTCGGAACCGTGACCGCGGGTCAGATCTGGAGCGCTGCTTACAACTCGGCCGGTGCAGTTACGGACAATTCATGGTTCTGGGGTGATTCGCAAACCAGTTATCGCCATGGGCAGGCGGTTTCATACGCGTTTGCGAACGATCTGATGTCACTGCAAGCCGACATGATTTATGGTGGTGCTGATGAACCCGAAGACCTGCAGAAAGCCGAATTCGGCCTGAGCGTCAACATTGGTGATATGGGCAAGGTTGCGCTTGCGCATACGGACGACAAGTTCAGTGAAATGCTTGCCGGTGATACGGTAGCCAATGACGACACCTCATGGAGAACCAAAACGGCAACACTTGCCGCAGAGGTTTCCGTGACCAATCTGACGGCTTACGCCGGCACTCAATCTGTGTCGTATGATTGTACTGGGAAATATGAAAATTCTGGATCTGAAAATGCTGGTTATACCGCAGCTTGTACTGATACTGATGTCAAAGCCAAGGAAAAAACCTCTTTCTTCGGAGTCCGCGGCGGATTGGGTGATACCGGCGTCAGCTATGTCTTTCAGTGGAGAGATGTGAAGTCCAGCAACCAGAAACCCTGGCTGCTTTCATTGACCAAGGGTCTCGGCGACAGCGCGGCGTTGATCATTGAACATGCCGACAATGACGATTCAGCCAACAAATCTGGAGTGGCTCTGGCAGTTCACTTCTAACGGATTCATTCAGCTTGAATCGAATGAAACGGGGTGCGAAAGCACCCCGTTTTTTTGGTGATTCACCGGGGATAGAAAACATCGGATTGAAGGCAGAGCTACTCTAGCTTTCGGCCTACACCGTCTTACAAACAAATCCGCCCGTATACGGAAGTCATAGAAAACCAATCCATAGCTGCTTGCAGCAACCGGAAGACTGTGCGGAGTCCAGCTGGTACGGGTCGTTACGCCTTGACCGTGGAAATCGACGGTGATGATGCCCGCATAGACGATGGCGGCGGCTCCCGCTGGGACATCAGGGATTTCAGTGAAGTGTCCGGAGGACTCACTGTGTTCTACTGGTTCGAGCGCAAGCCCGACACCAGATACGCCAGTCAGTCCGTTGGCCGACTGGCCTATGCTGTCCCTGTCGACAGTCTCAGCATGCAGATTGATGCTTTCATGCACACAGAGGCTTGAACACCGATAAAGCAGTGGGCCAGTTGGAGTTCGGCCTGACGGCTGACCTGGGAGTCGTTGGAAAGGTAGTCTTCGCTCAGGTAAAGAAGGAAGACACACTGAAGTCAAAATCTGTTGTTACACGCGAGGCGGCGAACGCTGTTCCTGCAACGCGTGGAGTGGACCACGACACCGACGATTCAACACCCATGAGATCGGTTGTGTAAATGATGTAAACAACGATTCAATATTCACCACACTTGAGCAGGGTGTCTTTAACACCAAATTCATTGAATTATCGCGAGTGCAATTTTGTGGATACAAAAGAAACGGGGTGCGAAAGCACCCCGTTTCCTTCGATTCAAACTGAATGAATCTGTTAGAAGTGAACTGCCAGAGCCACACCAGTATTGTTGGCCATGTCGTCATTGTCAGCATGTTCAAAAATCAACGATGCACTGTCACCGAGTCCCTTGGTCAAAGAAAGCAGCCAGGGTTTCTGGTCGGTGGACTTCACATCTCGCCACTGAAAGACATAGCTGAGGCCGGTATCACCCAAGCCGCCACGGAGTCCAAAGAACGTGGTTTTGTTCTTGGCGTCGATCTGTCCAGCAGAACTTTGGTCACAAGCGTTATTGGCAGCACCATCTTGAACTACCCCATCACAAGAACGTTTATCAGTTGCGGTACCAACGTATGCCGTCAGAGCGCTAACGGAAATCTCTGCTGCCACTGAAGTCTCTTTGTTACTCCATTCAATGTCGTTTGCGCTTCTTCCACCACTTTCATCGACGTCCACCAAGGTGTACTTGTCATCGGTGTGTGCAAGCGCAACTTTTCCCATCTCACCAATGTTGACGCTCAGGCCGAATTCGGTTTTCTGCATATCATCGGGTTCTGCAGCACCGCCATAAATGGCGTCAATCTGCAGAGACATCAGATCATTTGAAAACGCATACGAAACCGCCTGTCCATGGCGATAGCTGGTTTGCGAATCACCCCAGAACCATGAATTGTCCGTCACGGCCCCGAACGAGTTGAAAGTCGCACTCCAGATCTGACCTGCGGTCACGGTTCCGAAACCACCGGAAAGTCCGACATAGGCAAGACGACCACCGCCGCCCAGACCCGCATTTTCCGTGCTCATCTTATGCTCGAACCGGTACACCGCTGAGAGTCCTTCACCGGCCTCGTGCGAGCCCTTGACGCCCCAACGGGAGCCGCCATCGAATACTTTTACATTGCTGTCCGATGACATGACGCCGGCGCGCAGCGAGCCGTACCAGCTGGCTTCCGCAAACACGGCTGAGGGAACGCTCAGCACACCCGCGAAAACCAGAATGGCCATCAAAACTGGAGATTTACCAAGAATCTAATTTGCAAATTCACCGCAGATTGGCGAGTAGAAAGTGATTTTCAAGCTGATGTTTGAGGCTGCTTTCAGATAACGTATTAACGTAATGTTTGGTAAATTTGAACTATAAACGCCATTCTATTTCAGCCAGACAGACACTCATATTTTGTTTCACAACATCAATTAAATTCACTTAACATATTGTTATAATTAAGAATAATTGAATATGGTTAAACTTAGTTTGAGACTTCTTCATCTTCTTGACCTGAGCCAATCCAGTTGAATAATCCTTGGTTTTCATCTTCACCAGAGATACTTGGACGTGCTGTCAAAATACTCCAGCACGTTCGTTCAATCTCAGTTCCAATTCTCACTGAAGAATTTCGAAACATTTTGCTGGAAGAGGCAAAAATGTATCCGCTTCGGCCAGCCAAAAATACGGTTGGAACTGCATATAACCTCGTTCACCAAGATATGTTGCTCCAGGATCAACTAAAGAGCGATGGTGCTTTTGCTGAACTGGTGGTTGCATTTCAGCAGCACTTTGATGAAGCCATCTCTGAGCACTCGTATTTTTCGGCACCAGTCGTATTCAATGACGTCATGCTTCAAAAATATGAACCAAAGAGCGGCGGAATCACACCTCACAGAGACCGAACCGACTATCGGCACATAATTTGTCTTTTTGTTTTGGAAGGATTTGGTCGTTTCTATATAGCAGACGACCGAAATAAGACAAATGCAATAGAAATTGCGAATCTGCCAGGTGATGTTGTACTAATGCCCGGGCCTGGATTTGTTGGACTCAATAACCGTCCATTTCACTATCTGGAAAACATAACTCAGGAACGCTGGGTCTTTGGCTTACGCCACGATCAGAGCAAACTCGACTGACCTGTCTCCCACTCATTGCTAATTTCCAGTAGTATCAGCAGAAATTTAAAACAGATTAGTTTTCCACAAATGACAACATCGCAGGGTTATGCCATCGCGCATATGAAGGAAATTCGCTATGCCTACAACAGGCCCTCTTCTTCAAGTACTTTCCGAGCGATACGAAAACACTCAAGACTCTGCGGAACACCACAATAGATTGCAATTACGTGAATGATGGAACGAATTTCTTCCTTGCTTACACCATTTCTAAGCGCACCACGACAGTGAATTTCCCACTCGTGCATTTTGCCGAGTGCCCCAATCATCGCCAGATTCATCATTGAACGAGTCTTTGGGTCAATTGTTGCATCCGTCCAACCGAATCCCCAGCACCATTCAGTCATAGCTTCCTGGAAAGGACGATTGAATTCATCGGCTGCATCCAGATTTTTCTGCACATATTCCTCGCCAAGTGTAGCCTTGCGTGCCTCAAGACCTTTCTCAAATAGTTCTTTGTCCATCAATTCCTCCTGATGACTGAGCAAAGTGACTTCTCTTTTCCACAACCATGTCAAATTCAGTGAAACAGTATGGCTGGTGAAAAATTAGCCTAAAGGCAAAATAAGTATTTACTGGGTTTGAATACCGGCTCGCATCCACTCCTGTAGCACTTCAATTGAGTGCTCAGAATGAACGCCTCCTTTGGGATCGACTACCAAAGGTCCTGGCCGATAGCCTCGATTTCGCATACCCCGCTGTACAGATTCAACCAACCGAATGTCTTCCGCAACCGTAGTCTGCAGATCCTGTTCAGCCAAAGCATCAATAACTTCGGAATCTTCTCCATCAACTGAGAACCATCCGCGCTGCACTTCAACATGGTCGACATCTATATCCCGCCAGCAATAGGTGTTCAAAATATTACCTGGATACACCTGAAATGAAAACATAGGCCAAAGATACCACGATGAGTACTTTCCCGCCGTGGCATTCGCTTCAAGATAGATCGGATAGCTCATTTTGTCGAGATTCTGACATTCAGTGGTGTGCCTGAGGCAGTATCCCTGGGGCTGAATATCGTAGGTTTCCGGTTTGATAATACCGTTTGAAAAAGCTTTGTGATTGATTGGACAGTGATAGCATTCAGAGTAATTTTCAACCGACAGCTTCCAATTGCAGTTCTCCACCAGCTTTTCCACCCGAAATAGCTTTAAGCGGTCGATTTGTGGAACAAATTCTCGAATTTCCTCATGAACATTTGGATACCACTCTTCCATAGAGCGGGCTTCGGAATCCAGATTCACAAACAGAAAGCCATGAAAATTCTCGAGTTTTGCAGAAGTCAGACAAATTTTAGATATGTCCAGACCTGGTACTGATGACAGGTTTCGGCCATATCGAAGCTGACCGTCAAGGTTATAAGTCCAGGCATGATAGGGACAGACAATCACGCGTTTGTTGCCAACACCAGTGACCAGTTCGTGTGCCCGATGTTGACACACGTTGAAAAACGCATGAATCTTCCGCTCGCTGTCTCTGACGCAAAATAGACCCTGTCCTGCGATTTCAAAGGTAAAGTAGTCTCCTCTTTCAGGAATTTGCGATTCATGACCGGCATACTGCCAGGTAGTGGATAACGCACCCTCTCGCTCTCTCACCAATATTTCCGGTTCGGTATAGTACCGACGTGGCAAATTTCGAGTCAGTTCGGATTGAGGGTTCATGAATGTTCGAGAAAATTGTTGAGAGCAATAACTACCCTCAAATTTTACAATTCTTCAACAATTGTGGTGAATGCCAGTCTCACCGATTACTAGATTCATTCAGTTTATAGATTCCTTTAATAACAATATCTTGCAATCACTTCGCTTTTCCAATTAATCGCACTGAAAAAAACTTTTTCACTCACCCTTATTTTTTTACCAAAAAGTGCTTCGCTGATGACCATTCTCGTTAATAATGCGCGTTTTTCTCGTGATGTGCTTTATCCGATTTTCGTTGTTACAAAACCAATTACCAGCTGAATCCAATTTGCTTCCAGATACTGCTCAGATAGTCATTATCGGAGGAGGGATTATGGGTTGTGCGCTGGCTTATCACCTCACCAAAGAAGGTTGGAACGACGTTGTATTGTTAGAAAAAGCAGAGTTAACCTCGGGGTCAACCTGGCACGCAGCCGGTCAAATCACCCGATCTACTTCCAGCATCAACCTGGGAAAGTGTGTCGACTACAACATCAGGCTGTACGCGGGGCAGCTTCAGCAGGAAACCGGGCAGGCTGTCAGCTGGAATAACTGCGGTTCCATTCGTCTAGCATACAGCGAGGATGAAATGGATTGGCTTCGATACACACTGAGCGTCGCTCGATCGCTACAAGTTCATATCGAACTAATCACAAAGTCTCAAATTCGAGAGTTGCACCCTTTCTACAACCTTGACGGTGTTGCAGGAGGCCTTCACACTCCCGATGATGGTCATGTGGATCCATCATCAGTTACCAATGCATTGGCAAGTGGGGCTCGATCACGCGGTGCCAAAATCATACGACGCTGTCGAGCAACAGATCTCAAACTTCAATCCGATAGCGAGTGGATCGTATCAACTGAAAAAGGACATATTCGATGTGAACACGTTGTGAATGCTAGTGGCACGTATGCGCGTCAGATTGGCGAGTGGAGCGGTTTAAACCTGCCTATGGTTTCAATGACGCATCACTACGTAGTTACTGATAACGTTGAAGAGTTTCTTTCACTGGAAAGGGATTTGCCTGTAATTCGCGATGATGCCAAAGTATCCGGATACATACGAATGGAACAGAAATCCGGTCTGATTGGAATTTACGAAAAAGAAAACCCAAACGCTGTATGGGAAGACGGCTGTCCATGGGAAATTGAACATGAACTCTTTGACCCTGACTACGACCGGATTTTTCCTTGGCTAGAAAACGCGATGGAGCGTATGCCGGTGCTTTCCAATCTTGGTATCAAGCGAACCGTGCATGGTGCGATTTCCCACCCTCCTGATGGCAATCCACTGATCGGCCCTGCACCCCGCTTAAATAACTACTGGTGTTGCTGCGGCACACAAATTGGCATTGGCTGGGGACCAGCACTGACGCGTGAACTTGCGCGTTTGATTGTTCATGGTTCTTCTGACATATCCATGCGTGAATTTGATCCTCGCCGATTTGGCAGTTTCGCAACAAAAAGTTGGCAAATAACCAAAGGTAAGGAAGACTACTGCCTGCGCCATGAAATCCCTTTTCCTCATTTCAATCGTTTAGCTGGTCGGCCGGTCTCTCCCAATCCGCTTTACCCTGTACTGAAAGGAAAGGGTGCGGTCTTTGAGGAAGTTTGTGGACATGAACGACCGCGCTGGTATGCTCCATCCCACATGCAATCAGTCGATCAGTACTCTTTCAAACTAAACATTGTTGATGAGATTGTCGGTGACGAGGTTCGTACCGTTAGAAGTAGTGTGGGTATGATGGATATTTCGGCGTTTGCAAAATTTGAGCTTGCAGGTGAAGATGCCAGCCGATTGCTAGATTACATATTCACTGCGAAAGCACCTGCGAATGTGGGTTCCATTGCTCTCGGATACCTATTGAATCAGTGCGGGCGAATCGAGCTTGAATTAATCGCTGTCAGAACGGCAGGCAATCGATTTATGCTCATTTGTGCGGCATTCTACGAAAACCGACTGCTTGATCATCTTGCACAGCACTCCGCTAGAATGTCAGTTGAATTTGTCAATTTATCGCGCGAGTGGTGTGGATTATCAATTCAGGGACCTCTGTCCCGAAAGGTGCTGCAAAAAACCACCACAAGCAATTTGGAAAATGACAGTTTTAGCTGGTTTACCGCCCAAACAATCAGTATCGCTGGATACCCTGCATTGGCGATGCGCATATCCTACAGCGGTGAATTAGGCTGGGAAATTCATGCACATCGAGACCACATTTTGGACATATACAATGCGCTATGGCGATCCGGTGAATCAGAAGGAATGGTGCACTACGGATCGTTTGCCATGAACGTTATGCGAATGGAGAAAGGTTTTAAAGGAGCATCAGAATTAACAAACGAGGTCACACTACCCGAAGCAGATGTAATGACGTTTGCAAATATGAGCAAATCCGATTTCATCGGAAAATCCGCCACCGAGGCCAGCCTAAATTCAAAACTTCCATGGGTTTGTGCTTACCTGGCCATTAATCAAGTGGGCTCACATATTGGACACGGCGGCGAAGCCGTCCTACATAATGGTATTGTGGTAGGTTCAACTACATCTGTCGTCTACAGTCACCTTGCAAAATGCGCACTTGCTTTTGCATATTTGAAACCCGAATCAGCAAATCCCGATACTAAGGTGAACATTCTTGTGGCTGGCGAACCAATGGATGCCAGAGTATTGAAAGAGGCTTACTATGATCCTACAGGACGACTGGCAAGAGGTCTGAATTCATGACAAAAATCCCTTCCTTAATGAGAGCTGTAGTGCTGACAGGTCATGGCGATATGGATAAACTGGAATACCATGACGACTGGCCCACTCCAAATCCAGGTCCCTGTGATGTTCTGATCCAAGTTGGTGCATGCGGTCTAAACAATACTGATGTAAATTCGCGTACCGCATGGTATTCAAAAGGCGTATCTGAAGCGACGACAGGCGAAACGTTTGAAACTGCGGAATCGGATGATGCCAGCTGGGGAGGTGCGGCAATTCAGTTCCCTAGAATTCAAGGAGCGGACATCTGTGGCCGAGTCCGTGCGATTGGAGAACAAGTGCCCAAAACCTTGCTTGATAAACGGGTAATGGTGGAAACGTGGATTCGTGACTGGAGTGACCCCGATAATCTAAATAAATGCGGTTACTTGGGCTCTGAATGTGATGGCGGCTTTGCAGATTTTCTAAAAGTGGACTATAGGCAGGTTCACACTATTCAAAGCGATTTAACGGATATTGAGATTGCAACTTTTGCGACTTCCTGGTTAACTGCTGAGAATATGCTGAATCAGGCTCAGGTGCGTTCTGAAGATACAGTACTGATTACCGGTGCATCAGGCGGTGTTGGATCCGCTTTGATTCAACTTGCAAATCGAAGAGGTGCGAAAACGATTGGAATGGCATCAGATTCAAAACATGAGCGCCTGAAGCAGTTTGCGCCCGATGCTCTCATCGGACGTGCACCTGATCAATTGAAATCAGAACTAAGAAACGTTATCGGAAGTGAATCGGTAACAGTCGTTTTTGATGTCGTTGGTGGCGATTATTGGCCAAATTTAATTTCCGTACTGTCCCGAAATGGCCGCTATGTCTGTTCCGGAGCGATTGCCGGCCCCATCGTTAACTTTGACCTTCGAACAATGTATTTGAACGATTTAACGTTTTTCGGATGTACAGTCGTCCCACGAGGGACTTTTGTAAACCTAGTGAACTACATTCAAAATGGAGAAGTGTCTCCAATTGTCGCGGCAGTCTACCCCCTCAAAGAACTGAAAATTGCGCAACAAACAATGATCGATAAACAACATACCGGGAATATCGTGATTTCACTGGATCGCCATCCTGATGGTGACTCCGAGTAACGTAGCGTTGACAAAAAAATTTGTTCAATTAAAAAAGCAGGAATCAATTAATGAGACAGAGTGAGTGGATTCAGCGAGCGTACAAAGTCCTGCCCGCCGGGAACTTTGGCAATTTTGAATCAAGTGTGGTCATCTGTGAGGCCAAAGGTTCAAGACTGTGGGATGCAGATGGCAACGAATATATTGACTTGCTGCTCGCTTCCGGTCCGATGATACTAGGCCACGGGCACCCAGAAGTCGTGGAAGTCATTCTGGAACAAATCGGAAAAGGCACCACCTTTTTCGCCAACAATCCAGCTGGAATTGAACTTGCTGAAGTGATTTGCGATGCAATGGCATGTGCGGAGCAGGTACGATTTCTCAGCACCGGCGGCGAAGCCGACATGTACGCCATTCGACTCGCCCGAGCATTCACTGGACGTGACAAGATTGTGAAATTTGAAGGCGGCTATCATGGTATGTCCTCAGAAGCGCAAATGAGCCTTGCACCTGAAAAACGTGTCGACTTTCCAAATGCAGTCCCCGATTCCGCTGGAATTCCAGCAGCGGTGCGGCAGGATGTATTAATCGCGCCATTTAACGATTCGGAAGTCACCGCTTCAATTATTGAAGCTCATGCCAGCGAAATTGCAAGCGTAATCGTTGAACCGATGCAACGCTGCATTCCACCACAGCAAGGATTTCTTGAATTTTTGAGGGACATTTGCAATCAACACGACATAGTCTTGATTTTTGATGAAGTTGTTACTGGGTTTCGCTTGGCATATGGTGGAGGTCAAGAGTACTACGGAGTTGTTCCTGACTTGTGCACACTGGGAAAATTGATAGGCGGTGGATTTCCACTATCTGCCGTTGCCGGACGCGCTGACATCATGTCGCACTTTGACAAAGCAAAGGTAGGCAGTGACGGGTTCCTGATGCAGGTTGGAACTCTGAGCGGTAACCCGATGGCTTCAGTTGCTGGACTCAAAACTCTGGAAATCATGCGAAGACCCGGACAGTATGAAAAACTTCGTCAGAACGGTAGTGCTATCCAACAGCATATTCACCAATCACTGAACGAATTTGAAATTGGCCATCAAATTTTTGGAGAAATGTCCCAGTTCGATCTAATTTTCGCGGATCAAATTGTGAACGACTACCGAGATTCTCAGTCAGGTGATGCAACAATCATGACTCGATTCCTACGAGAATTGAGAAAGAACAGAATTCTCAAGAGTCCAACGAAGTACTACATATCGCTCGCTTTGACTGAAGAAGATCTGAGTCAGATTGGCGAGGCGATACGGCAGTCCGTAAAAGCGCTGGTTGAAGTTGTATAACCAAATCAAGCGTTGATAACCGTTTTGGTAGTTTTAAAAATCAGATGTGCACCAACTCACTCTATTTCCCGCTAAAAGTTGAACTGGACTATTCCTATTCCCTGGGAGACCTTAAACCTTATTTTGATGCATTGCAGGAGGGACGTGCATTGGCCTCCGAGTGCCCTGAATGTCGTGAAGTCAAATTTCCTCCTCGATTGCAGTGCGATAGGGATAGAAATATGGCAGGCTGGAAGGAGTTGACCGGTTTGGGAACAGTCAAACGAATCACCACTGGCAGAAACGAAACTTTGGCGCAGATCGCGATGGACGGCGCCAACAATCTATGCTTGGTCAGACTGGATGGAAAAGACCTCGTCGTGGGTGATCGCGTGCGACTTGAGAGGATTGATGCCACCGACATCGAACACCCCGCACAATGTGCGGTATTCCGACATATTGACTGAGAAGCTGAACGGCTGAGTCGTCTAGCCGCTATATTGCTTTTCCATCTCCCGACGAAGCTCGTGAGCATTCTGTTGATCGCCAGGTCTGACATCTTTCCACGTCACTAGATCACCTTTGGCAACGGGCCTTGTAATCTCAATGCCTGAAGCCAGACCAATCGGTACAGCTTGTCGAGTCAGTGAATCAGCAGCGGGCAATATCTTGCCCCACACTGTTGAACCGCCTTCACCGTCTAGAAGTTCACCAGCTGCAAGGTCTCGCTTTGCAACAGATGCAACATCGGCTACAAAGGAGCGAGGAATTCCGGTTGGCTCGCGGCGCAAAGCAACTGAAGCAACACTTACACCAAGTTCCAGACCGATCAAGTGATAGGGACGATAAAGCGCGGAATATTGTCCAGATTCATCAGTTACAAGACCATATTCTCGGAAACACCGTTTCACATACTCAGTGCCCGCTTCGAATACGACATAGACACCCCATCGAAGATCCCGCTCAACATCGCTTCCATCCCGATTGAGCGAAGAGATCACTTCCACCATGCCTTTTTCAGTCAGTACTCCACCTTCATTTGCTGGCTTAAGGACCGAAGCGAGTTCCTCAACCGAACAGGGCGGAAAAGAAAGTCCGTCAGATGGAGGCGTCAGACCTGTCGCATTCGCCACAGCAGCCATTTCGATACCAGACTTCGTTCCGTCCAGAAACGAATTGAACATTTTGCTATTCATCCCACCTAACTCAGCCTCGGTTCGAGTCAAACCGTAGTAGTCCCAAACAGTTTCTGGTGTAGATGAATGATAGTCGGGTAGATACTTTGTTCCCTTGCCGGCGCAAATCACATCAAGTCCCATCGTACGCACTGTGTCGACCTGTTCAACAATCAGTGCTGGCTGATCACCATAGGCAAGCGAATAAATTACATCGTTTTGCCGTGCTTTTTCAGCCAGTAGTGGTCCAACCAGCACATCAGCTTCAACGTTGACCATCACAATGTCAATGCCACGTTCAATACTAGTGGATGCATGGCTTGCTCCAGCTATGGCATCGCCGGTGGATTCTATTACGACGTCAATCAGATCTGTATTCAGCACATCGTCCAGGTTGGAAGTGAGCAGAACCTCATCGGATGACGGCTGATGATTGACCAACGAACTTTTAATTTGCCCAGCATGCAGACCCGCAGCCTGCAAATTTCCTTTCGCTCGTTCAATATTTAGGTCACAAACCCGATCAAGTCGCATACCTGGAGTTCGGATAATCTGCGACATAAACATTGTGGCAAACTTTCCAGCACCGATGATGCCAACCCGAATCGGATCGCCGACCGCTTCGCGTTCACTAAGTAATTGATAAAGATTCATTGCTGCCCGCTCATAGAAAACGCATGCATTATCACATCAATTTCTATACTGAATGCCACTGCTGTCCCGTTGTTCAGAGAAGAATGTCTTGTATCTAATTGATAGTATTAAAATAAAACCCTGTTGGAGGGTGTCCGAGACTTCAGCGGATGCTGACACATTCCGCCGCCCTCCAAACAGAGCAGCCATCAATCAG
>JAJEHQ010000037.1 GCA_022823625.1 Gammaproteobacteria bacterium
CCAGCGGGAGCCACCATCGAAAACGCTAACATTGCTGTCCGATGACATGACACCGGCGCGCAGTGAGCCGTACCAGCTGGCTTCGGCGAATACGGCTGAGGGAACGCTCAGCACTCCCGCGAAAACCAGAATGGCCATCAATTTTTTCATTTTTTTATCTCCTAAAATATATGAATAAAAATCATGATTTTTTGTCAGTGAAATAAATATTTCGTTTTGACGGAGGCAATTATCAAACATCAATACAGGTGATACAAACACCTTATGCCCAAAATATATCGAATTCATACAATCTTTAAAAATTGTGTTGCATTTGTGCAACAGTGGGTGTTACTGGTTCTGAGACTTTTTCGTTGGAGTAAATTTGTCAATTGTTCCAAGCGTGAGTCCGTCTCCGCAAACAAGTTCGCACTACTGGAATTAGCACGGTCCATTCGTAACGTGATGAATTCAACCTGAACCGATATCGTCCATCTTACTGATGAGACCGAGCGTGAACTGCATCTGCATCTATCAAGATAAACCGTTAACTGAACAATACCAAAGTTCCAAAGAAAATACCTCAATTGACGCTACAGAGGCAGACGCTGGCCAGATAGAACATTCTGAAAATGACGACAAGGGAAAACATCTCTTTTCCTAGGTCGACCCCAAATCGGAAAATAGAGAGCGTACGATTCGAATTGTGCGGAGATTTTGTCGATTTGATTGCTTGATTGAAGCCAGGACTTGGGCTTGAGTCAGCAAAGCGGTCCCCTTGGCACGGCTTTAGGGTTCCGCTACTATGTACTATGTAGTATGTAATCGAAAATGACCGGGCGCAGTTTCGAATCAAACCTTAAATTCAACCTCGGCCCGGGGACGAATGGTGCGCAGGTAATCATAAAGGACTGAGTAGCCGCCCTAGTAACCGAACCATCGGATCTCACGCTGCAACCGTCTGGCTGACAGCTCAGGTTACTGCTACTTTAATTCGCACAGGTACGCTCGATACGAATCGAACCTGCTGGGGTGGGGTGTCCGTTGTAGTGCGCCCGAATCCTGCTCACCCTGGCATATGCGTTTTTTTACCGTTTTACAGTCGATCCCGAGTCGGCGCTTGATGGCGCGTTTCGAAAGACCCTCGGATTTGTACTGATGAATCATGAAAAATTCCATCTGATTTATCATGTTTAAGCCCTTTGTGTATCTCCGCAATTATCCAAACCATAGGGCAAACTTTCGCTGTCTCTGAGTAAGGATTTTTAATCGGTGAAAGTGGGGAAGATTAATCGTTGGTGACAGTGATTTTTGTAAGTCCACTTCGCCTCTTTCTTGTGCGCCTCAATCACGGTGGCGTCAATGTCCAGGGTCTCCCGCTTGCAATTGTGCAATTCGGCCTTGAGTATCCGTTGGTTGATTTCATCGAAGACAACTCCAGGCGCTTGACCAGCTCGGCGACTGCCACCAGGCTGGCACGGGCGGTCAAAGTGTGGGAACTGTCGGAGGTTTTATAAGTTACAGTGTCCGTAAGCCTTGTGTTTTGGTTGTTCCCAAAGACAGATTCGTCACCCGTTAGGTGATCGTGATTATGATTATAAATCATTGAAAAAACGAAGATTATACCTGTTTCTGGATTTCTAATTTCCGATAAAGGGAATGATAGAACTTAGATTGTGATTAATAACCAACCGTCTGCTAGATTCACAAAAATTTCAATTTGTCAGTTCATCAACATACCCATTTATGCTACCTTCAGTGTTCACTAATTTCTAGAAATTGCAGCCATCAGGAAGTTGCGGACCTATCTACACATCTAACTTAGCAGAACTGCACCGGCAAGCTGTGCAGCTTGCTTATCGAAAGTATAAAGTGGGGTATTACCAATTCGGGTTGCAGCTGCTGCAATCATTCGGTCGGAAAATTCTGCTCCGCCCCGACGGTATCCCTCCGTCGCTCGAATCACGTCCGCAGCAACTTCAACATCCAGTTCTGCGGTAGCAATAAGTTCTTCGAAAACCGATGCGATTTGATCACGTGAAAAGCCGTAAAACCTTTCAAGTACCCACGACAGCTCCACGACAACCTCTCTGCAAATGAAGCCTGGATTCTCAGCTGTTAAGTTTGTCAGTAAATCACGAGCCACTTGTGCTTGCTGAGTGTCATCGTTCACCAGATAGCGCACCAGAACATTAGTGTCAAGCGCAATCACTTACCAGCCGCTCCATCTGCGATAGCGCGATTCATGTCTTCAATTGTTGCTGGCGGCCCATCATATTGACAGATTCCAAAAAGCCGGGAAAGAGGACGATTCGGGATAATTCTTACTTCACCGTTGTCCAATACAACATATCGCACGCGGTCTCCAGGTACAACTCCAAGTGATTCCCGAACGACTTTGGGCAATGTTGTTTGTCCTTTCGATGTGATTACGGAACTGATCATTGTTTTCCCTTTACTAGTCTTTCATATTTAATATTGCATTAATAATAACATAAATGTAAGTAAATATTCACTAATTAAGGAATATTAGTGAGATTAATAATTTTGTTCATACATGCATAGTCCAGATGAGATTTGTGAACGTCGAATTCAGTTGCTGACGGATTACGTTTCAGTGAGACCCAAGGCACAACCTGCCATCATTTACAGACCGATGTTGATCTGAATACAATTCGAGCCTGGCTGGGACACGTCAGATTGGATACGTCTAATTTCTACACTGAAATCGACCTGTGGCTCAAAACCAGAGAAATGGGACTTTGCGAGTTCGCAATGCCGCATTCGCGTTCCCATGGCTGGAAACAATATACCGGTCTTATGGATTTTCTGGAATCATGCTGACTGCAAACTATTATGTTGTTAATTGTGGACAGTTGATTACCTCCAGCAAGACTTCCGCTCCGATTCGCAACATAATCGGTTCCGCAACACTTACGGAGTAAATTTCCCCACTTTCGGGTTGGTTGGTGGTCAGCCGGGATCATGGACCAAGCCTTTCTTTTTTGATTTAGGTGGTCGCCCGCGTCTTCTTTTAGGCGCAGTGTTTAAGAGGCATGTAGAATTATTCCTATTACTAATTGGACGATTTGCTGGTGACTTTATATTCTTCAAATTCAGGCGCCACCACTTCTTGGCAGAAGTCCGATTTGTATCAAGAATTGTTCGACCATTTGCTCCGCGTGACTCGTATGTAACTGTGGTAATATTCGCGTAAGCGGTCATTAGCTGTTACCCGTTGCATGCCGATTGTTCGCAAGCTGTCGTTTGGCTCAGAAACTCCACAGGCCGCTGTGCTCAACAGCGTGATGATGACGGTGTTCGAGATTTTGATGATGAACGGAGTTGATGTGCGCGAGTGGCTGCACCGGCCCACTTTTTCTGCTCCCGTAACTCGAAAATCGCCGCCGAACGGGAAGACTTTCCTCAAAATCCATCGGAATGTCCTTGATGACAGAAACTTGAAGCCGATAAAATCGCTCTAACGAAAAACTTTCTCTCTGGGTTGACTCTGAAAGAACCAGTTTCTACGAATATACTTATCTTCACAGATTTCTAAATACCTAACTCACATCTATTCAGTTATGGAAGAAATTATCGGTTTGCCCGTTCTGACTGGCTTTTTCCTGGTTTCGTTAGTTATGGGCTTTGTGATTAGCAGGACAAATTTTTGCACCATGGGAGGGGTTTCGGATTGGATTAACCTCAATGACTTTGGGCGCTTGGGTGCGTGGTTTCTCGCAATGGTTGTAGCCGCACTATTTATTGTCCTGCTTGAAATCGCCGTATTAATAGACATTAGCCAGCAGCGTCCGCCTTATCGCACAGCAAATTTCGCATGGTTACGTTATTTACTCGGTGGGGTCATGTTCGGAGTCGGTATGACACTTGCCGGAGGTTGCGTAAGCAGAAATCTTGTGCGCGTAGGTGGTGGCAATCTGAAAAGTCTGGTCACCCTGTTGATTGTTGCGTATTTTGCATACCTAATGACAAAAACCAGGTTTTTTGAAGTCATGTTCTATAAGTGGTTGCAACCACTTTCCGTTGACTTCGGCTCTCTCGGACTTGAATCTCAGGATTTCGGGTCGTTCATATATCAAATTATTCCTCTTGGGAACCCCGGTGTGATACGCCTGATTCTTGTAGTGCTGGCAGTCATACTATGCTGGTACTTCATTAAGCGCACCCGCGGTATTAGAGGTAATGGGCACAATATCGTTGCAGGTGTTGTGATAGGGCTTGCCGTAGTTGCTGGATGGTACCTGACATCAGGTCCAACGGGTATGGCATGGGTGGAAGCCGCTGAATGGGCTGATAATCCCCCAGTGGGTGTTGGCGCTCAATCCTTCACCTTTGTTAATCCATTGGGTGAATACGTCAGTCTCGCTCTCGAATTGGAAAACGCCTCAGTATTAATTACCGTTGGAATGCTTGCCGCGCTAGGATTACTTCTAGGCTCGTCACTTGATGCGATTTTCAGACGACAATTCAAATTCACATGGTTTGCCTCTTTCGGCGACTTCGTTTCAAATGCAATCGGTGGAGTGTTGATGGGAATTGGTGGAGTGCTCGCATTGGGTTGTACCATTGGGCAAGGGATAACGGGAATGGCTACTCTTGCGATTGGATCTGTACTCACCGTTGCTGCGATTATTTTGTCCAGTGCTGTAACGCTGAAAACTCAATACTACAAACTCATCTATGAAGAAGCTAGTGTCGTTGCAGCGCTTGTTTCCGGCATGGTGGACTTAAAGATGCTACCAAAGTCCTTTCGCAAGCTTGAAGCACTGTAGGATCAACATTAAGGAGACAAAGATGCCTGACCGTCATTCATGGTTGCCTTCAGATCGCGTTTACGATAGCGAGTCCTACTTGTGGGTTAAATCGGAACCCGATACAGAATATCTGCAGGTGGGGGTTGGTTCCCCTGCGATCGAATCACTCGGTGAGTTGGCATATCTGACTCTAGCTGAACCAGGATCTCAGATTGTTCGAGGGCAGTCAGTCGGATCAATGGAAGCGGCGAAAATGACTGGTGACATCGTTAGCCCTGTGAGTGGTACGATCGTTAGCCGAAATGAATCAGCGCTCGAAAATCCGCGCATGGTTAACACTGATCCCTATGGAACTGGCTGGCTGTTAGCTATTGAACCACTGTCTTGGACAACAGATAGTGCTCACTTGCATGATTCAGACAGTCTGTTTGAATTGCTGCCGGAAGATCTTCGCGGCCAAAACAATAATGACTGAGTAGTGCCTGTGAATTGGCGGCTGTTGTCAGACAGCGAGGTTCTTCCCCATAGCGGCCTTGCACTAGATGATGCACTAACTCGTTCCGCATCAGAGTGGGGTGCACCAACTCTGAGGCTGTATACATATACGCCGTGTGTACTAGTGGGTCGGTTTCAGCATGTACCCAACGAAGTAAATCTTGAACACTGTCAAACCATGGGTATACCGATCAATCGACGACCAAGTGGTGGGGGAGCAATCATAATGGGACCGGATCAGTTGGGAATCGCGCTGATTATTCCAAATCGGACAGATGGATTCGCAGTGCGCTCTTCAGATCTGATGCGTCAATGTACCAGTGGTTTAGTCAGAGCACTTGAAAAACTGGGTATTTCTGCCAAATTTCAAGGTAAAAATGATCTAGTCGCTGGCAACAGGAAGATTGCCGGTCTAGGCCTTTACCAGCCCAATTCCAGCGGCCGATTGTTTCATGCCTCGTTATTGCTTGACCTTGACATCGAGACGATGTTGAAATTGTTGCGCACGCCATTCGAATCAGCGGAAACTTCTACTAATCGCTACACTGCTGTCTCTAGGAGAATTACCACGCTTCGTTCCAGTGTCGGTACCGATTTTTCCATGTCCGAACTGATTGAAACTGTCAGGACTGGCTATGAAGACGTGTTCGGCGTGAGGATTGAATTACAGGAAGTCAAATCCGGCGAACAGCAACTCGCTGATCATTTGGTTGAAACACAATATTCAACCACCGAATGGATTTGTCGAGATAATGCGCCTATTCGCGATCAGGTTGGACAGAGTTCTATTCGAACAGATGCTGGAGATCTTGAAATCAAAGTAATTACCGCTGGCGACACTTTGAAGTCCGTATTCTTGAGTGGCAACTTCATCACCTCAGACAATGCAGTCCATGATCTGGAGAGTAGCCTGCGTTGGCATACTAGCGAACCGCGTGCATTGAAACAGACCATCGCTAAATCAATGAAGCAAAACGCGAACGCCTGGGACAGAATTTCGGAAGGTGAGATTACCACAACGTTATTTCGCGCACTCAACCAGTCTGACACTAACAGCAGCGAATTAACTGCCGGTTCCTGTTTTGGCCGAGATATCGCAGAAGTTATCTAAGAAATTGCCCATGTTGAATGAATCGACAACCAATTCGACAGTTGACTTGAATTTGTTGGAAAACCGCAACACAGCGATTGACAATCGCATCGTTTTCCATGCGCCAGGCCTCAAGCGCTATCAGACCTCAGAATATGAGCAACACAAGGAAATCGAGTTCGTTGCGATTAGTGTAACAGGAGAAGCCTGCTCACTCAACTGCGAACATTGCAAAACTGGTGTATTGAGAGGTATGCGTGATCTATCGAGTTCCCGCGAGTCGCTTTATGAACTTTGTTCCAGGTTGCACGATCAAGGTGCAAAAGGGATTCTGATCTCAGGCGGAAGCGATCGCAGGGGCAGGGTACCACTTCGTAAACACATTCCTGACATGATTAAAGTGCGTCAGGAGTTCGATTTGGTGATCCGAGTTCATCCGGGTTTGCCGGATGAAGAGACTTGCCGCGGGCTTGCGGATGTCGAAATTGATGGTGCAATGGTCGACATCATTGGTGATGACGCAACCATACGGGATGTCTATCACCTGAATACCGACGTCGATGAGTACGAGTCGGTTTTGGAAAGACTTGAGCGTCATGGAGTGCCTAGTGTTCCACATATCATCATGGGGTTGCATTACGGCAGAATGTTGGGCGAGGCCAATGCGCTGAAAATGATTAGTCGACATGCGCTGAAACTTCTGGTACTAGTCATACTGATGCCGCTTTCAGGCACCCCGATGGCTGCAGTAATACCGCCCTCGGTTACAGAAATCACGGATTTTTTCAAACTCGCCCGTAGAACGCTGCCAAATGACAAAATTATGCTGGGTTGCGCCCGCCCACTGGGTCCGCAAAAGGTAAAGATTGACCGAGCGGCAATTGATTCCGGATTGAACGGAATCGCTTATCCCGCGGACGGTATCGTTAAATATGCCGAGAGCAGGGGACTCAAACCCGAATTCATTAACGCCTGCTGTGGCGTGAGCTGGTAAACCACTTCAATTCAAGGACCAAACATGGCAACAACCGGAATTCCGACAAAGCTGCAGGAGCAGCACTACCAGATTAGTCCGGACTATGTTCGGATTAGTGTAGCAGCGGCAATAGAACTTGGTCTTGCGCCGGGGCGCATCAACGGCTGCAGTTGCAATTGCATTAATCTGCTGCAGAACTATCCGCAGGGTTGCGCGGCAAATTGCTCGTATTGTGGATTGGCTCGAGAACGACCGGGTTTGGCAGAAGAAAACAGTTTTATCCGGGTTGACTGGCCACTCTATGAAACAGATCTGATCGCTGAAAAAATTGCGCAGAAAGAAGCAGAGTCGTCAGTAGGCCGGGTTTGTATTGCCCAGGTTCAGGATCATCGCGCGACACGCGATTTGATTGATATGGCAGACCGCGTTCACAAGGCCGCACCCGAAGTTCCAATTTCAGGACTGGTAACTGCAACACTGCTGGACGAAGATGATCTTCACGAAATTAAGCAGGCAGGCGTCGACATTATTGGTGTCGGATTGGATGCAGTATCGGAAGATCTATTTCTACGAACTCGTGGCAAGTTGGCAAAAGGTCCTCATCGGTGGGACCAGCATTGGGAAATCGTTCGTGCAGCAAGGCGAATATATGGGCCAATGAAAGTCAATTGTCATTTGATTGTTGGGTTGGGAGAGACGGACAAGGAAATGTTCGATATGATTTTCCAGTTGAAATCTGAGCAGATTGCTGGCTATCTTTTTTCATTTAATCCTGAACCAGGCACAGAGATGCAGGACGTACCGCGTGCTCCACTGGAACGCTGGCGACGCATTCAATATGTCAAGTACTTGATTGAAAACTGCGATTTGCCGCCCGATGCGCTTGAATTCAACGACGCTGGGGACCTGATTCGGCTGGCTCCAGAGACTAATTCTGCAAAACTGGCATTTGACAGCGGATTGGCATTTATGACAAATGGCTGTCCTGACCGCGAAGGAGTGATGGCCTGTAATCGTCCATATGGTTCATACAGACCAGGTGAGGAATATCGGGACTACCCGTTTCTACCCGATAGCCAGGAGCGAGAAGTTATTGCGAGTCAGACAAAGCTGAATGAAATCTGGGATATTGCAGAACAGCAAATATCTTAAGGACATTTTCAGTTCTCAAGATTGGAAAGGCTAAATTTCAAATTTCGACGCTACGCAGACAAAATTTAGTTGAACAAGATTATTGCGATGTTGGCGTTAATTTGTGCTATTGTATTGAATCCAACATTAATAAGATGAATCTAATCGATCCATTTAATTTTGATATTTAGAAGGAGGCAAATTATGGCGATTCATACGTCAAGACGTAACTTTCTGCAAACCACCGGAGCATTTGCTGCAGCATATGCGATGGGTACCTTTCCGGGCCTTGCGCATGCAGCCCGTGAGAAGGAACTTAACATTTATTGCTGGGAAGGCTACAACTCGGACGATGTGTTAGACCCATTTCGAAGAGAGTTTGATGCGACAGTTCGTGCTGAAGGTTTGACCTCAGATCCCGATGCTGTAAATAGACTTCGGGCGGGTGAAACTAAAATTTGGGACTTGATTAACGTCAACAACCCATGGGCCAGAGAAATGATGTGGCCAGAAGGGTTAATCCTTGATCTGCCGCGAGATCGTTTTGAGCCGTTCTTCGAGCAAATGATGCCTGCCTTTCATCCTCCGTATTCATGGGCGATGGACAAGACAGGTGAGCATTTGCTGGGCGTAACGCAAAGATTCGGTCCATTTAATTTTGTTGTCAATACGGACAAAATTTCACGCTCTATGGCAGAGGATCAAGGTTTCAAACTGTTCTTGGACCCAGCTATGAAAGATCGCTATGGCGTTCTTACTTATGACAACTGGAATATTTACCATATGTGTGTCGCTGCGGATGTCCATCCTTTCAAGGTGCACACACCGGAAGAAATTTCAGCATTCAGCGATATGGCACGGCAGATATTCAATGGTGCAAAGATTTTGACCGACGATCTGGTTGCCATGAACCTGGCTCTGATCAACGGCGAAATCGATGCATACTTCACTGGTGGCACGTATACCGCGTCCCCAGCGCGTTATGACGGATACAGCAATGTTCGCGGCATTACACCAGCTTCTGGTCCGATGGACGGGAAGGGTGGAATTGTCTGGATTGAATTGACTTCTGTTGTGAACAATCCACAGGTGTCGCCATTGGCAGAGGAATTTCTTGCCTATATCCAGCGTCCGGATGTCAGTAAAAATGTTGCATTTGCTGAAGGTACGTATAACCCAGTGACTCAGATGGGTTCCGCTGATGTGCTCGGTGCTTTTGATTCCGATGAACTGGACGCAATTCAATGGGATACATTGGAAGAAGAAATGGCCCGTTCAGCAGACTACGACATCAATCCTGACTACGCAGAAATGTATGAGCATTATTCTGCTGCGAAGCGGGAACGGGAAGCCTAATCGATACTTCCACATAATATGCAGACATGGGATCTTTGCATGGAGCCCATAGTGTATGAATGAAGTGCCATTGGGTTTTTTAGAGCTAAGAGGTGTAACAAAGCAATTCGGTGAATTTACCGCTCTTGATGATGTAAACCTCAGCATTTCTGAAGGGGAATTTTTCACGCTGGTCGGTCCGTCGGGCAGTGGGAAAACCACTCTAATTCGCATACTGGTGGGGATGGATAGCCCCACCAGTGGCGATATTGCTCTCCGAGGGGATGTCATCAATGACGTTCCGGCGAATCGACGTCCGACGTGCATGGTGTTCCAGAATCTGGCGCTGTTTCCTCACAAGACTGTGGGACAGAATGTCGAATTCGCCATGAAAATCGCTGGAGTCGCTGCTTCAACGCGGCGCGAGCGTGCACTTGAGTTGTTAGAGCTTTTGCGCCTGCCAGCCGATTTTTACAGCAAAAGAATCAACCAGTGCTCAGGTGGAGAGCGTCAAAGGATTGCACTTGCCCGCGCATTGGCATTCGATCCCGAAATTCTGTTTTTTGATGAACCACTGTCTGCGCTCGACTTTCGTCTACGCAAAACGCTGGAGAAAGAACTAAAGGACATCCATCGGGAGACTGGAAAGACATTTGTGTATATCACCCATTCGCTGGAAGAGGCAATGGTGATGAGCGACCGAATCGGGATTCTGAATCACGGAAAACTGATTCAAATTGGCAGCCCAGACGACATTTACAACCGACCTCTGAACAAGTTTGTTGCACAGTTCATGGGAGAGGTCAACACTTTGGCTGTTGATAAAGCGGGAACTGGTAAAGTCAAGGATAGTACGACTGGCAGCATGTACGAGATTACCGAAAGTGGACAGGAGTTTGAATCTGGATTTATGATCATTCGCCCTGAAGTCATGAAAATTGGTAATGCGGCAGATGCTCTTCCCAATCGGATTCAGGGTGTATTGTTCAACGACTACGCTCTGGGTTCTCGAATACAGTATCAGGTTCGAAGCGCTGATGGTGAAAACCACTGGTTGGTTGAAAGACTACAGGATGATCCATTTTCTGGTAACGCAGGCGAGCCCGTAACGATAGGCTGGCGAGCAGAAGACTCCATTCTGGTTCCTTCCTAATATTCAGTCCAATATCCTGATCATCATCAAACCACTTTAGCACCATGAAGTCATTCTCTGACTGGATTCGTCAACCAGGTTTGTTGAATGCAGTGCCGGTTGGCTTATTTCTGCTTGTTGGATTTGCAGGACCGTTGGTACTGGTTCTGCTCTACAGCTTCATGCCGCCGAAAACGTTCACGCTTAATCAGGTCCCGACGTTAGAGAATTACCTGTCAGTTGTAACGCAGAGCTATTACATTTCATTTGGCTGGTCATTGATGCTCGCAGTCATCACAGTTGCGTTGCTACTGGTCATCACGTATCCCATCGCGTATGGCATGACAAAGTTGTTTAATCGGTGGGCGACACTGATTACGATTCTGGTCGCATTGCCTCTACTCATTTCGGAAAACATTCGATTGTTTGGCTGGGTTTTGCTTTTGCTGAAAAATGGTGTAATTGATGGCTCTTTACAGTATTTGCTTGGCGTCTCACTATCCGGCTTGCTCTACACGGTTCCCGCTGTCGTGTTAGGTCTGGTTTATGTCTATCTGCCGTTTATGCTTTTCCCACTGGTTATTGGCATGTCGATGGTTCCGGATTCCCTCAAGGAGGCTGCTTCAGATCTGGGTGCGTCCAGGCTGCAGATTTTTTGGGAGGTCGAGTTGCCTCTCTCCATGCCAGGCATTCTGATTGGCAGTCTGCTGGTCTTTATTCTGTCGCTCGGGTCGTTGGCTGAATCAAAAATTTTGGGTGGTCAAGTCATCGTAATGATTGCTGATGACATCGAGTCCGCCTTTACATTTGCGCAGAACTGGCCGAAAGGGTCGGTTTTGTCGGTGTTGCTGATTACTCTATCGTTGGTAATCATATTTTTTCTGTTTCGCAATATCGATCTTGATCGATTGGTTGGACGACGTTAACTCATGAAATCACTGCTACAACGCAAAGTTGTTCGTGCGCTGATTGTCGTTTGGACACTCACAGTGTTGCTGTTTCTGTACATGCCGATGATGGCAGTCGTCATGGCATCGTTCACAAAGCAGCGGTATTTTCGATTTCCGGTGAATGCCTGGGACACTCGCTGGTACGAGAAGGCATTTGAGTCACTGTCAGTCCGTGATTTATTTTGGACATCGTTCAGCGTTGCACTACTCGTCACAATACTGTCTGTGGTGTTGGCATTTTTCGGCGCACTTGCGTTTGCCCGTTATGACTGGAAGGGGAGAAAGATGTATCAGAGAATTATTCTGCTACCCATATTCTTCCCTCAGGCTGTATTAGGTTTAGCTTTGCTTTTGTGGTTTTCATCGCTCGGGATCACAACAAGTTGGCACACAGCGGTATTTGCGCACATGATCTGGATATTGCCCATTGTTACGCTGATTATGTCCATCCAGGTGTATAGCTTTGATCCAGTCTGGGAAGAGGCAGCCTATGATCTTGGTGCTTCTCGCTTACAGGTATTGAGGGAAATTACATTGCCAATTTTGTCGCCTGGCATCATTTCAGGCGCAGTTTTTGCATTTTTACTGTCCTGGGGCAACTTTCCACTTTCTCTGTTCACCACAGGAGCTGATCAAACTATCCCTGAGTGGCTCTACTCAAAAATGGTGTCAGGCTACACACCGATGGTTCCGACTCTCGGTTCTTTAACCATGGGTGGCGCGGCAGGATTCCTGCTGATCGCGTTTCTGATTGTTCTGGCTGTTAGAAGATTGAGGGCTGGCAAGCCAGATTGAGTGCAGAATTAAGATTGCTCAGAGATTTCAGCATCACACCATCGACACTACACACCTTGAAGAATGGAGGTCAATCTTTTGGATTGAGTCCGTTTAAGAATGAACACTTGAAATTCATTCCTGTAGCCGAAGTAGGGTAGCCATCATGGCGTCCAAAAATTTAGCTTGGCTGAGCGAATCAGCTTAAGAATCCAGATTTCGACCTCGAAAATCTCGCGGCGATAGTCCAGTCCAGCGACGAAATGCGCGGCTAAATGCGCTGAGTTCGGAATATCCAAGCAGATATGCAATTTCAGACAGAGAAAGATTTCGTTGTTTGAAGTACATCTCTGCCAGACTTTTACGGACTTCCTCAACGAGTTCGGTATATGAGAGGCCTTCCCAGGCAAGGTTTCGCTGAATTGCACTCGTGCTCATATATAGGCTTTCTGCAATCGACTCCAGCGAAGGATAACCATCTGACAGCTTGATCCGAATTAGATTCCGAATCTTGTCAGTCAGATTCTGATTCATTGGCGTGTTGGAATGCAAAGACTCGAGACACGCTCTTGTAATCGCCATCAGCTTCAAATCCGCCTTGGGCATTGATTTCTCAAGTATCGTCGGATTGAAAACTATTGCATTGATTTTCTGGTTAAAGAATACCGGTGCGTCGAATGCTTTTTCGTGCTCTTTGCTGTTTTCAGGTTTTGGATGCTCAAAGTAGACTTCTTCAGGATGCCAATCTTTTCCCATACATTCGCGGATCAGATTGAAAAACATTCCAAGCGATAACTCAGCGTCCTGTCTGCGCTGAACAATGTTCGGGTCTCGAACCTGGTACGCAAGTTGATAGGAATTGCTATTCGAGGCAGTCAGCCTCAGCATTGAGCACTGCTGGTGATACCGAAACAAGTCAATCAGATTGTCCAGAGCATTTCCCAGAGTGGGGGAGGATATCGCCGCATAACCCCAGAGTCCTAAATCATCGGGCTGGAACTGGTTACCGAACCACAAACCGAAATTGTCGTTTTGCGTATTGTCTGATGCTGATTCAAAAAGGCCGCAAAATGACTTCAGGCACATTCCGATCATCGGATTGCCGATACAGTTGGGATCGACTCCGGCTTCACCAAAGACACGGTCGACATCACCGCCGTGAGAATTGATAAATTGATCAACACCAGTTGCAGCCGGTGCCAGAACATGTGGCACCGGTTCGGGATTTTGATCTCCCGTTGGCTTTGGACTGTAACTGTGTAGTCCTGATTCGAATGTGATGCTCATTCTTGCAAGCCTTAGCTCGGGGTTGTAACCGAAAGCATCGAAAAGAATGCACTAAATTAAACGCTATTTCAAGTTTTTTTTCACATTCTCTTGAAAATATTTACTTTTCGGATTTAAATTTGCGATTGACACGGCAAAATTCAAGAAACCTTTTGAATGATTGTTGATCGTCAGCCGAAAACTCAAACTGTCCTTGAACTTCCATCTCATTGAGATAGTAGGAAAGCTTGCTGATGTGGTCCGCGTCAGTCATATTTTGGTAGATCCATCCAGGAACTGAATCAATTGACTCCGAAAATCCTGTGCGTACTTTAGAAACTTTGGTGTGATCAACTCCTTGCGCGACACGTCCTAGATTGTCTTCAAATCGGTAATTCGTCACTTCATTATTGACCGTAGCGTGTCCAAGAGACAAAGACAGGTTTCCCAGAAAACAGTGAAAAATCAGTGTAGACAGCTGATTCATCTGCTGCCATCCGCTGGTGCCTACACAACGCAGTACCGTCGCACCTGATGTTCGGACATCGCAATTGCTGGACTCATAAAGAATGGAATGACCCTGCCAGGTTTGTGCCATGGAAACCTGTGAGAAGCCAATGAAAAGTACACCGATGAACAAAAGAAGTGATTTATTTTTCATGAGATGATTCTAAGATTAGTACGACATCCTTTTGTACTTTGGCATTCCGTTGAAATCAATTTTGCTCCATTATTCACAGATTTCGTTATGGCTTCAACGATTTTTATCGGTTTTTCACTTTGAGCGTCTTGATTCGACTCTTGATATTCTCAAAAGGACTGTCATTGACACCATAGACCACCGAATTGATAACACCCCAAAGCACAGCGTTATTTACAAGGTAGTTTGCGACAGCGAAGTTGACTATCCCGTTTTGGTTGATGGCGCCGAATGCTGTCAACTCAAAATGTCTGTGGAATCTATGTATTCTTAGAGTATCTTGTAGGGATTAACGACACAAGCTCAGAAGAGCCGAAGAATTTGTTGCGTAGTATGGAAAGATTTTTAACCCTGATGAAATTGACGAGGTCGAAGTCAATCTGAATCTCATGAGTCTATACCATTCGTTGATGAGCGGCGAGAGACGAAGATATCTACTAGATTGAGGTACCGTCATTTTACAAATACTCATTCTTCAGACTACCTCGAATTATTGATAAAGTAACTTTAACCAAGCAACAAACTGTTGAGTAAGGCGCCCATTTATATCTAAGTCACCTCGATTAATGGCAAAACCGATACGGCCTGGAAGTTCTTGGGCTGCCAGCCAGGCAAAAAGTTCAGCCCTTTGCTTCTTGCTATCTTTAAATCTTCGAATGTCTGTAGGAATTCCATCAATATAGATCTGAGCAAGGGGCCAAATAGCGTCTTCGTTGGGTATCATCTGTATGACAAAATCTTCTAATTCACCGTTGGATCGATTATCCGGCATTAACCATATTCCAATACGAGGGTATCGCTCACTTGACTTGATGATGGTTCCACCAATTTTCGGCTTTTGAGGAATATTTGTATCCACTACACCGTTCAGAACTTGTCTAATTTCTGTCCAACGCTTTAGAAGATCGTCATTTCCATCAAGAATTATTCCAAGAGCTTCGCGGCCTGGAGCTTTAATTTCTACAGGAATAGCTTTGAGCACATCGGGGTATCCAGCATGAGCTGTTATAGAAACTGACAAATTTGCATCGAAGTTATTTTTGAAGATACTTTTCAGAAAATGCTTATCGTCTTCTCCTTCAACAAGCATAGCGAAATTCGCCTCATCTGGATGAGGGTGCATGAGAACCAACCAAATTATCGGACTTCAATTCCATATTCGGCTGCTGCTTGAATTTCATTCTTAGTGTATGGAACTGCAAATGTTTCCTCCGCCTCTTTTTCAACTCGAACTAAAGTACCATCAAATTTCTCCGAATCTAGCAATGCTTGTGCAAAACCTCGAACACAGTCCCAGCTATGTGTTGTAGCTAGAACCTGAACATTGAGTTCCTGCGCTGTTTGCAATATCAATTTCCAGAACATTTTTTGTATAGAATAGTGGATTCCATTTTCTGCTTCATCAACAACCAGAAATCCATCTTTACTGTTAGCTAACGCCACTGCGAAAGTGAAAAGACGGAACGCACCATCACCAAGACTTACAAGAGGTATGGGATGAGAATTTCCCCTAACCTTTACCAATATTCTTCTATCTGAGTCTACTCCACGAGCACGAATTCCATTACCCACTACGGCAATTCGCTCCACATGAATGTCAAGAATCTCCCTAAATGCGCGAACTGTACGATCTTCGTCATCTGTCAGTGCAATCTCATCCCAAATTTTCGCGACATAATCACTACCCAATAGCCCTGGACCTAAGTTCAGACAGCGAATAGTATTGGATCGCTTTGTTGAGGCTCCTCTATCAAGCCCTATTCCTGAAAAATAATGGTGTGGTCTACGATGAGTGAACAGCCTAGAGTTGGCACGCATTCTCCATGGAAGCCTATGTAGCACACCATTTCGGAATAAAACTGTAATTTCTCTAAGGTCATCTTCTTCGACTTCTTCTGCATCAATATTTAGCCGCTTCGAAGCTTCAATGGAAGTCATCATGGTTGCTTTGATCTTGAGTTGGTTCCCTCTGCTAGTCGGACCGATAGAAAAATTTTTATTTTGCTCAATGTTTCGTCCATTAAACAGAGTGAGGAAATCAGTTACGGAAAATTCATCACCATCGTTACTAGTTAGAGTTGTGATTTCGTCTCTCTTACCCAACACTTCTGAAAGAACACTGGGGTGCCCGCGTTGCGCATACATCCTAACTGCTTCAAGAATTGTTGTTTTCCCAACACCGTTCTTACCGGTTATCAGCGATACTCGACTGAGTCGCGGTATTGATAATTCTCGAATACCTCTAAAGCCTTTTATTGAAAGGCTTGAAAGATGTAAATTACTACTTGGCATGATTTAGGTAATGTAGAGAATCTCAGACGGTTCGATGGAATATTGCGAAAACACAGAAGCAGTTTGTTTGAAGATTTTAACCATTTCCGTAATGACACACAAATGTCAATACTACAAACATACTATTGCTACGAAAAATTCTATTTTGTTTTTGTGAAATTTCCAAACCATAATTTTGAATTCAAATCTATAAATCGAGGTTGGAAATGGAATGTCCTTGAATATTAATTTGATTTTGTGTTTCTAATAGGTTTCCAATTCGCATGTCGGGGACACCATCGCCGAAGAAACAAATTACACCAGAATTTGTACTTTTAGTTTCGAATCGTGAGAACTCCAAATACGATGCGGACATTGGCCATCAATCTCAATATTCGCTGTGTGGTTTGTTAATCATTTGTACACGGTCGGATATGGTCAGCTTCAATTATTGCGAATCGCTTCATCAAACCATCTAAAATCGGCTCGCTTGTTGAATCCGGTACTCCAGTTTTAGCTGCGAGTGCTTCTGCTTTAGCGACTGCTTTGTCCTTTTGCTCAATCAGTTCAGACAGGATGTCGTCCGTGTCCTGTGCGTGCATACCTGCTTTCTTACCTGACTGGCGAAAGTGTTGAGGATGAATTTGGCTCAAGCGATAGTACTTCCTATCACCGAACGACATAGCCATTTTCGTCTTTTGTATCGAGAATTCTGGGTATGGAGCTACCGACATCACATCGTATAGCGGTGCCAATCGATAACCTGCCGGTGCCAGAAAGATAGAAAAGTTTTTAGCATGACCATCGACAGCGGCTAATAGCCAAAACAATATTTGTGACTTCAGAAAAGTCCGTCGATCCTCGTACGGAGCAATTGTGCTATTGAGGAGTTTGAAAATTTCATTCATACCGGGACCTCCATCGCTTTGGTATTTTTGATTTGGAGGGAAACCCAAGGCTTGACATATATCTTCCTGCGGTAACCGGTAAAGTACATTCTGCCGCCACACTCGGTCAAATCGCTTCACTACGATCACAGGCTTGTCCTCAAAATGATGCACATCGGCTTTTGCGGCTTCAAGTCCAAAGGTACGGCAAAGCGTCAGGCATAACCATTCATTCCAAGGGGAATCGGAAAAATCTGCGCCAGTCGGACTTTCCTTGATCGCGGGTTTAAAAATGTGAGAGGTTGGAGTCGAACCGAGCGGCAACTGCCATTGATTGTCAACCCAAATAAAGGCTGTCTTTTCTTGTATACCAGCGATCGAAATACGAAATTCATTTTCATCAAGTTGAAGTGCTAGCGGATTATTGTGCAGAGAAGCTAATCGAGAAATGATCTCGTTTTCGTTCACTGGTCGATAACTCATTTTTGTCAGATTGCCCGGACCGTGGCCTTCCGGTAGAAATCTGAGCGCTCCAACACAATCCCGTCCGATGACAGCAAGCAAATCAAAAGTGTCAGTACTCTCGGCCTGTTTCTGCGTCGCGATCTTTTGTCGCATAGCATGACTATCCGGCAAAAGCCCGTCAAAATAGTGAAGCGCATTGCCGCCAGACCAGACTCGGTCTGACAGCGGCATCGATAAAGATATGGAAAATGCAAGTTTTGACGACAGCCACTGCAGGTCGTAGCGAAATGAAACAGTACCGTTTGGAATACGGATCAACTGCCCGACTCTACTATTACCGATGTATACATCTAAAACGCGTTTTTGACGTTTTCGACCCAAGTTCAATACTCCATAGGGTCAAATTCAGTTGTCCGACGGGGAACAATAGCAAGATCCAGGTCCAGAGCTGACAATACCTTGGTAATGGTATTGAGGTTTGCAGTCGTTGCAGCGTTCTCGATATCCGCGATCGACGCTTGCCTGACAGCGGCTTTCCTGGCAAGATCTAGTTGTCTCAATTTTTTTTGTTTACGTGCGAGGCGAATCACTGCTCCAAGATCCCGATTAGTGCGAATCACTTTGTCCATATTGTCCTCTATTGATATACTCCTAGTCGTATATATTAAAATTATACTGTACAGCGTATATTATATTCATATTCGCTTTAACGGATATAAATTTTGTGCACTTGAGAACTGAAGAAAAATTTGTACTCAGACCGTTATCAAGCAAATTATGGTAAATAGATGCGGCTGTTCCGCGGCGAATGAATACCCTGTGTCTCGCGCATTGTCTCTGACAGACATTCGGGTGTTTCGCACGAAGGGCAGGAACAGTAAGGTGCAGGGGCCGCCCGGACTAATACATAGCGGCTTTATGTGCGGGGGAGGATTTTTACAAGCGCAGATTATTCATCAGCGCCAGGTTTCGCAGCTGTGCTAGAGTTTCTAGCGCAGCCCAGTCTTTTTTGCGGGCGGTGTTGATGAGTAGGCACATGGTCAGAAAGTATTGCGCGCCTTGTTCAGTTCGAAAGTTACTGGAGTTTTCTGTCTAGTTTCGCCATTGCTCAGCATCTGCATCGCAAGAAGCGCCGTACACAGTCCAGCGACAACACCCTTTGGTACCAAATATCCCATCGGTTAGCGCCTGATTGATCTTTGCACACCAATTCAAACAATACCGGCTTCAATGTCAAGAGGTTGGAGAGATTCTTTCAGTGGCTGAAAACAACCACCCGGTACCATGTGAATGACCCAGAACGGACAACTTCTAGGTGCAGACCCGCCGATAATCGTGTAGAACTGCGCATAGGAAATTCTGTGTTTCAAACTTCTAGCAATGCCAACATCTGACATTATCACGCCTATAGCACAAGATACGCTAGAAGACCAAACACTCTAAAGTTGCTTTGTTCAAAATTGTATATTGAACATATAGTTTGGATTCAAACCTAGGGAGGATTCCATGTCTATCCTGCACTCAAATCAAACTGAAGCGTTGATCAATAGACTGGTAAGCGATGATCGCAGTGTATTGCGTACCAGTGACAGACAATTTTCTGATTTCATTCGATCTTACTATTACGGTGTTGCTTACGAGGAATTGAATCAAAGAGACGTATTTGATTTAAGAGGTGCCGCGCTTGCGCACTTCGAGTTGTGTAAATCCCGACAGTTGGACGAAACCAAAATCAGACTTTATTTTCCCGATGTTGAACGCGATGGGTGGCGCTCAAAATTCGCTGTTCTGGAAATCGTAACTTTGGACCGTCCATTTCTTGTGGACTCCGTTTCGATGGTGTTAAACCAGGTAGGGTGCAAGGTTCACCACGTTGTTCATCCTGTATTCGCCGTGAAGAGAAACGCATCCGGCGGGCTGCAGAGAATTGCAGCGCCTCTGAATGCTGACTTTCTCGACGGAGTATTTGAATCGTTTCTTCACTTTGAATTTGACCGACCTGCCGACGAGAGTGATTTTGTTGAAATTGAAAAACGCCTGCGCAAAGTTCTGAAGACCATTCAGGTTGCTGTTGAAGACTGGCGCCCGATTCGCGTAAAAATGAAAGAGGCTTCGAAGAACCTTGAGAACGAGTTAAAACGCTCAGACAACACTGGTTTGGAAGACTATGCAGAGTTCTGCAATTGGCTGGCAGCTGGAAATTTCTCATTATTTGGATACTGCGAAATAAATTGGAGAAAGAATGGCAGGATGACTTTGAATGAAAAGTCTGTTCTTGGTATATTTCGGGATTACGATGACCTTACAACCGTTATGCCGATTGATGCGCTGTTCGCTAAAGCCAAAGACCAGTCAATCCTCATTACCAAAGCAAATTCTCACTCGCCTATCCATCGAGCTTCCTACCTGGATGTAATCGTTATTCCAAAATTCTCAGCGGCCGGCAATTTCACTGGAATTCGGGCTGTTGCTGGGCTATTCAGTTCAACCGCGTACAACGGAAGCGCAAGTCTGATTCCATTATTACGCACCAAAATCAAACTTGTACTTCAGCGCAGTCGCTTTCCGGAAACAACTCACAGCATTCGCGTATTGACGAATATCATCGACAACTATCCTCGTGACTTGCTATTTAGAATTTCAGTCGATGAACTTTTCGAAGATGTCGCTGGCACTCTGGAACTGCAGGAACGAAATAGGGTAAGACTTTTTCTCAGACGGGAACCGTTCGGACGCTTCTACTCAGCGTTGGTTTACATTCCACACGAGTTATTCGGCCGCGAGTTGCGTGTCAAGATTGAGGGCATTCTGATGGAGTCTCTCAAAGGCAAGTCTTCAGAGTTCTTTGCCACCTTTTCAGGTTCGGTTCTGGCGCGGATTGAGTACACCATCTATGTTGACAAGGACAGTCAGCCCAATGTCAGCCTGGAGGAAATTCAGCAAAGGGTTCAGGACGCCGCGACCACCTGGCGTGACTCACTTCATCAAGCGACGATCGAGCGCTACGGAGAAGACTTGGGTACGCAGTATTTGAGAAGCTTTGAGAATGCATTCAGCGCAAGCTTTAAGGAAGATTACTCACCTTGGGTCACTGCAGCAGATCTTGAGAAACTGTCTGCTCTAAGCGAACAGAATGATCTGATTGTTTCTTTCTTTCGAACACTTCAGGAATCCGACCAAAGGCAAATGCGATTGAAACTGTTCAGTTTTAAGAAACAGATTTCTCCTTCTGATGTGCTGCCTGTACTCGAAAACATGGGGCTTTGGGTGAAGGAAGAACGCCCCTACGAAATCACGCGTTCAGACGATGACTATATCTGGATGCATGACTACTCGCTGAGGCACTCGGAGGAACGCTATGCCGAACATCAGCGCAAAGACTTTGAAGAGGCATTTTCCAATATCTGGCGCGGCGATGCCGAAAATGACCAGTTCAATCGATTGGTTCTGATAGCTGGCCTGAATTGGAGGCAGGTCTCGGTCTTGCGTGCCTACAGTCGTTATCTCAAACAAATCGGTCATTCATTCAGCGATACCTACATTACCAATACACTCATTGCTAATCTTGCGATGACGCAAAGCCTGATCCGATATTTTGAACTGAAATTTGATCCAACGTCCGGCACTGCAGATAAGGAACTAACTAAGGTGAGAGAGGTAATGGATTCTCATCTCGATGCAGTATCCAGTCTGGATGAGGATGTCATCCTGCGAAGTTACAAAAATGCAATGACATCAACCATTCGCACCAACTATTTCTGTGCCAACAAAGATGGTGAGCCGCATAACTACCTATCCTTCAAGATAGACTGTGCCCGAATCATCAAAATGCCTGACCCTCGTCCCATGTATGAAATCTTCGTTTATTCACCGCGCACGGAAGCGGTGCACTTACGCGGTGGAAAGGTTGCCCGCGGCGGACTTCGTTGGTCGGACCGAAGGGAAGATTTCAGAACAGAGGTGCTAGGGCTGGTCAAGGCTCAGATGGTTAAGAATGCAGTGATCGTGCCGGTCGGTTCCAAGGGCGGATTTATTGTCAAACGAGCACCTGAACCCGGAAAATCCATGTTGGATGAGGGGATTGCCTGCTATTCGATATTCATTAGAGGCATGCTGGATATCACGGATAACATCGTCGACAATAAAGTTGTCCACCCGGCAAATGTGAAACGCTATGACGATGATGATCCGTATTTCGTCGTTGCAGCGGACAAGGGCACTGCGACTTTTTCTGACATTGCAAATGGACTGTCGGCAGAATATGGATTCTGGTTAGGAGATGCATTTGCTTCAGGCGGATCAGTTGGCTATGACCACAAGGCAATGGGCATCACCGCCCGTGGTGCATGGGAGTCGGTGAAACGCCACTTCCGAGAGTTGGGAGTTGACATCCAGACGACTGACTTCACAGTAGTTGGAATTGGCGATATGGGCGGAGATGTATTCGGAAACGGAATGCTGCTCTCCCGTCATATTCAGTTGGTCGGCGCTTTCAATCACATCGAAATATTTTTGGACCCAAATCCAGATTGTGAAGCCAGCTACAAGGAAAGACAGCGTTTGTTTACAACACCTGGCTTGAGTTGGAAAGACTATGACAAAACACTGATATCAGAAGGGGGTGGCGTTTTTGATCGAACTGCAAAAGCGATTGATATATCACCTGCGGTACAGCGTCGGTTGAACATTAAAAAGACCAAACTGACGCCTAACGAGCTGATGCATGCAATGCTGCAAGCACCCATAGATCTGTTGTGGAATGGAGGGATTGGCACTTATGTTAAAGCGTCAACTGAATCTCATGCTGACACCGAGAATCGCTCAAATGATGCCATACGGGTCGATGGTAATGAACTCGGTGCGAAGGTAGTCGGAGAGGGTGGCAATCTGGGTATGACTCAGTTAGGCCGAGTCGAATATTGCATGCACGGTGGCCGTTGCTACACGGATTCAATCGATAACTCTGGTGGAGTAGATTGTTCTGACCACGAAGTCAACATAAAAATCTTGCTTAATCAGGTTGTCAATATCGGTGAGATGACAGCCAAACAGCGCGAGAAAATGCTGCGTGAGATGACCGATGAAGTTGCAGAACTGGTGCTAGAAAGCAACTATCAGCAAAGTCAGGCACTCAGTTTGCTGAATGTTTGTTCCAATGATCTGCTGAGAGAACACAGTCAATACATTCAGGAATTGGAATCATCAGGGGAGCTAAACCCTGCGATTGAGAATCTTCCCGATTGGCAGGAAATAAAGCGACGCGAGGGTGTTGGTCTCGGACTCAAACTTCCGGAACTTTCGGTTTTACTCGCCTATTCAAAAATGTCGCTTTATGAAGAACTCTTAGATTCAAATATGCCGGAGGACGCGTACCTGGCTAGAGATTTGCATGACTATTTTCCTGACCGTCTATCGAAGGCATTCAGCACAGAGATGGATGATCATCGCCTAAAACGGGAAATTATTGCAACCTATGTTACCAATAACATGATCAACCGAGTCGGCCCGACGTTTGCTTATCGCATGCACGAATTGACGAGTGCAGCGTTTGCCGACATTGCGCGGTCTTACTGTGCTGCGCGGGAAATTTTCGACATGCGTACGATTTGGTCATCAATCGAAGAACTAGACAACAAAGTGCCCGCGCAAAGCCAGTTTGAAATGTTGAAATTTGCAGCGGGCTTGCTTGAGCGAGCAACTATTTGGCTGCTACGGCATCGAAGTCATCCACTCAATATTGAAGAGACGGTGAAGTATTACCGGAATGACGTTGAAGCCTTGGCCAGTGAGCTTTCAAATGTGTTGAGTCGAGAATACACTGATCAGATCAATGTGCACCTGAAGAACCTTCTTGATAACAACGTTCCGGAAGATCTTGCACAAAAAGTTGTTCAATGCATCCCGCTGTCTACTGCTATGGATATTGTTGAAATCATAAGGCAAACGGGAAAATCTGTCGCTTTCGTGTCAAGTGTTTACTTTGATATTGGCGCAAAACTTGAATTGATCTGGATTCGTCAGCAAGTCGCGAATCTACCGGTTGAAAATCAATGGCATGGCCTCGCCAAATCCAGACTGAGTGACGACATTCATGCCCATCAGCATGCGATTACAAGTGATGCTGTGAAGCAGGCCAGAACCGACAGTCCTCAACAGGCAGTCAAGATGTGGATGGAGTCAAACAGGGTTGGATGTCGAATGTTGGCGAACATCATCTCTGAAATGAAGTCCATCACAAAAATCGACTTTGCCACTTTGACCGTTGCAATCAGTGAAGTTTATCTGCTTGGACGAAGTTCCGAATCTTTCTCAAACTAAGAATCTGACTTGATCGCGACGGTTTTGTCAAACTTTTCTGGCATCCAACTCGGTGGTTTGATCAAGTAGTTCAGAGCGTCACCGATGCGTCTGGCAGATGCCATTTTTCTGATTAATCTGGCTAGACCGTGAAACCAGACAACAAACGGATTCACGGAGTTGATCGGGTCTGAAATTCCAAAATCAACTTTTTCAATTTCTTCTTCGAATGTTCCAAACATTCGGTCCCAGATGATGAAAATCCCTCCGTAGTTCTTGTCAATGTACTGAGCATTCCTGCCGTGGTGAACTCTGTGGTGCGATGGTGTGTTGAAAATCCACTCAATTGGTTTGGGCAGTTTGCCAACCAATTCAGTATGGAGTGGGGTTTGGTAAAGCAGCACAATCGCTTCAGCGACGAAGACTAGGGCAGGGTGAAATCCTGCAAGTATCAAAGGCAAGTGAAACGCGATTGGAATCAGACCATCTAGCGGGCCAAATCTGTATGCCACTGTGATATTGAAATAGGGCGAACTGTGGTGCACCGTGTGAGATGACCATCCAATTCCCGTTCTGTGTGAAAAACGATGTTCGCAATAGTAAGCGAAATCAGCGAGCACAATACAAAGAACGATCGACCAGGTAGTCATGGGTATGGTGGCAATCGCATAGTAGGAGGCGGAATAGTAGACTGTTATGAAAACTGAACCAAGCACTATGTAGTACAGGAGTACAAAGGCAGCGTAGGTGACGAAATTAGTAATTCCATCACCAGCAAGCTTCCAGTTCATCAGTTTCTTGAACAGAAATTTCAGGAGTTCAAGAAAGAGCAATCCACCTGATATGACATACATCCAGTTTTCGAGCAACGTACTGAAGCCGTAAATTTCGTATTCGGTAAAAGTTTGCTGAAGAATTTCCATAATTTTTTAGTTTAGAGTTGAGATAAGGCTATAGGCGGCGTTTTTTGAGGCACTCCACCATTCTTGAGGTATTGAAATCTGACTGAATGAATCAATGTTGAAGCAAAGCGCAACGACTCCAAAAGCGACCTGAAAGATCTGATCTTCTGAAGCTTCTGGATACGTCTGCCGCAACTCAGATTGAACGGAATCAATCAGAGTATTGCTCCAGGCGACAATTCTTGTTCCGATTTCAGGGTATTTGCCAGACACCAATACAAGGGCCTGCAGCATCACGGCAGAATTTTCATCGGATGCATAACGTGGATCAAAAAGTATGTCAATCAGCGCATCGATGCGATTCAGCTCCGGAAGTGATTGCATGAGCTCACATACGTCTTCATCAAATTTCTGATCCGCATAGTCAATGAGTGCTCCAATCATGTCTTCTCGATTTCCCAGATAGTGGCGAATGATTGAGCGCTTGACACCTGCTTCTTTAGCAATCTTCTCTTGTGTTGCCCCTTCAAATCCAAATTGGTAGATGCACTTCGCATAGGCTATCAGAATTTGCTCAGAGCGAATTTCTTTGAGACTTGGACGTGGCATATAGACCTCAATATTCTTGATTGAATTTCACCTGGAATTATAAATTGTCAATAATGACAATTTATAAAAATTCAAGTCTAAATCTGCATTGATTTGTAGTTCTTCTCTCATTGACCTCAATTGAAATGAATTTGAACAATTGTGTGCGAGTAGTCGTCTTTTCGCGTTCAGAAGTCAACAATTTGGTTTGAACTGTCAAGATCGCTTTCAATACGGGGCTATAGAATTCTGTGCTACGAACCCGAATTGTGTTCATTATTTTTGGAAGGTATGCCGGTCCATTCACAACCAACCCCAATATTCCAAGCGACCAGAGTCGTCAATCGTGCGCGCTGGGCTGGGAGTGCTTACGCCAACTTTCGCCATGACGATGTCATGCGAATTGTCAAAGCCGTTGCTGAAGTCGGTGAAGAAACTGCCAGATACTACGCCGACTGGGCCGTAGCAGAAACCGGTTTCGGCAACGCTGATCACAAAGAACTAAAAAACCGGCTGTGCAGCGAGGGAATTTATGAGCACTACAAAAATCATGATTTCACTCGCAATCGGGTTGATCACAAACGCAAGGTCATTGAAATTCCACGACCCGCTGGGGTGATATTTGCCTTAACACCTTCAACCAACCCAGTGTGTTCTGTGTTTTTCAAGGCTTTGCTCGCTTTGATGACCCGCAATGCAATTGTGATTAGTCCACACCCTGCAGCTCGCGAATGCTGCTCGGATGCGGCACGAAAAATTGCTGAGGCCGCAGAGAACGCAGGTGCTCCCGATGGTGTTGTTCAGGTAGTGGAAAATCCGACTCTGGAGGTCATCAACGGGATCATGAGTTCAGATGGCATTGATGTCATTCTTGCGACCGGCGGAACACCCATGGTTAGGGCTGCTTATAGTTCCGGCAATCCAGCACTCGGTGTCGGACCCGGTAATTGTCCCGCTTATGTCGACAAAACTGCTGATATTGAATTAGCAGCCAAGTGCATAGCAAACAGCAAAGCATTTGATAACAGCATCCTTTGTACTAACGAATCCGCAGTCATTGCACACAAGGACATTAGTAGTAACCTGGTCATAGCACTAAAAAAAGAAGGTTGTTATTTGTGCACCGACGAAGAACGCGACCGTCTGTGCGAAGTTCTTTTCCCAGAGGGAAAGTTTGATGCTGCTGTTATCGGTCAGTCTGCGGAGTGGATTGCAGAACGGGCCAGAATTCGGGTACCGCAAAATACGCGAGTGCTTCTGGTGAATCTGGAACGGATTGGAGACGACTATGTTCTGAGCCGGGAGAAACTTTGCCCAGTGCTCGGATTCTACGAAGTGGCTGGACGCGACGCTGCAATGAAATCCTGCAACGCCATGACTCGCAGAATGGGTAGCGGCCATTCAGCAGCCATTCACTGTAGAGACCCGCAGATGATACTCCGGTTTGGATCTGAACTTGCAGTTCTGAGAACTCCCGTTAATGCTCCCTGCAGTACTGGTGCATCCGGATTTGATACTAATCTGGCACCGACAATGACTGTCGGAACCGGATTTTTTGGTAGGAGTTCAGTTGCTGACAATGTCGGCCCTCACCATTTGGTTCAGTGGTCAAAGATTGCGTTCAGTAAAGATTCTGAAATCGACATGAATGAATACGAGCTCATTGAATCACAGCCAACCCCAAAAGTGCGTCACCCGGATGAGGTGATCGACTACTCGTTCGCGGATGGCTTCGATTCACACACTTCTGGATTGCACTCTTCAGGGAACAATGCTCTGACTGGTGAAGATTTAAGAGCAGAGATCCACAAGATCATTCTTGAAGAGATTCGCTCATTGCATCTCGTTCAGGAGACTCGCTACTAATGGCGGATATCCGATCCTACATATTTATTGACCAGATGCAGCCGAAAACGATGTGCTATCTGGGAAGCTGGATTCGCGGCTATTTACCCAAAACTGACATGGCCGCAATGATCATTGAAGTTGTTCCAGGCCTGCACATCGAAAGAATCACTGATATCGCACTCAAGAATGTCAATGTTAAGCCCGGGATTCTTGTCGTAGAACGTCAGTTTGGTTATTTGGAGTTTCACTCGGAATTGACTGCCGATGTAGTCGCGGGTGGCGAAGCCGTACTTGAGATGCTGGATGCTGCACCGAGTGATGCGATGCCGCCTGAAATTCTGGCTTCGACAATTGTCAAGCGGGTTGATGACTATCACGCATTCTTAATCAATCGAAACAAATTGGGTTCCATGGTTTTGCCAGGTGAATCGCTGTTTGTATTCGAAATGCAGCCCGCTTCATACAGCATACTGGCAGTGAACGAGGCTGAAAAAGCAGCTGATATCAAAGTTGTTGACTACCGAATGATAGGTGCGACCGGACGGGTTTATTTAAGTGGTCCGGAAAGTGACGTAAGGGCAGCAGCTCGAGCCGCAGAAGAAGCATTGGAAGCAAGGATGTAGTGACGTGAGTGAGCCGGGATTTTCTAGAGAGGAAATACGTCTTGCAGTTCGAGAAGCACTGCTTGAAGCGCTACCGCTAGCGGACAAAAAGCGTAAACCTGAACCTGTGGCGCCAAATTGCGAGTTGATGAAGCAGATATTGGAGTCTGCCAAAGGGAATTGCAAAACACCTGTTGCCGTTGATCTTGGCAATGAACGAAAGCTTAACGAGTTTGCAATCGACCTGGCAAAGTGTATGCAGGATCAGAATGTTGCCGGACTCATTCGCTCAGGGCGAATGAAGTTCCAATCATCCGAAACTGGTCATCGGAATGGTTCTGATGCCCCTTCGCGTCGGACAAACAGGAGTTCTGAATCAAATGGTAAATCAAAAACTGAAACAGATTCTACCGGACGAATTGAGACGGGCGTGTTAACTGAATCAAAGGTCTTGGCACTTGCCAAGAACCATTCGTGTATTGAGATCAGCAGGAATGTCATATTGACTCCACTCGCACGAGATCGTGCGCGACGACTGAAACTTCAAATTGTGAGGCAATAGCCATGAAAGTAGGAATAGTAATGGGAAAAATTTGGGCAACTCGTAAACTGGACGAATTGCCGAATGGAGCACTTTTAGAGATCGATCTGATTGAAAACGGGGAAGTGTCGGAAAGAGTTCTGGCATACGACCCACTTGGAGCCGGTACTGGTGAACAGGTTCTGATCACTCAGGGTTCAGTGGCAAAAGGATGGTTCGAATCAGGTGATGCTGTAATCGATGCGCTGGTCATTGGAATTGTCGACGAAGAGGTCGGTAGCAAGGAATAACATATTGTTTTAACTTCATAATTATTGAAAACGGAGAAAATCATGTCAAATGCAATTGGATTTATTGAGACTCGCGGCTACGTCGGCGCGTTCACCGCTGCAGACGCAATGGTTAAGGCCGCGAACGTGGAAGTCGTGACCAAAGAACAGGTGGGAGCCGGTCTCGTATCAGTTCTGGTTCGAGGTGATGTTGGTGCTGTTAAGGCCGCAACAGAGGCTGGTGCTGAAGCCGCTGGTGCTGTTGGTGAGGTCCATTCTGTTCATGTGATTCCGCGACCGCATGCGGATGTTGTCAAAAAATTCGACGTTGCCGCAGGCAAGTAGTTCATTCACAGAATGGAGCAGGTAAAAGCTGGCGAACTCAGTTGCAGTTCGCCAAAACCATCAGACGCGAGTGAGCAGTAGGGCAGGGCAACGTGGTTGATTTGCGGGTTTACTTGCAGATTGAAAATCTGCAGACGCAATTTGCGGCTTATATGGCAACCGCGTTGCGAGCTCGTGGTTACGTACCACTACAGGGTATGCATTCTCTGATCATTGAGATTGCACCTGCACTCGCCATACATCGTGTCATTGATCTTGCGCTCAAGTCAGTACCGACTATTGAGCCAGGCATTCTGTATGTCGAACGACAGTTTGGAATATTGGAATTACACAGTCCTGAGTTAAATGACCTGCATGCGGCCGGTGAGGCAATATTGTCGGGCTTCAAACTTGAAGCCACCTCACAGTTGAAACCAAGGGTTCTTTATTCGGATCTTGTAAGCAACGTCATTGACCAGCACGCGGTCATCATCAACCGACAAAGGGATGCATCAATGATTCTTCCTGGCGAATCAATGCTATTGCTGGAAACAGCTCCCGCACTTTTTGCGGCTGCTGCTGCGAATGCGGCAGAACATGCAGTCGCAGAAAATGTACTGATAGACTGCCAGATGTTTGGTGTCTCTGGCAGGGTATTCATCGCCGGAACGGAAGAAAACACCCAGAAAGCTCTGGCTCACGTGCTAGACATGATAGAGAACACTCCGGGGCGCGACTGGTAGGTCGAAGTACTCTCGTTACCCAAACCAGGGATTCATGTCTCTTGCAATAGCCTCTTGCAATAGTTGAGGCATTATTTGTTGAGTACTCCAGGCCAATTGGCATCACCGCGCTTTATGTTGCCCGGAATATCTTGGCGCCACTGTTTTTGCACGCTCAAACTGAAATTCAGATAAAGACGGTCATCAACAATAGTCCAGGCTTCGGGAACCGTTGACGCCGTATAGTTATTTGAAACAGCCCAGGCGCAATACCCGCCGTATTTTGGCGCCCACCTCTCCGGGTCGGACTGAAAGAGATCACGGTTTTCAGCTGACTTGAAATGCCATTTCGCACCATTCCATTCCGCGGTAAATTCTTTATCTCCTTCTACGGGTTGCTTTTCCAAGTGGTATGCCACGGTGTCATACCCCCTGATTGCAACGTTTCTCCAGTTGGAAAAAACAGGATCTTCAGCGGCAAATGCGGTGCTGGAGGTAACTGCTGCTAGGCAAATTGCAGCGAAGGTGATTAGTTTGATTCGACTAAGATTAATCATCAATAACCCTTTTACATTGTGAATCTGACGTACAGATTCAATTAGTTTCTCAGGAAGTAAAAAAGTTACAAAGACCAGAGTGGTCGAGGAATTGACTGAAAGGAAAAACAGCGTAACTCCGGTCAAGTTTGTCGGAACCGCGCTGTAAAGATTAGGGTAAAGAAGTCTGGAAAGGCTCAATATTGCAAGACCTTGTGACCGTTGGCCGTGACGAGTACCTAGCGGACACAGATGCGCAGCACATAGCACGTTTGCCGTTATTTGTCAGCCACACGAAAAACCAACTCGAATATAGGCAGTTGAATTATGACCGCTTAATGAGTTGCGACGATAAGCTAACGCGCTGGCTTTACAAGCAGTTGATACACCACTTTCGACAGGCCAGCTTTATGAATGACTATCAATTCATGTACTTGAATTTGGAGCGCGATAGCGGGCTTTTGCAGCAGGGCAGGAGCAATGACAACCGTCGTAAGATAAGCGCCGCGCTCGATGAACTTGTGAGCCGTAGCGTGTTAATTAGCGACGATACAGACGTACGGAATGAATCCGAAAAAAAACCGGTTAATCAAAAAAACAGCTTAGGCAAACAGTGAAATCGTGCTATATTGCACCAATAGTATGACATTTACACCCTTGGAGGCGATTTGATGGGTACGACACGCAAAACAATCACACTCACAGACCAGCAAGATAGCTGGGTAAAGGCACAAATTGCCGCTGGTCAGTTCACGAATGATAGCGAATATTTCCGCGATTTGATCCGCCGCGATCAAGCAGGACAAGCGGACATTGAATCAATCCGAGCCGCTTTAATCGAAGGTGAACAGAGCGGAGAGTCGCAACGGTTTGACAACAGCCACTTTAAACAAGAAATGGCTGCGAAACATGCCGACAAAATCCGCTGAATACAGATTAAGCCCCAAAGCCCGCGAGGATATGGAAGTCGTTTGGCTTTATTCGCTGGCTGCGTGGAGCGCAGAACAAGCCGACCGTTACACAGATGATTTGACAGCTGCATTTGAGTTTTTAGCGGACAATCCAAAATCAGGGACAAGCAGCGAACATATACGCGCAGGTTATCGAAGGCATTCAGTTTTGCGACATGTGATTTACTACAGAGAAACGAACTACGGTATCGAGGTTATACGGGTTTTACACAATCGCATGTTGGCATCACGTCACTTGTAGAGAGCACATCAATAAACTTAGGAGAAAATCTTGACTGTTAAACAAGTAACGTTTAAATCATTCGGCGGGCTGCGATTTGTTGATTGAATGTTAAGGGACAAGATCTGTAGCCTGTATACTTCAGCTGAAATTAGTGAGATATTTTTCACACAAACCTTCAGTTTCTTTTGTATAGTCCAGCCCCATAGATTGTGCGAGATCCGTTTCAGAGTGAGATCCAATCCATGCGACCAGCAGCAAACGGCGAAGCATGATGAAGGTTGGAATTTCTGATTCATCTTCTTGAGACAGGTCCATCACTGAGCGATAGCCTTTCACCCAGGACTGAATCAGTTCAGGAACATCATCCCTTCCTTCGATAAAACTTAGTGCTGTGGCACAGTCGTACATGAACCAGCTGAATCCACAGTCATCAAAGTCAATCACTTTAGTGACACTGCCTTCAATCAGCAGGTTTGCCAATCGGATGTCACAATGAACAAGTCCCCAGCGGTCCGGTCCCTGACCAAAAGCTTGCAGTCTCTTGTTGATTAAATCAGCAGTTCTACCGAACAATGCCTGATTTGTATCATTAACACCCATACCATCCTGCCATCTGCCCCAGTGCGGTTTATCGCCAATACTGGTTACGAAGTCCCAGGTATAACGCTCAAACCATTCCGGTCGTTGCCAGTGCTTTGAGTGCTTGTGCATTTGAGCAGAAACGCTGCCAAGAAGTTCAAACGGTCCGAGGAGGTTTTCTTCGGGAGGTTCGATGCCGGATTCCCAATCAAACATCACTACGTTTCTCGGACCTCCTGGCATTCCTTCCGCTTCGACTGATTGAATGTTTTTGCCATCTTTACCAGGCACAATGACAGGGGTGATGACTCCTGCCTGCTCACGCAGCGCATCAGTCCAGGCATGTTCGGACTGGATTGCGGTGTATGAGTGGTATCCCTCTCGGTGAACGCGTAATGCCCATTTTCGAGAAGTTGCATGATCATCAATGCGATAGGTTGCATTTTCCGACAGGTTAATCATCTCTACTGAGACGTCAGATGGTACATCATAGTGAGCGACTGCGTTTATCGCGACGCGTTCCAGTAGCACCAATTGCTCTTCGTGTGGTAAGTCTTCAAATTTTGGCATTCATTCCTCCACCAATCTACTTAAGCGGCATCAGCCAATTCTTCCTTCTGGACTTGCTTTTCGGTAGTCGTCCTTCGGTTTGCTGATCCATGATTAAATGCAGATGCCCGGGCTTGAACCAATGCTGTATCCAAACGGTTCAAAATCTCGTCACAAAGTTCCTTATCGACGAGAATGCCAGGCTTAAACTGCAAAACTCTTTGATCAAGAGAGGAAAATATAGCCCAAACGCCATTGTTGAACAACGCTTTCATTACGTGAACGGCACCTTCAGGGTGCCCGAACTCCAATCCAATCACAACCCCGCGCTGGCGGATACCGACAAAGAAGTCTGAGTAATTTTTACGTAACTGTTCCAGTCCATTCCGCATGTATCGGGCGATATAGTGCACCATGGATCTAACTTCGGGCCGATTGGAGATTTCAAGGACTTTGGCAGCAGCAATACAGCCAAGCTCCGCTCCGCCAAAAGTGGACATGTGTCCCCATCCATCTTCTTTGAGCCAGGCACCGGCGCGCTCGTTGACCACTACTGCGCCAATCGGATAAATACCTCCAGACAGTCCTTTGCCAGTCACCAGAATATCGGGTTTGACGCCATAGGTGTCAATCCCCCAAATTTCACCGCAACGCATTAAACCCGTTTGCACTTCATCGGCAATAAAGAACGTATCGACTTTTTCACATGCGGCTTTAATAGTGCTCAGATAGCCTTCATCGGGCATCGGAAATCCGTAAGTGGCAGGAATCGTTTCCATAATGACGCAGGCCGCATCCCCAACGCGAATTTCGCGTTCGATTGCTTCAAGATCATTGAAAGGAACTTTCACTACTTCCGTTTGAGGCGCATCACTCAAAAACAGCTTCGAAAATCGATCATCACCAACTTGTACTGCGAGCCCTGTATGGCCGTGATAGCAATGATCAATGCAGATCATTTTGCGTCTTTGAGATGCGTGGCGTGCACACTTGAGTGCGATATCGATCGCTTCACCGCCGCCAGATGCATAAATGGTATATTGCAAACCTTCAGGAGTACATTCAGCGAGCATTTGTGCGACATGCGTTCGCATCAGGGATGGAAAATGATGGTTGCCGATGTCAAAATATTTCATGCCCTCTTTGACTGCAGCCACTACTTCAGGATTTCGGTGTCCAAGATTGTAGGTACCACCGTTGAGATGGACATCGATCAGTCGGCGTCCATCCATATCGTAGAGATAGTATCCTTCGCGGCGATCAATGACGAGGTCGACACCGAAGTTTTGCCAGTCGGCGGTTTTCCCAGGATTCCAATACTGCTTCGTTCGTTCGAGAAATTCCTGTTTGGTTTCTTGCATTTGAACCTCCTCTGTTCTCCTGTAGACGGAGAACCCTAACCTATTGCAGGGTAATTTAAGGAATATCTCAAATCAAAACTTGACACTAGACAGCAAATTTTTGATAACACAATTATTTGAGGCGAATAATCTGAAAATTTGTGACAATAATCAGTAAATTAGTCACGAACAATTCGTTTATTGACCTTTTCAACAGGAGGTAGAACAGAAATGCTGACATCAGTAGAAGGCAGATCGGTCGTAGTAACCGGTTCAAGCAAAGGCATCGGAAAGGGCATCGCCAAGGTGTTCGCCAAGCAGGGCGCAAAGGTTTTGATCGTTGCGCGCGGTTTGGATGATGCTGAAGCAACAGCAGATGAAATTCGTAGCGAAGGCGGAACCGCAGCTGCATTTTCAGCGGATGTGACGAATTCAGATAGTCTGGACGCAATGGCTTCAGCCGCGGCTGAAAGACATGGTGGAATTGATATTTTGTGTTGCAACGCTGGAATTTTTCCCCAGAACCATCTGGAAAATATGTCGAGCGATGAGTGGGATCTGGTGCTTGGAACAAATTTGAAAGGCACATTTCTAACAATCAAAAGCTGTCTGCCAAATTTGAAAGAGAGCGGTTCGGGACGAATCATCATTACATCTTCGATCACTGGTCCAATTACCGGCTACCCAGGCTGGACTCACTACGGTGCGAGTAAGTCTGGTCAGTTGGGATTTATGAAAACTGCATGCATGGAGTTTGCGAAATACGGAATCACAGTCAATGCAGTAATGCCTGGAAACATCATTACTGAAGGCTTGGAGGGTTTGGGAGCTGATTATTTACAGACTATGGCAGCATCAATTCCACTGAAGCGATTAGGTTCTGTCGAAGACATTGGCAACGCAGCACTATTTTTTGCATCGGACGAAGCGGCATACATTACCGGTCAAACCATCGTGGTAGATGGCGGTCAAACCATACCGGAATCAATCGAAGCTCTAGAAGAGGCGTAGTTCTCAATTAAAGAAGATTGACGGTCAGAGTCTGCTAAATATGCCGTGCGGATTAGTTTTTGCCAGCAATGCGACCATCACCACGATTGAGAATTCTGAATCTGGGACTTGTTTCCTGGCTGGACTCGCAGGCGATCTATCACGCAGTCGCTACCTGTATGACCCTCGAATCGGCCGACACGGTTATTATCTGTCGGCCGAAAAGTCCTTATTTCTGCATTGGATACCACCAGAATGTTGAACATGTTTTGGATGGTCGAATGCGCACTGAACTTGGCTATCCAGTCGTACGCCGAAGGTTGGGAGGTGGTGTAACTTTTCTTGACAATCAGCAGCTCTTTTACCAATCGGTTTTTCATAAAACGCGAAGTTCTCAAATCCCCACGGTTGTCTACCGAGACCGTTTGCGTCAACCGATCAGTATGTTGAACAATATTGGCATCAATGCAGAACTTCGTTACATTAACGAAATTGAAGTACTAGGCCGTCGAATAGCAGGAATTGGCGGCGGACTGATTGGTGAGGCAAGCGTGGTTGTGGGAAATGTACTCAATGAGTTCAACGCTGAAGTCATGACGCATATCATCAACTCGCCTTGTGCCGCGTTTCGCGAAATGGCGTTGACTGCCATGATTGACCGGATTACAACACTAAAACGGGAAGGTCAGGAAGAACATTGGCAAGAATTGCCGAATCTTTTGATCGAAGAATATCGCCGGGATTTTTCCGATGCCGTTTTCATCGGTGAACTGAGTACCGAAGAGAGCGAAATGGCGGAGATGACGGCTGAAAAAATGATTTCAGAGGAGTACTTGACGGAATATCAAAGCGAAATTTCGCCGCGGGCTCTCAATCGACTTAAGATTTCCGCATCAACTTCGATCGAACTTGTTGGAGTTAAACGGCAAGATCCGATTCAACAGGATTTTGCAATACTCAAAATTAGAGACAATGTGATAGAAGAAATGCGAATCGCTGATGATCTAGACGAGACAGTTCAATCAATGAGCACCAATCAGACAATTAGAATGTTTGGTGCTGAACAAATCAAAGTCGGGATGAACATTCAGCAATGGTAAATGCAGTTTGACCTTTTTCTGCAGTGATTTTGAAGGTTGATGGCAGTCCAATCAGACAGTTTCATTGTTCCTGATGTACTTCAATCAGGATTGACCACAGTTTTTTGTGGAAGAGCGCCAAGTCCGGAATCAGCCCGTCGACGGGCTTATTACGCTCATTTCAGCAACAGGTTCTGGGAAATTCTAGCCGAGTCGGGGTTGACAGAGCGTCAGTTGAAACCTGAGGACTATGCACAATTACCTCGCTATGGTATAGGACTGACTGACATCAACAAGACTGAATTTGGCAGCGACCACGAACTCACTGGCAGTGGGGATAATCCGCGGGCATTACTTGACAAGATTGAGCAATTTCAGCCGAAAATTCTGGCATTCAACGGCAAGAATAATTTTCGAATGTTTGCAAATGAAGCTTACCGTATTTCAAAATCAATTCCAGTTGATTATGGTTTGCAGAGAGGGTTAAAGATAAAATCAACGGAAATCTGGGTGTTGCCAAATACATCTGCACGGGCTCGGGGATACTGGGACCCTGTCTATTGGTATAAACTTTCCAGAAGACATCAGGAAAAGTGCAAGCTTTAAAGCTGGCAAATTTTGAACACTTCACAAATCACCACTGTCTAAGATTAACATAAAGAAAAGACTGTCAAATATTCAATATTAATCTCCAGTAAATAGAAATATGAAACCTTTGAAAATTTCGAACCATTATCTTCAACTGATTTTGCTGTTGGTATTTGTGTGGGTAGCATTTCCAACCTATGCTCAAGAAAATAGCGCTGAAGGTAGTGCCAGCAGTATTGAAAGAGGCACGTTTTTTGGCGCCAAACCAACTGAATATCCAGACTGGTTCAAAGAAAGTTTCCTCGAATTCAGTGACGATGTCGCCGAAGCGGCGGAGGAAGGTAAGCGCCTCCTGCTAATTTTTCAACAGGATGGCTGTCCTTACTGTAATTTACTGGTTGAACGAAATTTGAGCCAGAAGAACATCCTGGAACTGGTTCAGGAAAAGTTTGATGTGATTTCAATCAATATCTGGGGTGATCGGGAGGTCGTTACTGTCGGTGGACAGGCATATACAGAAAAGGAGTTTTCCGAGGCACTTGATGTACAGTTCACACCAACACTGCTCTTCTTTAATGAGAAAGGTAAAGCAATTCTTAAACTTAACGGCTATCTGCCACCACGCGACTTTCTGACGGCGTTATCCTATGTAGCAGAACACCACGAAAAGAAGACACCGTACCGAGATTTTGTGCGGGCAGCACATGCAGGAACTAGTGCCAGTCAGAAGGCGCTGATTTCACAGCCTTTCTTTCAGAGACCTCCGCATATTTTGAATCGGCATGGGGATTCCCGTCCACTCGCTGTGTTTTTCGAACAGCAGGAATGCCCGAACTGTGAAACGCTGCACAACAAAGTGCTTGCAGACCCGGAAGTCAGCAAGTTTCTGGACGATTTCAATGTTGTTCAATTGGATATGTGGTCAAACGATCAACTGACGGATATTGAAGGCAACGTAAGAAGCTTTCGCGATTGGGCTACCAGTCTTGATATTAGCTATGCACCAACTATTGTTCTATTCGACAAGAACGGAAAGGAGGTCATTCGATCTGAGGCTTGGTTCAGGAAATTCCATACTTCCGGGTTGTTTGAATATGTCAGTAGTGAGGCTTTTCTGGAACAACCAAACTTTCAACGTTACCTTTCGGATCGCGCTGATCATCTAATTGAGCAGGGCATTGATGTCAATATTTGGGAGTGATTAGTCCCGGACGTATGCTTTGAATTTATAGGACGTCCATCACTTCGATATTCGATAGAAATTCAGTTGATCTTGCAAAAATTTCAACTTGCAGCAAAGTGAAAAACCAGGTTACTCTGCCTATTGAGACCGTGACTCTTTGACTCGCCTAAGGGTTTGTGGGTCCAACATAGCACGCAAAGCCGATTCCTTCTCAAGCGACAGCATATTCTCGAAATCAGACAGATTGATCTGGTTAGAAACCCGTTTGAAATCGGCAACAGCTTGCTGAGGTAACGCGGCAATCTGTTTTGCGGCTTCCTGAGCGGTTTCGTGGACGATGCTTCTGGACACAACTTTCCAAGCAATGCCCATTTTCAGCGCGTCGTTTGCACCGAAAGTTTCACCCAATAGCATCGCTTCTTTGGTCTGGACATGTCCAATCGTTCGTGGTAGTAGCGCAGCGATACCTCCGGTTGGAAAAAAGCCTAGTGAAAATTCGGGAAAAACGCATCGTGTGTATTCTCCAAATATCGCCAAATCACAATTGACAGCGAGCCTTAATCCGCTGCCGACAGCCCAGCCGTGCACTGTACAAATTGTTACTTTTTCACCGAGCACAAGTTGACGCGCAATGTCCTGAATGCACTCGATCAGTTCCAGCGCCTTGGATTCGCTGGAATTCCACTCGTCAAATTCGTCCAGATCATCTCCGGAACAAAAAACGTTACCGGCGCCTTGCAACACGACCACACCAACGTCAGAGTCGTCCAACGCTGAAGCCAAGCTCTGTCGCAACTCATTGAGCATCTCATAGTTGAGTGCATTGAGTTTTTCTGGACGATTGAGCGTCAATGTGCAGACCCCTTGTGAAATATCTCTTAATACAGTTTCTACCATCCAATACTTCCCTTTTTAAATTTACTAAGCAGACAATTCACAAACTCCATAATTCGTATCTTCTGCAATTGCTACGAGTTTCTATTCATGCTGTGAATGATATTCATTCACAGCATGAATTAATATACAAATCTTTCGCGTGGGTCGGAGCGCAGTCACGCACCGCTTGGAGGCTTTGAATGCCCGAAATCAGTGAGTAGATTAATGTTGGTTACCTAGTCACTTGCTTAAGGGTTGAAGATTGATCTGATTTAAGATTTCACTCACTGAAACTTGATCCAGCAGCGATGCTGCACTGATGTCTATCCTGCAGTTCGATCGCAATAGATGCGAAAGTTCAACTGCCAGCAAACTATCTATTCCTAGGTTAATGATTGGTTCATCGAGTTCTATTTCGTTTTTCGGAAATTCCAGAACTCTAGAAACACAATCCAGAACCAACTCTTGCAGACTACTGATATGGTCGGATTCATCTGCTGACTCTTGTTTGGACTGGCTGGTGATTAAGGTTGAATTTTCATGTGCGCTACTGAATTGATCGCCCGAGATTAAACGGCCTCCACTGACGACAATGTGTGGAGTTTGAGAGCTAACTAGCACCCCATTCAATGTGGATAACAGTTCACTGGCTGGCAAGGCATCAATACCAAACTGCTTGCCAACTGCTGTTGACAGTTCGGGATGGTCAGCAACATGCCCGTAATCAGAAACAGCGCCCCAGTTAATCGCGACTGCAGGAACACCTTCATTCCTCAGGTAATCAGCCAAGGCATCGAGAGTTGAGTTGGCGGCAGAGTAAGTAGCCTGCCCGGCAGGTCCTAGCAACGAGGTAACCGATGAATAGAGCACAAAAAAGTCCAGATCGAGGTGGCACGTCAGCTGGTGTAGATTCCATGCTCCCAGTACTTTCGCATTCATTGATTTGTCGAATTGTGTACGCGTCAGCTTAACAATCGCGCTATCCTCAATATTCATTGCGCAATGAAGCATTCCGCGAATTGGAGGTAGATCGTGACAGGCAGTTTCGAATGCCGCCCTAAATTGTTCAAAATCAGCAATATCAGTACGGACGGTCGTGATCAGACAGTCCCGCTTCGCAGCCTTTTGAATAATTTGTTCAAGATCAGCGGAAGTCTCTGGCGAGCGTCCGATGACAACAATGTTTTTCGCGCCATTTTCAGCCAACCATAACGCACTAGCAAGCCCAAATCCTCGAGTTCCACCGGTGATGACATAAGTTGCATCAGGGAGAATCAAAGTTTGTTGAAGAGGTAAATTAGCGTCCGAGGTGAGTACGATTTTGCCAATATGACCAGCATTGGCCATAAGGCGAAAAGCCTCACTTATATGGGCAGCAGGAAATTCACGAAAGGGGAGTAACGGTAGTTCTTTTTCACTCACTTTCTGAATGGTTTGTCTGAACAACTGTCCGATGATTTTTGGTTGCTTAAGCCATGTAGCGTCGATATCAACGATCTCAACTTTTGTAGCAGGCTTACTTTTCTGAATCTGACCTAAAACACTTTCTCGACCTTCGTATTTGCCGAGTTCAATGAAGATTCCTTCTTCAGCTAGAACATGGCGGTTCGCAGCTGCTAGTTCACCGCCTAGCATATTGACAATCACGTCGACACCCTTTCCGTGGGTCCAATTCTTTACATCATCAACAAATGAAATGCTGCGTGAATCCGCGACGTGTTCGATGCCACAGAGGTGCAAGTAGCGCACCTTTTCCGGTGTCCCAGCAGTCGCAAATATGGTCGCACCGTAATGTTGTGCAAATTTGATCAAGGCGAGGCCGACACCACCGGATGCACAGTGTATTAGCACTTTATCAGTCGGCTTGAGAGTGACAATTTCCTGAAAGCAATACAGTGCAGTTACATAGGCAGTTGGTATGCCGGAATAGGATACAAGCCTTTGATTTTTCGCCAGCGGGATTACAAACTCCTGCTCGGTTATGGCGTGACTCGCAAGTGAGTTGGTTGCCAGTGCGACTACTTTGTCTCCGGGCTTCAGATGTCTCACCAGCTTGCCGACACAGGTAATGACCCCGGTACACTCGATGCCAAGTGAGCGTTGCATTTTCCCGCCAATAACTGAGGATTCCGGAAGGGCGTCCAGTGCAATCATAACATCGCGAAAATTGAGAGAAGCAGCAGAAACTTCAATCAGCACTTCCGTTGAGCTCAGAGCAGGTAGGTGTTTGAAGCTGTACCTCAATGAAGATAGATTACTGCCGCCAGACCCTGACAACACTTCGTAACGAGGTGATGCAACCCGAAGGCTATCGACATCCAAATTTTGATGAATAGGTACGAAGCAGTCGTTATTTCTCAAACAAGCTTCTTTTAATTCACTATCAGAAATCAGGTAGTTGTAGAGTCCGCTTCCGGTTGAATCATCGGATGGATCAATGTCAACGAGCCTTACATTGGATTCTGTGTATTCATTGCGCAAGGTTCTGCCAAAGCCCCATAGCCCTGCACTCAGACAATCAGCTAGGTCCATTGAATTGTTAAGTTTATGAGCATTTGCAGTGACCAGTATCAAAGGTGGCGGATTAATGCCGTGATGATCAAATGCCTGAATCAACCAGGTTGCAGCGAGAACTGGAGATGTTTGGATAAGCAGTTCGATTGATTTGGTTTTTGTACCTGAGTCTGAAAAATTCCAAAGGAAAATAACTTCATCCGGGAGTTCGCCGCGCTGTTTGACTTCACCGATGAGTTGAGTAAAGTGGACCGCTTCATTTGGGTTGATGAATCTGTGGTTTCCATCCTGCACATATGTGTCTCCAGAACTCACATGAAATGTGTAATCGACATCAAAATGTTGGACAAATGTGTTTGAAAACTGGTCGCCGTTCGTAAAAATTAAACGACTTTGATTGAGAGTGGACGGTTGTTGGATACTGACTGGAATTGTTCCAGACTTATTTCCGATGAACACGGTGTGAACGCCATCGCCATCATCTTCGCGGTCGGTCAGTGTGGCAATGTTTTTAAATCCGGCATCCTTGAGATTTTTCTGCCAACTACCACTGGAAAGACAGGGAGATTCAGACGAACGATTTTCGGTATTTCGCGGCCACCAATCGCGAAGCATGCCGAATACCAGGCGCGCCCAGGCTGGTTCATTGGTCAATTCAGTGAATGCAAGAATTCCACCGGGCTTCAGCACATTGTGCAAACGTTGCAGAGTATGTATTGGGGAGTAGCATAGGTGAAGCGCATCATAGGCAAGAACCAAATCGAACGTCTCTGGACCAAAACCCTGCATCTGTAATTCGGCATCAAGATCCAAATTGGTAAACTCAACAAATTTCAGGTGAGAAAAGCGTGTTTTTGCATGTCGAAGGAAGAGGCTCGATACGTCAGTAAAGGTATATTCAACGGTTTGAGTTTCCAGAATTGGCGCCAGATGAAACAGAAGTGCACCAGTACCGCTGCCCACTTCAAGAATTCGACAGGGTCGCTCCAAGGTCCACGAATCAAGCAGTTCTGTAATCGTACGACAGAGTAGCTCGTTGTAAATTTGGCAGGTTGGAGAACTCTGATACAGATGTTGCAACAGTTCTGTTTCTCCGTTCGGAAACATTACATCAATACCAGATTTCTGGCCAGTTAGTACATTTAATAATTCAGAGCCACAACGATCAATCAGCATTAATTCAGCGAGATATTCCGAAGATTCCGCTTTCTGGAGAAATTGCCCTGTGGTGTGAGTTGGAGAAGGCAGTGAGGTTTCGTTTAAGCGGAATGTGATTTCAGATTTCGTACGGCTATCCTGTTGCCCGATCTCTGCACACCCACAATCGCACAACAAATTGATCAGAGAGTAAAGCAGGGGAATTTGATCTTCTGCGATGTTACACACCGCAATTGCTTCACTGACTGATTGTTCTTCCGCAATCTTTAAAAATCCAGCTTGCTTGAGCGCCTCAACGATGTATGCAACGGTGATGCTCGTCAATGCAGCGTTCGCAATCGAATAGTGACGCCATCGTTGTCGATTCGTGGTGAGAATGGCAGAGTAAGTCTCCAGAGCATTCCGAAGCGTAGGAAATTCGCAGTCAAAGCGCGATTCACTTACGTGCCCCGATTGGTGTATTTTCCAATGACGTTTCAATGCATACAAGTTGCTCGCTAAAGTCAAATCTGCTTTTTTTGGACCGGACAGCCGGTGCAATCGTAGTTTTGAAATACTCGCAATGACTTGATCTTTCGAGTCTGCAATCGTCAAGTTCAGAACAATTGAATCGACTGATGACTGAATCGCTTGAAAATGGCAGTTGACTTCGTCTGGACTATTCTGCCAGTACTTTAATGACTCAATTTCGTAAGGTACTAAAACGTCTTTTGAATGGATAATGCCTACCACACAGCGAAAGCAAAGGTCTAGCAAAGATGGGTCTAACTGCCATCTAGTTTGTAGATGGTCTGCAGTGTGGTTCCTTTTGAGTGTTGCAAAGAGTTCGACTTCACCGGCAGAACAGAGTTTTGTGATCTGCCAGCTATCGGAGTCACCATCGAAGTCCCATTCGCTGAACCTCTCAAAAACCGAGTCTGGTGACATTTCAATCGAATTGTTCTTGGGTGAATCATTTCCTGAAGATTCAGGTTGCAAAATTTCGTTCGCGAAAAATTCACCTTGACAGTGAATCATCTCATCCGCATCCGCATCTGTTTTGCGACTGGCAAACTTGAAAGTTCCCAAATTCGTGTCAATTTCACTTTGAAGCGTGACTACAACATTTTTTTCTGACGGAATGCACAGCATTTTTCGAAACTTTATTGAACGCAGTTCAATTGCAGGTGATCCCAAACAGATGCTTGCCGCTTCCAATGCTGATTCAATGTAGCCAGCAGCTGGAAAAATGACCTCACCGCGCAAGCGATGCTTGCCTAACCAAGGCCATTCATCCGCTTTGAGTGGAATACTCCAACATTTTTGTTGGTCTTGAGAAGACTCTTCAAGAAGGGGAAAGGTATTTCTGATTCGCGGTTGTGATCGTGTATTTGAGTTTGGTTTCCAGTATGTCTGACCCTCAAATTCCATCTTTGGAAGATCGCACACATTAGCTTTTGGATTGATTCGATCAAATCTGAGGTCCGTACCGCTGCAGAAAAGAGCCGCACTGGCTGATCGCAGGGTGTGTTCCTCCGGGCGATCCCTATGAATGGAGTAAAGCACCTTTCCTTCGGATTCGATGCCCTGAGACCTGAGGGCATCATGCATATTGAAGTTCAGGCTTGCATGTGGACCAATTTCAACAAAGTGATCAATGTCTGAGCGGACTGCCGCATTGAATGCATGTTCAAATTGCACGGGTGCGAGAAAGTTTTGCCACCAAAAATTCGAATTTTTTTGTTCGTTATTTATTTTTGCTCCGGTAACGGAAGAATACCAGGCTGTTACATTTCGCTCTGAGACTGATGCATCTGATGAAATCGAAAGATCAGTTCGAGCCCCTTCAATGATTGAGCTGTGAAAAGGTACCGGAACATCCAAAATTCGGTTGAAACATCCCTTTCTGTCGAGAGATTCTGCTAGCAATTGAATTTCTTTCACTGACCCCGAAAATGTCACTGAATCGGGACTATTTATCGCACCGATGCAGATTTTTTCGTTACTATTTTCAACAATCTTTTCTGCATCGGTTCTGTTAAGCGACGCAGCCAGCATCATACCTTCATTGCAGTAGCGTAGAATTCGCGATGATCGTTCGCTGACAAGTGCAACGGCATCTGGAAGATTGATATAGCCTGCCACACATGCCGCGGCAATTTCTCCCATGCTGTGTCCGATCACTGCATGAGGGGAGACTGCCCAGGATTGCCATAGCTCTGCTAAAGCAAGCTGTAGCGTAAAGTGGATCGCATGCGCTTTAACTAGATCATCCGCATCAATCCGCTCACCACTTTCAAATGCCCTACGGATGTTCAATGAACGATCAAAGAGAGAGTTGCAGAGATCAACAGTTGCTTTGAATACTGCTTGCGATTTATAAAGTGTCGATCCTTCACCGTTCCATCGTGCTCCAATTCCGTTAAAAACAAATGCGATACGTTGGCTACGACCAATGTCATTGGCAACCGAAGATCGAGTCCTGTACGGGCGTTCAATAATTGGTCCCTTTTCCGAAATATCGGTAGTAGCCACATTGATTACAGTGCGAAATTTTTGCTGAGGCGCACGAGCCGCGGTGTAGCCGATATCTGCAGCCATAGTTGGATGCTGTTGAAATGTGTCGTCAAGTTCCTGCACCTTCAACCTGAGAGAGTCGGAAGAGTGAGCGCTCACTGGAACCATTACTACGGGAAGAGATGTGTCACGACGGTGAGATGCACGGGCAGGCGCTTCCTTCACAATCACGTGTGCATTGGCTCCGCCAAATCCAAATGAATTGACTGCAGCGACTCTGGGTTTTCCACCAGGCGTGTCCCAACTCACAGAGTCGATTGGTACACGAATACCCAACGCATCAAAATCAATCTTTGGATTGGGTTTCGAAAAGTGCAGGTTCGGGGGAATTTCAGCGTACCAAATGGACAACACGGCCTTAATAAAGCCAGCAATACCGGCAGCGGCTTCGGTATGTCCAATGTTTGTTTTCACCGATCCAACAAACAGATCAGGATGACCATAAATGGTTCCCAGTGAGTCAGCTTCAATCGTATCACCGGCTTGGGTACCCGTACCGTGAGCTTCGACATACCCAATATCCTTACGATCAATTTCAGCACTGGAAATTGCGGTGCGCATCATGTCCTGCTGTGCAACAAGATTTGGCGCCATGATTCCAACAGTCTTGCCGTCCTGATTGACCGAGGTGGCGATGATAGTCGCGTAAATTCGGTCATTGTCGATTAGTGCATCGCTGAGCCGTTTTAACAGAACCAATCCACCCCCTTCGGCTCGGACAAATCCGTCTGCTGATTCATCAAACGCACTGCAGCGACCGGAATGGGACAGCATTGCGGCTTGTGAGAACTCGATGTAGCTCTCAGGTGCAAGTATCGCGTTTGCACCACCAGCGAATGCGACATCAGCAGTGCCGTTGGCAAGTGCAGTGCAAGCCGCATCCACTGCAGTCAGAGACGACGAGCACGCGGTGTCGATGGTAATGCTGGGGCCGGAAAAGTTATAGCAGTATGAAATTCTGTTCGCAGCGATGCTAGTTGATCGCCCCAGACCAGAGTATGCGCTGATTTCAGAGCGCTCCGCTAGAATCAACCTTTCGTAGTCGTGATTGATGATTCCGACAAAGACGCCGGTTTGCAGTTTTTCAAGTACCTCGGGAGCAATCGCAGCATCTTGCATGCACTGCCATGACAGTTCGAGTAGCATCCGCTGTTGCGGGTCGATATCAAACGCTTCACGCGGCGAAATTCCAAAGAATGTCGCATCAAATCTGTCAATGTTGTCGATAAAGCCGCCAACATGAGCAAACTGCGTATCCGCTGTCTGACTCAGACCCTGAAGTGTTTGACGTTCCCAGCGGTTAGTTGGAATCGGTGTGATGCAGTCGATTTTATTTCTGATGACATCCCAGAATGTCTGCAGGCAGTTGGCGGAGCCAGGAAATCGACAGGCCATTCCGACAACCGCGATCGGAACAGCGCAATTGTTCCTCATTTTGATGGGTCAGGTCGATAGTCGACAGCTAATCTGAAACTTGCGCTACGGAATCAGGGTTCTCAACTGTCGTTAACTTTTGAATATTCGGTTCGCAGTACATAGTGTGCAGAAGTTCAATAACCTGTTGCACCTTTTCGTCATTAATCGAGTAGTACTTTAAGCGAGAGTTCCGACGCGATGTAATAATGCCTTGTTTACGAAGTTTTGCCAGGTGTTGGGATATGGATGACTGCTCAATTCTTATTCTGTCCTGCAATTGACTGACGGACATTTCGCCATCTAGCAGGTGACAAAGGATCATCAGACGCTGCTTGTTGGCTAGCTGTTTCAGAAAATCACTGGCTTCTGCTGCAATCGTCTTGAGTTCGTCAGGCGTCAGATTCATTAAGGTATAGAGTGAAAGAAAATTGCGGAAAATGTGCAAAAAAATATTAGGAACCTGAACTCACGAAACACTAATTTGAAAAAACTACAATTAATTTGCAAATTTTATTCTGTTTTGTAAAATACTGTGACTCAAACACAAACTTTGACGCATTAACCATAAGATTTAGGGTAAGTTTACCAATAAAATCATATACCAAATTGGCTGCATTTGGCCACCCCAAAATAATATTCTGCCGCTCCTCATCAAACGTATCCATAGTGAATGAGTTTGATTCGATTAGCGGCGAACATATTTTGAACAATTCGGTCAAATTATTACAGAACATGGTGGGGTGATTCGCTTCATCCTGATTTGTCAGGAACTGTCGGTTGCAATACTGTTCGGGTACCAGGCAGGCGATTAGTGAACCGTTTCAATTTGTTGGTGTGGCATTCAAAGTTTGAAAAAAATCCTGAATGAGCGCAAGTTTTGGTTTTAATTCAACCATTGTATTCATTGTTTAAGTTCAGGTTTTTGATCTCAAAATGATGGGTCATTTGATAGTCAACTTTAATTTGTCAGAGGAGTGATAGAAATACGATGATGAAAACAGCACTAGGAATTATTTCGTTCATTGCAGTGATTTCTGTATCGGCTGTGACCACTGAAGTGAGTTTTGCTGATACGGAGATAATTGCAGAAGGAAAGAAACTCGCTGTCGACCGAAGAAAGGGGAATTGCCTCTCCTGCCACATTATGGGAGATGGTGAAATGCCAGGTACACATGGTCCGCCGCTCATCTTTATGAAGCAGCGATTTCCCGATAAGGCAAAACTTTATGCTCGAATTTGGGACGCAACGGCATCGAACCCCAACACAATGATGCCACCCTTCGGTCGCCATGGTATCCTCACCGACGATGAAATCGATAAAATAACTGAATATGTCCATACACTGTAAGAGGTGATGTATATGAAAACTAAAGAGCTACAACGGCGTGCAGTTCTCAAAGGTGCAGCAGCAACAGGTTTGGTTGCACTGGCAGCATCTTGGGGACTGATCGGCAACTTAGCCCACGCAGCCAATCGACCACAGATGGCATTTGATGCTGATGACCTCGATGGTACGCTTAAAGCCTTGTTTGGCGATAACGGCATTCAGGACAGCGATGCAATCGTTGTGAAAGGTCCGGAAATTGCCGAAAATGGCGCTGTCGTACCTATCAAGGTAACAGCCAATTTGGACAATGTCGAGTCCATTGCCATTCTTGTTCCTAAGAATCCTGCACCTATGGTTGCCGCATTTGATCTGCAGCCTGGAGTGGTGCCAGAAGTTTCCGTTCGAATCAAAATGGGAAAAACCTCTGATGTGGTCGCCTTGGTGAAGTCCAATGGCCAGATTTTCAGAGGCGCTAGTGAAGTTAAAGTGACCATCGGCGGTTGCGGTGGTTAATGCGCATTTGATGAGGTAAAAATTATGTCTATTAAAGCAAAAGCCAAAATGACCAGCCAAAATAACGTTCAGGTCAAGATGCTCATCAAACATCCGATGGAAACCGGTCAGCGTAAAGATTCCAAGACTGGTGAGCTGATTCCAGCGCACTTCGTCGATGTTGTAACCTGCCAATGGCAGGGTAAGGAAATGCTACGGGCGCATTGGGGTCCTGCAATTTCAAAAAATCCGTACCTTTCATTTTCGATTAGCGGTCCACAGGCTGGTGACACTTTGCTACTGACCTGGCATGACAATACAGGCAAATCGGGCGAAAGAGAATACACAATCGGATAGGTGCTTAAGAGTACGTATCCAGAAATACGGAGAATAATATCCATGAAAAAACTGATTGCATGCTTTGCGCTTGGCTGCTTCTTTGCCGGCGTATCGACAGTTGCATTATCGACACCTGAAGAGGATCGAGTTGCATTTCAGAATTACTACCAGACTAAGTTCTCGGATGTTCCATATGATGATTTCATCAATGGCGTTTATTCCATCGATATGCCTTCCCGTGAACAGTGGCAAACGCTTGAAGAGTTTCCGCCATATGAGTTGGCGCTAGAACAGGGAGAGACTATTTTCAACACCCCGTTTGCCAATGGTAAGACTTACGCTGACTGTTTTGATAATGGTGGGATTGGAATTCGGCAGAACTATCCCTATTTCGATTTGGAACAGGGACAGGTTATCACGCTGGAATTGGCGATAAACCAATGTCGGGAAGCGAATGGAGAAAAGCCATTCAGGTATAAGAGAGGCAAAATTGCCGAGTTGACAGCGTATATGGCGTACACTTCGCGCGGTGAGACAATCAATGTGGTGATTCCTGATGATCCGCGTGCATTGGCAGCCTATGAAATGGGCAAAAAATTCTACTACACCAAGCGTGGTCAATTGAATTTTGCCTGTGCTGATTGCCACGTCGGCGGTTCTGGCGGCTATATTCGGACAGAACTTCTGAGTCCAGCTTTAGGGCATACCAGTCACTTTCCGGTTTATCGGTTGAAGTGGGGTGCGATCGGCACTTTGCACCGTCGATTCAGCGGTTGTAACCAGCAGGTTCGAGCCAAAGCGTTCAAGGCGCAGGGCGAAGAGTACCGCAATCTTGAATATTTTCTTACCTATATGAGCAATGGGCTGGAATACAACGGCCCCGGCGTTCGCAAGTAATTGAACTAGGGAGAACAACATGAAATCAATTTTGCGTACTATTGTTGCCTGTGTATTCTTTTTCACTGCTTGCGTTGTTGGCGCATCAGAGCCAACCGCTGAGGATTTCAACAAGGCGTTTGCTGAAGCGAATGCCGCTCGGAAAATGGCTGGCGAATTAGGTCATGAGTGGCGCGACACTGCCAAAATTCTAAGAAAAGCGCAGGAAACTGCTACCGCGGGAGATCTAAAAAAAGCAATGGAGCTCGTAGCGGAAGCCAAGCTTCAGGGTGAGGCTGGAATTGTACAGGCCAAACGTGAAGGCGCTCTGTGGGAGGGTCGAGTCATTCGGTAGTCTACCGAGTGTCAATCAATCGAAAAACTCGAAACAATCGGTAAACTGGAAACTAGCGACTGTATGCAGCAGTATGACCAACTTGTGGTGAACAGTCCTTTTATTCATTCAGTTTTCAGTTAAGGTACTGTGCACCTTAGTCGTCGAGAATTTATACAGGCAGTTGCAGCTGCAACTGCCTCAGGAATGTTGCCGGCGGGTCTTTCCGCCGGCACTGATTTTTATGATGTCCCGTCATTCGGCCAGGTTCGGCTGCTTCATATTACCGACACCCATGCTCAGTTGAATCCGGTTTACTTTCGGGAACCACATATCAATATTGGCATTGGTAATAGCTGGGGTCGCCCACCCCACATTGTTGGCTCTCAGTTTCTAAAAACCTTTGGTATCGAGCCAGATTCTGCAGAAGCCTACGCATTCACCTATAACAATTTTCCGAGGCTCGCCGAGAAGTTCGGCAAGCTCGGAGGATATGCTTACTTGAAAACTCTGGTCAACCAGTTGCGACAGGACTTCGGTTCAGAACGAACGCTCTTGTTGGACGGGGGAGACAGTTGGCAGGGCACCGCAACAGCTCTCTGGACGAATGGTATGGAAATGGTCCAGGCGAATAACCTTCTGGGGGTTGATATCGCAACCGGCCACTGGGAATTCACCTATACACCTGAAGTGTTTCAGCAGAACCTGGAATCGTTTGATGGGGAATTCGTCGCACAGAACATATTTCTGACTGAAGAGGCACTGTTCGACGAAAAACCAGTTTATGACGACTTTACAGGACACGCATTTCCGCCTTATGCCATGCGCTCCTTAGGTGGTTTTGATGTTGCCATAATTGGGCAGGCATTTCCATACACGCCCATTGCCAATCCATCCAGAAATATACCAGACTGGACATTTGGAATTCGTGCGGATGAACTGCAGGAATTAGTTAATAACATCCACGACAGTGAAAGTCCGGATGCAGTGGTTTTACTGTCTCACAACGGCATGGACGTTGATGTGAAATTGGCCGGTATAGTCTCAGGCATTGATGCAATTTTGGGTGGCCATACTCACGACGCAATACCTGTGCCGGTTAAAGTTCAAAATGAGCGGGGAACGACACTGGTAACCAATGCCGGTTCAAACGGAAAGTTTGTCGGGGTTTTGGACCTGCAGCTCGGCAACAAAGGTGTGGTGGATACCAAGTATCGTTTACTGCCGATTTTTGGAAACTACCTGACTGCCGACCCCGAATTGGAAGCCTTTATTCGTCAAAGTCGAGCACCGTACGCTGACCAGCTTTCTGAAGAACTCGCTGTTTCAGAATCACTGTTATTCAGGCGTGGTAATTTTAACGGAACATTTGATGAAGTCATTTGCAACGCATTGCGCTTTCACTACAATGCCCAAATTGCACTATCTCCGGGCTTTCGATGGGGAACGTCAATCATACCGGGCCAGACAATCACGTTTGAAGATGTGATGACGCAAACCGCCATGACTTATCCGGAAACTTATGTGCAGGAAATGACTGGTGAAACCCTGAAACTGATTCTAGAAGATGTGGCAGACAATGCCTTTAATCCAGATCCGTTTTATCAGCAGGGTGGTGACATGGTGCGAATTTCCGGTATGTCGTATACCCTTGAAGTTGACCAAACAATGGGTTCGAGAATTTCGGATATGAGGTTGGCGAGTGGAGAACTCATCGAGGCAGGAAAAAGTTATTCCGTAACAGGTTGGGCAACTGTAGGGCAGGTTTCACCGGGCCCACCAGTCTGGGACCTCGTCGCGGACCATCTCAGGACCGAACAGACAATATCAGTGACATCACTACATCTGCCACAGGTACTGATTAAGTCTGGCAATCCTGGGGTTGGCGATTGGAAAATGAATACCTGACTGCAGGTGAACAAATCCAAGTGTTAGAATAGAACACTAACATTATCATTTTGAGTGAGGGTATGGATGATGAAGCGATTCAGTAGTTTATTTTTTGCCTCACTGCTGATTTTTCTGAGCGGGCTTGGAACAGCCTTAGCTGAAATCCGAGACCCAGAGGAACACTTCTTCCATCAGACGTTCGGCGATCTTCAGGAAGAAGTAGAGCTTGCCCTTGAAGAAGGTCAAAAGGGAATCTTGGTCATGTTTGAACTCAATGACTGTCCCTGGTGCGATCGAATGAAAGCAATGGTATTGAACCAATCAGAAGTTCAGGATTATTTTCGACAGAACTTCCGCTGTCTGATGATGAATGTCGAAGGGGACAATCTGGTTGTTGATTTCAATGGGGAGGAAATTGCCGAGAAAGATTGGGCGCTCAAGCACAATCGAATACGGGCGACACCGGTTTTCCTGTTTCTTGATCTGGAAGGCAATCGCATCATGCGCTATACCGGGGCTGCCAAGGATGTGGAAGAATTCATGCTGCTAGGAGAGTTCGTTGCTGACGGACACTATCAAGACAGCAATTTCATAAAATTCAAACGGGCGAGAAGATAATTCGTTTGTCGTTACCTCGACATACGACACTCAATTCCTGCTGCGAGTCATTCTCCAATTACAATGGAGATAGTCGGTATAGCCTCTCAAGCACCGCTGGAAAGCAGTTGGTGTAGTTGACTTAAGACTTGCATTTTTGACCATAGCCGATCGCACATTTCCAAACCAAATTAAATTGATGAGTAAGGATTGACAGTGAAGAGAATGAGTCAATTCCTATTGCTCATTGGTCTGAGCTTTGCATCGGTAGCAGTGTCTGCAGCTGAAATTCCAGATGAGCCACTGAATTTATCAGCTGTCATGATGTTTGCAGACAGTCCTCACCCACTGCTCAGTGGAGCTGAATCCGATCTTGAATCCGCCAAAATCATCTCAGACTTTCACAACTCAGCCAACCAGTTTAATCTAGAGGCGGTTTTGTATCCACAGCGCGTCGATCGAGCGATGCCTGGCAGTGCAAACTCACTTGGTGATGGTTCTGCAACTTTACGTTTGAGTCATCCCATATACGACTTTGGTCGCAGAAGTGCAGATCAGTCTGTGGCAAATGTCGAGGTTCAGCGTTCTCAACATCATCTCGATTACGTGCTCGCGCAGAGAAGAGTCGAAATCATGCGTCGATTTTTCGATGTTCTCATTGCAGACCTGACCTACAGTGTTCAAGATGAAAAAATGACACTGTCATTTTTGCGTTTCGGTCGGTTTCTGGAAGAAATGGAAATGTTTGAAGCACATGCCGAAGTCGATGTTCTGAAACTGGAAACGATTTACCGCGAAGAATTTTCAAAGAGGCAGGAATACAGCTTTAATCGAATCGAAACGCGCCGTAATCTTGCCTTGGCGATGGGATTTACCGATTACGTACCACGAGACCTTCAAATGCCCGATCTTTCAGAGTATGTCGAGCGGGAAGTACCGGAATTCGAAACCCTGCTTGAACAGATTCTGGCAACAAACTACGATTTGAAGCAAGCAGAGCTCAATCTGGAAAAAGCGTTAATGGCAGTTGAGGTGTCCGAAGCCAAGTTTATGCCACAACTGGATATCGTGCTTGAAGCAACAGAGTGGGAACAAGAAGTCGGAAGTCGAAATTCTGCTTCAATTGGTCTTCGTCTTCATGTGCCGTTAGCCGCGGGGTCCCAAAAAAACCGTGATCGTAGATTGAGTCAAATTGCGGTTGATCGAGCGCGCACTAAGTTAGCGGAAACCGAGCATGCAGTCCGTAAGCGTTCATTTGAGTTGTGGAAAGCACTGACAGTCTATCATCTGGATGCCAGTGCTGCTGAGGTCAGGTTGAATTACAGAGATCAGTACATGGACCGCGCTCGTACGCTCTACGAACTTGAAGAAATTTCTGATTTAGGAGATGCCCAAGCCGAACTGCTTCGCGCTTCGCTTGAAGATTATCGAACAAAATTTAACCTGGCATTGACCTGGTCCGAAATTGACGCTTTAACCGGAAACCAGGTTCACCCCTACTAAATCTTCAGATTGAGTAATTTGCTCACTGTCTGAATTTGTCCTTAGTCCGCCTGATCTCGCAGGCACCAATTCCCAATCCAACCGAATGTACTACTCCAATGCGGTTTAGATCATATCTAATGTTGAAAATTGGTTTAAATTCGTGCAAAAACAATCAATTGGCAAAATTGTTCTGCGACGAAACGATAAATTGATCGAATTCTTTGCTGTACAAAAACACTATACCTTTCGGTGTTCGGTATGAATCACTCCAAGACCGCACGCGATGATGATTGCGACGCCAAATAACATGATTACAGTCGGGGATTCAGCAAAAATGGCCCAGCCGAGAAATAGCGCCCAGGGAATCGTCACATATTCAAACGGTGCGAGAATGTAAACTGGTGCAAATCGATAGGCATGGACAATTGATAACTGGGCGAAAAGGCTGATGAAACCGACACCAAATAACAGAAACCAGTCTTGTCCAACTGGCGTAACCCACAAAACCGGCATCAACACACCGCTCAGACACAAAATCGTCAACGCCGCAAATATCACCATCAGTTCAGTTGATTCGGTTTGAGTCATCTTGCGAGTTTGAATGACGAGCAAGGAGAACATCAGTGCGCCGATCATGACTGCTACGATTCCCATTGAATCAAACGAACCCGTGAATGGCTGAATGACCAATAGGACACCAATAAATCCCACCGCAACAATTGATTTTTGCCGCCCAGTAGCGCGTTCGCCGAGTAAAGGGCCTGAAAGTACTGTCGTAATAAGGGGCGCTGACATAGCGATTGCAGTTGCCTGTCCTAAATCTATGCGCGTCAGTGAGAAATAGAAACTCAAAAATGCGAGAAGGTTGAAAGTGACGCGCTTGAAGTGGTCAAGCACCCTATGGGTACGGAATCCTTGGGTTCCGAACCTGTAAAACAGAATGCAGGAAAGAGGGATCACAATGACAAAGCTTCGCATGAAGAGTATCTGAAATACAGAATAGTTTGCCAGAAGGTGCTTAATAAGCGCATCCTGGCAGGAAAACAAACTCATTGCTATGAGGGTCAGCAAAATTCCAGTAAGTGGGTGGTGTTGGTGACCTGGAACTGCGGATACCATGAATTTTCTTATGAATAGCGAAGTAGGCTAACGTGTGCGAGGTAGTTTTTCTATCTTGGGTGTAGGACAAAATTCACCCGTTTGGGTGGTATTCATCAAATTGGCAGGGACATTGCAGATCATTCTTTAGATTGCTGTAAGCATTTGATTGAAAGGCATGATTTTACGCTGAAACGAATTGGTTCGACACAAATATCGAGAGTTAGCCACTGAAGCGATTCCGTCTGAATTCGAAGCATCTGTCGCTTTGAGTTCTTTTGCATATTCGATCACTATGTGTATGTAGCGGACTGTTTTACATTGAAAATGTTGCTACTGAAAAGTGCCGCTTGCAAGATTACAAAGATTCAGTCGTCTTTCACTTTGTGCATTTTTACTGAGTTCGAGTTTATCTCCGCTTCGGATTTGCTCAATATGTCGCATCAAGTCTATATAATCCGTTGATTCACTGTGTTGAAATGAACTGTATAGGTATTCAAAATTAAGGGGAAGAATAATGGATTCAACTGATCTTGAACGTCACGTGAATCGGCCAGGTCGTGCGGATTTGGTAAAGCAGGTTCGGGAAAAAATAAACGAACTGAAAATCGATTACATTTACTATCAATTTATTTCTGTTACTGGAAGAATTGTCGGAAAAGGTGTTCCTGCAGATCACTGGGAAACGATTGCTGAGCGCGGGTTTCAACTCGTCTACGGGTCAACCGCTAACCTGTTTATCGATCGTTATGGCGAATATATCGGCTACGGACCGGAAGCAATGGAGTTGGTCGGAATTCCCGACCCGGAAACCTTCTGTCAGCTGCCGTGGGACAAGCGGGTTGCGAGAGTCTATTGCACTTGCTTTAGAAATCGTGAAGAACGCGTTGATCCGGGTGCTCATTTGACTTCGGACTGCCGAGGCAACCTGCGTATCATTCACGACGAATTTTCGGAAAAACACAATGGCTTGCATTTGCGTCACGGAATGGAGCCTGAAATGATGTGGCTGAAACGTGGTGAAGACGGAATGCCTGATGGTGGATTTTCCAATCCCTATTGCTACCACATCGACCAGTTTGAAAGCCTTCGACCGGTTTTCATGAAAGTCATTGAATACTCCAGATTTATGGGACTTGACATGATTCAGGGTGACCACGAAGATGCACCCGGTCAGTTGGAATTGAACTTCACATTTGATGACGCGATGCGAACCTGTGATCGCCTGTCAACCTACCGACAGATTTGTGCCCAGGTTGCCAGAGAGAATAATCTGATTGCTTGTTTTATGACCAAACCATTTATGGGTGTGTCGGCTAGTGGATGCCACACCAACATGTCCCTCTGGACTGGCGGAGAAGAAACGCAAAATAATTTGGGTAATGATCCGTTGAATGGTATGGAAGGCTGCTACACGTATCGCAAAGGTGGTGAAAACAAGTTCATGCCGGATACCGATGACCCACAACTGCCCGGTCAGATTGGTCTTTATTCAGTCGCTGGTGTGATGAAACACCTCGATGCCTTGACAGCACTAGGTTGCTCGACGGTTAATTCCTATCGACGTCTGTGGGACACTGGGTTCTGGGCTCCGGTTTACAAGGATTGGGGTTATCAGAACCGAACGACCGCACTTCGAATTTCGGCTCCTGGACGATTTGAATTTCGGGCGGTTGACTCAATGGTTAATCCTTATCTTATGTGCGCAGGACTGCTGAAAGCCTTTGACGACGGCATCTCCAACGAATTGGACCCGGGTAAACCGGAAAATCGCAACATCTATGAGGCGATGGGAGAGGGTAAGGAAGTTACAAAACTGCCCATGTCACTTGGTGAAGCGATTGAAGCGCTCAAAAAAGATGATGCGATCATGAGTGCGTTGCCGGACGAAATGGGCAAGGTCTTCCTCCATTACAAGGAAGATGAATGGGCCAAGTTCATGGCAACCGTTACGAATTGGGATATGGAAACATATCTTGACTGTCTGCCATAAGGAGTATCGGTAATGTGTGGAATAGCTGGTCTCATTCACAGGGGCAATACGTCAAATATTGGTAGCGAATTGCTATCAATGCTACAGTCGCTTAAGCACCGCGGTCCCGATTCGACAGGTCTCGCCATGTATGGTTCTGTCAGCGACGGCAGTGAAAATGAATACGTCATGCGATACAAAGTCGCAGAAGGTGCAGACCTTGCGACCGGCTTTAAAATCCATGACGAAATAGCCGACCGTTTCAATCTGGTCAGGAATCGATTGGCTGAATATGACGCAGTTGTCGTTTCTGTTGACGACGCTACACCTTATGCGCGCCGCTGTCGTTTCAGATACAGTGGCGATCTCAAAAGACTGGCTGACTATCTGGAAGATATCGAAGGTGTTGAGATTCTCTCCATTGGCAAGGCGTTGGAATTGATTAAAGATCTCGGTGATGCAATCACCGTTGGTGATCAATATCGCTTGAATCATTTCGAAGGCACGCATGCCATCGGTCATACCCGAATGGCAACTGAATCTGATGTAGACATTCGCTCTGCCCATCCCTACTGGGCCTATCCATTTCTGGATGTTGCTGTGGTGCACAACGGCCAGCTGACCAATTACTGGAACTCCAGGCGGGCACTTGAACGGAGAGGACATCGATTTATGTCAAATTGTGATTCAGAGTTGATCGCTGTCTACCTGGCGGATGCCATGAACCGTGGCGATGATCTTGAGGAGTCCATGAATCGCTCTCTTAGCGAACTTGATGGTGTTTTCACTTATGTTGTCGCCACCGATGACAAGCTTGGAATGGCCAAAGACTATATGGCGGCCAAACCGATGGTACTTTATGAGTCTGACGATTTTGTCGCACTCGCATCGGAAGAGGTTGCGATTCGTAGTGTTTTTCCGCATGAAATTGAGACAATCGATCCATATGAAGGAGAGGTGAGAGTATGGCAGAGTTGACATCAACGGGTTCAATGCATGCCGAAAAGCTTACCGGCAGAACTCAACAGATTTTCTTTTCGGCGGTCGAATCCGATCGACTCGCTTCTCCGCATGCGATCGATGTTGATTTTGACAAGCTAGTTGACATTGATGCAGAAGGTCGCAGTGCTCGCGAAGTCAATCAGGAGATTGCCGCGAGAATGCGTGAGGGCTATGGCACCATTACTGTATTGAATCCAGGCGCCAAGCACTCGCTAGGAGTCGGTATTCTCAATCGGTTGAGACTCATCTTCAAAGGCAGTCTCGGATATTTTGGCTGTGGTCTCAGCGATGGACCAAATATTCAAATTTCGGGTCGAGTTGGCTGGTCTTGCGCCGAAAACATGATGTCTGGCACGATTGTCATCCAGAAAAATGCAGGTTCGACTTTTGGCGCGGCCATTCGTGGAGGCGATCTTGTATGTAAGGGTGATGTCGGTTCCAGAACCGGAATTGATATGAAAGGTGGTACGATAATTGTCGGTGGTCGAACCGGTGCGTTCAGCGGTTTTATGATGCAGCGTGGTCGTATGATCGTATTGGGAGATGCCGGTCCAAACCTGGGTGACTCAATGTACGACGGCATCATCTATGTCGGCGGCAAAATTGCGGGATTGGGTGTCGATGCTGTTGATGCTGAGATGACCGAACTCGAATGCAATTGGATTAAGCGCAAGCTTGACCAGTACGGACTTGAAGCACCGAATGGTGTCGAAAATCTGCGCAAAATTGAATCGGGTAAACAGCTGTGGAACTACGACAGTCTGGAACCGACTGAAAAGAAATTAGTTTTGTAAGAGATAAGTATGGACACGAAACCAAAAACGACTCCACCAATGCCGCCAGGAGTTTCAAGAAACACGAGTACTCTTGGCCAAAGTTCTATATTTCCGCCCGAGGTTATTGATGATATTCATATCAAGTCGGAGCTTGGGCGCTACCGTATGCGTGGTTTCTCGCTGTTTAAACCGATTCCGACATTTGATGATCTTACGTTTTTACCGGGAACGCTCACTCGCTTCGTGATTGAAGGGTACCGGGAACGCTGTATAACCAAGACCGTCCTCGGTCCTCGTGCAAAAAAACCACTTGTACTGGATATTCCGGTCTATATCACTGGCATGAGCTTTGGTGCGTTGTCATATGAAGCAAAAACCGCGCTTGCGCGTGGTGCGACAATGGCAGGTACTGCGACGTGTTCTGGCGAAGGTGGAATGATTCCCGATGAAAGACGCTACTCTAGCAAATGGTTCTATCAGTGCATTCAGTCTCGATACGGATTCAATCCTCACCATCTGAGGTTGGCTGATGCATGCGAATTCTTTATCGGTCAGGGCTGTAAAGTAGGTCTTGGAGGCCACTTAATGGGGCAGAAAGTTACCGATCAGGTTGCTGAGATGCGCTCACTTCCCGCTGGCATTGACCAACGCTCACCGGCACGGCACCCTGACTGGCTGGGACCGGACGATCTGGCGTTGAAAATTGAGGAAATACGCGAGGCTACTGACTGGCAGATCCCCATTCAGCTGAAATTGGGTGCGGCCCGAGTTTATGACGATGTAAGGATGGCTGCCAAAACTGATCCTGACATGATTTACATTGATGGAATGGAAGGCTCAACTGGCGCAGGTCCACATCTTGCGACAGAAGAAACAGGCGTACCTGGCATTGCGGCAATCAGACAAGCCCGTAAAGCGCTGGATGATGTCGGCAAGACCGGTGAGATTTCACTAATTTATGCCGGCGGAATCCGAAATGGCGGTGATGTTGCCAAAGCGCTGGCCTTAGGTGCAGACGCCGTCGCCATTGGGCATGCATCATTGATGGCGCTTAACTGCAACAAAGCAATTCCTGAGGCAGATTATGAGACTGAAATCGGTGTTGAAGCTGGGTTCTGTTATCACTGCCATACCGGACGCTGTCCGGTCGGTGTTGCCACGCAGGATCCTGAACTCAGAAAGAGACTCAACCCAGATGACGCAGCGGAACGGGTCTACAACTTTTTGCACACACTCGCCATTGAATGTCAGATGATGGCTCGCGCTTGTGGAAAGACCGATGTTCACTCTCTGGAGCCAGAAGATTTAGCTGCCTTAACGATGGAAGCTTCTGCGATGGCGATGGTTCCATTGGCAGGAACTCAGCATACTGTCGGACGACCTGATATGACCCGTTATTGAGGTGAAAGAAATGGGAAACGTAACGGATATCACCACACAGGCAAAAGGTTCTTCAACGGAAGAGCGGGAGCAGGAGATCGGTCAACATATCGGCTACCGGTATGATGTAAACCTGGTTCCCGACTATGACAAGTTGACACCTTTTTTGAAGAAGTACATTGAATTTATGGGTTGGAAGGATCTCAACTGGCTTGAAGACGTACACTTGGGATACGAGGAAGGAAAGCCAGCTGTATTTGATCGGAACATAAACGGTTGGGTGCAAGTACCCGATGATCTTGAGTTACCTGAGAGTCAGCAGGAGCGGGATATGATTGCCCGCGAACTGTTGATCAAGTTTCAGTCTTCAGAGACCCATCCAATGGTAGAACTCAATGCGGAGTATGGTAAGGTTCGACCGCCGTCCTCCGAGTAATTGACTGGTCCAGGCAACTCGATTGCCAGGATAACAGGATTCCAGAAAAAATGCCCTGTATGTTTCGAACATACAGGGCATTTGAATTAAAGCCGGTTACCGACGAACTGTTGGGGTCAGGCTGCCTTGTCTGACAGGTAACTCTCCATGGAATCGTCCATCGCTTCAAACCACTTGGTGTGATGAACTGGCTGTTCGTTCCCGGTCATCAGGGACCGATGCCCATGATCGCGATAGCCCATGATGTCATCGTGCTTGTGGTGTTCCCAATCCATAAATGCGTTGTTGATCCCCTGAACATCGAATTTAGGATAATCGCTTTGATCTAGCAGTGTCTGAACGTAGTCGCCCTGAAACCAGATTTCGTGTTCATAGTTTTCGAGACCTGCTTCGCGCTCCAGCCAATTAGCGCTGTCCGCTTCCATTTCTTCCTTTGATGGAAGTTGAATGCGTCCCATAATGACATCCCTAACATACCAGGCTTGTACGTCGAACATATTAAATGTGTAGTACTGGTCCTGCATACCGAGATACATGACTTTTGGATTGTTTTCAAACACAACACCCTGATAAAGACTTGGTGTCCACATGCGGTTGGTTGCTCGAAGCTTTAACTCTTCTGCCATAAATGGAAAATGATGCAGATAACCAGTACAGAGAATAATTGCATCAACATCTTTGCTGCTGCCGTCTTTGAAGTGTGCGGTTTTCCCGTCGATTCGCGTGAGTAAAGGAACTTCTTTAAACGCTTCTGGCCAGTGAAAACCAGTCGGTGCGGTACGATGGCTGATGGTGACAGATTTGGCTCCGTATTTGTAGCACTGAGAACCGATATCTTCGGCTGAATAACTGGTGCCGATGATGAGCAGGTCCATACCCTCAAATTCTCGCGCATCGCGAAAATCGTGTGCGTGAAGTACGCGAGCGCTGGTGGTGTTGAATCCTTCGAAATGCGGTACGTTGGGAACGGAAAAGTGTCCGGTTGATACAACAACATAATCGAACGTTTCAGCGGACATGGTGTTGCTCTCCAGGTCTCGCGTTGCAACGGTAAAGTTATCGCTTTCATTCCAGTAACGCACCCAGTGGGCTGCACGCTGAAATTGGCAAAATTTTCTTGCGCCGGAGGCTTCAACACGCCCTTTGATGTAGTCTGTTAACACTTCTCTTGGTGGAAACGAAGGGATGGGTTTCCCAAAATGTTCCTCAAAGCTGTAATCGGCGAATTCTAAGCACTCTTTCGGTCCGTTGGACCAAAGGTATCTATACATGCTGCCATGCACCGGTTCACCGTACTGATCGGTTCCAGTGCGCCAGGTATAGTTCCACAAACCACCCCAATCGCTTTGCTTTTCATAGCAGACAACTTCTGGTATGGCATCCCCATTCTTTTCAGCGGTTCTGAAAGCCTGAAGCAGAGACATGCCGCAGGGTCCTGCTCCAATAATTGCTACTCGAGTCATCAAATTCTCCTTTTGTAATTCATCAATTCTGACTGATTCAGTGTTGCGAAAAGACACGAAGTGCTTTCACACTACTTCCAATTTTAATTTTTGTCAGTGTCATCAGGTTAATTAGATTGGATTATAACAATCCAAATTAATATGTTGAATACACCGTTTTTTTGAATTCAAATTCTATCGCCAGGGGGAAATGGGTCTCTTGGTGGCAATTGTTTGAATGAATTGAGTGCTACGGCTCAGAAGGGCATCTGGGTGCGTTCGATGTGGTGCGTGACCGCAGCCAGGAATTTCCATATATTCTGAATTTGGCAGTTTTTGGATAATACTGTTGACCTGACCAACGGTACCGTATTCGTCCTTTGTGCCTTGAACGATCAGCAAGGGAGATTGAATTTTATGCAATTCAGATTCAATGGACCAACTGCGAAACGCCTGATCAAGCCACACTTGAGACCAGCCGCTAAAAGTAGCATTTGCGTCAATGTGGTGGGCTGAAAACTTGATTTTCATATCACCGGTTCCGTAAGTTTTTTTCAGTCTGTTGATGCTGTTCACGGTAACTGCTTCAACCATAATGTGCGGCGCAACTACAATCAGTCCGTTGACAAAGTCAGCAAACCTGCTCGCATAAAGCAGGGCGATAGAGGCCCCATCGCTGTGACCGAATAGGTAAATCTGGTCCCGGCTACCATCAATACCAAGATTAGTAAGTAATGCCGGCAATACTTCATAGGCCTGCCGATGCATGAAGTCAGTGCCCCAAAATTCGTTTGTAGGAAATGGCGTTGACTGGCCATAGCCGGGCCGTGAGTATACAAGGCCACGGCATCGGGTGGCTGCACATAATCGGTTTGGAAAGTCTTTCCAAAGACGCAGCGATCCGAGACCTTCATGTAAAAAGACGATTAAAGGAGCTACTGGATTTTCGATTCCGACGCATGTGTATTCCAGTCTTATGCTGCGTTGGTCCCAGTAAAGTTTGGTAAACGCAGGCTCACCAGCCGTCATGTTGATCGATCTTGTTCCCGAAGTTTAAAGCGTTGAATTTTCCCTGTTGCTGTTTTGGGTAAGGCATCAACGAATTCGATGAACCTGGGATATTTGTAGGGTGCGATTTTGTCTTTGACAAAATCTTTGAGTTCCTTGGCATCCGCGCTGGCGCCTTCTTTCAATACAACAAATGCCTTGGTTTTTGTAAGTCCATCAGCGTCTATATGGCCAATGACAGCGGTTTCGAGTACCGCTGAATGTTGAACCAGAGTCGATTCAACTTCAAATGGTGAGACATAAACTCCGCTTACCTTCAGCATGTCATCCGTACGACCGGAATAAGTGTAAGTACCGTTGCTATTACGGATATATTTGTCACCGCTTTTCATCCAGTCGCCTTGAAATGTTGAGCGGGTCTTCTCCCGATTGTTCCAGTACATCAAGGCTGCACTGGGACCTTTGACATAGAGTTCACCGATCTCTCCATCTTCTGTCTGACTTCCATCCTCATTTCGAAGTTCAATTTCGTAGCCAGGTACCGGAACTCCTGTAGTTCCGTAGTGTACATTGCCTGGCTGATTTGAAAGATAGATGTGAAGCATTTCCGTAGAGCCGATGCCGTCAATGACTTCGGCACCAAAAGTCTCGGTGAATTTTCGTCCGATTCCCGCCGGCAGCGGTTCGCCTGCAGATGAAGCCAGTCTCAATGAAACATCGTTTTTTGATGGCAGATCAGCAGATGCGAGCATACCTGCGTAGCCCGTTGGAGCGCCGAAAAATACAGTCGGCTGGTCCTTCATCCAGCGGGTGAATACAGCACCTGGCGTGGGTCGCTCTGGCATCAGTACGACAGAGGCACCGACACTGAGTGGAAAACTTAATGCGTTGCCAAGCCCGTAGGCGAAAAACAGCTTTGCTGCTGAAAAGCAGATATCTGATTCGGTTAATCTGAGCACACCCTTGCCGTAGAGTTCAGCGGTCCAATAGAGATTTGCGTGACTATGTACCGTACCCTTAGGTTGACCTGTAGAACCCGATGAGTAGAGCCAGAATCCAGGTTCATCCGGGTGCGTTTCAGCAGCACTTTCCATTGGATCAGAATTCATCAGAAAGGCGTCAAATTCCACTGCTTTATCTGGCAAAAAATCCGCACTACCACTGACAACGATCGTCGTTACATCGAGATTCTCATTATCAATAGCGGTAGTCAGTACAGATAGTAATGGCTCCGAGACAATGATCACTTTCGCTCGGCAGTCTTTCAGTATGAACTGATAGTCGCTAGCGGTAAGCAAAGTATTGACAGCAACTGGAACGACACCAGCATACAGAGCGCCGAGAAAAGCAACCGGCCAATCACTGTTATCGTGCATCAGGATCAAAACCCGTTCCTCTCTACGCATTCCACTTGACACTAAACCAGCAGCCATTCGCTTAGTCGCATCAGCAAGGTCACCGTAGGACAGATCTTTTTGGTCATCTCGATATGCGAGTTTATCGAGCCGCCCGATATTGACTGAAATCAGATGTGCTGCAAAGTTAAACGGAATGTCAGGTGCTAGAGTGTTTTCAGTGTCCATTACTGTTTCTCCGAAACCGGATGTGCTCACAGAGATTCACATCACCCATCAGAACAGGTAAATTAATCCAATACGGGTGTCGAGTCGATTTCAATTCAAATCATTTTATATCGGATATGCGACATCAGAATTAAACGCTGCCGACAGATTGTCCCTCAATGACAATACGATACATGGGGCCCATGTAGGTTGAAAATTGTGCAGTGATGAAATTCGAACCTATGAATGGATAATAATACGAAGATTGATCGAATCAGGAATTTAAGGAACCCCACCGTTGCAAGAATCCAACCAAGTTGACTACCAAACCGATCCATCGAAATATCAACATTGGAGAATCGCTATTGAAGCGCCAATCGCATTCCTGTCGGCGGATGTCGATGAAAATGCCGGATTGCGCCCAGGTTATAAGCTTAAGCTGAATAGTTACGATTTAGGTGTCGATATTGAGCTTAACGATGCCTTGAATCGCCTTCGATTTGAACATCCAGAAGTTCGAACAGTGATTATTACCAGTGCCAAGGACCGGGTATTTTGTTCAGGTGCAAATATTTTCATGCTCGGTTCAAGCAGTCATGCCTGGAAAGTCAACTTTTGTAAATTTACCAACGAAACCCGAAACGGCATAGAAGATTCATCTGCTAATAGCGGGCTTAAGTTTATTGCAGCAATCAATGGTGTATGCGCAGGGGGCGGTTATGAGCTTGCGCTTGCGTGTGATGAAATCATATTGATCGATGACCGCTCCAGTGCTGTCAGCCTGCCTGAAGTTCCACTGTTGGGGGTTTTGCCGGGTACGGGTGGATTGACGCGTCTAACCGACAAACGACAGGTTCGACACGATTTGGCCGACATATTCTGTACAACAGCAGAAGGTATTCGAGGCCTAAAAGCCAAGGATTGGCGACTGGTTGATGACATTGCCAAACCCGCGGTGTTCGATAAAAGAGTCAGAGAACGCGCGCTGGAAATGAGCGATTTGAGTGATCGACCAGCCAACGCCCGCCCGGTCATACTGCAACCGGTTGAGCGCGAAGATACTGGAAATGAAATTCGCTACGAGCATGTCAGCGTCGAGATTGATCGAAAGGCGCGTACAGCAACATTCACAGTTTCAATGCCGACAGAATCAACTGCTGCAAATGTGGAAGAATTCGAGGAAGCTGGTGCTGACTGGTACCCGCTACGGCTTGCCCAGGAATTGGATGATGCCATTCTATGGATGCGCACCAATGAACTAGAAACGGGAGTCTGGCTGATAAAAACGAGAGGAGAGATTGAATCGGTACTATCGATGGATCGAATCCTGCTTGAAAACCGGGACCACTGGTTCGTTCGGGAGACAATCGGTTATCTGCGCCGCGTCTTCGGTCGACTTGACGTCAGTTCAAGAAGTCTGTTTGCGATCATTGACGAAGGATCATGCTTTGCCGGCAGTTTCTTCGAGTTGGCACTCGCCTGTGACCGAAGCTATCACTTGTCCCTGCCAGGTGAAGACAGTGCACCGAACATAGCTTTGAGTGAATTGAATTTTGGCGCGCTGTCAATGCTTACTGGAGAAAGCCGACTGGTGAGAAGATTTTATGGAAACTCCAAAATACTGGAGTTACTCAAAGCAAAGGTGGGTAGAGCAATTGATGCTGATACCGCTTATGAACTGGGTTTGGTAACCATTAATCCGGATGAACTTGACTGGGAGGACGAAATTAGAATTGCAATCGAGGAGCGTGTTTCCATGTCGCCGGACGCGCTGACTGGTATGGAATCCAATCTTCGGTTCAATGGCCAGGAAACAATGTTGACTCGAATATTCGGTCGACTGACAGCATGGCAGAACTGGATATTTCAACGTCCGAATGCAACAGGTGAATCCGGTTCACTCAAGGTGTATGGTTCGGGTGAGAAAGCAAAGTTTGACTGGGACCGCGTTTAGGTTCAATTACTTCATTGAATATTGACTATGACAACTTCTATCAACTACAACGAAAAAATTCCAAATAACGTTAATTTAAGCGAAGATCGGGCGTTGCGACGCGCATTGGAGCACTGGCAGCCGAATTATCTGAATTGGTGGCAGGAGATGGGCCCGGACGGAACGGGCAATTATGACGTTTATCTTCGAACAGCAATCAGCGTCGACCCCAAGGGCTGGGCAAACTACGATTACGTGAAGATGCCGAGCTATCGCTGGGGCATATTTTTAAGCCCGCCAGAACAGGACAGAAAGATTCATTTTGGTGATCACAAAGGTGAAGATGCCTGGCAGACTGTACCCGGTGAACACCGAGCCAATTTGCGCAGAATCATTGTTACGCAGGGTGATACTGAACCGGCATCCGTTGAGCAGCAGCGCCACCTTGGACATACCGCACCGAGTCTTTACGATCTTCGAAACATTTTTCAGATCAATGTCGAGGAAGGGCGTCATCTGTGGGCAATGGTATATCTGCTGCATAAGTACTTCGGACGCGACGGTCGAGAAGAAGGTGAGGCTTTATTGGAACGCCGAAGCGGAGAGGAAGACAATCCAAGAATACTGCAGGCGTTCAATGAGAGAACCCCCGATTGGCTGGCGTTTTTCATGTTTACTTACTTTACCGACCGCGACGGCAAGTTTCAGCTTTGTGCGCTGGCGGAATCGGGATTCGATCCATTGTCGCGAACAACCCGATTTATGTTGACTGAGGAAGCACATCATATGTTTATTGGTGAGTCGGGTGTTTCCCGTATTCTTCAAAGAACCTGTCAGGTAATGAATGAATTGAAGACCGATGACCCGCACACATTGCGTGAAAATGGTGTCATTGATCTGGACACTGTGCAGCGCTATCTCAATTTCCACTACAGTGTGACAATTGACCTGTTTGGCGCGGATGAATCCAGCAATGCTGCAATTTTCTACTCCAGTGGTTTGAAGGGACGATTCGAAGAAAGCAAGCAGGATGACGATCACCGACTGAGGGAAGACTGGTATGGCGTATTGGAAGTTCGCGATGGAAAGCTTGTCGAGCGTCAAGTGCCGAAACTGAATGCGCTGAATGAAGTTCTTCGGGATAAATTTATCACGGACAGCATCCGAGGAGTTAAGCGTTGGAATCGAGTAATGGAGAAGGCTGGTATTCCTTTTCGACTGGTATTGCCGCACAAGGCCTTCAATCGAAAAATCGGTTCATTGGCTGGCGTGCGAATCTCTCCGACAGGTCAGGTTATCACTGAATCTACCTGGAATGCTGAGATTGACAGTTGGCTGCCATCCGTTTCAGACCGCGCATTTGTTGCAAACTTGATGGGTAGAGTTGCAGAACCAGGACAGTTCGCCAACTGGATTGCACCTCCGGCTTTCGGTGTCAATGGACAGCCAGCGGATTTTCAATACGTTCGATTCGATTGATCCTATTCTACGTCTCTTCAAGAGCCTTGGCTCATCTGCCTTCCGGTTGGATTTGAGTGGAGAAGTGACATCTGCTTTGCGATGAATTTTCGAGTGAACCTAAATCCTCAAAATACAAAAGTGTTTGTTGCAGGTGCTGGTGTAATGGGTATGGGTATTGCCCAACTGGTAGCGCAGTCGGGATACTCGGTATTGCTGTACGATGTCTGCCAGTCTCGGTCTAAATCGGCGAAAGAAAATCTTGGGAAAACATTCGAGCATTTGGTGAGCAGGGAAAAGTTAAGCTCGGAAGAAGCAACTCAGTTTTATTCGCGTATCGAACTTGCTTCAGACTTGGCTGATGCGAGTCAGGCCGGAATTGTCATTGAAGCGATTGTTGAAGACTCGGTGGTAAAAACGATGCTATTTCAATCCTTGGAAGAGTTCGTATCCTCGAAGTGTATTCTTGCTTCCAACACCTCATCATTGTCGATAACTGAACTCGGTAGCGGACTGAATTATCCAGACCGACTGGTTGGAATTCATTTTTTCAATCCAGCGCCTGTTATGAAACTGGTTGAGGTGATTTCGGGTATGCAGACTTCGTCTGCCGTTACTGATCAGGTGGTTCATCTGGTCAAGACCTGGGGAAAGATTCCTGTTCGTGCGAATTCAACTCCTGGTTTCATCGTTAATCGGATTGCGCGCCCATTCTATGCAGAAGCACTGGCTTTGCTTCAGGAACGCACAATTGAACCTAAGGATTTGGACCGCTGCTTCAGGGGTGCGGGTTTTCGCATGGGGCCTTGTGAACTCATGGACTTGATCGGACACGATACAAACTATCAGGTCACAACGTCTATCTTTGAAGGAAATTATTTTGATCGTCGATTTACTCCATCCCTGATACAAAAATCTCTCATTGATGCCGGATTCCTTGGTAGGAAGAGTGGGCGAGGATTCTACGACTACAGTAAATCTCAGGAAAAGTTTGAACCTGAAACTATCCCATCAGAACCTGACAAGATTCCGGATTGGCCAAACCTGTTCTTACACGGTTCAAGTCCTGTTGCCGATCACATCGATTCCATACTCAGAAAATTCGGCCTTTCCTTTCAGAGAGAGAATGCTTCAGGCGGGTGTGAACTAGAATCCAATGGTACAAAATTGGTGCTAACAGATGGTCGAATGGCTTCTCAGTTGGGAAAAGAAGTGGCTGTGTTTGATTTGATATTTGAGCCCAATCAAAGTCCAATCGTTGCTTATGCCGTTTCAAACCATTCATCGAAAAACTTTGTCTCAGACGTTGAAAATTGGCTTCGGTTGTTTGGAATTCGACCGCTTTTGGTCCAAGACTCAGCAGGACTTTTAATTGCGAGAACGGTAGCCATGCTGATCAATGAAGCGTCAGATGCGGTTTTACAGGGTGTTTGTAGTGAATCGGATGCCGACATTGCAATCAAGGCAGGTCTCAACTATCCGGCTGGTCCGTTTGAGTGGTTGAATTTGGTCGGGGTTGACTACGTTGTAGACTTCATTGAAAATCTTGCTGAGGTATATCGGGGCGAGCGTTACCGGGTTAGTCCTTTCTTGCTTCGACAAAGATCGAACTAGAACGACTTCTTTATAAAAAGCAAACTTTGAATGTGCATTGAATACCAGGAATCGATGAGAATGGATCGATGAGTGAAGCATACATCTGTGATGCAATCCGTACGCCTTTCGGACGTTATGCCGGTGCCTTGGCGTCTATTCGTACCGATGACCTCGCTGCCATTCCGTTACATTCGATAATGGCTCGTAATCCGACAGTGGACTGGCAGGCAGCTGACGAAGTCATTCTAGGCTGCGCTAATCAGGCAGGGGAGGACAATCGCAATGTTGCCAGAATGGCTGTTTTGCTCGCTGGGTTACCTGAATCTGTTCCAGCTTCCACCATCAATCGCTTGTGTGGTTCAGGTATGGATGCGGTTGGTTCAGCCGCTAGAGCGATCAAGTGTGGCGAGGCAGATCTGATAATTGCGGGCGGTGTCGAAAGTATGAGTCGCGCACCCTTTGTGATGCCAAAGGCAGATCGGGGATTCAGTCGAAGCAACACCATATATGACACCACATTAGGTTGGAGATTTGTCAATGAAAGAATCAAAGCGCAATATGGTGTCGACTCAATGATTGCTACAGCTGAAAATGTTGCGTTTGAATGCGGTATCAGCCGAGAAGATCAGGATCAATTTGCATTCAACTCCCAGCTGAAAGTTGCTCGCGCCAAAGAAAACGGATTCTTTGAGAAGGAAATCGTTTCCGTTAGCATGCCCACAAAAAAGAGTGCACCAACTGAGGTCAGCGAGGACGAACACCCTCGATTGTCTTCACTGCAGGACTTGGCAAAGTTGAAGCCGATTGATCGTTCCTATGGAACCGTTACTGCAGGGAATGCATCGGGAATTAATGATGGCGCATGTGCACTACTGATGGCCAGTGACGCTGCGGTCGCTCGGTTTGGTTTAATGCCTCGAGCGCGCGTGCTGGGAATGGCTACTGCGGGTTTGGCACCAAGAGTGATGGGATTGGGTCCAGTTCCAGCAACTCAGAGATTAATGGAAAGAATTGGCGTAAGTCTTTCTCAGTTTGGAATCATTGAAATTAATGAAGCATTTGCTGCTCAGGTAGTCGCTGTGATACGCGGTCTTGGAATTGCTGATTATGACGAAAGGATCAATCCCAATGGCGGTGCAATTGCATTGGGACATCCTTTAGGTGCGAGTGGAGCTCGGTTGGCAACGACTGCGATCAACCAGATGCATTCGGCTGACAGTCGCTATGCATTGTGCACAATGTGTGTTGGTGTGGGACAGGGGATTTCAATCGCCCTTGAACGGGTAAGTTAGTCTGACCTAAATATCATCAAAAAAAGAGTCAAAATCAAACAAAATCTCCCCTGACGCTAAAATACGATTCCTGTGTTCACTATGGCTTTTCCCTTGCCGCCTCGATAAGCAGTCAGCACAGGTCGAGAACAGACCGGCAAATTGGAGCCTAGGGTTGTTCAAGCGAGAAATCCACAGAATTACCAGCGCATGTTCCCCAAACGACTGCGACCGCACCGTTCATCGCAAAATTGTTCGATAACTGTGCTGCGGGAATGTTCAACCGGTCTTTAAAGGGTCGAATTTGCTTCTCAGAGAGTGGAAATCAGCTATTGGTGCAATTTGCGGGCTAGATTAATTCTATATAGTCTTGTAACAATTGTCCCGTGATTGGAAGACCCGACGTTGCTAAGTTGTCCAAGTAATCTACTGCGTTTATTTCAGGATTCTGGAGCCTTGCTCGAATTCGTTTGACACAAGAGATAACAGCACCTTGATTTAATAAATAATGGTGTTTGATAAACTCATCCGGATGAATCGCTTCTACGTCAAACGGGGATAGGTGATTTTTTGGAAAATCTTTAAGATTTGTTGTAACTATATGTTGAGCGCCACATTTCACTGCAGCCGCCAACACATGGCAATCCTTGGAATCTGGCAAGGTAATGCTGTCGATCAATGATTCGTAGTTTCTAACGATTGCATCTGGAATAGCCTCATCCATAAGCGACTTGGTTCTTTGAATTGAGTTCTCAATCTCAGGTCGTTTTTTTTACCAGATTGCCGACCCACTCTTGATGAATCTGATCTGTCCATTTGGCTTGCACCAAATCTGCAACTGCAAATTCCGAAAGGATATCTCTTACAGGTGCAGGATAAAGAACACATGCATCATATACCGCGATCAATTCGTTAGTATCCGAGATTAGCCTCTTGGGCTATTTTGACTAGTTCATCCATAGCGGTGGAACTTCGTTTCTTGATTACGTTCTTGTATGCCATCAAATCCTTGAGTTGTATACGTCTGTGGGTTCCTACCTTGGTGAATTGAAGTTCACCTCTCTCCAGCAATTTAATCAGATAAGGTCTGGATACATTCAAGATATCAGCTGCTTGTTGGGTGGTCAATTCTGCATGTAGAGGGACAATCGTCACTTCATTTCCACGAGCCAATTCATCTAGCAGATTCCGAAGCAGTACAAGTGCTTGTACTGGTAGAACTAGGTCTTGCTCGTCGATTTCGATTTTTACGTGAGATTGCTTTGAAACTGGAAATCGATCAAGAAAATGACTGAGTTCAGCCGCGCTCGCACGGGCTAGATTTGCCGTTTTGTCATCCGGCAAACGCTGATAATCTCGTTGAGCCATAACTGTTGTTTTCCTGTGCGTCATTTAATCCTCTTTCGCCGTCGGCTTTGTTTGCTGAATCAATCCCACTAATATAGTGCTTAATCGAAATAAACGCAACAACCATTTTTTTTGGAGGGAGAATCAGCCAGCCGCGGGTGGCAGTCGGACCTAGCGATGAGGTTTGGCGGTCAAGTGTTTGTGATGGAGGCTAAGGTTGTTGAGGGCAAAGTCGAGCAGTCAGTCGCGGCGGTGCTTGACGCAGTGATTCAGCAGTTGAGGGAACGCCGTTATGAAGAAAAGTATGGCGGGCGGAATGACAAGGTGCATCTGCTGGCATTGGTGTTCGGGTCAGCGTCCAGAAATCTAGTCAGATAAAGAGCGAGACTCTCTGATCGAAATGAAAACTGGCGCGCAGTCAAGGCACGCTGGGGGTTGATTTTGCACCAACGGTTCTCCCAACTGCCTAATAGGTAGACTGGGATTCTCTGCAGGCGAAGATAGACAGGCAATTCACAACGGGTGGCACCCGCATCAAGCTAAAGCACCTTTACCCGACATTAGTCGAATGAGTTTAGACTATTCTTATCCTCTGGTGCTATTTCATCTTTGACATTGGACTGATGAAATACGATTCTGATGGCATCAAAATGTCTCCGATGACACTCTATTAAAAGCGTTGTGGCCATTTGATGGCCAACACAGCGTCATTTTTACTTCCGTAGCTTTAAACGCTACGAAATTGTGATCCCAAAAATCACGCTACTGAAGATCGCGAACTAACCGTTCAATTTATAGCAAGAAAGTCAACACCGAAATCGGACTCACCCAGCATCAGGTTAACCTGCATTGGGTCAGACTTGGCGATAACTGAACCGCGCCTAATAACGTAGAGCCGAGTTGCCCTTAGTCGAATTGCCTCAACTGGATCACGAGCCTGTAGAATGACAAGGTCTGCATCGCAGCCAGGTTTCAGGCCTATATGATCAAGGTGCATGACCTCCGCGCCGGTAGTGGTTACTCCCGCATACATGGCATTGATTTCGTCAACACCAGTCATCTGCCCTACGTGAACCGCCATGTGTGCGACTTCGAGCATATCATGGCTACCGAGCCCATACCAGGGGTCCATTACGCAGTCGTGTCCCAGTGCCACAGGAATCCCCATGTCGATCATCTCTTTAACGCGTGTCATGCCTCGCCGCTTGGGGTAGGTATCCTGTCGACCTTGAATGGTTATGTTGATCAGAGGATTGGGGATTGCTGTAATTTCTGCTTCTTTGATCAGTGTCAACAGTTTGCTGACATAGTAATTGTCCATTGAATGCATTGATGTCAGATGCGATCCGGCCACGCGCCCATGCATACCCAGACGCTGCGTTTCGCAGGCAAGCGTTTCAATGTGTCGAGAGTTTGGATCATCGGTTTCATCACAGTGCAAATCAACCAGCAACCCTCGATCTGCAGCAATTTGACACAGAACCTTTACTGATTCAGTTCCATCTGCCATCGTGCGTTCAAAATGAGGAATCCCGCCAACGATATCTACGCCCAAATCAAGTGATCGAAGTAAATTTTCTTTGGCCGGTGGGTGTCTAAAGAGTCCGTTTTGTGGAAAGGCAACGAACTGAAGATCAATCCAGGGTGCTAGCTCTTCACGTAATTCGATTAGAGCTTCTACTGCCAGCAATGAATCGTCGGTTACATCTATGTGGCAGCGAATCGCCAGACAGCCTTTAGCAATTGACCAGTGACAGAGGGTGCGAGCTCGATGCTTGATGTCATCAGCAGTCAGAAGCGGCACTAAATCTCCCCAGATTTCAATGCCTTCCAACAAAGTTCCGCTTTGGTTGATGCGGGGACGTCCGGCGCTCAGAGTGGAATCCATATGAAAGTGCGGGTCTACAAAAGGTGTAGATACCAGCCAGTGATCCAAATTCAGGGTTTGATGAGCTTCGGCTTCAATTTGAGTTTCAATTTCGAGAATTTTCCCTTTATCGATTGCAATGTCTACGCCACTTTTCCCATCTGGAAGATTGGCGTTTCGAATAATGAGATCAATCATTTACAATGCTCCTAACCATGGTGGGTTTCGTCGACAAAGTTCCTATCATCTGCTTAGACGTTACCAGATAAGAGTAGCTTAAGCCTAACAGATCTGGTTGCGACTCATATTTTGATTCGAAATCACTTCGTTCCATAGATTCTGTCACCTGCATCACCAAGTCCGGGGACAATATATGCGTGATCGTCCAGTTTTTCGTCAATAGCGGCTGTATAGATTGGAACGTCTGGATGTGCCGATTGAAAAGCCTTTATTCCTTCCGGAGCCGCAAGCAGGCAAGCCATCTTTATGTTTTGTGCCTTGGCTTCCTTGATTCGCTGCACTGCTGCAACCGAAGAATTTGCGGTTGCCAGCATAGGATCTAACACGATTACCGGGCGATTGATCAAATCATGAGGAACTTTGAAATAGTATTCCATTGCGACCAAGGTATGTGGATCACGATACAGCCCGACATGCCCGACTCTTGCCGATGGCATAAGGTCGATCATACCTTCTAGTAAACCATTTCCAGCACGGAGGATCGAAATCAGCACAATTTTCTTGCCTGACAGAAATGGCGCCTGCATTTCGGCAAGAGGAGTTTCGATTGTCTTGTATTCCAATTCAAGGTCTCGGGTTAGTTCATATCCGAGTAACAAGGATATTTCCCTGACCAACTGTCGGAATCTTGCGGTACTGGTTTCTCGTTTTCGAAGCAACGATAACTTGTGTTGCACCAACGGGTGATTGATGACGTTTACATTATTCATGATTTACTCACAGGGTTGATGATCAAAATAGAGTTCCATTCGACTGTACAGTGATAGGTGGATCGCCATCTGCTCGCTTTTCAAACGCAAGTTGGCGGCCGGTCGCCCATGTTCCACCTTCAAGGATTGTGCTAAGTGGGAGGCTATGCTGACTCAGATTTAGTTCCTGCCTGATCAGTGGAGCGAGTCTGTCGAGAAGTGCGAGCGTCAATGCTCGCCATTCAACCACTAATTCAGAACCGGGAGAGTGGCTCTCGTGATAAACATCTGAGTTTCGTGGTGACAGTACGTCTAGATCAAGAAATAGTCCGCCATTTCGATATTCAGCCAGTCCAGTCAATGCCCCAGTGTTGCTAAGTCCAATGCCTGCTTCCTGCAGTGGTTCAATAAGCGAATAGGTCAGCCACTGGGTGAGTTTATGGAAAGGTACCAGTTCATTGGTTTCGTCGTTGCGCTGAATTGCGCTGTGGCGCCAGACATCGCCGAGGTTTTGGCCATTCAATTGAATTCTTTCTGGCCAAATTTCATTTAGCAGCTCAATTAGGATTGCCAGTACGTCATGCGCATTTGGCGACGGCATGATTTCAACAAGATAATCAACAAAAGTCCCAAGTCGCGGCGGGTCGCCAAAAATCGCAGGTTTGCTTTCTAGCAGACTACCCAGTGAATGCAGCAATTGGGCTCGTCCCTCAATACCTTCCATAAGATTATCCGGACTGACCTGAAAGGCTTGACCTAATTTGTCGGCATCGAAACTTTCGAGAGCTTCAGCATCTGTACGAAGCGGTTGGTTGGGATCGGACGAAAATGCGCCTAGAGAAAACATATCAAAAGATGCTATCGCCAGGCCTTCTGAGCGGCTGTATACGTTTCCGGTTTGATGTTCCCTGTACCGCCAGGAACTGCCGGCACCTGCGTCTAGCAGTACACTTGGGATCACCAGATCTAGTGCAATTCGGGCCCGTTCGAGAGGTTCAAAGTTGGAGCTGAGTTGATACCATCGATTGATTTCCGAAACTTCAAAGTGACGCCATCGGCTGTGAATTGGGATATTGAGATTCGGGTAACGACTTCGTGTTACTTCAGTCACCTTTTGAGCTGCGACAGTGAGACGTTCGGTTCGGACATCAAAATGTTCTAGGTTGCCACGTTCGCCGATTTCAAGCAATTCCGCGCATCGGACGCGAATTTCTTCAGAACTTCTCAGTTGCTTTAGCGCATCATCCAGCTCTATTTCATTCATGCAGCCCCCGTCCCTTAGCCACTTTCAATTTGTCATCAGAGGGGACTTTCAATGTGAAATAACCAGCCGCTTTTTTGGCATCCATCTCGACGCTGGCATCATCAGGTATCAGGTCATCCGGAAGCGCAACACGCTCAGAAATATCAATTCCCTGTTGGACGATTGCGTCGTACTTCATATCACTCATGGAGACAAAGCGATTGATGTGTTCGATTCCAAGCCAATGAAGTACATCTGGCATCAGCTCCTGAAATCTCATATCTTGAACGCCTGCGACGCATTCTGTACGCTCAAAATACGTTTCCGCCCGATCTCCGCCAGGTTGTCGTTTGCGAGCGTTATAGACTAAAAATTTGGTTACTTCTCCTAGGGCACGGCCTTCTTTTCGGTTGTAAACGACCACGCCACAGCCACCTTGCTGTGCGGTTTCGATGCAAACCTCTATACCATGCGCGAGGTACGGGCGACAGGTGCAGATGTCTGAGCCGAATACATCTGAACCATTGCACTCATCGTGAACGCGACAGGCAACTTTCCGTTCTGGATCTGTAATCGCTTGTAAATCGCCAAATATATAGGCGGTTATGCCACCGATTGGCGGTAAGAATATTTTCAGATCATTACGAGTGACGAGTTCAGTGAACATTCCACCTGTTTGTTCATATAGAGCACGTCTTAAATCACTTTCCTTGATTTTGAAACGCTCTGCAATGCCTGGTAGATACCATACGGGCTCAATCGCAGCTTTGGTTACTCGTGCTTCATTGCTTTCGGTAAGAATTTCGTTGTCGGCTTTAAGCCGACCGCTTGCAATTGCCTGATTCAACTCAGGCATATACAGCCGTGCTTTCGTTACTGCAATTGAAGGACGAATGTCCCATCCTTCTTCAAGCTGGTCTGCCCAAAATTGACTGACATTGTGTCCGTAGGGGTCTAGCGAGATGATTTTGTCCGGCGAAGACCACTGTTTGTGTGGACCAAGTGGCTCTGCAGGTGCAGTATCGGTCAGATCAGGAACATGAACCTGGTCGAGTGTACCGGCAGCGATTGCGAGCGCTCGATAGATTGCATAAGAACCTGCGTGTGCGCCTATGGCATTACGTTTATCGGTGAGTGTCCCGACTACCGGGGCGCGTTCTGCAGGACTATCGGCTCCCCAGTTTAGAGGTGCCGGTTGCTTGTGGCTATCCGGGTGTGAGGAAAGTCGAATAGAGACAGGGCTGGACGGCTTTGTTTCCAAAGTTGCCTTGTATTATCAAAAACATAATTTTATTGGTAGATTTACCATTGAATTAAATTTTTTACAAATTGGCCAAAAGTTGAGTTCCAGCCTCCGACCTTTTCAACTGGAAATTCACTTCATTCGACAGTTCATTTGAACTAGATGATTAGGAACTGGATGCCGACTTCGTTTCAAGTGATGATTTTTTGCTTCGTAGTGCAATGATGATGCCGGCGACTACGATGCCAAAGATACCTAGAAAGCCAATTGGATCAGGCAGCTCACGCCACAGAATCCAAGCCCAGAAGCCAGCAAAGATCAGAAAGCTGTATTCAAACACAGCAATGTATGTGGGTTCCGCGACCTGATAGCCGCGGACCAGACCGGATACGGCAAATAGCGAACCGATCGCTTGAACAAATGTCCAGAAAAGAAATCGCTCCGTCGGACTTACCCAGCCAGTAAAGAAGAATGGGGCAGTGGTTACCCAGCTTTCAGGAATGCTGACGAACGTAAATAGGACGGTTCCCAGCAAGCCGAAAATGCCAAGCGCGACAAAAAATCCAAGCAGCAAAAGAAAAGTGCTTTCATCCGCGCACAAATGACGGGTGGTTAATTGTCCAAGAGCATAGAGCAATCCAGCCAGAAATGGTAGTAGTGTGAAAGCGTTAAGGTTAGCCGGATCTGGTTTCAGTATCAGAAGCATCCCAATGAAGCCGATAGCTACAGCGAGAATTCGCCAAAAATCAACACGAATCCCCAACAGCAATACAGAAAAGATAAGTACAAATATTGGAGAACTGAACAACGTGGCACCCGCTTCTGCAATAGGCATTAAGGTGATGGAACCAAAGTAAATCAGAAGCGCCATCGACATCAGTGCGGACCTTAGTGCGACCGCCCATAGTCTTTTCGGAAACAGATTCTTTCGCCTGATAAGGCAAAAACACACAACAAGAGGGCAGGCAATAATGGAACGGGTCAAGTGAAATTGCCATAGACCGCCTTCTTCAGCAACGTAGCGCACGAAATTATCGATCAGCCCAATGAGTGACATTGCAGCCACAATCAGTAATGCGCCTTGCATCACATTTGAAGATCGATCACTAGACATTAGCTCAATTCGATGCGAAAAATGATAGTCTTGGAAAGAAATTATTGATTGAATGTGGCAACTCGTTCAAACGGTGTCCGATTCTACATTATTGGTGCAGTCAGATTGAATTTCATTGATGAATACTTAGAAAGCTGATCATCATCTGTTGCCATTCTGCAATCGTCGGATTTGATCAAAGATCAACGCTAACAGCCTTTTTCAAATTGGATTTGTGTATGCCTTCGTTTTGATTTATAAACAGTTGAGATTAACTTATTTGTGAGGATTGATATGAGCAAATATGAAACCAACGACTCAAGACGTAAATTCTTGAAACAAGTGGCAGCCGGTGCAACGACTGCGACGGCGGCCAGCATAATTCCAAGTCGCGCCTTTTCAGCGAATAAGCAACTCACCGTCGGAATGAATATTCCCATGACCGGTGACCTTGCTCCTTGGGGGCTTCCGGGATATTACGGATGCGAAATTATTGCCAGAAACATCAATGCTGCCGGTGGCGTGACCATTGGAGGTGAGACGTATGACATAAACATCGCCACCTATGATCATGGATACGAAACCGACAAAGCAGTACAGGGCATGAAGAAATTGGTACTCGAAGATGATGCCAAGATGGTGATGATGCTTGGTGGAGCGACTGTTGCTGCCGTATTGCCTTGGGCAACTCGAAAAAAGGTTCTGACGACTACCCTGTTGCCGAGTGATATCACACCGGACTCGAATTATCTAGTCGCGACATGTGAATCACATCCACTTTATAACGCGACGGGAGTCGAGTGGCTTGCGAGAAATTACCCTGAAGCCAAGACTGCCGTAATCGTTACAAATAACGACGTAGAGTATGGGTTGCAATCGACTGCACTTTACCAGGCAGCGTTTGAAGTTGCAGGTATCGAAGTTGTTGACACCAACCTGCACGGATTTGATGTTACGGACTTTGCTCCAATCGTCAGTTCGGTGCTGGATAAAGACCCGGATATCTTCTGTATGGCTACAAGTTTCTATGTCACGCCAATTATGGAGCAGCTGTATCACCAGGGTTTTGATGGAAAAATCATCTCGTGTACGCTGGATTTTTATCACGAAATCATTGCAAAAACGAGTGTTGATTTTGTCAATGGTACGATTTTCCAATTTCCGGATTTTGATGATCCTGCTTTGGCAGATGTGAATTTTCCGGATCCAGGTGGATTCGATGCGGCGTTTCGAGCCGATCATCCGAATGATTGGTCTGCTGTTGCTTGGGAATATCCAGTCATTTTGCTGAACTGGATAGAAAACGCCCAGGCTGCTGGTAGCGTGGAATCGGAAGCTGTTACCGCGCAAATGACTGGTAGCGAACAGAATTTCGTCTTCGGCGGAGGCTCCTGGTGGGGCAGCCAGCTTTGGGGACTGGATAATGTTCTGGTTGGTCGCTGGCCGGTTGTTGTGGTCGAGGATGGAAGAGCCAGAATTCAGGAGTATGGAGATCTGGCAGCATGGCTGGATGCGAACAATGATGTTCTCATCAAGCACATGAAAGCGCTCGGCCTGAGAACAGTATAAATTCCGAAAAGCAGACGACAAGGGGAGGGTCATTTGTACTCTCCCCTATTTCTTTTTGTAGCAAACAGATTTGAAGGTATAGCAATTGGAATTGCTGATCCAAACGGTCGTTAACGGGCTTATTCAAAGCGGATTTTACGCGTTGGCCGCGATCGGCTTGGTTTTAGTATTCGGTGTCATGCGAGTGGTGAACTTCGCGCATGGCGAACTGGTCATGATCGGTGCCTATACGATTTGGTTTGTGCATGCGCAAAACGGTGTACCGTATCTCATCACAGTTGTGCTGGCAATTCTGCTCGTTACCGCCCTTGGCCTGCTGATGGAGCGATTTCTGTTTCGCCCCATGACCGGCGACCCGCTTGGGGGACTCATCTGTTCGATCGGTATGCTGTTCATTCTGCAAGTCATTGCGACTTACGTCGGTGGTGAAGGACCGTCAAAGCAGGTTCCGCCACCGTTTGAGGGAACACTCGTTCTTATGGATTCAGTTCGTATTCCTTACCAGCGCCTATTCAGCATCACAGTCGCTGTTTTCGCCTTGGGAATCTTGTGGTATTTTCTCACCCGCACTAAATTTGGTTGGGCGGTTAGAGCGGTTTCGATGGATCGAGAAGCCGCTGCATTGCAGGGAATCAGTACGATTCGGGTATCCATGATCGCTATCGGTGTCGGTGCCGCGATGGCGGGACTGGCCGGTGCACTGATGGCTCCGCTTACAAACATCAACCCTCATATGGGACATAACGTCATCATTGCCGCCTTTATTGTTACCATCGTCGGGGGTGTTGGCAGCCTTCCAGGGGCCGTAATTGCCTCTGTTCTGTATGCGCTGTTCCACACATTTGTAACGACCTACTTCAGCGGTACCATTGCTACGATTTCTGGGTTAGTCATCATGGTGCTGGTGCTGATTGTTCGTCCGACAGGCATTATGGGGCATCGAGTCAGTGAATAACTTCATTCCAGCAAAATTCAGACCGGTTTTGTTCCTGTTGCTTCTATACGCAGGGCTGATCGTTCTGCCGCATTTTCTAAAGTACCATCAACAGGACTTTCTAATCTTTCTCACCATCAATATTTTGGTCGTGGTAAGTTATCGCCTGGTAACACTGACCGGAGAATGGTCTCTGATTCATGCAGTCATGATGGGTGTTGGTGCGTACACCAGTGCATTGATTAGCAAGAATTTTGATATTTCGTTTTGGATTACATTGCCGCTTGCTGGTGTGATGGCTGGTCTGGTGGCATTGCTCCTGAGTTACCCGCTGTTTCGAATGACACAGTTTTATTTTCTAATTGGATCATTCGCTGCAGGTGAAGCAATTCGTCTGAGCTGGATACAGTTTATTAAACCATTTGGTGGAACGGGTGGAACGAGCGCAATACCATCTCCGGAATTGATGAACATCGATTTTCTTGAGCCCATTCCTTATTTTTACCTGGTTTTGATTGTGGTAAGCATATGTGTCTACCTGCTGTATCGAATTGAAAATTCCAGAATAGGTTTAACGCTTCATGCGGTTCACTGGAAAGGAGTGCTGGCCGAATCGGTTGGCGTGAATACTTGGAACTATCGAACTTTAGCGTTTGTCATAGGTTCTCTGTTTGTAGGAATTGCAGGAGCACTTAAAGTGCACTACATCGGAACTGTCGCTCCGAAACAGTTTGATATCGGATTTATGGTCTTTATTCTGATCTGGGTGATTGTTGGTGGATACAGAACATTTTACGGAGCAATTATCGGAGCTGTTGTGCTGTCTGTTCTGGATGAGATTTTGCGCGGCGTGGAGCAGCTGCGACCAGCAATTTATGGTGCGACTTTAATCTTTTTCATTCTTTACCTGCCTGGCGGACTTGAGAGCTTACCGCAGAAGATCAAACAGAAATTCCGGGCAAATCGAGAGAGTGCGACGTGACGCCAATTCTCGAGGTCAAACACCTTACGATGCGTTTCGGCGGACTGCTGGCTGTCGATGATGTGAGCTTTTCTGTAAATGAGGGGGAGATTCGCGGCCTTATCGGGCCTAATGGCGCTGGTAAGAGTACCACGTTCAAGATGATTGCCGGATTTCTGTCACCAACCAGTGGAGACGTCCTGTTTCGCAGCAATAACATTACAAACCAGAGGCCCTCGCGAATCGCATCGGCTGGAGTGGTGCGAACATTTCAGGAAACAACATTATTTCAAGAACTGTCAGTGTTCGAAAATGTCCTGATTGGTACACATAAACAGGCTCACACGAACATCATTTCCGCCGTACTGGGTCTTGATCGCCAAATGCAAAATGAAGCGATTGAAGCCACGACTGAAGTTCTCGAATTTATGGGTTTGGCTGAAAGGAAGAATCAACTGGCAGCGGAGCTTCCACTTGGACTGCAGCGTGCATTGGCGGTCGCCATTTCTCTTGCTGCGAAGCCGAGTTTGCTTCTTATGGATGAGCCTTTTGCAGGAATGAATCCGGAAGAAACTCGACACATGATGGAACTGACCGAGCGAGTTCGCGAGTCAGGGATCTCAATAGTGCTGGTCGAGCACAACATGAAAGCTGTGATGGGACTATGTGACCGACTGGTTGTCCTGAATTTTGGTACGGTGCTTGATGACGGTACGCCAGATCAGGTGCGACATAATCCCAATGTGATTCAAGCTTACCTGGGTGGAGGTTGAAGAATGGAACTCATAGTAAATGATCTTGTGGTTAACTACCACAACGTCGCAGCTCTGAGGGGTATCAGCTTTACCGCTTCATCCGGTTCGTCAATCACATTAATCGGCTCAAATGGAGCAGGCAAGAGCACCACCCTACGTAGCATTTCGGGATTGGTCAAACCCAGTTCCGGTGAAATATTGCTGGACGGAGAAAGGGTTGATCACATCGAAGCTGACCAATTGCTAGCCCGTGGAATCGCACATGTGCCTGAGGGACGGCGCGTGTTCAAAGATCTCACAGTCTTGGAAAATCTGATGCTAGGTGCATACATCTATAAGGACAAGCAGCGGATTAGTCAGGATTTGGAGTCGGTTTTCTCCCATTTTGGAAAACTGAAAGAGAGAATTGGTCAACAGGCCCGAACATTGAGTGGCGGTGAACAGCAGATGCTGTCAATTGGTCGGGCGTTGATGTCGAGGCCCAAAATTCTGTTACTTGACGAGCCATCTCTGGGACTGGCTCCGCTGATCGTACAGGAAATTAGTCTGATCCTGCAGGAGATTCACCGAAGTGGCGTAACGGTCGTACTTGTTGAGCAAAATGCCGACTTGGCGCTGAAAACTGTCGAGCGCGGATATGTTCTGGAAAATGGCAAGATCACCCTTGATGGAAGCGCCCAAAGTCTTGCCAACAATGAGCATGTAAAAAAGGCTTATCTTGGGATTTGACTTGGTAGTTGGTTCCTTAAAACCCTCTACTCAAATTTTCAGCCCGATCTAATTCTGCTAATGAGCTAATGGTGGCAACCTAGTTGATGCCGCTACCGCAGAAGCAACACACTAAATTCAGCTGTACAGACCACGTACGCGTTTCTTTTCCGGATCAAAATGCGGAAAGGGAACAACGACTGCAGGAATACGCTTTTGATGGTGATCGAGTTTACCAATTTCGATTTCAGTTCCGATATCCGCATATTCGATATTCATCCTGCATAAAGCAATCGATTTGCCAAGGATCGGTGAAATGCAGGCGCTGGTGATTTCTCCAACTTTCTGGCGGCCGGTAAATACGCCATCACCGCCTCCAACTGCTTCGCGTCCTTCAATGTCCAGTCCAACCAGTTTACGTTGAGCATTTTCCTTTCGTTTGATCAATGCGTCTCGACCGATAAAGTCGTCCGTCTTTGATTTAATCGGAACTGTAAAGGGAATACCAGCTTCAAACGGATCAGTTTGTTCGCAAAATTCAGACCCGGCAAAAATTAGTCCAGCTTCAATTCTGAGAAGATCCAGTGCGCCAAGGCCCATTGGCTTTAAGTTTTTCGCACTTTCAGCATTCGTTAAAATTCGCCAGACTTCAGCTGCGTCCCTTGGATGGCAGAATATCTCGTAACCTAACTCGCCCGTATATCCAGTGCGTGAAAGAACAATCGGAATTCCACTGGCATCGTTCATTCTGGCGACAGAAAATCGAAACCACTTGAGCTCCTCAACACTTGCCTGATCGGGACGTGTCCAGACCGTTTCCTGCAGTATTGCGCGGCTGTCGGGTCCTTGGACCTGAAGATTGACAAGCTGACTGGTGGAGTCTCGTACCCAAACCTTCAAACCGCGTTCCTCTGCCTGCTTACGGAGCCAGAGGCCGGAATCATCGCAGCCGCCCACCCAGCGGAAGTTTTCCTGTCCCAAACGAAACACAGTGCCATCGTCAATCATGCCGCCTGAAACATTACACATGGCTGTATAGGTGACTTGTCCGACTGATAGCTTCTTGATATCCCGGGTAACGCAAGTCTGTAGTAACTTCTCTGAATCAGGGCCTAACACTTCGTATTTACGAAGGGCTGAAAGATCAATTAATGCCGCACCTTCGCGGCACGCCCAGTATTCTGCGACTCCACCCAGGTTGGTATAAGTATTAGCCAGCCAAAATCCCGCATAATCAACGAAGTCTCTTGTTAGTTTCGAAGTTTCTGGATGAAATCCGGTTTCCTGGGTCATGATCGGTTCCTCATCAACTGTTTTACGTGTCGCAACGGTTCGCTTGAAAAGCTCTTTATCCCTGTAAACACGCACTTGAATATCCGTGGGGTTCCACGCATTCGCCGCGTCGATATCATCACTGCAGGATGACGAAATGCAAATCAAATCCCTAGTCGCACGCATTAGCACATAGTCTCCCGGTCTGGACCAGGGTTCGTCCATGTAAAGTTGGTAGTGGTCGTCAAAAAAAGAGTTGAAAAACAGATTAATTGCCATCCAGCCCTTTCGTGGACCGATGGGATATTGCTGAATCGCATAATTGAAATTATCAGAGCAGTTGACGTGGCCCGGATATCCCATATCGTCGTAATATTTGCTGGCGCAGGCTAATCCGAAACTGTCGTGACGCCCACAGGTATCCTGGATCACTTCGATAACTGGTTCTAGGCCGACATCAAAGAATTTTGAATATAAACCTGGCTTGGGATACGCAGAACCGACCATTGTACGGGTCGCAGTCGCATCAAGATTTCGCTCCAATCCGTGGTCCAGTGCCTTCGTATCAAAGCACTGGAAGTCTGAACATTGACGGCCGCTGATGTCGAGAATCTGGATGTATTCTCCCGCCTTGACTTCATAACTCTTTGCGGTAGCCGCCTTGATGGTAAAGTCTTGAATTGCATCCGCCAGGGGATCTGTCGGAATTTCGATTTCATCTTCCGATGTAGTACATCGAGTGACCCACAGTATCAGATCTGTCGGTGGATTTTGCTCAGCTGCGCTCATTGGACCACCGGGTGCACCGAAAATTCCAATACATTCTGTTTCCACGACTCGGCTGACCCTTGAACCGGGGTTGCTCTGCCCATCCAGCAATACAGCAGTTGGTGCAGATACAAGGTCGATACCAAAAAGTTTAAGTTTTTGCTTGATCTTTGTCGCTCCAGGTGATACCTGTTCCAACATCGATGCGAGCGTCGCACCGTTTGTCATCCGATCAGATGTGAATTGCCCTGAACTGAAATTACCGCTGGCATCAAATGCGACGATGTGCACACACTGAAGACCTTCGGGGTCTACAATTTCAACCTGATCGCCGGTGTTCAGTGCAATGACTACCATTGCACCACCCCGGATATAGTAGCGTTCTCGACCTTCCAATATGTTTTGAATGCCAGGCGCGAAAGATTTAGGGGACGAATTCAGGGTAGAGATTTTGATAGCTTCATTCATAGACAGATACCGCAGTTAATCGAACTGTACAGACATCCAAATTTTGGGGTGATAAATCACGCCGCACGGAAATTTGATGAGGCACTGGTACTTCTATAAAGTATAGCGAAACGATGTCTGACGCAAAACAGGATTTCATCAGATATATTAACTGTTGGTCATTCCTAATGGGGCTGACGGCCGCAGGGTTCTAACTGCAGATATATCAGCAATTCATCCAAATGGTGAGGTAGAGCAAACTGATGTCAAAGCGAATGTTATCTAATCAAGGCTTTCTGGCTGTTTTTGCATCACTGTTTCTGTTTTCCCAGACGACTGTTGCAGAGACTTTGGATGGCAGAGTCTCTTTTCAATCTGTAATTGAAATTAATTCAATTTTGAGAGGCACAGTAGCCCAGGTTAATTCAAGTGTGGGCGACCGCGTGACGTCTGGTGATATTTTGATTGAACTTGATTCCACTCGACAGAAAGCAAAGGTAAGAATTGCTAGGAATCAAGTTGCGAAGATGCAAATCGAAGTTGATGACGCGGATGCTAAATTTACAAGACAGCAGGATATGTATGATCGCGGTTCTTTGTCTCTGTTATTGTATGAAGAGTCTGAAAACGCGCTAAAGAAGGCTCAGTTTGATCTTGCCATCGCTCAGGGAAGCCTAAATTTAGCTGAACATGAATTGTCGCTCACTCAACTGACTGCTCCCTTCGATGCACTGGTTGTCAATACTAATGTTCACCTTGGACTGAATGTTGATCCAGAATTATCGCAAGCACCGTTGATGACTTTGGCGAGTGCAGGTCAGTACGTTGTGCAGGTTAACGTATCGCCCGAATTCTGGCAACGACTGAATACAAGTCAATCTGTTGACGTTGTTGTGGATGGGCAAAGTTACACTGCATCAGTTCAAATTCCGACGCTATTTCCTCAAGTGTTCGTTGATGAACCCGAATACATTGTAAATTTGAGGTTTACCGAAAACGACAAGCTGCTTTTACCGGGAACCTCAGCGGTTGTAAATTTCCAGTAGTCCAGTAGGGTGCTTGATGTTTGCAACTGTACAGCAAGCAATTCAAAACAGCTAACCCGCATCAAGTCGGAGTACCCTGATTAAGATCTCCAATCGGGCGGGTGTTGCATATGCCTGGATGACGGGCACACTTGTCTGCTACACCTCAGTTGCCATTGCGATCCGTGAAACAACATTCGAACTCGACGCTGCGACAATCGTTTTCTTCAGATCGGTCGTCTCAGTATTTTTGATCACTCTTCTGGTGGGGCTTTCCAGGGAAGGATTCCAGCAAATAAGAACGCAAAAAATTGGGGTGCACCTGATTCGAAATTGTGTTCACTTTGTTGGACAGTTCGGTTGGGTTTTTGCGATAGGAACAATTCCGCTTGCTCACGTATTTGCACTCGAATTCACAGTCCCTATCTGGATCGCGTTGCTTGCGCCAATTTTTCTGAAGGAGAAATTGACACTTGAACGATTTCTGTATGTTCTGATCGGATTTACAGGAGTCGTGATTATTGTTCAGCCCTTTGGTTTCGAGGTGGAATTGGGTGCGCTCGTCATGCTAATAGGTGCACTCGGATTTGCCGGTGGTATGTTGGGCACACGGAAATTGACGCAAACCGAAACCCCGCTTTGCATACTGTTTTATATGTCTGTGCTCCAGTTGCCTTTGTCAACAGGGCTCATGTTCGCCATCGGAACTTACAAAACACCCGACCCGGTTACGTTTGGTTTGATCATTTTTGTCACGGCCGGGGTAATGGCCGCACATTATTGCATGGCGCGGGCGTTTAAGCTGATGGATTTGATTTCTATTGTGCCGGTAGAATACTTTCGTTTACCAATGATTGCAGTTGCCGGCCTTTTGCTCTATGCAGAACCAATCGATATGCCAACGATCATTGGAAGTGCTGCAATTCTGGCTGGCAATTATCTAAATATTCGACTGTCGGCCAAGCAAAATCCAACTTAACCCGTGGAGAGAATGGTGGGCGATACTGGGATTGAACCAGTGACCTCTGCCGTGTGAAGGCAGCGCTCTCCCGCTGAGCTAATCGCCCGGAGTAAAAAATTATAAAATACGGAATCTCTTTGATATTGATGGCTTCGCCACGAAGTTATTTCAATTCAGAGGCAAACCGATGGCTCACCAGTTTCCTTCTATATATGCCAAAGAATCTGAAAGCAATATTATTTGACGTGTTCGGTACTGTCGTTGATTGGCGAAGCAGTATCGCTAGGGAGATTGAGGCAGTACCGCAACTCAATCAAGTCGATGGTGAATTGTTTGCTGACCGGTGGCGTAGCAAGTACCAGCCTTCTATGGAACGCATTCGCAGCGGTAATCGACAGTTTGTCAAGTTGGATGATCTTCACTACGAAAACCTGAATGAAGTACTCGTCGATTTTGGAGTAAACGCGCTGGATGAATCCATCAAACAGCATTTGAACCGGGCCTGGCACCGCCTCAGTCCATGGGCAGACTCAGTGGAAGGCTTACGACGGCTGAAGACAATCTACATCATCGCAACGCTGTCGAATGGCAACGTTGCCTTAATTGTTAACATGGCGCGAAATGCCGGATTGCCGTGGGATATGGTGCTTGGTGCTGAAGTTGTCAGGCACTACAAACCTCAGCCGGAAAGCTATTTGAAATCTGCGGCCATGCTTGGTTTGGAGCCCGACCAATGCATGCTGGTTGCAGCTCACAATTCTGACTTGATTGCAGCAGCTAATTGTGGTTACAAGACTGCATTTGTACCAAGGCCAACCGAATATGGGCCGAATCAAACTGCAGACTTGGATCCAACTGCTCAGTACACGGTTGTAGCCAGGGATTTCATTGATCTTGCTTCACAACTTGGTTGCTGATCAACTAGCTGATTGCCAGAATAGTTGATCAGTTGGTTCTGATAACAAGACATTCCTGATGCAATTGTTCCCTGCTGGCTTGGGCGTAACACTGGCCATGATGTTCACCATGGCTGTGGGAAGTTCCGCTATTCTCGCAGTTGCTGTGAGTGCGCCGGATTCTTTTCCAGATATTGGGATTAGCGATTCGTATGTCGGACTCTTTACTGGGTTTGTTTATTTTGTATCAATGTTCTTCGGGAGTTTTTGCACCCGCTTCATCACCCGGTATGGTCCAATTCGAATCTTGCAGATTTCTGCTATTGCTTCAACGCTTGGGCTCTCATTTTTCACACTGGCCACTCCAACTGCGACAATACTGTGTGCAATTCTATTGGGTATTGCTTACGGTCCAATTAATCCATCACATGCGCCTGTTTTGCTCAGGGTCTCACATTCAGGCAATCGAGGCGTTTTCTTTTCTATTAAGCAATCCGGGGTGACGGTCGGCGGAGCGGCCGCGGCGGTCATTGTGCCGTACATTGCTGTATTCTGGAACTGGCGGGCAGGTATTTTCGCCATTGCGTTAATGGGAATCATTTCAATTCTGATGTTGCAACCGATGCGAGCCGAGTATGATCGTGATCGTAGCAATACAAAGTTGACCTGGTCGTTTTCGCAATTAGTCCAACCAGTCATAGATGTTTTCAAGAATCCATTGCTTCGAGGATTCGCATTAGTGGGATTTGTCTATGCAGGTGTACAGGTCAGCGTCGGCAGCTACTTTGTCGTATATCTGGTTACCCGGGAATTCAGTCTGGTAGACGCGGGAATCTGTTTCCTTTTTGTGAATATAGGCGGAGTGATTGGTCGCGTGGCATGGGGCGGGTTATCGGATAAATGGCTGACTCCCAAATACACATTGACGCTGATTGGAGTTGTTTCAGCGGTTTCTCTTTGTGGAATGTATCTGGTCTCCGACAGTTGGAATGTTTTTCTACTCTACGTATTTTCTTTCGTGATTGGCGCAAGCACTCACGGATGGAACGGAATATTCCTGGCCGAAATTGCTGATCATGCACCGGCGGGTGAATCACACAATTGGACAGCCGGTGTACAGTTTGTCATATATGCCGGTGTCGCGGTTATGCCGCCGCTTTTCGGTGGGATTATTCTTGCAACAGGTAATTACAGTATCGCTTTCTTTATGATTGCCGCCTTTACTCTTATTGCCAGTGCAGCATTGATTTGGCTATACCGCGTGTATCCTGGCTATCGCTGATTTCAGTTAGATATTTCTGGAATTATTGCTCGAAGATTACGATCCGTAGTTACTGGTGTAGGGAAGTTGATCGTATAGTTGTCTGACCCGGTCTTCGTTTTCAAGCAGAAGAGAAGTACTATCCCACAACCCCTTCCTCAGCGTATTCTTATGGTGTTCGGGCATATGCAACTCTGCTGACGCCTTAGCACTGGAGACTGTGGAGTTTTCAAGATTGACTGTCCAGATCAAGTTTACATCCTTCAGAGTCGCTGCCTGAAAAGCACGAATTCTCTCGCTGGATACAGTAACCGCTGGGATGCCGAGGGTAATGCAGTTTGATGCAAAGATTTCAGCAAATGATTCGCCTACGATAGCGTCAATTCCCCATCTATTCAGAGATTGCGGTGCGTGCTCTCGGCTGGAGCCACAGCCAAAATTCTTGTTGACTAACAGGATCCTGGCATCTTGACAGCTCGGGTCGTTAAAGGGATGTGGCTTCTCTTTTAATTCAACATCAAAACGTTCGTCAAAAAATGGGTATTTACCAAGGTTGGTAAAGGTAATTTCTTTCAGAAAACGGGCTGGAATGATTCGGTCGGTATCAATATCATCGCCGGGTATGACGATTGCTTTCCCAGTAATCTGCACAATTTTGTTGTCCGACATACTTTTCCTCCTAGTGTGCAAAGCTCCGAACGTCAGTTACTTGACCATTGACTGCAGCCGCGGCGGCCATTTGCGGTGACATCAGTAGCGTTCTCCCATTTGGACTGCCTTGACGACCAATGAAATTTCGATTGCTGGTACTGGCGGAAATTTCATTACCTTCCAACCGGTCTGGATTCATCGCGAGGCACATGGAGCAGCCAGGTTCTCGCCATTCAAATCCAGCATCAATGAATACTTCATGTAATCCTTCACTTTCGGACTGTGTTGCAACTTGGCGGGAGCCTGGTACTACAATCGCCCGCACATGCCCCGGAACTTTCTGTCCTTTGGCAACAGTGGCTGCCGCTCGCAAGTCCTCAATGCGCGAGTTTGTACAACTGCCGATAAATACGACATCAATTTTTACACCGTTCATCGATTGACCGGGTTTCAGGTTCATGTGTCGATAAGCTAGTTCTGCTGTCTGTCGTTCGCCATCGGGCAGTAATGTCGGATCTGGAAGCGATTCGTCAATTCCTACACTCTGTCCAGGATTGATTCCCCAGGTTACATGAGGGGCGACTTGCTCAGCGTTAATCTGAATTTCATCGTCATATCGGGCTTCCTGATCTGATTTGATTGTTTCCCAGTACTGGAGAGCCCGTGTCCAGGCCTCCCCGCTTGGTGCATACGGACGTCCTTCCAAGTACGCATAGGTTGTCGAGTCAGGGTTAACGTAACCAATTCTTGCGCCACCTTCAATTGACATATTACAGACTGTCATACGCTCTTCCATCGTCATCGCCTCGATGGTGGAACCACAGTACTCATAGGCGTAGCCAATTCCGCCTTTCACACCAAGCTTCCGAATTACGTGCAGAATGACATCTTTAGCAAAAACGCCGGTTTGAAGGTTACCGTCAATTTGTACCTTTCTCACTTTGAGAGGGTCCATGCTCAAGCATTGGGTGGCTAGCACGTCACCGACTTGAGTGGTGCCAATGCCAAATGCCAGTGTCCCAAATGCACCATGTGTGGATGTATGAGAGTCGCCGCAAGCCACGGTCATACCTGGATGAACCATACCCTGTTCCGGGCCCATCACATGCACGATTCCCTGCTCAGCAGAGCCCACGCCAAAATACCGAATTTTGAACTCATCGGTATTGTCGTGCAGTGCTTGTGCCATGGCTTCCGCCTGTGCGTCGCGGTAGGGACGGGACTGATCAGTTGTCGGAATGATATGGTCGACAGTGGCTACCGTTCGGTCGGGAAACAGCACGGGCAGTCCTCTTTCACGAAGCATGTCGCAAGCCTGAGGGCTTGTAACTTCGTGAATCAGGTGCAGTCCGATAAACAGCTGGTGTTGACCGGTTTGCAATTGACACACCGTGTGCTTGTTCCAGATTTTGTTGTATAGCGTACCGACAGCCATGGGTTGCTCCTCAAATTGCCATTACATAAAGACAATACTGTTGCATATGCTTTATTTCGTAAAAACGCACATTTTACCCGACCACAATGAATAATTTGACGAGGCTGTTTGAAGTGTTTCATTCAAGAAAATACACATTGTTGCATGATTGATCTTTGGTATTTCTTTTTGTGTGAGTAATGTTGGCAGAAGAAATCAACAGAATAATTGAAACAGTAACATTTAATGCTTAATAAACAAACAAATAAAGATGGATTATGGCAATACAATGTATGAATAAAAACTCATGCTACTAGGAAAAAATATCTCTTGAAAAATTGCAACTCGGTATTATTCTATACACAAGTCAAAGGACGAGTCACGAGCGATTCAGTTAATCGAAATCAACTCGGAAATAGACGAGTTACTTACGAAACATATACGGAGGAAAACTTAGATGTTTCAGAAAATTCATGATAGAGTTGGAATTGCCTTTATCGGTGCGGTGGCGGTAATTTTTATTATCGTGAACCTGGTCGGATAAACGGCTGGAAGCAAAATTATTTTTAACTGATGACTTTTATTGTTTATTTTGGGTGAACAAAGTGACCAATCTTAATCAAAATACAATTGATATCCGTCCATATCAACGGGCGAAAAGGTACATAATTATCGGGAATGCAATTGGCCGAGTCCTAACACAATTAAATGAAGCTAGAATTCGACGCCAAACCATTCGAGAGCTCCAGGGATTGACTGATGCTCAGCTTGAAGACATCGGTATTCCGAGATACGAAATTCGACGTGCGGTAAATGCTAGACTAATCCGCAGTGCGAATACTGAACAGGGAAGGAATACTCGACCGCAAAGGCAGTCGAATTCCAGCCAGATTAGGTCTGCAAATTATGAGAGGAAGTTAGCAGCCTAACGAAAGAATTGATCTAGTAGCTTTATCCTCCTACGATTTGGCCGTCAGCAATGGCGGCCTATTTTTTTGAACGGAAAAATCGATCAGATCCCCACAAGAATTCGTTTTGAAGTTTCATTTGTTCTAAACGAAAAATTTCCACTACTTTTTAACTCTGTCCTCCCTGCGACAGAGTACTTTTCATTGACTTGCGCGTTTTTGACGTGTGCAGACCATCAAACGCTTTCGCTTCAACAATCGCGTTTTTGTTGTTGAAAAACTATTCTGAATTAATTTCGGGTTTTTTCGGAATTATTCCAAAACCCTCTCTATCCTGTCTCCCGTGGCATGTTGGACTGCCCGACCATCTATTTATGATCGATCAGTATTCACAAACACGCCAACCAGACACACAACTAGTCGGTGATGGGATTTCGATGTGAACGGTAACGAAACTCATTCACCTCGCTAGAAGTGTGAATCAACAAAAACGCTGACAATCATCAGAGTCAATATGAACGTCAGGCATAAAAGTAAAACACAAGGGAGGTACAAGTGTCTGGAAGTTCAGACGAAAACACACCAACGAAAAAGAGTATCCGCGCGAATGTCCACACAGATTACTTCGAAATTCGGTTTCAAACTCAGGAACAGTTCAAATCGATCTTTAAACTCGCTTTCTCAGAGCGGATACTGTCATATTTTGATCTTGACACGATTCAGCCTGAAAGTACTCATTGGGTGAGGACGGAGCCAGAACGACTCAGTGAGCGTAGAGCTGACCTGGTTTTGTCAGTTGTACTCAAATCTGGTGATGAAGCTAATGTCGTCATCATCGTTGAGCATAAAAGCACTCCCGACCAGGGACTGATGGAGCAGTTGAATCGCTATCACGCCATTTGTTCTGAACAGGGCAACAAGTTCATCATGCCGGTTGTAGTGTATCACGGGAAGCAACGTAGCTATCCAAAATCATGGGAGAGCTATCATGACTATTTGAAAACAATCTATCCTCCAGAATTGATCAATCTTTGTGCCAGTAGCATACAGAATTTTAAGCCAATAGTGGTTAACTTACGCGACCAGGCGACTTACAAGAGACTGTCATCTTTACCATTAGCAACCGGCCTGTCGCTGAAATTGATGGCAGAGGTTTGGGAAGCGAGCCTGGAGACATTTACCGAACTCACAAATAGTGCGATGGCACTGCAAAGTCAAGAGCGCTTCGAACTGATCACCCAGTCAGGTCTCTACTTGAGAGGTGCACGTTCGGAATCATTTACAATGAATGAAATCAAGAAAGTTGTTGAAGATAGAAATGTAGGAGACGAAATTGTGGAAAAGATCAAGAAAGAGTGGCTCTGGATCACAGAGCCCGGCACCGTAGGCGGCGCTTACTATCAAGGTCGCAACGAAGGACAAATTGAAGGTCGGCAGGAGGGTTGGCAGGAAGGTGTGAAAGAAGGTCGGGAGGAAGGTGTGAAAGAAGGTCGGGAAGAGAAGAGTTATGAGGTTGCAACGAAAATGATTGCAGATGGAATGACTACTCAAAAAATCAGCGAAATTACAGGATTAAGCATCGCTCAGATCAATGCGTTGCGCTAATCTCAAGGAATCATCTGCAGATTATTTTTCTGTCTGAATCAATTTTCTTCAAACTGCTGAAAAAGAGTAGGAACCCCGCTGACCTTCTGAGCACAGCTACAAGCTACAGGCAATTCATTCGTCTGAGCGGGTCAGCCTAAGTGGAGCTGGATGCGCCGAAGATCTTTGAGGCGAAAGGTAGGGACGGTCTGTATGGGATGATAATATCTTTACCTGGGATACCGCGGCTGAGATTGTGTCTCACTAACAGGTTCGTTCTGTGGCAGACTGAGCAGACTGTTCGCATCAACTAGCATGATTTTAAGATTCGTCCAATGTTTCACTGGACGCCGCACAGGGTGCGTGCGCAAATTACAATTTCATTCATGACGCTGATGTGTATGCGTCATCTACAGTATCGCATCGGACTTCAGCAGGTGCGATTGTCGGTGGAGACCATCCAGCGGGCATTGTTGGCAGCCAATTACGCCAACATAAGGGAGTAGTAGAGTGGCGGAAAAATTGCCGTTCCGATGTAGCTTAGTGGGACTAGAAGAAAACTGTATCGTGCGATGGCTATCGTGTGCGAAGACAGGGTCGATCATACCGCAGGAAGGCTAACTCATCGAGCGGACTTCAGCTGGGAAAATATGACAGCCATGTAGTACCTAATTTCCAATGGACATTCTATGAAATCAACTGGATAACTGCGATATACCGTCGAAATCAGATTGGGTGGCAGCAATTTGGAATCAATTACAATAAATGGAGATTAAGAAAGTTGTTGAAGATTAAATTGCAGGAGACTAGGTTGTGGTAAAAATCAAGAAAGAGTGGCTCTGGATTACAGATCCTGGCACTGTAGGTGAGGCTTACCAAAAAGGTCTGAAAGATGGACGAATTAAAGCCCGGCAAGAGGCCCGGCAGGAAGGTCAGCAACAGATGAGTTATGAAATTGCTGCGAAAATGATTGCAGATGGAATGACTACTCAGAAAATCAGCGATTTTACAGGGTTAAGCATCGCTCAGATTGATGCGCTGCGCCAAATTCAAGAAATCATCCGCAGGTTTTTTCTGTCTGATTCAATATTCTTCAATCTTGCTCGACAGAAATTTGGATTGAGTACTGAGAAAAATGATGCGCTGTAAGAACTGACGGACGATACAGTAGGTAACGAATTCGCAAGATTCGACGCAACTCCTGCCATCATGAAAATGATCAGGAGACTATCCACAACTGCTGAATTTTGTAGGTGTTCGCCGTGCGAACACCCCAATTTTTATAAATTTTTCGCTAAAACTGTAGTTCAGCGACATTCCAATCAATGCGGTCAAATACGAGTCAGACGCATCGAAAACTTGAACGATTTCATCGAAAACACCGACTGACACAATCACCCGAAACGGAGGAATTGACCTTGATTCCCCACGAACAATTGAATCTGAAGGTGTCCCGCATTAAAAATCTTACTGCCTCCACTGCTTCTGAATTTGCCCCTTTTTACAACTCGAAGTGTTCGCTGTAGAGCATAGGTTCCAGCTACAAGTCCGACAAAAATAGTGTCGTTCATATATGCTATATTTCACTTTTCTACGAGATGCTAAGTCAACTTTTGTGATTTGGGTTTTGAATCCCGCTGTGAATTAGGTAGATATCATTTTTCAATAGGTACAAAGCGTATGTTACGAACGGGACAGGAGTATAGAGAGTCCTTACGAGATGGACGAGTTGTCTGGATGGAAGGACAGCGCGTAGATGATGTAGCAAATCATCCAGCGTTCAAACCACTGGTCGATGTACGCGCCACCATATTTGATATGCCACATCGTGAAAAGTATCGAGACCTTCTGAGCTACACCGACGATCAGGGAGAAAGTTTTGCCGAACTTCTGAAGATGCCTTATGTGCGCGAAGACTGGTACAAACGTCGACGAGGTGTTGATGCAGTACTGAACGAAATCGGTGGTGTGGTGACTCGCGTCGGTGATGAAACGGTCGGTGAGATGTGGTCGCTTTATGATGGTAGCGATGTACTGGCTGAAATCGATCCTCAGTTTGCTGAAAACATCAAGAATCACATCGACCGCGTAATTCGGGAAGATGTGTTTCACGTTTCTGCCAACACGGACCCCAAAGGGGACCGTTCCAAGCGTCCACAGGATCAGGATCCGGACATGCTGCTTCACGTGGTGAAAGAAACTGATGCGGGAATTGTGGTTCGCGGAGCGAAATATGAAACTGCATCGGCGTATGCAGAGCAGGCCTTCGTTAAACCCACAATTGCGAACTGGGGCGATCAGAAGCTATCAGACTATGCGGTGGGTGCGATCGTGCCGATGAATGCTGAAGGACTCATTCATATTTGTCGCACCGGTTTTGTCGGCAGAGGGGCGAGCGAAGACTATCCCCTTGCAAACCGATTTGATGAAATTGACAGCATGATGATTTTCAATAACGTGCTGATTCCCTGGGAAGATGTTCTGTTCTACCAGCATACGCGGGCGGCGACTTTTATTCGCGCGACACTGCATCGATACAGTGCGTTTGCATTTGTTCAGAGAATCCAAAAAACTGCGGACATGCTGATTGGAACTGCACTGTTGAATGTCCGTCAAACTGGCCTTGACAAGCAGCAGGCGGTTCGAGAGAAAATTGCTCAATTGGTCTGCTATCGCGAAGGCATCAATGCACACCTCACTGCGGCGATTGCCGAGGCTCAAGTCAGCCCCAAAGGACTGCTTATGCCAAACCCATCTTTACTGTATACAGGGCGCGTTTTAGCTTGCACTCAGTTACCTCACATGATGCACCTGGCACGAGAGTTGTGCGGTGGTCAGATTTGTCTCACACCGGACCTCTCCAGTTTTAATTCTGAAGAAATTAAGTTCTGGCTGGAAAAGTATTACTCCATTAACGATGAGTGGCAATTCGAAGACCGTCGCAGATTGCTGGCATTGGCTCGTGATTTGTTAAATTCGGATTATGCCGGGCATAAACTGACATTTCAACTGTTTGCACAGTCACCGCCATTTGCCCACCTTAATGCTGTTTATATGAATCACGACTTTTCCGATAGTTTGGAGTTCGTAAAAAAGGCTGCTGGACTTTCAGACAATATCAAGCTTGATTAGCAGATCGAATAAGACCATGGCTGAACATATCAGATTACGAAAATTTAACACCAAAGACACGTATCCTGATCAGAATCTGGACAACGACTTTTGTCAGGTGGTGCGAGCTGGCAATATGATTTTTGTCAGAGGTCAGGTGGGTAGTGATTTTGAAGGAAACGTAGTTGGCATTGGTGATCCAGCAGCTCAGACCGATCAGGCCATGAGTAATGTTGATCAATTACTCCGAGAGGCAGGCTCGAAATTAGGAGACATTTGTAAAATTACAGTGTTTATTACAGATCGGGCTTATCGCGAGCCAGTTTACAGGCAGATTGGCAAATGGCTAAAAGGTGTTTATCCGGTATCGACCGGCTTGATTGTCCAGGGTTTAGCCAAACCCGAATGGTTGATGGAAATTGAGGTTATCGCCGTCACTACTGATGACTGAGGCGATTCAGGTAGTACATAAAATTTAGAAGGAGATGTTCAAAAATGGCACTCAAACAAAAATATGACACACAGGACCTTTGGCAAAAGGATGTTGATCACTACATTCACCCCTGGACCGATTTTCGCGTGTTTCACGAAGAGGGTTCACTGGTAGTGGCAGAAGCTGACGGGGCTTATGTATTCGACAGCGATGGTGGCCGCTATATAGACGGAATTGGTGGTTTGTGGTGTGTCAATATTGGCTATGGCCGCGATGAGATGGCTGAAGCGATTGCTGACCAGGTCCGTGCGATTCCTTACTATTCTTCTTTCAATCATTTGACTACACCGCCATCTGCGGAACTCGCGTCAAAGCTTGCAGAGATATCACCCGATAATCTTAACCATGTCTTCTATGGAACAGGTGGATCGCAGGCGAACGATTCTGCGATCAGAATCATCCACTACTATTTCAACAGACTTGGAAAAACGTCCAAGAAAAAAATAATTTCTCGGGTAGATGCATATCACGGCAGTACCTACCTTGCAATGACTTTGACGGGTGTCAAGGCTGATCATACCGGCTTTGACCTCGCTCCCGACTTGGTTTCCTATGTCTCCTGTCCAAATGTATATCGTAAGCCTGACAATTGTTCAGAGGCTGAGTTTTGCGACTCTCTCGTCGAAGAATTGGAGAATGAAATTCTGAGGTTGGGTGAAGACAATGTAGCGGCGTTTATCGCTGAACCCATCATGGGGGCTGGCGGCGTGATTGTGCCACCCGAAGGCTATCATCGTCGTACGCTGGAAGTCTGTCAAAAGTACGGCGTTTTATATATTTCGGATGAGGTTGTTACTGGATTCGGTCGAATTGGTCATATGCTGAGTTCTGAACCGGTGTTCGGAATCAAACCTGACATCATTACAGCGGCAAAAGGTATATCGTCAGGTTATCTGCCGCTCTCGGCAACCATGCTTTCAGATGAAATCTATGAGGTGATCAGTCAGCCCGCAGAAGATGGTTCGCTGTTTACCCATGGATTTACCTATTCCGGACATCCAGTCTGCTGCCGAGCCGCTCTAAAGAATATTGAGATTATTGAGCGCGAAGGAATTTGTGAACACGTTCGCGAGGTTGGCCCATATTTTGAAGAGCAATTGAATACGCTGCGTGATCTACCAATTGTGGGTGATGTACGTGGCAAGTGCTTCATGATGTGCGTCGAAAACGTGAAAGATGCAAGCACCAAAGAACTGTTCGATGATGAAGTTGTGATCGGCGATCGAATTGCCGCTCACTGCCAGAGGCTTGGTTTGATTGTTCGTCCAATTGCCCACCTCAACGTTTTATCGCCCCCGCTCATTTTGAGCCGCGATGATGTAGACGAAGTCGTCAGTATTCTGCGTAAGGGCATTGAAGCAACCATGGACGATCTTGTTCGAGAGGGTATTTGGAAGGGTTAAGCATGCTTCTGAACAGCCAGTGAAGAACTTCCACGGCAGAAGAAGCCCCTGAAGGCGATGCGCGACCCCCGCTACGACATTCTCTTTGAACCGGTTCAAATCGGACCGGTTGTTGCTAGAAATCGTTTCTATCAGGTGCCGCATTGCTGCGGTATGGGTTATGCACGACCCAAGACAGCGGCTGCGATGCGCGGGATGAAGGCTGAGGGTGGCTGGGCTGTTGTGTCAACCGAGGAATGTGATATTCACCATACCTCCGACATTTCACCATATATCGAACAGCGACTGTGGGATGATAACGACATCGAACAGCACTCCCTGATGGTGGAAGCTGTACATGCTCACAATTCACTGGCTGCAATTGAACTCGCACACAGTGGTCGCATGGCACCGAATCACTTTTCTCGCACGATTCCAATTGGCGCTTCAGGTGGACCGAATCCAGGCTTTGATCCGGTATCTGCGCGGCAAATGACACTGCGTGATATCCGTGAATTACGAGCGATTTACCGCAGGGCTGCACTGAGAGCTAGGGCCATCGGTTTTGACATCGTATATGTTTATGCAGCACATATGCTCACTTTGCCAGCTCAATTCCTGTCAAAGCGATTTAATCATCGAACTGATGAATACGGAGGCTCACTAGAAAATCGTGTTAGATTCCTCAAAGAACTGATCATTGATGCCAAGGAAGCGGTGGGTGATCGTTGTGCCATTGCCGTCCGCTGGATGATGGACGAAATGATGGGTGAAGATGGGTTGCAGTGCGATGAAGAAGGGATTGAAGTAGTCAGCATGCTAGCTGAATTGCCGGACTTATGGGATGTAAATGTCAGTGACTGGGACAACGATTCCGCAACTTCCCGATTTCAGCCGGAAGGATTTCAGGAACCATACATTCAACGGGTTAAGCAAGTTACCAGCAAACCGGTAGTGGGTGTCGGTCGCTTTACATCACCGGACACGATGGTTTCACAGATAAAGCGAGGCGTACTCGATATGATTGGTGCTGCGCGTCCTTCCATTGCTGATCCTTTCTTACCTAAAAAAATAGAGGAAGGACGGCTCGACGATATTCGTGAGTGTATCGGATGCAATATATGCATAACCGGGGATTACACGATGACACCTGTTCGCTGTACCCAAAACCCCACAATGGGTGAGGAATGGCGGCGTGGTTGGCACCCGGAGATCATTCCAGCGGCGAAGTCAGCGGAGTCTGTACTGATTGTAGGGGCAGGTCCGGCTGGTCTTGAGTGTGCTGTTGCTTTGGGCAAGCGAGGTTATCAGGTTACTTTAACTGATGCCAATGATGATTTTGGTGGCCGAGTCCTGTTTGAGAGTGCACTGCCTGGATTATCCGCATGGCGCAGGGTGCTAGACTATCGAATGCAGCAGTTGCACAAACTGTCGAATGTCGAGACTTATCTTTCAAGCGAAATGGATCTTGACAACATCATTGAATTCGGAGCTGACAGAGTCGTTATCGCTACGGGTGCGAATTGGCGAACCGACGGATTCGGACGCGAACGCTATATCCCGGTGCCAGGGTCAGATCAGTCCTGGGTTTATTCACCAGATGACGTGATGAATGGACTCACTTTGCAAGGACAGGTGGTGATCTATGATGACGATCACTTTTATATGGGAAGTGTCATGGCGGAAGTGGCGAGCAATCTGGGAGCCGAAGTCACAATCGTTACACCGGCGCCTGACGTATCCCACTGGACTCACTACACACTTGAGCAGCAGGCGATCCAGCAACATCTGGCAAAATTGGGAGTTGCTATTCGCGTGCAGTGGGAAATTAAAGAAATTGGAGATCAATCGGTCAGCTTTGATTGTTGTTATTCGGAACGGCACATGCTGCTCTCCTGTGATCAAATCATTATGGTAACTTCAAGACAGCCAAATGATGAGTTGTACCAGTCATGTGTAGATAACATGGACCAGCTGCGTAGCGCGGGTGTCTTAACGATTGACAGAATCGGTGATTGTGTTGCACCGGGTACCATTGCTGCAGCGGTTTACTCGGGTCACCTGTGGGCGAGGCAGCTCGGTGACGATGATTCAGATTCAGAACTGCCTTTCAGCCGAGAACTGATTAAAGTCAGTGCATGATACCAGCAAAAAGCTGTTCTCAATCAGTCAGAACAAATCTCAGCCTTGTGTGCATTGACCATATCCGCTAGTGACACGAAACGCCAGTCGACGTCTACTTTTTGATTGACAGGCGGCGTAGCACCACTATCTTTTTCACCTGCCCGACGATCTATCCAGCAGGTGCTGAATCCAAGCTCGGTAGCAGGTACCATGTCGTGATAGAGGCTTTGAGCGGTATGCAGGATGTTTTTTTTCTCAATACCCAGTTCCGCCAGCTTTGACAACATATGGTGAAAATTGCCTCGATTCGGTTTGTAGGAACCTATGTCTTCGGCAGTATAGACGGCATCGAATTCAACCTGAAGATGGCGATTACTATATGTAAAACCTACGTTGTCAACATTGGATAGAATGACGAGTTTATAGTGTTGCTTTAGGTACTGAAGCGCGTCGACTGAATCCGGAAACGCCGGCCAGTATTCGATTGAGCGAGCAAAATTCTGATGCATTTCCTCGCTTGCATCAAGGCCCATCTGGTTTGCAATTTCCCGGTGAACTGCGGCGAGAAGGTCACGATAAAGCATGTTTGGGTCATATTCCTGAGCGGGGCCCTCGGCTTTTCGAAATGCAGTCATCGCGTCAGACTTTTCGAATGAACCACCAGCCATTTCGAAAAGCGGTTGCAAGGCATTGTACAACCCGGTCTCCCAATCAATCAGCGTACCGTAGCAGTCAAAAGTTAAAGTGGTAAATTGGCTAAGTTTCATGTTACCTTCTCAAAAAAATGTGGACGGTTCATGGAATCATACGGGCATATAATTTTATTCTTTTGAAATTATTGAAAAAGTTCTATTGATTATTTCACTCGAATCAGGCATGTTAGGAATGCCTGGCTCTGAAGTTAACACAATTCGCTGATGCGAAAGTGGCGGAATTGGCAGACGCGCTGGTTTTAGGTGCCAGTGGGGCAACCCGTGGGAGTTCGAGTCTCCCCTTTCGCACCAAAATCATAAAATCAACCGTGAAATCGACTGAAAATAATGCATTTCTGAGTTCAAAGATTCAAGCGGTAATTTTTGTTCTACTGCAAACATTTGTTGAGCATCTGATTGTATTCACTAGCTCATATTTATGCCCCGTTCCAATAACCCATAAATCGGGGACATGCGTAACACGGTTTTGAATTTAGCATCATTTGCTGATCTGGATGGAGAATGTTGGATTGCTGAGAATTGAGCTAGTTGGAGCGATTTCTTTCTGAAATGGCAGGAAACTTATTTGTGTGATTCAGTCAGCATTCTGTTGAAATTGCAATTTCGCCTTCGTAATAAGGGGCGAGTGTGTTTAATGTCAAAAGAAAATTGAATATTGTGATTCCTTAAAGGAAGACGTAAATGGAAGTGGTGATAGAAGAAGTTAATTCAGCAAGTCGTCGGATGAAGTTTGTTTTACCGGGTATCGAGGTAGGGCAGGAAGTCAACCAGATCGCGAAAAAAATGACAAAGACTGTGTCGGTCCCCGGATTTCGGAAAGGGAAAGTGCCGCTTGCAGTTGTCAAACGAAAGTTTTACGATCAGATTAAAAACGACGCAATTATGGCTCTGGTCGGAGGACGTGTAGAGGATGAGCTGAAGGAACGGGAGATCGAACCGTTCAGTCAACCTTATATAGAAGATTACACAGTCGATGATGAATCCGAAGACTATCAAATCACAGTCTTTTATGAAGTGTTACCAGAGTTTGATGACCCGACGCTGGCTGGTGAAGACATAGTGAATCCGGTGGTGAAACTAACGGAAGACGATGTTGACACGGTTATAGAGCGCTGGCAGAAAACTCACCAGGCATTTGAAACAGTTGATGAACCAGCGACCCAAAACGATCGAGTACTTTTACAGATTGAACAGTTTAGAGATGGCAATTCTGCCTGGGGTGAAGCGCAGGCTTTTGTTCTTGATCTAGACGATGAAAAATCTGAGATTCCGGAAGTAGTCGAGGCATGTATTGGAAAATCAAAAGGAGACAAATTCAGCGTACTTTTAAATTTGAGTGAGTCCGAACAAGGCGATGAATCCACTGAACCGGAGAAAACGGATATTGGTCAGAATTCAACGGAGTACAAAATTGAAATATTTTTCGTCCAGCGTCCGATAGCTGGTGAGTTTACTGATGAGTTATTAGAAACACTCGGTGTTTCGGGTCGGAATGACGAGAACTTTCGTACGCGAGCCCGGGAAAGAATTGAATCAATGTGCGATAAAGAGCGCTTAGAGTGCTTAAGAAATATGACATCAGCTTTATTGCTGATGCGAAATTCGTTTTCGCTGCCGGAGTCAATGGTGATATCCCGCAGTAACCAACTAATGAAGTTGTCTGGCTTAACGAAAGAAGTCATTGAGGAAGAGTTCAAAAAAGGCATCGAATCTGAGTTTATTCGAACCAGTTATTTCAGGGCTCTGGTGGATTTGAAACTGGAACTCATGATTGACCGATTGGTTGTAAAACGAAATATTCCGATTGAAGGTGACGAAATTGAATCTTATATTGATGAAAAAATAAATAATTCAGATCTGTTGTCCGAGGATGATTCAGAAGATGAAAGAATGAAAAAGATTGAACGCCTGCGACCATCGTATACCTTCGAGTATCTGCGAAATAAGGCGCTTGACTCGGTGCTGCTCGATGCTGAACCGGTTGAGAAAGAGATGGATTTGGAGGGGTTTGAAAATTGGGCTCAAGAAACTCGTCAATTCTTAGACCAGGGTCCTGACCAGGGTTCTGAATCCGATGAACCAATGGCATTGGAAGCTGATACAGATTCGGCTGAGGAAGAATCGACTAGTCTTATCGTTGATGCATCGGGTAATCCGATTGACAAGTCAAAATCAGTTTAACGGGAAAATACTTCTGATGACAGAAACATACAATAATGATCAAAGAATCGAATCATTGGGCTTGGTACCAATGGTTATCGAAACCACTGGCCGGGGTGAGCGCGCCTACGACATTTATTCCCGCCTGCTGAAGGAAAGAGTGATCTTTCTAGTTGGTCCAATTGAGGATCATATGGCGAACCTGGTGGTTGCACAATTATTGTTTCTCGAATCAGAAAGTGCTGACAAAGATATCCATTTGTATATAAATAGTCCCGGAGGCACAGTCAATTCAGGTTTGGCGATTTATGATACCATGCAGTTTGTAAAACCGGATGTTAACACAGTGTGTGTAGGTCAGGCAGCCAGTATGGGGGCATTAATACTCGCTGGAGGTGCAAAAGACAAACGAATGGCGCTGCCTCATGCCCGTATGATGATTCACCAGCCAATGGGTGGTGCCCAGGGACAGGCTAGCGATATCGACATTCAGGCCCGAGAAATACTGAGGTTGCGAGAACGACTCAATGAAATTATGGTGAAGCATACTGGCAAGAGCTTGAAAACAATCAATCGTGATACGGATCGCGATTATTTCATGGACACCAAGGAAGCGCTCGAATATGGCCTCATTGACAAGATAATCGCCAATAGACAGTAATCCGGCTTTAAGTAAATGTTTGCAACCACTTCATTCGCATTGAGGGATGACAGATATGAGTAGCAGAAAGGGAGGCAAGGGCAATCGCGGACTGCATTGTTCTTTTTGTGGAAAGAGTCAACACGAGGTCAGGAAACTGATTGCGGGCCCTTCGGTATTTGTCTGCGATGAGTGTGTTGAGCTATGCAACGACATTATTCGAAGCGAATCTGCTGCTGAACAGACAGATGATGTTGTCAAATCGAAATTTCCCAAACCTTCCGAAATTCGCAAAATACTTGATGAATATGTGATCGGCCAGGCGGATGCCAAGAAGATCCTTTCAGTTGCAGTTTACAATCATTACAAGCGCATTGATGACAACGATATCGTCGACGACATCGAAATTGCGAAAAGCAACATCCTTCTTCTGGGACCAACTGGATCCGGGAAGACATTACTCGCAGAGACACTGGCCCGTGAACTGAATGTGCCGTTCACCATGGCTGATGCCACTACCCTCACAGAAGCAGGCTATGTAGGGGAAGATGTTGAGAACATCATTCAGAAACTGCTGCAGAAGTGTGATTATGACATTGAAAAAGCACAAGTCGGGATAGTCTACATTGATGAGATTGACAAGATTTCTCGCACATCTGAGAACCTGTCAATTACGCGGGATGTATCAGGCGAAGGTGTGCAATCGGCGCTTCTCAAGCTCATTGAAGGAACGGTCGCTTCAGTACCGCCTCAGGGTGGGCGCAAGCACCCGCAACAGGAATTTCTTCAGGTTGATACTCGTAATGTACTTTTTATCTGTGGCGGTGCATTCTCCGGGCTTGAAAAAGTCATTCGTGCGAGAACAGAGAAAAACAGTATCGGATTTGGTGCGGATATCACTGCGTCGGGCGGTGAGGAATTGGCAGAAACCTTGCGGCAGATGGAACCGGAGGATCTGATAAAGTTTGGATTAATTCCTGAGTTCGTAGGACGTTTACCGGTTGTCGCAACACTTGATGAGCTTGACATTGAGGCTCTGGTGAAGATTCTGGTAGAACCCAAAAACGCACTGGTGAAGCAGTACAAGAAACTGTTTGCACTTGAGAATGCTGAACTTGAGATTCGCCCCGAAGCGCTTGAAGCAGTTGCCAAACTGGCGATGGAACGCAAGACAGGTGCGCGAGGGCTGCGTTCAATTTTGGAACATGCCTTACTTGAGACAATGTATGAACTACCGTCCATTTCGGGCATCGCAAAAGTAGTGGTGGATGCGGAAGTCATCACAGAAGGCAAACGTCCATACTATATTTACTCTGAAGACGAAACTCGGCGTGCTTCCTGAATGGCCAGAAGGCATAACATGGGCGGTATTTCTTGAATGCATATCAATTTGCCCTCATATTAGGGCAGTCTGATGAAAATTCTTAAACGAAAAAATTGAAGAAATCATGGTAGAAGTGACTGATTATTACGTACCCGAACCTCTAGATTTACCATTGCTTCCGCTTCGGGATGTGGTTGTTTTCCCACAATTTGTAATTCCACTGTTTGTCGGCCGCAAGAGTTCGGTCAAGGCGCTGAATCAAATTGATCTTGATCACCAGCCCCTGGTTATGCTGGTGGCTCAGAAAAATGCAGCTGTCGAAGAGCCGGGAGTCGATGACATTTACCAGATTGGAACAGTAGCAACGATCAAACAGACGGTTGAACTGGCAGATAAGACAAAGAAAGTTGTAGCCGAGGGTATGTGGCGGGCAAAGGTGCACCATGTTTCGAGTGTCGATGGATATTTCATGGCACACACCGAACCGCTTCATTGCAAGGAATTGAGTCCTTCGATGGCCAAATCAATGATGAAATCTTTGATGACGCAGTTTGAGCAGTTTGTCAAATCTGCCCAGAAAATATCACCAGAGATTGTCGAAAAGCTGGCTGACATTGAAAAGCCCGGTCATCTGATTGACATCATTGCTGCGCACCTTATAAGTCAAAGTGTCGCAGAACGACAGGCAATTCTTGAGTTAACTGACGAACAGGAGCGGCTTGAACAGGTGATGTCCGTGTTGGTCTCCGATGTGGAAATGTTCCAGGTCGAGAAAAAAATACGCGGGCGCGTCAAGAAACAGATGGAAAAAAGCCAGCGTGAATACTACCTGAACGAACAGTTGAAGGCTATCCATAAAGAACTGGGAAGCTCTGAAGACTCAAAAAGTGAGATTGATGAACTGGCAGAGAAGATTGCCAAGTCCGGAATGACTTCAGAGGCACAGGACAAGGCTACTAACGAGTTAAAGAAGCTCAAAATGATGTCTCCGATGTCAGCTGAAGCAACTGTGGTGAGAAACTACATAGACTGGCTGCTTTCAGTGCCGTGGAAAAAACGCAGCAGGATCAACAGAAATTTGAATGCCGCACAGGAAATTTTGGATGCTGATCACTATGGCCTCGAAAAAGTTAAAGAACGTATTCTTGAGTTTTTAGCTGTTCAGCAGCGAGTCAAGAAACACAAGGGACCGATACTCTGTCTGGTTGGCCCCCCGGGAGTCGGTAAGACCTCACTGGGGCGATCGATTGCCAGAGCAACCAATCGGAAGTTTATGCGGATGTCTCTCGGCGGTGTACGCGATGAAGCAGAAATTCGCGGACACAGGAGAACATACATTGGTTCTTTGCCGGGAAAAATCATTCAGAATCTCGCTAAAGTGAAGTCCAAGAATCCACTGTTTATGCTGGATGAGGTTGACAAAATGTCTATGGATTTTCGCGGAGATCCTTCATCAGCGCTTCTGGAAGTGTTGGACCCTGAACAGAATCATACTTTTTCTGATCACTACCTGGAAGTTGAATATGACCTTTCCGAAGTGATGTTTATTGCCACCGCCAATACGCTGAATATTCCACCGCCCCTGCTGGACCGAATGGAAGTGATTCGAATTTCCGGTTATACCGAAGACGAAAAGATAAATATCGCAAAAGAATATCTGATTCCAAAGCAGTTAAAGTCCAATGGGCTTAAGCCCAATGATGTTTCGATTTCGGTCAAGGTATTGAACGACATCATTCGATATTACACCCGTGAAGCGGGAGTACGCGGTTTGGAACGGGAGTTGTCGAAGATTTTTCGAAAGATTACACGACAGTTTGTACAGAAAAAAGTCAAATCTAAGCGAGTTCGGCTGATGCCGAAGAACTTGGAAAAGTATCTTGGTGTTCGACAATTCAGGTATGGACGTGCTGATAAGGTAAATCAGGTTGGGCAGGTTACCGGTCTGGCATGGACGCAAACCGGCGGAGATCTGTTAAGTATTGAAGCGATCGTCATTCCAGGGAAGGGACGACACATCTACACCGGGAAGTTGGGTGACGTGATGCAGGAATCGATCCAGGCAGCCGTGAGCGTCGTTCGCGCGCGGGCACCGAACTATGGCATCAAACCAAATTTTTATCAGCGTAGAGATATCCATGTCCACGTTCCCGAGGGTGCGACACCAAAGGATGGCCCAAGTGCCGGTGTCGCCATGTCTGTTGCGATCATATCGTCGTTGACTCAGATTCCAGTTCGAGCCGATGTAGCAATGACCGGTGAAATTACCTTAAGGGGAGAAATTTTACCGATCGGTGGACTCAAGGAAAAATTACTCGCTGCTCTAAGAGGAGGAGTTGATACCGTTTTGATTCCTGAAGAAAACGCAAAAGACTTGGTTGAAATTCCGAGCAAAATCAGGGATGAACTCAATATCATTCCAGTTCGCTGGATTGATGATGTCGTCAGTCACGCTTTGGAGTCACATCCTGAAACTTTCGCGCTTTCTACAGGATTGAGTCTGGGTCTAGACGATGAAAGGAGCGGTGATGAAGGAGTTCAGGTTACCAAACATTAGTCTTGCCGAATAATCTTGGATGTTGAATCAGGGTGCGCTTGCCAACATAGTCAGTTCTTGGCCATCAATCAAGAAAAATTATTCGGCTGTTCTCATTTTCTTGCAGAAAGACAGTTTTACGATATAGTGATTATCTTTCTGAAAACTGTCTGATTTATTAGGTTTATGTTGTATAAATTTACTTTCATTTAGCATGTATAGACCCAGACAACTTTAGTCTGAATTCAGTGAGTTGACCGGGGTAAAAACAATCAATTTTAATTGGAGGGGAAGGTTTGAAAAAAGCAGAATTTATCGGAAACATTGCTGATAGTGCATCCTTGACGAAAGCAGACGCCGATCGCGCTGTTTCCGCAGTAATTAGTGAGATAACTAAGTGTCTGGCAAATAATGATTCACTGACTATTTTTGGTTTTGGCACTTTCTCAACCTATGCTCGTGCAGAGAAAAAGGGCAGAAATCCACAGGATGGTTCAGAAATAACGATTCCTGCATCTACTGGCATCCGGTTTAAACCTGCCAAAGCTCTAAAGGATGCCGTAAATTGATTTGAGGATTCAGGGGTGCTTAGCTCAGATGGGAGAGCATCGCCCTTACAAGGCGAAGGTCGCAGGTTCGAGCCCCGCAGCACCCACCAAGCTACCATTTCGGGGCGGTAGTTCAGTTGGTTTAGAATTCCGGCCTGTCAAGCCGGGGGTCGCGGGTTCAAGTCCCGTCCGTCCCGCCATTAAATTGCATTGTGTATTCATGCAGTCGCGATGTTCGTGACTGCGTGGATACCCTCGTCTGTCTGTAAATCGTTTGCTGACGAAAAAAATTTGAGAGTCTCGTTCAATGCTGACCAGTATCCGTGACCGCGCTACAGGCTGGATTGCCTGGGCTATTGTTATTCTGATAACGATTCCTTTCGCCCTTTGGGGAATTAATTCATACTTCGAAGGTGGTGTTAATGTAAATGTTGCGGAATTTGATGGCGAAGAAATTGATTACCAGACTTATCAGCGCGCGATTTATTCAGAAAGAGATCGGATGCGACAGGTCTATGGCAGCAATGCCACCGCAGAACTGTTGTCAGGCGAGGTGTTGGGCCGACAGGTCATCAACCGTCTAGTCAATGATGTTCTTTTACAAAGGGATGCGCGCGATCGAGGTTATCGAATCAGCGATGCACAACTTGCCGAAGCCATCCGAAATGAACCAAGCTTTCAAAGCGAACAGGGATTCAGCCGAGAACTGTATGAACGTATTTTGCAGTTTTCGGGCTACTCACCATCCGAATTTGAATCTGTGCAGCGGAATAACGCTGCAACTCAGCAAGTGCAGACAGGATTTATTGAATCTATACTGCCGATCAATTCGACAGTAGAGGATCTCATTCAACTCTTACGCCAGCGTCGCACTGGCGAATATGCGATTGTCGAACCATCAACCTTTCTTTCTGAGATTGAAATTACAGACAACGAAATTCGAGCGGAATACGAAGAAAACCAGGCAATTTATGTTGATGAAGAGAAAATCAGGATCGATTACATTGAACTCGCACCATCTGATTTTGCAGTGAACTTCGTACCTACCCAAGAAACCCTTCGACAGATTTATGATGCTGAAGCACAGCAATTTCGAGAAGAAGAGCAACGATTGGTGCGACACATTCTTCTGGAAGGTTCCGCTGGTGACAATACCGCTGCTATCGATCAGGCTAGTGAACTGATCTATCGACTGAATAACGGTGAAGATTTTGCTCACTTGGCTAGTGAATTTTCCGCCGATATTGGGTCGGCTTCCCAAGGCGGCGATCTTGGATGGATCAGTCGGGGAGCCACGGTGCCGTCTTTTGAATCAGTCGCATTTACTCTCTCCGAAGGCGAGATCAGCGAACCGGTCGAATCTGAATTTGGCGTTCATATCATTCGAGTCGACGAAATTCAGGCGGAGAAGGCTAAGCCGTTTGAGGAAGTTCGAGATGAATTAGCCGAGCAGGCTATCCGTAATCAGGCTGAGATTGAGATGTTTGAAATTGCCGAAGAGATGCGCAACGTTGCGTTTGAACAACCCGATAGCCTTGACGCGGCAAGCGATCTGTCTGGACTCAAGATTAAGGTGTCTGATTGGTTCAGTCGGACTCAGGGGAGTGGAATTTCGTCCCACAGCAGTGTGCGAAATGCAGCGTTCAGCGCCACAGTACTGGAAGATGGATTCAATAGTGACCTCATTGCATTGGAAGATGGAAGACAGGTACTGTTGCGTAAGCGTGAACACCGTCCATCAGAGACTCTCAGTTTTGATTTTGTTAAAGCTGAAATCTCCGAAAAATTACTGTTTGAAAAAAGCGCAGCAAAAGCTCAGGAGTTTGCCGAAAACCTCTTGACTCAACTGACCGATGGTGCTGACTGGAACTCAACCATAGACGACTACGGGCTTCAAACACGACCCGTTCCGGGTCGAACTGGAAACGAAGGTGATCAGGACTCCGCCGAAGTGGCGAGTTACGTTTATGCCTGGGAGAAACCGGGTGTGGATGGCATTTCCTATGGAGGTGGTCCGATCAGTCAGGGACGATTTGCGATGTTCAGAATTACCGGTGTGGTTGAAGGTGATGTTGAATCAGCGTCAGTTGACGAACAGAATAATCTTAGAAATATCATGCAGTTGAGATTTGGAGCAGGCTTGTTTGAGAGTTATCTCAATCAATTGCGCGACGGTATCGATGTATCGATTAATGACGAACTGCTCTAGATTGATTAAAGCATCGCTTCACTGAATCCAACCGAGTGAAATCCACCGTCTACATACAGGACTTCTGCAGTAATTCCGGAAGCCAGATCTGAGCACAAAAAGGCAGCAGCGTTTCCGACCTCTTCAATCGTTACGCTTCGGCCAAGTGGAGTTGCTTTTTCGTAGTGATCGATCATTGCCTTCATGCCTTTAATTCCTGCAGCCGCCAGAGTGCGTATGGGTCCTGCTGAGATGGCATTAACGCGAATTCCGCTTGCTCCCAGAGATTGAGCGCAGTATCGCACGTTCGCTTCAAGACTCGCCTTAGCCAGTCCCATGACGTTGTATCCGGGCATCGATCGCATCGAGCCAATGTAGGTGAGCGACAAAAGCGCTGCGTTTCGCCCGCTCATCATTGGTGCAAACGCTTTGGCCATTGCTGAAAAGCTGTAGGAACTGATCTCATGCGCAATCTGAAAACCATCACGGTCTACCGAATCCAGAAACAGCCCTTCAAGCTGTTCACGCGGTGCGTAAGCAATTGAATGGACAGCAATGTCCAGGTAGTCCCAGTGCTTTTCGACGGTTATGCGAAGCTTTTCAATTTCGTCATCAGTCGATACATCGCAAGGTGCAATGAAACTGGCGCCTAGTTTTTCCGCAAATTTTTCGACTCGAGGTTTCAACCTGTCATTCTGATAGGTCAGCGCCAACTCCGCGCCCTGTTCTGCCATCGCCTTGGCGATTCCCCATGCAATTGAACGGTCGCTTGCAATTCCGGTGATGAGTGCTCGTTTGTCCTTCAAAAATGCCATAAGAATGTTCGCTTTAAGTCAGTGGTTGTTGTTGATGTATCCGATGAAAGTCCACGTATTATATTGAGATGGACCGTAGCCTGTAATTTGAGAATGATTGAATTGAACCATACAAGTGGATGATTAATGTGAAAGATTCAGTTGCTTTGCTTCAGCGTCCTGGGTACGAGTCTAAGATCGAACAGATATCTTCAAAATATCAAATACCGATCGTCACAATTCAACAGAATTCTTCCATTCGTTTTTTGTTGGACATTGAAGATGGTATCCTCAAACTAATGGAATCTGGGTCTGTAAGATTTCGTCCGATTTACTGTCATTCTGGTTCTCTGCAGCGAATAAGTCGGCGAACTTTACTAGGAAGGGCAATCGGGAGAAAGGCGCAAACTGTTATCGACGCTACTGCCGGTTTGGGTGGTGATGCTTTTTTACTCTCCAGAATGGGATATAGCGTTTTGGCCATTGAGCGTCAACCAGTCATTGCAGCACTGTTGGAAGACGGAATATTGCGCATTTTGGAAAGCTCTGATCGAATCAAAATTGAATTCCGATTTGCAGATAGTAGAAAGACACTTTTCAATATGAATGAATCACCTGATGTGATCTATCTCGATCCAATGTATCCAGCCGGGCGGAAATCTTCGGTTGCAGTTGCGCGGCCAATCAGAATTCTCAGAGAACTGGCAGGTGATGATTCAGATATAGATTCGTTGTTGAATGCGAGTTTTAAATTCGCATCAAGACGAGTTGTGATAAAACGGCCTCACTTTGCAGAACCACTTCGCAGAGATAAGCTTTCGGACAGTGTAATGGGAAAGCTGGTTCGCTACGACCTCTATCAGGTTACCTGACTGTCAGCGAGCTTATTCCTACGTTCAAGTAATACAGACTGAGATTTTTGTGACTCTGAAAGCTTGCTGCGTTCTTTTTCAATAATTGCAGCAGGCGCTTTTTCGAGAAACTGTACGTTGTTCAGCTTATTCCTGGAGCGGGCGATTTGTTTGTCCAAGTCTTTCATCTGCTTATCTAGTCGTTCCAGCTGCTCTTCCAAGTTCTCAAGTTCACCAGTGGGAACAAATATTTTGAAATCACCGATTTGAGTTGAAACAAACTTTTTTGTATCGTCTGAGACATCTGAGTCCGAAAGAGGTGCGAAAAATTTCAATCGTGCAAGCTCAATGACAAGTGTTTCATTGTCCGTCAGCCACTTGATATTTTGCTCAGAACCATATTGATGCATGGCAACAATCTTTTCGCCTGGTTTGATGTGGTTCTCACTTCTTAGATTTCGAATGCTGGATATCACCGCTTTTATCCAGTTGATTTCCGAGACGGCATCATCGGCTGGTGGATTGAAGTCATCTGTAAATTTCTCAAACATAATTGACTGATTGGATCTGTCATCCGCAATTTTGCGCCATATTTCCTCGGTGATGAATGGCATAAACGGATGAAGCATTCGTACTGAAGCATCGAGAACGGACAGCAAAGTTTGCCGGACTGACTGCTGACGGTCTTCTTCGATTGTTGAGTCTCTCATCACAATTTTTGAGAACTCAATGAACCACGCACAAAATTCATTCCAAATGTATTCATACAGATATTTTGAAGCAATATCAAAACGATAAACTTCAAAAGCTCGCTGAATTTCATCCGCAGTATGCTGCATTTCCGAAACGATCCATTTTTCAATTGCAGTTTGACAATTAAGCTGATTGATTGGTAGAACTTCCACATCCTTGGTATTCATCAGTACGAATCTGGCGGCGTTCCACAGTTTATTGCAAAAGTTTCGGTAACCTTCAATTCGGCCCAGATCAAAACGAATATCACGCCCCTGAGTTGCTAGTCTTGCAAATGTGAAACGAAGTGCATCGGTACCATAAGCAGGAATCCCGTGCGGAAATTCTTTACGCGTTGCCGCTTCGATGAGCGGTGCGAGGTCTGGCTGCATAAGCCCGGTCGTTCTTTTGTGAATCAATGGTTCCAGATCAATTCCATCAATCAAGTCGAGTGGGTCTAGAATGTTGCCTTTGGATTTAGACATTTTCTGACCTTCTGAATCCCTCACCAGGCCATGAATATAGACTTCATGAAATGGAATATCGTCGGCGAATTTAAGACCAAACATAATCATACGCGCAACCCAGAAGAAAATAATATCGAAGCCGGTAACCAGCACATTTGTAGGGTAGAAAGTCTGATAGGCATCCGATTCCTGGGGCCAACCCAGCGTTGAAAAGGGCCAAAGTGCTGACGAGAACCAGGTGTCGAGCACATCACTATCCTGACGGAGTTCAAATTCATCGTTTCCGTGAAATTCAACTGCCTGTTTGACGGCATCGTCGACTGAACGCGCTACAAAAATGTTGCCATTCTCGTCATACCAGGCTGGAACTCTATGTCCCCACCATATCTGCCGTGAAATACACCAGTCTTCGATGTTCTCCATCCACTCAAAGTACGTCCGCTCCCAGTTTTTGGGCACAAAGCGAATGGTTCCAGCTTTCACCGCTTCAATTGATGGTTCAGCTAAGGGTTTCGCTTTGACAAACCACTGATCCGTGAGGTAGGGTTCGATAATTTGACCCGTTCGATCGCCGCGTGGCACTTTGTATTTATGAGGTTCAACTTTCTCAACCAGCCCCAGTTGTTCCAAATCTGCAACTACTGCATCTCTTGCCGCTTCCCGCGTCATTTCGTGGTACCGTGTGCCCGGAAGATCAATCGATGCCTGAGGTGTCATAACATTGACAATGTCAAGATCATGGCGCTGACCCACTTCATAGTCGTTGAAATCGTGAGCTGGAGTAATCTTGACGCAACCACTCCCAAACTCAGGATCAACATAGTTATCAGCGACAACGGGAATCACCCGATTGACCAAAGGCAGGGTGACCGTCATTCCAACCAGGTGGTTGTAACGTTCATCGTCCGGATGAACTGCAACGGCTGTGTCGCCAAGCATGGTTTCGGGTCGGGTTGTGGCAATTACCACAAATTCGTTGTTGTCGGTGATGGGGTAGCGAAAGTGCCACAGATGGCCATCTTCTTCTTCTGAGTTAACCTCGAGATCAGAGATTGCTGTCAGCAGTACGGGGTCCCAATTGACCAACCTTTTCCCACGATATATCAGACCGTCTTCATAGAGTGATACGAAGACTTCTCGGACAGCGTTTGATAAGTCCTCGTCCATTGTGAAACGTTCACGCGACCAGTCAACAGAAGCGCCAAGACGTCGCAGCTGATTAGTAATTGTGCCACCAGAATTTGCTTTCCATTGCCACACTTTGTCGATAAACGCATCACGTCCAAGGTCAACGCGGGAAACTCCATCAGAATTCAGCAGGCGCTCGACAACCATCTGTGTTGCGATGCCCGCGTGGTCAGTGCCTACCTGCCAGAGCGTGTTGCATCCTTTCATTCGGTGATACCGAATTAATGCATCCATCAGCGTGTTCTGAAAAGCATGTCCCATATGCAGGCTTCCAGTAACGTTTGGCGGTGGAATCATAATGCAATACGGTGCGCCTGTATTACTCGGCGAGAAATTACCAGACTCTTCCCACTGCTGATAAATGGTCTGTTCGATTAAGTGGGGGTCATATACGCTATCTAACTGTTTATCCATAGACATTGGTGTCATTCGGTTGATTTGAAACACGCGTCAGAACGAACTTCAAATGTAATGGGTCTTGGGTTCGGATTCGAACAGTGACTGATACTGCGTGAACCTGACTTTCGCTTTCGCTTCATCCTCTGGGTGCGCATCGACTGGTTCAACGACCCGCTGAAACTGGTTGACAAATGACGGAACTTCGTCGTGAAGCGAAATTAATACATCATTGAATTTGTCTGGTGGATCCGACACTCCGATCACCACTGGGAATTTCTCCAGATCTGGATCTTGGTCATCTGTCATTGAAGTATGTGGAATATAGCTGTTTGGTGAGAATGTCCATAACATCTGGTTCAACATTTCACACTGGGTTTCATTCTGAACACTGACATACACTTTGTGGCCGTTCCGATATGCAGTGGATGCCAACTGGCACACTAATCGAGCTTTACCCAGATGTTGTGAAGTCTTGCGGTAATAGAAGGTGACAGTTGTCATGTAGATAGACAGGTCTCAACCGCCCATATTCAGATGATTGAGAATGTACTGAACAAATAACCCAACTGGTCGTCCCGTTGAACCTTTATTTCCGCCCGAGTGCCATGCGACTCCAGCGATATCGAGATGGGCCCAACGATATTCTTCGGTAAATCTGGCAAGAAAGCATGCTGCGGTCACGGCCCCTGCATCACTGCCACCAATATTGGCCATGTCTGCAAAGTTGCTTTTCAGTTGCGCTTGGTATTCATCCCAAAGCGGCATGTGCCAGGCCCGGTCGTCGCTCATTTCACCGGCTTTGATAATTTCTGCTGCAAGTTCGTCATTATTACTGAAAAGACCAGCGCAGTGCTTTCCAAGCGCAACCACGCAAGCACCCGTGAGCGTTGCAGCGTCAATCACGGTTTGCGGTTTATAGCGCCCGATATAGGTGAGGGTATCGCAAAGGATTAATCGACCTTCGGCATCGGTGTTGAGAATTTCGATTGTCAGACCAGCCATGCTTTTGACAATGTCTCCGGGTTTATTTGCCGCTCCATCGGGGAGATTCTCACTGCTGGCAACCGCACCGATTACGTTGACTGGAAGTTGTAATTGTGCGATTGCCTGCATCGCTCCGATTACTCCAGCTGCGCCACACATGTCAAACTTCATTTCATCCATCGATTTGGCTGGTTTAATCGAGATGCCACCCGCGTCAAATGTCAACCCCTTACCAACCAGGGCTATTGGCGCACTTCCTGAAGGGTCGCCAGCGTAGTTCATGATGATCAGTTTTGCGGGCTCCCTGCTTCCTCTGGAAACAGACAGCAGCGAATTCATTCCAAGTTCGGCCATTTCCTCTTCTTCTAGCACTTCCACACTTAACTGGTCATAAGTATCCAGTTCTTTTGCACTATTGGCCAGGTAGGTCGGCGTGCAGATATTGCCGGGAAGATTGCCTAAATCCCTCGATAAATTCACACCTTCTGCTATTGCTTGACCCATGTTCGCACCATCGCGCGCCTCAGCCAAGTCCGACCTTGAATCCACAGCAATCTGAACCTGCCACTGTTTCTTTGTTTTATCGGCATCTTTTTTTAATTGGTCAAACGTATAGAGGTGAAGACTGAAAATTTCGACCACTCGCCGCGTCACCCAACTCAGACTACGTTCAGGCACCGTAATATCGCTGATAAACACCGTCGCTGTAGCGGGATTACCTGAAGTCAATTGGCTGGCAGCCCCACTAATTGCCTTGTTGAACTGGGCCTGATTGAATTCCGTACGCGGACCCAACTGAACAACAATCACACGTTTTGCTTTAATCCCATCAACCAGTGGTAACGTGACACAACTGCCGACTTTACTCTTTAGATCGTTGTTTGTAATTAGAGATTCGATAGCACCTGAGGTTTTATCGTTTAATTCACTGGCTGAAGGAGTAAAATCTTTTTTACCATAAACACCAGCAATGACATAGCCACTGGCGCAGGTGGAGGCTCGTGTGCTTCGAGTCGAAATTTTGATGGGCATCGGTATCTCCGCGCTTAATATTGCAGAATTGGACAGTAGATTCAAGATTCAAATTTTAACAGATGAACGGAGTGTTTCGTTTCGCTCCGCTCCTTTCAGCAATCAGGTCAACTTTATGACCTTTGCCTGATCAGTTCACTTAAATACGTGCAAATATTTAACAGAAGATTGCTTTCTGAAACCGCAGTGAGCTGCGGTATTGTCATGTTGATGACAGCAGGAATCTTTTCTGTCGTGAAACTTCTGGCGTTACTTCGAAGGGCAGTGCAGGGCCACCTTCCTTTTGAAGGATTGGGAATGATACTCACATTCAAGCTCACAACCTTCCTGGATGTGATTCTAACGCCCACTATTTTCATTGCAGTATTTCTTGTGTTGATGCGCTGGAACAGGGATAACGAGATCACTATTTTCGCTACTGGCGGAATTGGACCATTTGACTACCTTAGACCAGCCGCAACAGTCGCCACTGTAGCAGCATTTGTTGTTGCGGTGCTTGCCTTTTATGTTACGCCAGCAGCTGAACTGGGATACCAGCACGAGTTGGATAAATATCAACTTTCAACAAAAAACGCACCATTTGAAAAGGGTCAGTTCCGCTCGTTGAATGGAGGCAGAGACATACTGTATTACAGCCCGTACTTGGACCAGGTAAGGGATCCCGTAAGGTTGTTTTATTTACGAAACCAAGAGAATGAACAATCAATCATTGTGGCCGAGAAGGGAATTTATGATTTCAATTTTTCCGCTGGTGTTGAGAAAATTGAGATCAATACAGGGACACAGTACTGGCTGAACTTTGATTCACTTGAATTTCAGGAGACTAAATTTGATTCATTTGTCGATCAAATTCCAAATTTTTCTTTTTCGGAAAGTAAGCTTGATGTCAAGGCCAAATCCACTGCTGACATTATCGGATCTGATGACCCTCGTGACAAAGCGGAATTGAACTGGAGGATATCAAAAGTGTTGGCAATGGGGCTTGTGGTGATGCTTGCGTTCGCTTGGGGAACTGCGGCATCACGGTCCAAAACTGCTGTCAACTTTATTGGTGCGATATTGGTCTACTTCGTTTATAGCAGCCTGCTCGGATTTGTAGCGGATCTTAATCGAGAGGGAGACATCAATTCAAACTGGCTCGTAGCTCTACCACATCTCGTCATGCTTACACTTATCTTTGTGATACTTTTGCGCAGAAGATACAACCGTTCGTTTACTTCTGTTGTTACCCCTAGACGCGCTTGATATAGCTTTGCCGATGATATTGGACCGACATCTGGCCCGCGAAATTAGCGGCAAAGTATTGCTGGTGGGACTTTGGCTGTTGCTTGTGTATCTGTTTCTGTCGATGTTAGACGAACTTGAGGGAGGAGAGCACGGAGTGGTATCGCTCACATTTACATTGAGTTACGCAATTCCGCGAATGATTTATGAATTGTCGCCGATGATCCTTTTGATCGGCACAATCCTGGCCCTTACAATTTTGTCCCGTCAAAATGAGCTGGTGGCATTTCAAGCTAGTGGAATTTCGAAATCTCGAATTATTGCTTCAATTGTGGGATATTCGTCTGTTTTTGCATTGTTGATTTTTTTCTGGGGTGAGTTGGTTGTGCCGTACACTGAGACGAAAAGTGCGCAATTCAGTCTGTCAGAAAATACCGATTCCGGGGATTATGACAGTGGACTTTGGTATCGCCATCAGAATAACTTTTTGTTGATTGATCATATTGATCGATTTCGGAATACCGGCGAAATAAAGGTTTACGAATTTGATCAGCAAGGTGAATTTACAGGATTGGTTAATGCCGAGTCGGGAAGAATTGCAGAAGACTTCAACTCGTTGATGCTGAAGTCCGTCGAAGAAATTCAGTTGCAGAACCTGCAGTTGGAAAAGACATTCTCTGATTCAAAAAAGATTCCGGTAAACTTGGATAGTCTTGCGGTCGCAAAGCAACGTGTGAACTATTCGGAATTGAACATAATCGAGTTGTATGAGCGATTTCAGATCCGCAAGTCGGCAGGTTTGAAAACTGAATTTGATGAACTTGAATTTTGGAATCGGTTGATCATTCCCCTCTCAATGCTCGTCATGGGAATATTTGCAATATTGTTTACCTTTCGATTGAAGCTGCGGTACAGTACAGGGCATTTTGTACTTTTTGGTCTATTGTTTGGTCTGTTTTATTTTGCTGTACAGCAGTCTGTCGGGTACATTGCTATTCTCTATGGTTTGGCTCCAATACTGGGGATGGCATTGGTGTTCATACTGTTCTTGAGCTATGCATTGATGGCACTCTATCGCTTAAAAAACTGATACAAATTCAGTTACTTAAACACTCCAGTAGCAGCTGATCAATCTTCAGCCAAGACGTCAAAATGACAGATTTTCTGTTGAGATATTCACAACATCGCTATTCGTGATTTAGGCATATAGTGAAGCGTCCTATAGCATGAGGTCAGAATAATCATCTAATCTATTGATAATAAATGTATAAAAATAATCATAATTCGGGTGAAAAAATCAATCAGAGAAAAATTGAAAAATAAAATTTTTACGACTTTTTTCACAGACTTATTAACAGCTCCAATTGTCGCAATTTGTTTCAATACTTTAGGCGCATCCACTACACCTGACAGAATGAAATACAGACCTAAAATTTGTTGCCCTGAATCAAGTGCTCAACAGCTCTTTTAACGAGCTGACTTGCAATCGCCTTTGTAAAAAATTTTTGGAAAATTGTGTCTTTCGGCCGAATAACTTACAGCAAGTCTCTATTGATTCGGTTTTATGAAATCCATTGATTGAACACCGGAACCATAAACAATTTGAAAGCTTCATTAGACCAAAACAAAATAAGAATCGGTGCAGACATCGGTGGTACATTCACAGACATTGCCCTTAGTGTAGGCGAAACCATCTATTCTGCGAAAGTACTAACCGATCAGCAGTCACCTGAGAACGCGGTTTTGGATGGGGTCTTCAGAGTTACCCAACAAGCTGGAATCAGTCTCTCTGACCTCGATTCGATTATTCACGGTACCACCCTAGCGACTAATGCATTGATTGAAAGGCGCGGCGCAAAAACAGCATTCATTACAACTGAAGGTTTTCGAGACGTTATAGAAATGCGTACCGAGAATCGTTTTGATCAGTATGATTTGAATCTCAAGATTAGCCCCCCTTTGATTCCTCGCCAACATCGTTATCCTGTCAGAGGTCGAATCGATTCGGAAGGACGGGAACTTCAGGCCCTGGATGAGTATGAAGTCGAGAAATTGGTCGGAAAAATTTTAGCGTCCAACTTCGAATCTGTAGCAATCGGCTTTATTCATTCGTATCTAAATTCATCGCATGAAATGCGTGCAATGGAAATTATTCAATCTGCATTGCCCGATTTGCCAATATCGGTCAGTGCTGAAGTTGCACCACAAATGCGGGAGTACCCACGATTCAGTACTGTCTGCGCAAACGCTTATGTGCGTCCGAGAATTGAACGATATCTGACACGTCTGGAAGAACTGCTGAAAGAAGAAGGAGCGGTGTGTCCTGCTTATGTCATTCATTCTGCTGGTGGTTTGATTTCCTTTGAAACCGCAAAAGAGTTTCCTGTCAGATTGATTGAGTCCGGCCCGGCCGGGGGTGTTAATTTTGCGGCTGAACTATCCAAAAAATTTGGCATGGGAAAGGTCTTTTCGTTCGATATGGGTGGAACCACTGCGAAAATTTGCTTGATTGACGACAACGTTCCGGAAACAAGTCGGGAGTTTGAGGTGGCACGCAGTCACCGTTTCAAAAAGGGCTCAGGAATGCCAATTCTGATTCCGGTAATTGAGATGATTGAAATCGGAGCGGGTGGTGGTTCCATCGCCAAAGTGGACGACATGGGCAGGCTTCAAATTGGACCAGAATCAGCGGGTTCATATCCTGGACCCTCCTGTTATCAGCAAGGTGGTCAAAATGCAACAGTCACTGATGCAGACGTAGTGCTTGGTAAGATTGATGCGAGCAATTTCGCGGGCGGGACAATTCAATTGTCGAAGCCTGCATCCGTTTCAGCAATAGAGTGTGATGTTGGAGGTCCTCTGGTGCTTGACGTAGTCACTGGAGCCTTTGGCATCAGTGAAATGGTTGACGAAAATATGACCAATGCCACTCGAGTTCATGCAGTTGAGAGTGGAAAGAACATCGCTGAGTACGTGATGATTGCGTTTGGAGGTGCCGCTCCACTGCACGCTGCCAGAATTTGTGAAAAACTCAATATAAAGCAATGCCTCATACCACGCGGTGCTGGTGTAGGCTCTGCAATCGGATTTTTACAAACTCCATTCAGTTATGAATCTGTGGTCTCCAATGTAATGAGCCTTGAAGAATTCGATGCAGATGTTGCCAACAATTTGCTGGCTGAACTGATTGAACAGGCGGAGGGATTTGTCCGTATGGGGACTCAGGCAGCGACTTCTACTGAAATTACAGCATTCATGCGTTATCAGGGACAAGGTTGGGAAATTCCGGTTCTGTTGCCTCGTCGAGATTTTGAATTAATCGATTATTCAGAATTGACGCGTCTTTTTGAAGAGAGTTACAAAAGCTATTTTGGTCGCACCATTGATGTGCTTGATGATCTCGAAGTAGAAGTGGTATCGTGGTCAGTCAGGGTTGTGGCAGAGCAGCGAGCAACTGATAAACTGAATTTGAAAGCAGGAACAGAACGGATGTTGCAGGCAGAGCATCGCTCCGTTTTTGAATCTTCATCTGGCAAAATGATGGAGTGTAAAGTTTACGAGCGTGAGAGTCTCTTGGCGGGTGATAGAATTGCAGGTCCAGCCGTCATCGTTGAGCAGGAAACCTCAACATTTGTCCCGAGATCGTTTGAAGCGATCATTCAAGACGACGGATCTATATTGTTAATCAACAGGTTTGAGTAAGTAGTGACAGCTAGCAGTAACATTCAATTGCAGGTCATGTGGAATCGGCTCATTTCGGTCGTCGAGGAGCAGGCGATGACTCTGTTACGGACGGCTTTTTCGACTTCCGTACGCGAAGCCGGTGATTTGTCAGCAGGGGTTTACACAACGGATGGTCGGATGTTGGCACAAGCAGTGACGGGTACACCTGGACACGTGAATACGATGGCAGAGTCTGTACGGCATTTTCTGAACGAAATTCAACGGGACGAAATGTATGAAGGCGATTGCTATGTTACTAATGATCCGTGGAAGGGCACCGGACACTTGCACGATATCACTATGGTTTCTCCCACATTTCTCAAAGGAGAGATTATTGCATTTTTCGCCTGTACAGCCCATGTCGTTGACATTGGAGGCCGGGGGTTTGGTGCTGATGCAAGATCTGTCTATGAAGAAGGGCTTTTGATTCCAATTCTGAAATTTGTTAATCGTGGTCAGGTGAATCGGGATTTGATCAAAATGATTCGCTACGGTGTTCGGGAACCAGATAAGGTTGTCGGTGATTTTTACTCGCTAGCTGCCTGTAACGAAGTGGGACATCAACGTCTGCTGGAAATGCTAAATGAAACTGGCTACGAAAATTTGGAAGAGTTGGGTGAATTCATTTTCTCGCGTTCGCGAAACGCCACCGTGGAGCGTATCCAGTCATTACTTCCCGAAGGCGTGTGGTCTAACAGCACCATCGTAGATGGTTACGATGAACCGATCAAGCTGGCGGTCGAAATTAAACAGGTGAATCAGGAAATTGTGGTCGATTTTTCAGGCACTGATTCTGTAAGTAAATGGGGTATTAATTGTCCGATTAACTACGCTAAGGCTTATGCCAGTTATGCTCTGAAATGCATTATTGCACCAGAAGTTCCGAACAATTTCGCATCACTTGAACCGTTCAAGATCACATCGCCTGTTAACATTCTCAACGCACAAAGACCTGCACCCGTTGCATTACGGCATGTTCTAGGTCATCTTATTCCAGATTTAGTGTTTGGAGCGTTAGCGAAGGTTTTGCCAGACTTGGTTCCTGCCGAAGGCGCTGCATCGTTGTGGAATTTGCACATATCTGTTCACCCGACTTCAAATTGTGAAAGCAGGCAGCATGAGATTCTGATGTTCAATTCAGGAGGAACCGGTGCCCGCCCCAGTCTGGATGGGCTTTCAGCGACTGCATTTCCATCTGGAGTGCATACAATGCCAGTCGAGGCCACTGAACATACCGGCCCGATTGTGGTTTGGAGAAAAGAACTGCGTCCAGACAGTGGTGGAGATGGTCGTATGCGCGGCGGGCTTGGTCAGGTAATTGAAATTGCACCTAAAGATGGTTATGAATTCGATTTTTCGGCGATGTTTGACCGCGTCCATCACCCGGCTGCGGGTCGAAATGGTGGATCTCCAGGTGCAGCAGGCGTTGTACAGCTTGACGACGGTACTCGTTTAAGGCAAAAAGGCTGGCAGCATGTTCCAGAGGGGAGGAGGCTGATACTAAAAGCGCCCGGTGGTGGAGGTTTTGGGCCATCTGCCAAGAGAAGTGAGGAAAACAGGCAGTTAGACCAAGTAGCAGGCTATGTGACGGTGCCAGAAGAATAGGGCCACTCTCCTTATGTACATCTTATTTGAAGTTTCCAACTGAATCATGCGGAAACATCGCTACGATGTTGTGATTGCTGGCGGAGCCGTTACCGGTAGTTCAGTCGCATACTTTCTAGCCGCAAATCCAGACTTTAACGGCTCTGTTGCGTTAGTCGAAATGGATCCGACTTTCAGCAAATCAGCGACCGCACTCAGTTCGAGTTCTATACGCCATCAGTTCTCGACTGCAATTAATGTGCAAATCAGTCAATTCGGAACTCAGTTTATTCGCGAATTTGCTGAAACAATGCGAGTCAATGAAACGAAGCCAGATCTTTTCTTTCGCGAAAACGGATATTTATTTTTAGCAGAGACTGAAGAGCAGGAACAAATTTTGCGCGCTAACCATAAAGTTCAAGTTAGCTGTGGTGCTGATGTAGTCTTATTTGACGCGAATGAACTTGCAAGTGCGTTTCCTCATCTCAATACTGATGACATTCGGTTGGCAAGTTATGGTCGCTCTGGCGAAGGTTGGTTTTCAAATACAGGCCTGATGGACGGATTTCGACGAAAGGCCAGGCAATTGGGAGTCACTTATTTTGTGGACGAGGTTTGTGAAATCTCACGTCAATCAAACCGGATAACAGGAGTCAGTTTAAAAAGTGGTGATGTAATTGATTGCGAATTCTTGGTAAATGCGTCGGGTACAAGGGGTGCCAGAGTCGCTGCAATGGCTGGTTTGAAATTGCCAGTTGAACCGCGAAAAAGGACAATTTTCATTTTTGATTGTGCGAAATCTCCTCAAGGCTCAGCCAATGTGAACAATGGTCAACTACCGCTGATGATTGATAAATCCGGTACGTTTTGTCGACCTGAAGGGGAACACTTTATGTCTGGGATGTCGCCTAAGCACGACCCAGCCGTCGACCAAGATGACTTTAACCCACAATTTGACGAATTTGAAACCATCTGGGCTAATCTCGCAGCGCGATCAGAAAACTTTGAAGCGATCAAATTGCTGAACAGTTGGGCTGGACATTACGATTACTGCACTCTAGATCAGAATGCAGTTGTGGGTCCGCATATCGAGGTTAAAAACTTTTTATTTGCTAACGGTTTTACAGGCCACGGCTTACAGCAATCCCCCGCTATTGGGCGTGGTATATCTGAGATGATTACCTATGGCGAGTATAGGACTTTAGATTTGTCGCCGCTAAGCTATTTCAGAGTTGCAGAAAATAGGCCATTCATTGAAAAAGCGATTATTTAATGCAATTTTCAAGAATTGAATTCTGTGCAGGAAAACAGTGCTAGAACAACAGCCGGTTTTTCAGCACTGAATCTAAATCGCAAACATTTGCGAATCCAATTCCATCCATGCAGGGTTCAATCGTTCAGCAGAAACTTAATTCAAGTTCTTGTGATGAGATCATCAGTGGCGCCCCGAAGACGACTCGAACGTCTGACCTGCCGCTTAGGAGGCGGCTGCTCTATCCACCTGAGCTACCGGGGCGCAGAGACAACTTTCAGCTGTGAATGAAACTAAATTATGTATGAAAGATCACTAGTGTCCCGCTTAATAATCGAACAAATTCAACTGTTTAGGTCCTTCAATCGGTTGCTCTTTGTATCCGTAATCCGTAAATAATTGATATAAAGGCTTTTTATCGAACAGTGTGGTATCGATTATCTGAGAAATTG
>JAJEHQ010000014.1 GCA_022823625.1 Gammaproteobacteria bacterium
CAATTTCTCAGATAATCGATACCACACTGTTCGATAAAAAGCCTTTATATCAATTATTTACGGATTACGGATACAAAGAGCAACCGATTGAAGGACCTAAACAGTTGAATTTGTTCGATTATTAAGCGGGACACTAGTGACGGTAAACATGTCTAATGTCTGCTGAGAATATTGATTTCTAACTTTGAGTATAGCACCAAGATTGCTGAATTCCAAAAATTGAAGAATGGAAGAATTTTGAAATATACGTGACTAACCCGTGATATTTTGTTCGAGTTGCGCCAAGGAAGCGAAAATTATTTCTCCCCATCAAGGCCGATTTTTTGGTACTCAAGACAACCCGACTGGGCCTGAGAACCGCTGATTCATCGGCAAAAAGCACACCTGAACGTATTCTGCGCCGTTCAGAGGCGATTTGTGCCAATTGCGTGCGGACCCCACACCCTCGGCCTGATGGTGCCGGTCCGCTCGCTGATGTTTCACACCCGTCACCCAAGCGGCCGCACCGCCAGCATTGACAGGTTCCGTGCCGCAACGTCAAACGTGCGCTGGCGCAGCAGCTGTTCGGCCGGGTGTTCGACTTTCTTTGGATTGCGGTAATGGGTGAAGCACTGTGCGAGCCTTGGAAATAAATTGATTTTCTTCTCAAGGTCTCGAAGCAGCACGGTGCCGGCGTCTGAAGCTGGCCGCCGTCGAAACGGGCGCTGACATTTCGGCCGAAAAAAGAGGAAAAATCGATGGTTGGTGTGGTACACTGTGTAGTCATGGGTTTTGCCTCTTGTGAATGGTTATATCTTTGATAATGTTGCCATATTATCACAAATCAAAACCCATCCCCTCTCTTTTGTGAATTATCCGGGTTAATGATTTCGTTGCGTTAGCCTACCAAAATAAGTGTGTTTTGTCTCTGGAACCGCTGTTATGATTTGCTTCAGTTTGAAATTAATCCGCAAAATCGATAATCAGATGTATAACTTCTAAACTCAAAATTCGACCAGACAATTTCAACCAACTCATAAAATGCGTTTATGGATTACGTGATTGATGAATTTCCAAGGCCTTCCGTTGCGGTGCGAGGCAAAACAGCTAAATTTCCGGTGCGCAGAATTTACCTCGTTGGCAGAAATTATGCAGAACACGCTCGTGAGATGGGACATGACCCGAATCGGGAAGAACCGTTCTTTTTTCAAAAACCTTCCGACGCCATCTTACCGACAGGCAGTGAATTCCCCTATCCACCGCTTTCAAGCAATGTCCATCATGAAATTGAGCAAGTAGTCGCGCTTCGCTCTGGTGGCAAAAACATTCGTGTCAACGACGCGCTGGATCATGTTTATGGATACGCGGTCGGCATCGATATAACCCGACGCGATCTTCAGCAGCAGATGAAACAGCAAGGCCGACCCTGGGAAGTTGGCAAGGCCTTTGACTCGTCAGCCCCTGTCAGTGCTATCGTTCCGGCATCGGCAATCGGGCATCCGCAGCAGGGTCGAGTTTGGCTTGAAGTCAACGGCGAATTGCGTCAGGAAGGAGATCTGAATCAACTGATCTGGACGGTACCTGAAATTATCGCAACCCTTTCAACCCAATTTGAACTGACCGGTGGTGATTTGATTTTTACGGGCACTCCTGCCGGGGTGGGTCCCATTAAGCCAGGTGATCGCTTGACGGGTGGTGTTGAGGGGATTGCGGATGTTGAGATTCAGGTGCAATAATCGGTGTATTTTAGGTTTTGGCCATTCGTATATTGCTGACCATTCGCATCCGGATCAGTGTGAAATTGAAATTTAGAAGCGATTTGATTGTCAAGTCCTGAATTCAGTTGATATGATATAAAACTAGTTTACTAATTTTTCTAAAACTCAGAAATATTTACATTTGAAACCCTAACATCGTGCAAACTCACATTGTGACTGAATTTCATGATGTGAGTCTGAAGTAAGATGCACTGGAGGAACAAAATATGAACCCAAAATATCATCTTGAACAAGCCTATAAAGAAGGCACAATTTCTCGCCGCGAATTCCTGCAAAGATCTGCACTGATTGGTGCAACGGTTGCAGTGCCCGGGGCCATGATGGCAGGTGCTGCCAAGGCAGAAATGAAACGTGGCGGTGTACTCAGACTGGGGATGGGGGGTGGTTCAACCACCGATACGATTGATCCCGGGACCCATACGGACTCTGTCGGCATTACCATTGAACGCAGCATGCGCAGTTATCTGACGGAAGTCAGTCCTTCCGGCGAGTTGATTGGTGAAGTTGCAGCTTCCTGGGAGTCCAAACCGGGCGCAACAGATTGGACTTTCGAACTTCGTAATGATATCGAGTTTCATGATGGTCAAAAGCTGACTGCAAACGATGTCATCTATTCAATCAATCATCACATCCGCGAAGGCTCGACTTCAGCGGTAGCCGGTCAAATGGGCAAAATTTCTGAAATGAAAGCCGATGGCGACCATGTGCTTCACATTACGTTATCTGAAGGCAACGCAGACTTTCCGTGGTTGATCAGTGACTACCACGTATCCATCTTCCCGGAAAATGGCGGTTGGGAAACCGGCGTGGGTTCAGGACCATTCTCGTTAGTCAATTACGAGCCTGGCGTGAGGGCTGAACTCAAGCGGAACGACAACTATTTCAAGGAGGGTCGGCCCTACTTTGATGGTCTTGAGGTGACAGTGATTGCGGATGCAGCTGCCCGCGACAACGCCCTGAAAACGGGACAGGTCGATGCAACAAACCGTGTCAGCCAGCGAACAGCCCTGCTGCTGGACAAAGCACCAGGCGTGTCAGTTCATAAAGTTGTTGGTACCAAGCACTACACGGTGCCGATGTTGACCAATATTCCACCGTTCGATAATGTGAAAGTGCGTCAGGCACTGCGACTGGCTGTTGATCGGGAAGCATTGTTAAAAACTGTTCTTGGCGGACACGGTGAAATCGGCAACGATTTGCCAATCGGTCGCCGGCAGGAGTTTTATAACACTGAACTACCTCAGCGGGAATACGATCCAGATCAGGCAGCTTTTCTGTTGAAAGAAGCTGGCATGTCAGGTCTCTCGGTTGAACTTTCAGCGGCAGATACTGCTTTTGACGGTGCTATTGATGCAGCAGTTCTATATGCAGAACACGCGAAAGCAGCCGGCATTAACGTTAACGTGATTCGTGAATCCAACGATGGTTACTGGTCAAATGTCTGGCAGCAGAAGCCTTGGGTCATGTGCTACTGGTCGGGACGACCCACACAGGATTGGATGTGGACGATCGCCTATGAGGTTGGCGGTGCCTGGAACGACAACAACTGGAACAACGAATCTTTCCAAAGCCTGCTCAAACAGGCTCGAGTAGAGGTCGATCCAGCCAAGCGAAAAGACATGTATTGGGAAATGCAGCGTCTGCATTGGGAAGAAGGTGGAACAGTGGTCCCACTGTTCGCTGCTGATTTGATGGGAGTATCAAACAAAATTCAACTGCCCGAAGTCATCGGTTCGGATTGGGAGTTGGATGGTCAGCGATGTTCTGAGCGCTGGAGTTTTGCATAAGGATATCGCGTTCTAGAAAAATACGTAAGGTTAGTGAGATCAGACGGCATTGACCAATGGGTCTTACCCGACTGATTGTCAATCGCTTTTTGTTTGGGCTGATTACTCTCCTTGCGATCACCTTACTTATCTCTCTTGCTCTCGAGGCGCTGCCCGGTGATTTTGCCGAGCAGCGCCTTGGTCAATCTGCAACACCCGAAACAATAGCCGCCATTCGCGAGCAGCTCGGTTTGAACAAACCGGTGCTTGTGCGTTATGCAGAATGGCTCGGAAACTTTCTGCAGGGCGATATGGGCATCTCGCTCTCCAACTCTCGCCCGGTTGCAGAATTGCTGGCGACACGGCTTGGAAATACTCTGTTCCTGGCTGTAGCCTCTGCAATTGTCGCAGTACCGCTTGCTCTGTTTTTGGGGATTGTCGCGGCCCTATATCGCGAGTCCCTGTTAGACAAGATGATTTCTACAATTACTCTGGCAGCAATCTCACTGCCAGAGTTTTTTATCGGCTACATGCTGGTCGCACTCCTGGCAGTGAACTGGCAATTATTTCCAGCAATTTCAAGTATTTCTGATTCAATGAGCTTGGGTGAGAAGATTTACGCATCACTCCTGCCCATTGCTACACTGACATTCGTGATTGTGGCCCATATGATGCGCATGACGAGAGCAGCAATCATTAACTTACTGCAAAGTCCATTTATTGAGATGGCTACTTTGAAAGGATTGAAGCGGTCGCGCATTATCGTACGTCACGCCTTACCGAACGCGCTCTCTCCCATTATCAACGTCATCGTACTTAATTTGGCCTACCTGGTCGTCGGTGTTGTAGTAGTGGAGGTAGTCTTTATCTATCCCGGATTGGGCCTGTTGATGATAGATTCAGTCACCTCCCGCGACCTGCCTATCGTTCAGGCCTGTATCCTGATTTTTGGTGCGACATATATCACGCTGAATATGTTGGCTGATATTCTCGCCATCATTTGCAATCCCAGAATGCGTCATCCTCGGTAGACTTCTATGAGACGATTCTGGAACTCATTCAAACGTGCCGGACTCCCGGCGCATATTGGAATCGTCATCATACTGATATACCTTATTGCCGCTGTTTTCGCACCTTGGCTGGCACCTTATGGCGAAAGCGAAGTCGTCGACCCTGTCCCTTGGGCTTCGCCTTCAGAGAGTGGAACTCTGCTCGGTTTGGATCAACTTGGTCGTGACCTCTACACGCGGGTTCTTTACGGGGCGAGAAATACCATTGCACTCGCTTTGGGCATTACCTGCCTGGCATTTTTCATGGGAATGGTTGCTGGATTTTTCGCAGCAACCGTTGGCCGATGGGTTGATCATTTACTTAGTCGATGCGTTGACATCATCATGGCTTTTCCAACCTTGTTTTTCGCTCTGATTGCACTGTCGATTTTTGGCACATCAATTCCTGTGATGGTTTTTGTGATTGCCACGCTTGACGCAACCCGTGTTTACAGGATTTCACGCGCCCTGGCGATGGACATCAACGTGATGGAGTATGTCGAAGTAGCGCGCCTGCGTGGCGAAGGCTTGTGGTGGATCATGCGCCGCGAAATTCTGCCCAACACCTTGACGCCATTACTCGCGGAATTTGGTCTGCGGTTCTGCTTTGTGTTTCTGTTCATCAGTTCCCTGAGCTTTCTTGGAATCGGAATTCAACCACCAGCTGCAGACTGGGGTGCCATGGTACGCGAAAATGGGGTGGCAATTACGTACGGAATATTTACACCGCTGGTCCCCGCAGCGGCAATCGCAGTATTGACAATCGCTGTCAATTTGGTTGTGGATTGGTTCCTGCGCAAAACTGCCGGACTTCGCGAAGAGTATTGAGTTGACTGGGCTTCTGAATAAAGAAATCCGACTGTATGATTGAACATTAGGTTTATCGATGAGTGAACGACTGCTAACAGTGAAAAACCTGCAAATTGAGGGTTTTGCAGATGATGCCTGGAAGCCTATTGTGAATGGTATTGACCTACACCTCGATCGCGGTGAGGTTTTGGGTCTGATTGGCGAGTCTGGTGCGGGAAAATCAACCATTGGTATTGCGACAATGGGTTACACAAGACCGGGTTGCCGAATCGTTGGTGGATCGATTGACTTTGATGGTGTCCCCATCCTCACCCAGACCGCTGAGCAGATCAGAGAAGTTCGCGGCGTGAAAATTTCTTATGTTGCACAAAGCGCAGCAGCGTCGTTTAACCCCGCACATAAGCTCATAGAGCAGTACACCGAAACCCCAGTTCAGCACGGAGTGCTCAAGTATCAACAGGCAGCTCAGAATGCGCGGATGATTTATGCGCGACTTGAGTTGCCCGATCCCGACAAGATCGGCAATCGTTATCCGCATCAAGTGTCTGGCGGTCAATTGCAGCGCGCGATGGTCGCGATGGCCATGTCATGTGAACCTGACATGATCATTTTCGACGAGCCGACAACTGCGCTGGATGTTACCACCCAAATTGAAGTGTTGGCGGCAATCAAGGATGTTGTAAAACAATTCAACACCGCAGCAATTTACATCACCCATGATTTGGCAGTAGTTGTGCAACTTGCTGATCGAATCATGGTACTGCGTTATGGAGATTTGGTTGAAGAGTCGGATACTCGCTCAATGCTTGAAAGTCCAAAGGAGGAGTATACGCGCAAACTTCTGGCGGTCCGTACTTTTGCGAAAAATCCTGAGCCTGAAACTAAAGAAGAGCATTCACTTATCGAGGTGAGTGATTTGCACGCGGCCTATGGTGGCGGAATAAAAGTGCTGGATGACATTAATCTGTCGATTGAGCGCTGTCGAACCGTTGCAGTCGTAGGCGAATCCGGCAGTGGGAAAAGCACCTTGGCCCGTGCAATGACTGGATTGCTGCCGCCTATGCAAGGCTCCATCAAGTATCAGGGCGAGGAATTGCCTAGATCATTCAAGAACCGCACAAAAGATCAGTTGCGCCAGATTCAGATGATTTATCAAATGCCCGATGTTGCATTGAATCCGAGACAAAAACTGCGCGAAACAATTGGGCGCCCACTTGGATTTTATTTTCAGATGGATGGTGCGGAACGCGAGCAGCGAGTAAAGGAGTTGCTTGAGATGATCGAATTACCGACCAACTATATTGATCGGTATACCCCTGAACTTTCCGGCGGGCAGAAGCAACGGGTTTGTATTGCACGGGCACTCGCGGCCAAACCAGTTGTCATCATATGCGATGAAGTGACTTCTGCACTTGATCAATTGGTCGCAGAAGAAATTCTTAAGCTTCTGGATCGATTGCAGAAAGAATTGAATATGACATATCTTTTCATCACGCATGACCTGGCCACCGTAAAGGCGATCGCGGACGAAATTGTCGTGATGCTGAAAGGCCGCATTGTTGAACACGGGCCGAAAGAAGAGGTGTTGGTTCCACCTCATCACGAATACACTGAACTACTTTTAAGTTCGGTACCAGAAATGCACCCAGACTGGCTTGATGACGTGCTCGCATCCCGTTCTGCTGTAAGTGCATAGCAAGGGCAAGAGAATATTCCCAATTGATCAATGTCTGTCAAACTGGCGAATAGAAGAAAGCACTAGGTTGAAACCGAAGAAGTAATGGCAATTCTAATTACCAAGCGCTTGTTGATGATGCTGCTGACGATGTTTGCGGTATCTCTGATTCTGTTTCTGCTTTTGGAAATTGATGTTGACACGATAGCGATTAAAGTACTAGGACAATTCAGTACTGAAGAGCAGCGGTATCTCTGGCTGGAAAGAAACGGTTATTACGAGCCGGTCTATAAGCGCTATATCATTTGGTTGGGAAATTTCATCACCGGTGATTTTGGAACATCAACGATCTACAAAATTCCGGTTGCTGAGGTTCTTTGGCCACGACTCTGGAATACAACAATTCTTGCCTTTTGGGTGTTTGTTTTCCTAGTTCCTGTCTCGTTGGTGCTTGGCATTCTTTCTGGTATGCGTGAAGGTTCTAAACTTGATCGGACGATTTCCGTAGTTAGCATTCTGACTACGTCGGTACCCGAATTCGCAAGCACCGTGTTTTTCTCTGGCTTGTTTGTATTTTCCCTGCAATGGCTACCGGGTACCAGCAGTATGTTCGAGGGATTTGACTGGAAGCAGCTGGTGTTGCCGGTGCTGGTGCTCCTGGTTTATGACTTTGGCTACGTCACTCGTATGACTCGTGCATCCATGGCTGAAGTGATGACCACTCACTACGTACGAACAGCTGTGCTTAAGGGACTCCCGTACAAACGGGTGATTCTTAAGCATGCTCTCAGAAATGCTCTCATTGCTCCATTTACGGTATTGATGCTTCAAATCAATTGGTTGCTTTCCGGTGTCATCGTAGTGGAGTTTTTCTATGCCTACAAAGGATTTGGTGCGCTGCTGCTTGAAGCTGCACTGCGACAGGATATTTACATGATTGAAGCTTGTACGATGGTCGCTGTTTTCGTAGTGGTGATGACGCAGGTATTTTCCGACATCGCATATACACTGCTGAATCCTAGAATTCGATTTAGTTGATCAAGTAGCACAAGATGTCTGAAGCCACACTCAACACAGCAACTGAAGCAAAAAATCCGGTTAGCGGACTGCGCCGAATCATTATGATGATTGGGCTGATGCGTGAGAGTCCGGCCGGGATGGTTGGAGCGTTTTTGGTTTCATTCTGGGTGCTTGTCGCGATCTTCGCTCCGTTAATTTCTCCATTTGAACCAAATGCAACGCTGGTTCCCTTTATGAAACCAGGTGCCGTGAATCCGGATGGCGGTACATTCTGGCTGGGCACAGATCATATTGGGAGAGATATCCTGTCGAGAATTATCTGGGGGTCCCGAACAGTTCTGTTTTATGCGCCCCTTGCAACGTTTTGTGCATATGTGCTTGGAATAGTGATGGGGCTGGTTGCTGGGTATTATCGTGGCTGGATTGATGATGTTTTGTCTCGAATCGGAGACATGATTCTTTCGTTTCCCGTACTTGTGCTATATATCATCATCATTTCAACGGTTGGTGCTTCTGGCTTGAACATCGTCATCGCAATCGTTTTCGCCAGCGGACCCGGAATTATGCGAATTGTGCGCGGTTTGGTGCTTGATCTTAGGAATAGAGACTATGTCGCGGCTGCGCAGACCCGCGGCGAATCAGCCTGGCGAATCATGTTGGTCGAGATTCTACCCAACGCACGTGGTCCCTTAATTGTTGATGCCTGCCTCCGTATGGGTTACGTCATCATTAATATCGGTGTGCTGGGCTTCTTGGGACTCGGGTTGCCGCCACCTGATCCGGATTGGGGTGGCATGATTAACGAAACCCGACAAATGGCGTTAATCTTCCCGCATATGACCGTGATTCCCTGTATCGCCATTTCAACATTGATTTTGGGATTCAATCTCCTGGCTGACGGTATGCGAGATATTTCACTGCGAGATTGACGATGGCTGAACAATCGAACGAAGTCGTACTGAATATCCAAAATCTGGATATCTCATATTACACACGCGCCGGAGAGATTCCGGCTGTTGTGGATTTTTCACTAGAAGTGAAACGTGGCGAAACGATTGGACTGGTTGGAGAATCAGGCTGTGGTAAGTCAACCGTTGCAATGGCGATCATGCAATATATGGGCCATAACGGTGCAGTCAAGAGCGGAACGATTGAGTTCAAGGGTCGCGATCTGACAAAACTGAGTGAGGAAGAATTAAGACAGATTCGCGGCAAAGAGATTTCCATGATCTACCAGGAGCCGTTTTCTGCGCTGAATCCAAGCATGCGCATCGATCAGCAGTTGATGGAAGTTCCGCTGGCGCATGAACAAATCGATGTTAAGGAGGCACATGAAAGAGCTCGGCAAATTCTGACTGATGTCAATATTCCAGACCCTGACCGAGTTTTAGCCTCATATCCGCATCAGCTTTCTGGTGGCCAACAGCAGCGGGTTGTAATCGCAATGGGATTGCTGTCGAATCCGGACCTGCTGTTGCTTGATGAACCCACGACTGCGCTGGACGTGACAGTTGAGGCCGGAATTGTTAAGTTAATTGCCAATATCAGTAAGAAATTTGGTACCTCGCAAATTTACATTTCCCACAATCTGGGTTTAATTCTTGAAACTTGCGATCGGGTCTTTGTCATGTACTCTGGCGAGGTTGTCGAAGAAGGGCGCATCAAACCACTATTCAAGTCGCCTCGACATCCATACACCCATGGACTTTTCGGCTGTATTGCATTGCCGACAGCGGATAAAACTGCAGCACCACTAACGCCGATCCGCGGACAGTTGCCGCTGCCTCACGAGCGACCAAAAGGCTGCAATTTTGCTCCACGATGTGACCATTTTGCTGCCGGCGTTTGTGACCAGGACGACATTCACATGGAGGATGTTGCTGACGACGTCGATGGGAAACATCGTGTACGCTGCCTTCGTTGGACTGAAATTGAGCAAATTCGAGCTGAGGCTGATCAGTCTAAAGAAGCGGCTGGAATTGGTCACGAAGTGCTCAAGGTAATCGACATGCAAAAATATTACTCCATGCATGATCGATCACTCAAGGCGGTGATGAGCGGAACCAGCGTCAAACTGGTCAAGGCAAATGAAAAAATTGATTTTGAGGCACATGAATCTGAGACGCTGGCTATTGTTGGGGAGTCGGGCTGTGGTAAATCGACATTGGCGAAAGTGCTGCTGGGTCTTGAAACCGCAACGGGTGGTGAGATTTTTCTGAATGGTGAAGCGATTCATGATGTTTCCGTACAGTCGCGCTCAAATTCCCAGCTGGCCTCAATGCAGATGGTTTTCCAAAATCCTAGTGATACGCTGAATCCGAGCCATACAGTCGGTCAACAGATCGGTCGCGCCATTACAAAGTTTGGTGTTGAGCACAATCGGCACAAGGTTCGAGATATGGTGATGTCGCTACTCGACATTGTTAAATTGCCGCGGGATTTCTACTACCGTCGTCCGCGTCAGTTATCGGGCGGACAGAAACAGCGAATCGGCATCGCGCGTGCCTTTGCCGGCCAGCCATCAATGATTATTGCAGATGAGCCGGTTTCCGCGCTGGATGTTTCGGTTGCTGCGGCAATTACTGAACTACTGATGGATTTGCAGCGTGAACGGAAGATGACCCTTCTCTTTATCAGTCATGATTTAAGCATTGTTCGCTATTTGTCCGATCGCATTTTGGTGATGTATCTAGGACAGGTTATGGAGCAGGGTTTAACCAGAGAAGTATTTCAACCACCGTATCACCCCTACACTGAAGCTTTGTTGTCCGCTGTACCCATTGCGGATCCGGAAGTTTCCAAGCGGGAAATAGTGCTGGAAGGCAATTTGCCCAGTGTGCTCAATCCGCCTAAAGGCTGTCCATTCGAGACCCGCTGTCCGCGAAAGGTTGGAAAGATTTGTGAAGAGGATCGACCGCCGGTTCAGTCAGATTCTGAGAATCATCATATTGCCTGCCACATACCGCTTGATGAATTGAGACAGGTTGAACCTGTTATTGAAGTGCCGGATGCTGCTGTAGCATAACTTTGGGTTTTCCAATGTCAAAGTGAGTCTGAAACACTCGAAGAAGTAGTGAGGCGAAATTGAAACCAGACAGAAAGTTAAGCCTTTGGATACTATGGTACAAAAAGACAGCACGATTCGCAGTTAGTTTGATAAACAATTGAAACAATTCGACCAAGTCAATAGGCCAGTTGAACGACAACATTCACTACTTACTCACATCATATAACTGTTCTTCCAATCAACTACCTGCCGATTTGGTTGGAAATGAGAGTTGAAACAGTGCGTTAGATGTTGTTTGTACTATAGTTGCTTTCCAACTACTACTGAATCCTGCAAAAAATTGTCTAAATTTTTCAAAAATATATAGCTGCCCCTCAATCAAGTGTGCATACGATGATAGATACAAAGTGTCCCAAATATGAAAGATAAGTTGCATGGTCAGTATCACTTCAGTAGATCTATCAAGGATCAAGCTGGTGAAATCTTTGTTGGTAAGAGTCTTGAACTATTCCGCCTCGTCCTATTTTCACATTCCGAAATGGAAGCCCTTTATCGTCGAATTCATCAAAAAAAATACAGAGGTAAAGATACGATTTTTGTATCCTGTATCGTTCGCGAGAAGGATGTACGATTGACTCCAGAAGAGAGCGTTCGCCAAATCTATGCGGAACGGTTGATCAACCAATACGGGTATCCAAGAAATCGACTAGCTTGTGAGTATCTAGTTAATTTTGGTAGAGAAAAGAAAAAAGCTGACATCGTCATTTTTGACAGAGACCAGACTGATGTTCCATACATCATTGTTGAATTAAAAAAACCAAAGCTCAAGGATGGAAAGGCTCAACTTCGCTCCTATTGCAACGCGACCGGAGCTCCAATTGGAGTTTGGACGAATGGCGAACAGATTTCTCATTATCACCGAAAAGATCCGAACTACTTTGAGGATATATCAGACATCCCTCATGAATCGCAGCACCTGTCTGACATTCTGAACGAACGTTTTACGCTTAAGGATCTAATTCTGCGGGACAAACTCGTCAACGAGAGGAAGTCGTTAAAGAACCTAATTCTAGAGATGGAAGATGAAGTTTTGGCGAATGCTGGAGTGGATGTGTTCGAGGAGGTATTCAAGCTCATATTCACAAAGTTGTACGATGAATGTATGAGCGGAACTGACAAGATTAAGGTCGAATACTTCCTCGAACAAAATTGGAACGTACAAAAACAAGGCACATACGAGCAACTTAGAGATTGTCTAGTTGAGCTGGATGACTCCAAATTCCGACCCCTAGAGTTTCGAAATACTGGCCAAACTGACACAGAGTTAAAAGACAAGATTCAAAATCTATTCGAAAGAGCCGTAAATAAGTGGCCAGGAGTATTTTCAGAGAACTCAACGTTTGAGCTTTCTGACAGTCATTTAGCCGTGTGTGTATCTAGTCTGCAAGATGTTAAGTTACTCAACTCAAATTTGCTGGTTGTAGACGAAGCTTTTGAATACCTAGTCGGTAAATCGGCAAAAGGAGAAAAGGGTCAATACTTCACGCCTAGGCATGTAATTGACATGTGTGTGAAGATGCTTAACCCTAAGCGAGGCGAATACTTGATAGATACGGCTGCTGGTAGTTGTGGGTTTCCAGTCCATGCCATGTTCAAACTAACCGGAAATCTCTTTACAAGTACAGACATTAGAGAGGATGACAAACAAGATATCGAAAAGATATTTGGTATTGACTTCGATGAAAAAACGGTTCGAGTCGCCCGCACACTCAATCTTATCGCTGGTGATGGAGAAACTAACGTTCTCCATTTGAATACGCTTGATTTCGATCGTTGGAAAGATAAGACTGAGAAAAATCCAAAATGGCGAGATACCTACGGTACGGGATTTAAACGACTTGAAAAACTTAGAGTTGACAAAAGAGAAAACAAGCGATTCAGTTTCGATGTTGTAATGGCAAATCCACCTTTTGCTGGCAAGATTAAAGATGGTAGAGTACTTCATCAATACGAGCTCAGTGCTGCAAAGAATGGAAAATGGCAAAAAGAGGTGGCGCGAGACATCTTGTTTATTGAAAGAAACATTGATTTTTTGAAGGGGGGGGGCGGATGGCTCTCGTACTTCCGCAAGGTAGGTTCAACAATATTTCGGATAAATTTGTCCGTGAATTTATCGCCACGAGGACTCGAATTCTCGCTGTAGTTAGTCTACACAGCAACACTTTCAAACCACATACAGGCACAAAAACAAGTGTTTTATTTGTGCAGAAGTGGGATGACTCTCAGTGCCCAAAAGTTGATGACTACCCAATATTCTTCGCGGTATCCGACAAATGCGGAAAAAATAACTCTGGAGATTACGAGTTACTTAGAGATGAGTATGGGCAAGAAAAATTGGATCGCTACGGTCATCTCATCGTTGATCACGATTTACACAATCACGATGGAGAATTGCCGGATGGAGTAGCTGAGGCATTTATTGAGTGGGCAAAAGAAGTTGGATTGTCGTTCTGGCAGGAGAAAGAATAGTCATGCGTTGTTCAATCTTGTCAAAATCAGAAATGACTCAACTTGATTTCGGGCACTTACTCCTTTCACCTGAATTTTATCTACAGGATAAGATTGATTGCTGGACATTCCTTGAGAAAAAAGCCACATGTTCTCTTGACTTTTACTTCGACAGTATAAGCGAAACGATTACTAGTATCTCTAAGGTAGCCGTCTGTTACGATTTGACTGATGGCTTACCTAAATTCTTTGATGAAGGTACTAAAACGCATAGTATCCGTAGCACAAAAAAAGTTGCCAGAGCAGGTGACTTCGCAATATCTAGACTAAGATCATATCTTGAAGAGATGGGTATAGTAGAAGATAGAAAAGAAAAGCAACTTTTTTCAACTGAATTCTTAATCTTCAGACCTATCACTGATCAGTTGTCCGTCCATACGCTTTTTGCTCTTTGTATGACACACCGCGTTCAGAAAATTTTTAACCTCGGACAATATGGTACAGAGCATCCTAGATTCTATGAGTTTCTGTTGTCGCAGCTACCTGTTCCGGACGCTCTCAAATCAATAGATTCTAATGTAAGTCAAATCGTACAGAAAGCCTTAAAACTACGATTGCTGTCGAGGGAAAAGTACTTTGAAGCTCAATCTATTCTTCTCACTGAGTTAGAACTTCACAATTGTCTACTATTGCATCAATTAGTCTTCACAAATGACTTTTCCAATATCCGAAAGCATTCAAGGATGGATTCCGAATACTTTCAGCCGAAATATGGCGAAATTGTAGACAAAATAAAAAGATATATTGGAGGTTGGGATAGGCTAGAAAATCTTGCACAGATTACAACAAAAAAATTTCAACCAAAGTCTGAACAAAGCTACAAATACATCGAATTGTCGAACGTCGGATCATTCGGAGAAATCACTGGTTGTATAGTGGAAAAAGGTAAAAATCTCCCAACTCGAGCGCGAAGAAAGGTATTTGAAGGCGATTTACTTATTTCGTCAGTTGAAGGTTCCTTAGACAGCGTAGCGTGTATTGACAGTGAATTTAATCAGGCAATTTGTTCTACCGGATTCCATGTGTTGCACTCGAGAGTGATAAATTCGGAAACGTTGCTCGTATTAATGAAAAGTATTGCTGGACAACTGCAACTCAAGAGAGGGTGTAGCGGTACGATTCTTACGGCCATAAATGAAGAGGAACTTGCTCACATCGCGATACCAAAAATCAGAAATCAAATTCAAGCTGAAATTCGACACAAGATTTGTGAATCTGAGCAAGCAAGGAAACAAGCAAGACTCTTGCTCAATTTAGCGAAACAAACGGTCGAAATGGCTATTGAATCAAACGCAAATATGGCTATTGAATGGCTAAAAAGTCAAGATTGTGAGTATCTGCTTACCAGCCAAGAAGTCTGTTTACACTGAACAATAACTGGTAGTTGGTGTTACTATAACTACTGCATCACTTGAAGTCGACACTGTAAATCCAGATTCTGCCAACACTAAAATTCGAAATGATGACGAATTTCAAAACCAATAGACATGAAACCGAAGTTTACTAAGCGGAACTTCACAAAAAATTAATCATCTTCAAGGACTTGGATTAAATTCTCTTGTTGACAAACAACAGTGACAAAAAAAGGCCTTCCGAATGGAAGGCCTTTTTTTTCAGATGTGGTTAACTAGGCGTTGAGTCCCAATGTGTTACCGAAAATGTAACTAGTTGGGTGATGCGCAAAATTGACCACCTTATCACTCCATGCAGAGTAGACCGATCGCCACAGCGGTTGCGTGATGGGTCCATCCTCTTGCATGATGACTTCAAGTTGCCTGATCAGCTCTCTACGTGCCTCAAGATCCAGTGTTCCTTCAGCCTGTGTCAAGACTGCGTCGAACTCTGGATTGGCGTAGTGAGACTCATTCCAGGGTACACCGGATCGGTAAGCCAAACCAAGAACCATGAAACCAAGCGGACGATGTGTCCATGAAGTGAAGCCAAATGGGACCTTATCCCACACATCCCAGAAGTCAGCAGATGGAAGCAGATTAATATTAACTCGAATATTTGCTTCTTTCCACTGCTCAACCATGGTTTGTACGGCTGCAAGTTCCCAAGGCGGGTCGCCTTTACAAGCGATTTCAACATCAATTCCATCCGCATGGCCAGCTTCAGCAAGCAAAGCCTTTGCAGCTTCAGGATCCCTTTGAATCGCGGGTAAGACTGCATAATCAGGATGGACCGGGCAAACGTGGTGATGTTCACCTGGTGCGCCTGAATTTGCATGGGCCAACTCAAGGCAGCGAGGTGGATCAATCGCCACTCGCATCGCACGACGTACTCTTGGATCATCAAAAGGAGCCTGATCAACCTGTCCACGTGCAACACCGGTTTTCGCCGTTGTCGCTTCGTGTACACTGACGCCGGGCATACCGCGGTAGATATCAATCTGCGCAATGGTTCCTTCATAGGATCCTTGTACCTGGCCCGAAGACAAAGCTGAAAGCGTTGCAGAAGGATCGTCTCCCAAATCAACAAATTCAATTCGATCCAGATAGGGGCCATCGCCGTAATAGTCATCACGTGCGACAAGTACTGCTTTTCCATTCTGAACATATTCAACCAGTTCAAATGCCCCCTGTCCATTAGAACCCACGCCAAATACGCCATTTTCTTCCGGATCGATCATTGGCAGTGGATAGTGGAACATATGCTCAGGAACAGCAATTTGTGGAACCTTGATGTTCAGTTGAACCGTCTTGCCGTCGACGACTTCGATGGCATTCGCGTCCCAAAGTCCATCACCAGCATCATTCATCATGTAGCCCTTCATCAGACCTAGTACAGACGAACCGGTATTCGGATCAAGAACTCGATTCAGGTTCCAGGCAACATCTTCAGCAACAAAGTCTCGTCCATTGTGCCATTTCAACTCTGGACGAATCCTAAGCGTCCAGGTCATCAAATCATCACTGGCTTCCCAACCTTCCAACAGTCCGGGACGAGTTACATTGTCGTGTCCGGTGAGAGTCAGATATTCAACCACTTGGCGAGTGATATTTGAATCGTAAACCCATTGAAAAATGTGGGGATCAGCAATTGTTGGACACCGCATGGAGACTCGAAGGGTGCCGCCTTTCGGCATATCCGCTCTCGCGGTTGGAATAAATTTGACGCCTGTGATGTCGCCAGCAAACTTGTATGCAGCAGCTGCCGACAACCCAAGCAAGCTCGAATAGCGCAGAAAATCACGTCGGGTGATTTTCCCTTCCGCCAGTTCTCGCTTTAAAGTAGGTATATGTCGATGTTCATCACGACTCATATAGTACCTCCTAACAGATTGTCGATTAAGTTTCAATCATCTACTTCCGATGAATGCACATCTGGAAGTTGGAAAATGATAATTTATTGTATAGGTAAATTCATTTCATTGTGACCTTTCAATCCAACACTTTAATAGTGAGGTTAATCCACGACTCTGACGAAAGGCGGACCAGGATTCAATAGACAGGATTACTGATTCTGTTGGCGGTGTTGTAGGGTGAATTGCTTGCCTGACGACAGGGTTATGATCCGATGTTGAGGGGTTTGTTCTGGCTGCCATGAAACTAGCCGATAAGTTGCAGGGGGAATATTGGTCCAGTGAATCAGGTCAGGTTTCTGAAGAACCGCATATTGAGATGCTGGTGGCACGAAAACCCAGCTGTGCATCCCCGGATGCAAGTCGCAGCGTACATTCAAGATACCTGTTGAAGTGAGTGTCTTTCGAACGGTCACACTTTTGAGTGGCGTTGCAACGTTAAACACCGTATTTTTTCCATCGTCAATATGTGTATTGTGAAGAATTGAGTCTTCGTTTATGATTTCAACGGTGCTCCCGGTTGTGATCAATTGAAACCTGGGAACAAACTTACTATCTTGTATCAGGATGCGACTGACGCTGTCATTTTCTGGAACAGGCGTCAAAGGTGGTGGCCACTGCTCCAGATAAATCACTAAAGGCGGTGTGTCAACTGAGTCAACGTTTATTTTCAATTGCGCAGTCTTAGGATCGAGATAGAGTCTTGGCAAATTGAAGTGTCTGTGTAAGGAGAATGCAATAGCAGTTGCACAGATAATGCAAAATACACCGACAAACACCCAGTACCTGCGATTGACGCCTGATTTGCGCGAGTGCCGTTTGATCTGTTGCCTTTTGATCGCGGTGTGTTTTGTCTTATATTCTTGAATTCTCTGAACAATAAGACGGTAAATTAATCGGAACATAAACTGTGAATTGGACCGGATGCAATCAAAAAAGGGAGAATTGTTTGAAGTATACAGAATCGATTCTGGTTTCGACAGCAGCGCTGAGTTGATGTCGACTGTCATGAACGATAAACATTTGCCCTTTTATCTCCCACAGAATGAGGAGACCGACATCTTCCGCTCTGCCTATCGGCGGCGTTTAGCGGTATTACTGAAAGGTCCTACAGGCTGTGGCAAGACGCGCTTCGTCAGACACATGGCTGCAAAGCTTGAGCGTCCGCTATTTACAGTTGCATGTCACGATGAGTTGTCCGCGGCGGATCTTTTGGGTCGATATCTGATCAAAGATGACGAAACAATTTGGCACGACGGACCGCTAACTCAGGCTGTGCGTCAGGGGGGCATCTGCTACTTGGATGAAATTGTTGAAGCACGCAAGGATACAACCGTCGTTTTACATCCGCTGTGCGATGACCGTCGTACACTCTTTCTTGACCGTACTGGAGAAGTTGTCGCTGCACCGCCAGAATTCATGCTGGTTGTCTCGTTCAATCCAGGTTATCAAAATATCTTCAAGAATCTAAAACAAAGTACTCGCCAGCGATTTATTTCAATGACGTTCGATTTCCCAGATCCGAAAAAGGAAGTCGAAATCGTTGTGACTGAAACCGATGTCGATACAAGAACAGCCAAGAGCCTTGTTGCGTTGGGTCAGAAACTTCGGGAGGTTGAAGGTCACGATATTGAAGAAACCGCTTCTACACGGTTGCTGGTTCACGCAGCACATCTGATCCATGATGGCTTGCCTGCTCGCAGGGCTTGTGAGGTCGCACTCGTAGATTCATTAACCGACGATTTGATCATTCGTGAGAGCTTATTGGAAATCATAGATGCCTACTTCGTTGCGTGACATTTATGTTGTTGATGGTCTGACCGTCATTTGGTACACTCTACTGTTCGGTTTAGCTGGTCGACTGCGTCATCCGCAGCATGCAGTTATCAGTAAGAATCTTGCGAGTGGACTTGGCCTTTATTTTCATGCACTGGGTGGCGACCTGAAAAGCAAAGTCGCTGAATCACCACAAGAACAAAGTGCAGTCGCCATCTCTTCACATGGCGGAGTCGACCTGCAGGCATGGGTTGACGGAGGAACCCTTCACCTTCCCCGACGTATTAATCGATATTCATCCAGCAATCTGAATCGAGAACTTTACTACTGGCTGGCAGCAGTGCTCGCGGTCGATGAGCCTTATCCAAAATCTTCAACGCTACCACCTGGTGTTCAGCACCTGCTGCGAGGCATTCGAACTACAAAACGACTGCTTGACGCGTTTCCCAATCTCAAAATTCGGTATCAACGCTTATGTACTGAAGAGTTGAAACAGCGAAGAATGGCCTACCCAGACCCCAAACCAGGGACTCGCAATCCTGCCCTTGTGCTAGAGTCTGCAATTCGCTATGAACTCGGCAGTGAGCATCCTTGTCAGGAAGAATCACTAGACCAGTTGATCGAACGGGCCAGAGCAGGGGAGAGTAGCGATGACAAGACACCATGGCACGGACGAACAGTGCCATTTTTGCCAGTACCGCTCTGGTCATATCGTAGCAACAGAGCACCTAAATTCCGGTTGCAATGGTTTAAACGGCAGCGGAATCCGCAACCCGAACTGGGGGATTTGGAGTCGGTCCAAACAGGTCGGTTTAATGCCGATCAAATTGTCGAACAGATAGAGGGGTTGGCGGCGATTCAGGATCACTTTGTCTATCCGGAGTGGAACTGCTTTGATCAGGTTTACCGGCGAAACTGGTGTCGACTGATGGAGCAGCCGCCAAAAGGAGGCTATAGTGCGGATTTGGATTATCGCTTTACGGCACTGGTTGAAAAAGTCCGAAGAAAGTACATGCTAGTCCAGCAGGAACCTGGTTGGAAACGATTTTTGGAATCTGGAGAAGACATTGATATTGATGCGGTTGTCAGTTATGTTGGCGACAGAAAGGGCTGCGGTGTACAGAATTCGAGATACTATCGCGAAAGAATTCGTCAGCAGCGCGATATTTCAGTCGCAGTACTCATGGACGCATCACGATCGACCCAGGCAAGGGTCGGAAATGTGCGAGTGATTGAAATCGCTAAGCAGTCATTGGCAGTATTAGCCGAGGTGCTGCGTTGTGTTGGTGACGAATTTGCGCTCTACAGTTTTTCGAGTGACAGTCGGTTGCGGGTACGTTGCGACCGCATAAAGACTTTCGATCAGCCTTATGATGATTCTATTCAGAAAAACATTCTCGAAGTGAAGCCTCAGTACTACACTCGAATCGGTGCGCCAATCCGTCATGTCGGTGCGAAGCTGGCGAAGAGAAAGACCCGACAAAAACTGATGCTGATACTGACTGATGGAAAGCCACATGACCCGACTGATCGTTATGAAGGAAAATATGCGCTGGAAGACGCTCGCCGGGCACTGATGGAGCAGCGTGCAAACGGTATCGTCTGTTTTGGACTGACGATTGACCAGGAAGGCCCACGCTACCTTAATCATCTTTTTGGAACAGGGAACTATACGATTTATTCACACCTGAACGCAATGCCGGAAGTACTTCCGCTTTTATACGCCCAACTGACAAATTTGCGTGTGTAGCAAATAGAAAATTTGACAATCAACGATGACTTTTCACTACATTCGGAGACTGATGAACTTCAAGATTAGAATGGTGCCTATTCTGGCACTCTTTGTTTGGCTCACTACACTGCCGCTGCCTTCATTTGCAGCGGATGGTCTGATCATGGTTGTCGGTGATGTACTGCCGCTAAAAAATCAGATCGTATGGCGAAATCTGGTTCGCTTGTCCGAGCGTCGAGAGGGCGAGCATCTGGTCATTGCAGCCGCTCATGATCGACCTAAATTGTATGGAGGGTTTACCCTGCGTGCCTTTCAGCGATATGGAAAAGTCGCTGATCTGATTCCACTGGCAGAAGAGTTTCAAGAATTTTCAACCGACCAGCGTTTTCTAACAAAAGATGAGGCGATAGCCGAGCGAATTCAAGGTGCAAGTTCGGTGTTTTTTGTCGGTGGAAAGCCTGAACGTTTATCAAAAGTTTTGTTTGACCGTAGAGGCAGGCCAACAGCACTGTCAAATGCAATACTGGAAGCCTACGATGGTGGATCTCTAATCGTTGGTGGCATCCCTGGACGAGTTGTTGTATCGACTCAAGCAGACCCTTTCCATGCGCTAGAAGAAGGGGAATTGGAAGATGAAGATTTTGCCAATGGTTTAGGGTTACTTGAGCATGAGTGGTTTATTGATCAGCATTATTTCGGTCGAGGTCGATTTGCAACATCATTAGTTGCCATGCATCAATTCGGTATGCAGTATGGAATCGGTGTGGGTCTGGATACAGCTGCCGTGGTGCACGGAAATTCAGTTGAAGTTCTAGGCAATCGCGGTGTGGTCATAATTGATCTCAGCGAAGCTTCATTTGAGGACTCAAGAAGAGGTCTTAAAATCGAAAACGTTCGATTGAGCTATCTCGAAAGTGGCGATCGTACTGAGATCGGGTCGAAAGAAGTTACACCATACAGCAGCAAGAAAAATGGCTTTGAAATTTCCCCGAATTGGGAGGCATCACCTGATGTCAAAGTCATTTCTTCCAAGGAGGTGTTCCGTCCCGGCGAACTGGTTCGCTTGATGTACGAAGCGATAGATTCAAAAGATGGTCAGGCAATCGGTTATGCCTTGCACCACGATGACGAAGATGAAGGTTATGAATTTCGATTCTTTACTCGGAAAGATAGTCGCGGATGGCTTTCGGTTGAAGATGATCAGGAACGGGTTACCCTCGAAAACGTTTATCTGGATGTCAATCCAATATAGCGGGTATTTTCGGAGTTACGGGTTTGGCAACGGCGAGTGATTGAACTCTGATAGAGCAAGAATTCCTTCTCGCCCACCCAGTTGTTCGATCAAGGCCATTTGATCGCGAGTGTAGTCTTCCATAACCGCATTAGGGTCGAGCAATGTACACAGTCGCTTTTGCAGCTGATTCAATTGTTGTGTATACGCTGGATTGTGGGCAAGATCATTAATCTCCCAGGGGTCTTCCTTGACATTGAATAGTTGCGGAGAATGCCCACCAGCATAGTGAACCAGTTTGAAGTCGTCTTCACGAATCATGAAATATCCGACAGGTGTGCCGCCATCGTGATACTCGGAGAATGTGAAGCGTGGAACTTCAGGTGAAGATGCAACACTTTGCAGGGGCTCGTCAAGACACGATTTGCCAGCGGTACGTTCAAATCCGATTGCCTCTAGCACTGTGTTGTTGATGTTGGTCAGTGAGACCGGAGCATCGCAACGTTGCTGTTTAAAACCACCGCCAGTGGCTATTAATGGAACACCAACTGAATCCTCGTACATCACAGATTTCGCCCAAAACCCCAGATGCCCTAGCATTTCGCCATGATCAGAAGTGTAGAGAATGAGTGTGTCGCGTGAACTATTGTGGGCTTCAAGTGCATTGAGCACCTGCCTGATATTGTCATCAAGAAAACTGATCAGGCCAAAATAATTCTTTCTCGCTTCGATGCGCAGTTCATCCGTAAAAAAGTCATCGTAGTTCCAAAAACCGCGAACTTCTTTCAACACCGGGTGTTGCGCATAACCGTTTGCCGGACCGAGCATTGGCCTGCCAAGCTGATCCGAATGCTCATAGAGTCTGTAGAAAGGTTCCGGTGCTGTCAGTGGGTAGTGTGGGCTTACAAATGAGACAAACAATATCCAGGGTTTCTGGCGTGATTGGTTCGATTTTTTTCGAAGCCAGTCACAGGCAGCTTCTGTAATTCTGCGATCGTATTCGGTATATTCGCTTTCTCCGCAACCAGTAAGTTCCGCTAACTCATGGGCCGACTGAAAAACAGGCAAGGGATCACGAAGCAATCCGGTTGGCCACCCAACGCCATCAAATGCCAAGTGCATCGGCAAGATCTCTTCGCTAAAGCCGTTATCATCAAGGCTGCTTCGAAAGTGAAGTTTGCCGATTGAAACTACCGTACATCCATGGTCTCTCGCCAGATGCATCCAACTTTCCATTTGCCCGCAGTATGCCTGGGCCGACGACCAGCATCTGGTTTGATGAACTTGCAAGCCAGTGGCCAGAGAAGCGCGTGCTGGTACGCAGATTGGAGAGGGTGAGTAGGCATTATCAAATGTTGTGCCGCGTTCCGATAATTTGTCCAACGTTGGTGAAACAACGGCCGGGTGCCTATAACAACCGGTGTAGCGGGGTGAGTGCTCATCAGAGCAAAGAATAAGAATGTTGGGGCAAGTCAATTCAGGTGAGCACTCAAAGATAAAATCCTACCGCTCAATAATCCTATTCTTTGGAATGTCCGGACGACTCCAGTAATGGAGGTGAAATTTCCAACACACACACTTGCGATTCAGTCGACAGAAATCAGTGTGAAAGAATCTGGCTCAAAAACAGTTTAGTGCGATCGTTTTGTGGGTTGTCGAAAAATTCAGAAGGCTCATTCTGCTCAATGATTTCGCCTTCATCCATAAAAATGACCCGGTTTGCGACGGTTTTGGCAAAACCCATTTCATGTGTGACAACAAGCATGGTCATTCCGCTCTGTGCGAGCTGAATCATAACATCGAGCACTTCCTTGATCATTTCCGGGTCAAGTGCAGACGTCGGTTCATCAAACAGCATGATTTTGGGATTCATGCAAAGACTTCTTGCAATTGCAACGCGTTGTTGCTGTCCGCCGGACAACTGACCAGGGTATTTGAGTGCCTGTTCCGGAATACGCACGCGTTCAAGGTATTTCATTGCAGAGGCTTCAGCTTCTTCTTTTGGCAGCTTTCGAACCCAAATCGGTGCCAGCGTACAGTTCTCAAGTACGGTCAAGTGAGGGAACAGGTTGAAATGCTGAAACACCATGCCCACTTCACTGCGAATTTCTGAAATATTCTTCAGATTGTTTGTCAGGGTGATGCCATCGACTATGATCTCTCCACGTTGATGTTCTTCCAGTCGGTTGATGCAGCGAATCAGGGTAGATTTACCAGATCCTGAAGGACCGCAAATCACGATCCGCTCACCTCGTTCAACCAGGAGGTTAATGTTCTTTAGAACATGAAATTCACCAAACCATTTGTGCATCTCGGTGATTTCAATAGCAGTTTTTCGGCTGTCACCGTTAGTCGCTGGTTGTTCGTCAATCATTGGTGTAGTGTCGTTGTCCATTGAAGCTCTCCTTACTTGACGCGATGCCCAGTATCCAATTTTCGTTCAAGATACAGCGAATAGCGTGACATTGCGAAGCACGAAATAAAGAATCCAAGTGCAATAAAAATATACAGTTCCGTCGACAGGCCTTGCCAGCTTGAATCGGCAAGTGTCGCACGAGAAATACCTAGTGGGTCAAGTAGACCGACAATCACGACCAGGGTGGTGTCTTTGTACAGTCCGATAAAAGTGTTCACGATACCCGGAATTGAAATTTTCAGTGCCTGTGGCAAAATTATCAATCGCATTGACTTGGCATAGGAAAGACCTAAAGCGTCTGCTGCCTCAAACTGGCCTTTAGGTATCGCCGCAAGTCCGCCACGTATAACTTCTGCAATATAGGCTGCTGCAAACAGAATGACCATGATAATGACTCTGAGCAGCAGGTCGAAGTGAGTGCCAGGCGGCATGAAGTAGTTGAGGAGCGTTGATGCCACAAAGAGCAAAGTAATCAAAGGTACACCACGGAAGAATTCGATGTACCAGACGCTCAGAACTTTGATGATCGGAGCCGAAGAATGCCGACCCAGAGACAATGCAATACCAAGGGGCAACGATACGACAATGCCAGTCATACCAATTAGCACTGTCAGCATGAAACCGCCCATTTTTGCGGATTCAACATCTTCGAGTCCCAAGCCGCCCCACAGCATAAAAAATGCAAAGAATGGATAGATCAGAGAAAACCAAAGCAAGTATTTACGTTTCGGAACATTGTCATACAGCAAAGGCAGTAATGCGACGAACATTAATACAAAGGTCAGGTTAACCCTCCAGCGCAAATGTTCCGGGTAAAACCCGTAGATGAACTGTTCTAATCGGGCTCGTACGACCGCCCAGCAGGCGCCGCCGGCAATCTCCCGACACTCATTTCGATGATCGAGATCTGAAAAAACCGCATCAATGAATGCCCAGTTCAGTACCGGTGGAATGACCTTGTAAAGAAAATAGATCGTTAAAATCGTCAGAACAACGTTTGTCGGAGTAGAGAACAAATTTTTCCGCATCCAGCCAGTAATGCCGACTTGCGACACGGGCGGAGCCAGGTCGACGTGAGTACCCGGTTCGTAGTCTTGCTTGTTCAACTCAGCCATAGATGTTCTTTACCGCTCGACTAACGAAATTCGTTTGTTATAGAAGTTCATGAACGCTGAAATCGACAGCGAGAGGCACAGGTATATGAGCAGTACGATTGACATACACTCCAAAGCCCGACCAGTCTGATTCAGCGAGATGCCACCGATGGTTGCCACAACATCCATGTAGCCGACAGCGATCGCTAGCGATGAGTTCTTAGTCAAATTAAGGTATTGACTAATCATGGGAGGTACAACAACTCTGAGTGCTTGAGGCAGAATGACGAGGCGCATTGTCCAACTTGGTTTCACTCCCAATGCATATGCGGCTTCAGTCTGTCCATGGCTGACAGACAGGATACCGGCACGTACGATTTCTGCAATGAAAGCGCCGGTGTAGACTGCGAGAGCGAGCGTCAAAGCAATAAATTCAGGTGAGAGAACAATGCCACCCTTGAAGTTGAAACCTTCAAATACGGGCATTTCAAGTGTCGCTGGCGTTCCCGTCAGCCAAAACACCAACAGTGGTACAAAGACAATTAGTGCCGAATTGATCCAAATTACCGGGAGCTGCTCACCGGTCAGTTCCTGTTTCCTCTTTGCGTATTTCGAAAAAATGACAGCGCCTATGATTGCGACAACAGCAGCAATTGCAACTAGCCAGAACAGTGGGTCCAGCAGAGGTTTGGGTACGTAAAATCCGCGATTGGCCAGAAACGTTACATCGTAAATCGTGATGGCTTGACGTGGATGGGGGAGGCTGTGGATCAAGACACCGTGCCACAATAAAATCCAAAGCAACACTGGAACATTACGGGTGAATTCCACAAAGATGTAGGCAAGGCGGTTCACCAGGAAATTTGAGGAAAGACGCAGTACGCCAGCAACAAATCCGATAAGAGTTGCTAAAACAATGCCGACAACCGCAACCAGTCCGGTATTGATTAGCCCAACCATTGTGGCGCGCAGATGGGTACTTCGCGAAGAGTATTCGATCAGGTGTTGGTTGATGTCGTAGTTTGAGGGGTTAAACAGAAAGCCATAACCCACTTCTGCGCCTAAAGCTTCAAGGTTGTTGACTGTATTGCGGATGAAGAATCCGAGCAGAGACAGTACGATGATGACGACAATGATCTGAATGATCACCTGCCGTGAGTCCCTGTCAGTCCAAATATTTTGTAAATTCAGACCACGCAAGGCTCAGATTACAGCGGAGGGAGTTCTTAAATTTGCAACGGATTCAGAGGATATGAAAGCGGCGTGATTACACGCCGCTTCCAATATACACCTTACCGATATGGCGGTGAGTAAATCAGACCTCCATCGGTCCACAGTGCGTTCACACCTCTTTCCAATCCGATATCGGTATTGACGCCGAGATACTTCTCGAAGATTTCGCCATAGTTGCCGACTGCGGAAATGACGTTCACAACCCAGTCAGCGCTCAGACCAAGCATTGCGCCATATTCACCTTCGGTGCCGAACATACGGTTAAGTTCTGCATCCTTTTGTACTTCGGCTGCCATCGCCGCAACATTCTCTGAAGTGATGCCTTTTTCTTCGGCAATGATAATAACATTCAGAGTCCAGCGAACGATGTCTGCCCATTCGTCATCACCATGTCGGACTACGGGTCCAAGTGGTTCTTTCGAAATAATTTCAGGCAGCACGACATGATCCTGCGGATTGTCAAGGCTTGCGCGGGTCGCAGCAAGACCAGAACGGTCAGTCGTGTAAACGTCGCAACGTCCGGCCAGGTAACTGTTCCTGGCTTCTTCGTTGGTTTCGATTGGAACAGGCTCGTAGTTCATGTTGTTACCACGGAAAAAGTCAGCCAGATTCAATTCGGTTGTGGTACCCGTTTGAATACATACTGACGCACCGTCCAGTTGCGTTGCGCTTGTGACACCGAGAGCAGCTGGAACGATGAATCCCTGTCCATCGTAGTAGTTTACGCCCAGGAATGTCATTTTCAGGTCGACATCACGGCTGTAAGTCCAAGTCGTATTACGCGAAAGCATGTCGACTTCACCGGCATTCAGTGATGGGAACCTGGTTTTACCCGTCAGGTTGGTGTACTTGACGGCAGACGCATCACCAAAAACAGCAGCAGCGACTGCCTGGCATAGTGCCACGTCGAATCCTTGCCAGTTACCAGCATCGTCTGTAAATGCGAAACCAGTCAGGCCGGTATTGATGCCACATTGGAGGTGGCCCCTAGCTTTAATATCATCTAGCATACCAGCACTACTGACGCCTGATACACCTAGGGCAAGTACCGCCACTACAATCGAAAGATATTTAGTTAATCTCATTATTTTTACCTCATTATTTAATTGAGTTTCCATACCAACAAATATTGTAGCAACAAACAATTGATATTTTCCAACCTGCACAAACTCTCAACTGGTTGAACCAAATACATTGGCAACGGATTGTAAGGTTAGGCTGTGCCAACATCCCTGTCACTAGCAATTTAGTTTATTTGTTATGAAAACATTTTACCTACAAAATTTTTGCTGACTTGCGTGATTTTTTGGAATTAGATCATTGTGCAAAATGAATTTTTTCTTCGTTGATGAAATAATTATTGCGGTTTGATTCGAATCCTTTGGTACCCCAATCCACCTCCTTTCAAGGTGCTGAAATATCTGGAATGCCAGTAGGATCAGGCAACTGGCAAATGCAATTTCAGTTCAAGCGGCGCTGCGCCTTGCTATGGCTCCAGGAGCATACTGATCGGCGCGATAGGAGGAGCGGACCAAGGGGCCGGAAGCGACCTGAGAAAATCCAAGAGATTCTCCCAACTCCCGGTACTCATCGAATTCCTCTAATGGCGCGTAGCGCAGCACCGGCAGGTGATGCCGGCTCGGCTGCAAGTACTGTCCAATTGTGAAGATGCTCACATTATGCTCGCGCAAGTGATCCATCAGTTCAATCACTTCCTCCTTGGTTTCACCAATTCCCAGCATGATGCCCGATTTGGTTTCAATCTCGGGGTGGCGTTCTCCAAATCGTTTGAGAAGTTGAAGTGAATGCTGATAGTCAGAACCGGGTCGCACAGCTCGATAAAGCCGCGCGACGGTTTCCATGTTATGGCTGAATACATCGGGCGGGGCCACAGACAAGTTGTCAAGCGCTCGATCCATGCGTGCCCGAAAGTCCGGCACCAATATTTCAGCAGCGGTTGTTGGACAGGTTTTTCGTAGGACGCGAATACAATCTGCAAAATGGGATGCACCACCATCTCGAAGGTCATCTCGATCGACCGAGGTGATCACTACATAGCGCAAGCCCATGTACTTTACGGTTCTTGCCAGGTTGACAGGCTCCTCAGGATCTGGTGGATTGGGCCGGCCGTGTGCAACATCGCAGAACGGACATCTGCGGGTACAGATTTCGCCGAGAATCATAAAAGTTGCCGTACCGTTGCTGAAGCACTCACCAATGTTAGGGCACGAAGCCTCTTCACAGACGGTATTCAGATTATTTTCCCGCAGTATTTTTTTCAGCCGCAGAACTTCAGGTGTCCCAGGAAATTTTGCCCGAATCCAAGGCGGTTTTCTGAGCACCTGGTGAGATTCAAGGGGTTCAATCCGAACAGGGATTCGACTTGTTTTATCAGCGCCACGATACTTGACGCCAGTTTGCGGAGTGATTGATTCAGCCACGGATCAAAGTTGTCATTTTGAATGCGGAGTCGTTGTTCGATTTGTTGATGCTCATTGTATATGAGTAAGCCCCCGTGTCACCGGATACATCACAGCCATTTCGTACAACCACTTTGCCTCTATATTGCTTTCCAACGGCGAAACTGCTAATATTTACGATGAACCTATCCAAACGAGTTATTGCATCGGCTGAAAGTCCGGGTGTTGTGCCAGTTTCCGCCTGGCTGGCTCGTTCCCCAACTTAACGAGGTATCAAAATGAAGTTTCAAGCCAAGAAATTATCTGTTTCAATTGCGATTGCAACTCTGATGACATTTTCGTTTGTCAGCAACTCGTTTGCGCACTGTCAAATTCCCTGCGGAATCTATGATGATCATGCGCGGGTTGAATCGATGCGCGAAAATGTTGACACGGTTCGCAAATCAGTCAGTTTGATTAGTGAATTGTCGGGTAAAACAGATCCGCAGTCGCAAAATCAGCTGGTACGCTGGGTGGTGAATAAAGAGCAGCACGCTCAATTTATCATTGATACGATCAGCGATTATTTTCTGACGCAGAGGGTCAAATCTTCACAGGAAGATTATGCTGAACGGTTGCAGAAACACCACGCTGTCATTGTTGCGGCGATGCGTGCGAAGCAAAATGCAGACATGGAAAGCGTGGATGATCTAGCATTGGCTGTAGAAGGAGTCGCACCATATTATCCAGAGCATTAGCGCTGACCAATCAAATTTTTACTGAGGGACTTCAGTGGTCCCTCAATCTCTTCCTCGACTCCGTATTTTCACTCCAAAAACTCTGAATTCTCATTGTTGAAGAATAGTGATTCGCTGAATTTGCCTCACATCGGCATCTGATGAGTTGATTTTTGAAAACATCCTCTGTCTGCAACGCTATTCCCTACATTCCATCAATGCAAGTTTGGCGTGTTTGATTCTCTTGTCGTAAAATGAAGTGAGAATAAGAACAGCAATAATTAGCCCTCAATTGGAATCTTTCACCTATCAACCCTCGACAGCAGCAATAGACGATATTGTTGCAGTTGCGCGCGACGCAAGAAATCGCGCTGGCTTAGTCGTTGAAGAGCAGCAAAGAAACGATCTAATGCGGGATATTGCCAACTTACTGGATGATCGTCGCGCTGTGCTGGTCGCACACTATTACGTTGATGGTGACCTTCAAGATTTGGCCGAAAGAACAGGTGGATGCGTTGCTGACTCCCTCGAAATGGCTAGGTTTGGATTTGAACACCCAGCCGAAACGATTGTGGTGGCCGGTGTCCGATTTATGGCTGAAACAGCAAAAATATTAAGTCCTGAAAAGCGTGTGTTTGCAGTCGAAAATGATGCCAACTGCTCGCTTGATCTTGGTTGTCCTGCCAACGAGTTTGGTCAATTTTGTGATCAGCATTCTGACCGAACGGTCGTGGTTTATGCCAATACCAGTGCTGCGGTCAAAGCTAGAGCAGATTGGGTGGTGACGTCCTCCATCGGCCTCAGGCTGGTTCAGCACTTGCACAGCAAGGGAGAGAAAATTCTGTGGGCTCCTGACAAATATCTCGGTGACTACATTAAGCGCGAATCGGGTGCCGATATGCTGATGTGGAATGGTGCCTGTATCGTGCACGAGGAGTTCAAATCCGTAGTTCTTCAGAATCTGATGCGTCGTTATCCAGATGCCAAAGTGTTGGTTCATCCGGAATCACCTGCCTCCGTGATTGCGCTGGCTGACGTTGTCGGTTCTACCAGCCAGATCATTTCTGCTGCGCAATCCATGGCGGAAAATACGTTCATCGTTGCAACCGAAGAGGGGATTTTGCACAAAATGCGTGCGCTGACGCCTGACAAGATCTTTATTACTGCACCTACTGCTGGTGAAGGCGCAACCTGTGAAAGCTGCGGTCACTGCCCCTGGATGAAAATGAATGACCTGCAGCGGTTGAAGAACGTTCTTGTTCATCTTGAAGACGAAGTCAGGGTCGATGAGCAAATTCGGAAACAGGCTGAACGGTCGATCCGACGAATGGTAGAGTTTGGCAAGCAATACGCTCCACCTGTTCCGTCAGCCTGATTATTGCCACCCAGAGGCGAATGCCAAGATATAGAAATAACTTCGCGCCAAAATCTGACACGAAACAATTCGGTGTAATCCTCGCAAATCTGGGTACACCTGATTCGCCATCGACATCATCTGTAAGACGGTTTCTTCGACAGTTCCTGTCGGATAAGAGAGTTGTTGAGTTGCCGAAGATTCTTTGGTGGTTCATACTAAATGGCATCATTCTGGTGATCCGTCCGCGACGCAGTGCGCACGCCTACCAGCAAATATGGCAAGAAGACGGTTCACCACTGATGAATTATTCGATTAGACAGGCAGAGGCGTTGGAAAAATCTATGAATTCGGACCATGCGATTCCTATCGCTGTGCGACATGCAATGCGCTACGGACGACCATCGTTCAGTGATGTACTTGATGAAATGACAGGGCAGGGGATTGACCGGGTACTTGTTATTCCCTTGTATCCCCAGTACTCTAGTTCCACTGTTGCCTCAACATTTGATGAAATCGGCAATGTACTTGCGAAGCGACGATTTGTACCGGAATTACGCTTTATGAACGGCTATGCGAATCACACTGAGTACATTGAATGTCTTGAACAGACGATACGGCAGCACTGGTCAAGTAATGGTCAGGCTGAGTGTCTGGTCATGTCATTTCATGGGCTTCCTCAAGAGGTGTGTGATGCCGGTGATCCCTACCAGCAGCAGTGTTCTGAAACCGCGCATCTATTGGCCAGTAAACTAGGCGTGCAAAACTGGCGTTTCTGCTTTCAATCCAGATTTGGCCCAAAGGCCTGGATACAGCCATACACAGAATCAGTTTTGAAGGATCTTGGTCAGAAGGGAACGAAGAGCATCGATGTAATTTGTCCTGGGTTTTCAGCAGACTGTCTGGAGACGTTGGAAGAGGTCAATATTGGCTATCGAGAACTTTTTCTTGCTTCGGGTGGAGAGACATTCAACTACATACCTTGCCTGAATGACCGGCCGGAACATATTCAGATGCTGAGTCAGTTTGTCCGAAAATCCGCAGGAGACTGGTTGCAATCGTAACGTGCAGCAGAACAATCGCATAGAGATTCCGCAAGTTGATGCACTGAAGCGCAGCTTAATCGACGATTGTGTCGACCGACTACGGGAAGGTGCCACCGTGGTGGTGGATACGCAACGCCTTCAACATCTCGTAGCAGACGAATTTAACCGCCGAAAGCAGGCAGATGGCCTGACTGTCTGGCCAAGTGCTGAAGTATTCACATTCTCAGCATGGCTCAGTCGCTTGTGGCGAGACTATGCAAATCAATCTGAAGAGATTGTGAGCGTTCTTCTGAGTGGGGAACAGTCCAGACAAATTTGGGAACGCGTTATCTCCGAGAAAGTTCGAAGTCAATACTGTGAAGGCTACGAATACCTTCTGTGGCACATAACTACAACAGCGAATCAGGTGAAAAACGCGTATGGACAGATATGCAGTTATGGCATTGATCCAGACAGCTACACTGACCACATCAGCATTGATGTTGCACATTTTCGAGATTGGCTGCAGTCCTATCAGCATACTCTGGAAAAGCGCGGTGCAATTGATCATGAATGTCTCGCTGACCACGTTGGAAACGCTGCCGATAAATTACTTGGCACCGAGCGGCCTTCCATTGTATTTGCAGGAATTGACACATGGACACCGCAGCTTGAGCGGCTGATTGAGTCGTTGGAAAGGGTGGATTGTGCAATTGAGATTCTGGATGCGAATACAGTCCCAATTGACAACCAACCCCAAAGGTTTGAGTTCGATACGACAGATGAGGAAATCAATGCCTGTGCACGTTGGGCCAGAGTTTCGGTCGAAGCAAATCCCGAAGTCCATCGAATTGGTATCGTCACCCCCAATCTGCGGGAAATTGGACCTCGACTGAGTCGAGCGCTGTCAGATTATCTAAATCCTGACGCCTTGATGGAGGACCGGCAGACAAACAAACTTTCCTTTCACATTACGCTTGGCGGCTCACTAAATGAAGTGCCGATCGTGGTAGACGCTATGAATCTACTTGAATTGATTCGGCCAACCGTGAGCATCGAAGTCATGACATCAATTGTTATGTCAGACCGAATTAAAGGTTGGGATCAAGAATCAGCCGGACGCGCTAAGTTAGCCAACGAGATTTACGGTGTTGGAGGCGATCGTTTGTCCCTTGACGATCTGATAGATTTAGAAAATAAATTAGCAGTAAAACAACCCGATCTTTGCCCTGAACTGACCAAAGTGCTGCACAAAGCAAAACGAAAACGATCAGAACGACCAGAAAGAGCAGATTATGCGTCTTGGGGCCAGTTTTTTATGGAGTGGATGGAAATTTTTCAGTCTAAGAAAAAAGGCGATCGACAATTCGGGGTCGATGAATGGCAGGCGTACCGGTCCTGGGTTGCAATCGTACAAGGCCTGGCAGAGTTGGGGTTTGTCGAATCTGAATGCACAGTTGAAACTGCGCTTGCCAAATTGGTTCGTTCGGTAAGAGAGGCAAATGTTCAGCCAAGAGCGGTCCGAACGCCAGTTCAGGTTGGAGAATATCTGTCAATGGCAGGTCAGACATTTACGCACCTCTGGATGCTGGGCATGAATGAAAAAGCGCTGCCGGGATCACCTCGTCCCACTCCGTTTATTCCGATTTCCGTACAAAAGAACTGTCGGATTGCGAGCAGTTCAGCTGAAGAATTGAACAAACAGGTCCAAAGACGTTTCGAACGAATTGTGTCAAGTGCTCCACACGTTGTGCAAAGCTATGCTAGAACCGACAAAGGGGAACACCTTCAGAAAAGCCACCTGCTGAGATTCCCAGTCAGGTTTAGTCTTGAGGCTTCAGAAGAATTGGCGTCGTGTAGAGATTATTCGAGTCTGCTTGCTGCGGAATACAGAAATAGCGAGACTTTCAATGATTGGAAAGCACCTGCAGTTCAGTTGCAAGGTAATGTCACGAGCGGTGGTACATCGCTCTTGAAGGATCAGTCGAATTGCCCGTTTCGAGCGTTTGCGGTGCATCGCTTACATCTTAGACAGGCACCATCCCTCGATGTGGGTGTAACGAGGCTCGCAAGGGGATTGTTGATGCACGCGATAGCCCAATCACTTTACGAGACGTACCCGACACCAGAACAGCTTAAAGCACTATCGGAATCTGGAGATTTGTCAAATGTCGTAAGTGAGTGTGTCGAGTCAGTAGTGGAAACTTACAACGGTGAGCGAGTCAGACGGTTCAGTAGGGAAATAATGGGCGTTGAAGTTTCCATTCTCTCAAAACTCTCTGAAGCCCTGGTTAATTTTGATATGCAGCGTATTGCTGATGGGCAGAGACCTTTAAATTCTCAAGTCGGTCAGTTATCTAATGCTACTTACAAGCTCTGGGCTGCCGAGCACTGGACTGAAATTGAGTTGTCCGGTATGAAATTGACACTAAAAATAGACCGAATTGATGATTGCTATGGAAATTTAATTCTGATTGATTACAAGACCGGTGCGTGTAGCCTATCTGACGCGGGAGGTAAAAAACCTTATACCTATCGGCCGAAAGATCCACAACTAGCTATATATGCTGTCGCAATGGATCAACTGAAGCATAAAGTCAGAGACATTGCCTACTATCAATTGAAAGATGGAGAGTTGTCTACTTCTACATGGTTTGAATATACCCAGAGTAGAGCAAAAGCCACGCCGATTGACGAACTGCTCAATTCCAATTCGGATGCTAGCTGGTTGGCAGTGCTGAGTCAAATTGCAAGTGGTTATATAGCCGGCGATGCAGTTGCAGATCCCTTAAACTCGTACGACACCTGCAGATACTGTCATGTAAAACCGGTTTGCAGAATCAAATGTAAATCGGACAATTAGAGTGCTAACGATGCGAGTGATTTCAAATGAGTGATCAGGCAGTTCGAAACGAAGCGCTGAATATCAAGCAGTCTTTCATTGTTCAAGCTCCTGCAGGGTCTGGCAAGACCACATTGCTGATCAGCAGATTTATATGTCTGCTGGCAGTCGTCGATGAGCCTGAAGAGGTTTTGGCGATTACATTTACCCGTAAAGCAACCGCGGAAATGCGCAAGAGAATCATTGAAGCGCTCAACCCGGAAACTAACGAACGCTTTCCGCAGGATGTCGTCAACGATGCCGTTGAGCAAGTCAGGCAACGTTCCGAAAAACACGGATGGAATCTGTTAGAGCAGCCTTCAAGACTGCAGATCATGACAATTGATGCGTTGTGCACGAGCCTGATTCGCAGAATGCCATGGGCTTCACGATTTGGTTCGCTTCCCGGCATGGCTGAGGATGCAAGCCGTCACTATGCGTCAGCTGTTCTAAGTCTGTATGAATCTGCGAGCAACGATCAGGACCTTGGCAGAGCGTTGGCGAAATTACTGAATCACCTTGACAACAACAGTGACAGACTTCAGGATCTTATTGTTCAGCTACTGCAAAAGCGAGATCAATGGCTTAGGTATCTCGTTGGAGTCTCTTTTCTGGCAGATGATCGAAAACAGGTAGAAGCTTTCTGGCAGGCGCTTATCACAAGACAGCTAAACAAGACTCAGGACATGATGCCAACGCTTGCTCGTGAGAAGTTGGGTCTCGACAACATGGATAACTCTCAACCAAACAGCTTAATGACATGGAAGTCATTGGCAAACGATATGCTCACAAAAGGTGGAACGTGGAAAATCAGGTTGAACAAAGATCTGCTACCTATAGGAATGGAAATGGCGGACTTAAAAGATGCCATCGAATGCTGCAGAGAGAATTCCGAACTCAGAAAGCAGATGATTGCGATTCGTGACACTTATCCTTCTTCTCCCAAATATAGCGACAGACAGTGGGAAGTGCTTGAAGCATGTTCTGTGGTCCTGCAGCACGCAGTGGCGGAGTTGAAACTTGAGTTTCGAAAACACGGCCAGGTGGACTTTATTGAAATTGCCCAGCAAGCAGTGCAAGCATTAGGGGACTCAGAAGATCCAACAGACTTATCGATGGTGCTTGACTACCAGTACAGGCACATCATGGTCGATGAATTCCAAGACACTTCTGTATCTCAGCGCGACCTGCTTGAGCGACTGATTGCAGGTTGGCAGTCTGACGATGGCCGTACGATATTCCTCGTTGGAGATCCGATGCAGTCAATTTATCGGTTTCGGGAGGCCGAAGTCGGAATTTACCTTTCGGTCATCAAAAACGGCCTTGGAAATCTGCCAATAGAACCACTTAATTTGACACAGAATTTTCGTTCCAATTCAAAACTGGTTTCATGGTTTAACGCCGTTTTTCAACCATCGTTCCCAGTGAGTGCTGAATTGGAGACAGGATCAGTGCCATACGTCAAGTGTACCTCGACAAAAAAATCTTCGAAAGATCCAGCTGTGCAAATTGTCCTTCAGAATTCTAAAACAATGTCTGAGGAAAATATCAAAAGTCAACCTCTGGTGGAGAAGGAAATCGATCTGCTTATCAATGACATAAAGCAGTTTCGGAAGAAAAATCAGGGTTCAGACGCTCGCGCAGCTATTCTAGTTCGCACAAGAAGTCACGCAAAGCTGATCATTCCTCGATTAGTGAGTGAAGGTATCAAGTTCTACGCACAGGACATTGTGTCGCTCGACCAGCGTCCAGTCGTGGACGACCTGCTATCGTTAACCCGCGCACTACTCAATCTGGCTGATCGAACTTCATGGCTCGCAATTTTACGAGCGCCATGGTGTGGTTTGACTTTAGCTGACCTTCTCATCATTGCACGAGAAAGAGATGCAATTATTTGGGACCAGATTATGGACCCCAATGTTGAATCTGAATTGTCTGCAGATGGTCAGCGACGAATAAGTCGGCTAAGGGATGTGATGAAACGAACATTTTTGGGCCGCGGTCGGCTTGATATGCGCGACTGGATCCATGATTGCTGGATATTGCTTGGTGGACCGGCTTGTTATAGATCAAAGGATGTGGAAAACGCACATATTTTCCTTGATCTTATAGAACGCTATTCCAAAGGCGCTTTTGTGGAGGGTTTGAATCAATTCGAAGAAGAACTCAAGTATCTCTATGCTGTACCGGAGGAAAGTGCGGACGACACCTGGCTTCACATTTCCACAATTCATGGTGCCAAGGGCTTGGAGTATGATGCGGTCTTTCTTCCAAGATTTAACGCCATACAGGGCGGTCAACAAACGCGCCCGCTGCTGGTTTGGTCAGAATTTTTGCGCGCGGAAACGGGAAGTCAGATATTAATGTCGCCTGTTGTCCCTACCGGTTCAGACACAAGTGAGGGAATGTTTGCATTCCTCCAGAAATGGGACAAAGATAGAGAAGCAATTGAATTGTTGAGGTTAGCCTATGTCGCGTGCACCCGTGCTAAAGAAAAGTTGTATGTGTACGCATTTGGGAAACTGGAATTTCACGGACAACCAATGTTATCAGATGGGTCATTTAGTGAAAGTTCACTGATTGCAAAGCTAGTGCCTGGTTTGGTTGCAAGTAATTCCAGCTGTGTAACACCAATTCATTACGCCAGTCCTGATAGTGTTTTTCCAGGGAGAACACCTGATGATGATTCAATCGAGGAAACCACTTTTGAACTGACTAGACTTCCGTCAAATTGGGAGCTGCCTGCGCCACCGGCGCCTGTTAATTCCTCTGGATACGAATTGGAGAGTCCCGATTATCTTGAGGCGATTGATTTTGATTGGGCAGGAAGTGTCGCACTGTGGATTGGAAATGTGGTGCATGAGTGGCTCGAAAAAATCGTTCGAACCGGAGTCAGCACCTGGACCAGGAAAAAAGTATCTGCGGAGAGAAACAAATGGCAAATTCGCTTGCGGGCGATGGGAATGGCAGATGACCAGAGACAATTGGATGAAGCGCTTGCTCGCATTGAAACTGCATTGAACAATGTTTTGGTAGATCCAAGGGGACAGTGGATACTGAGCGACCAGCATCAGGAGTCTGGTGCGGAACTCAGGCTGACTGGCTGCTCAAACGGGCAGTTTTCCAATGTCATTCTAGATCGAACTTTTGTAGATGAAGACGGAACTCGATGGATTATTGACTACAAGAGCGGTACCACGGCCGGTAATGTGGAAGTATTTCTTGAGCAGGAAGTTGAGCGTTACCGTGAACAGCTGACTCAATACAAGGCTGTTGTTTCCGGCATGGATTCCAGGCCAATTCGTACTGCAATTTACTTCCCAATGTTTCCCGCTTGGCGAGAGGTACTGTAATTCACCAGCAATGAGGTTATTGGTTTCAATTGACGATAAAATTAGTATAAGTCGACATTGCAGGCTTCGCACGTTAACTTATTACAGACGCACAAGAAGTCCGTGGCAGACTAATGCAATCTCGAAAATTTCTTTCGTGATGATATGAGAAAGGGTATCAGAAGTCAGACAATTGCTTTGGTAGCGCTTTGGTCTTGCGCGATGTTTGCGTCCGTCTGCAATGCAGCTGCGCTGCCTTTCGCAGTCGATGGAAACAAGCTACCAACGTTGGCGGATGTCGTTGAAAAAATCGAACACAGCATCGTCAATATATCGACTGCGACACGTAGAGACAACCGATCCGGGAATTCCGCACTTGATCAATTTCGCGATCAACTTCGCGATTATTTTGAAGGTGATGAATTTTTCAATCGTCATTTTGAATTCCGAACTCCTGATCGTCCAAGTAGAAGACGCGCGGTTAATTTGGGGTCTGGGGTCATTATTGATGCAGAGCAGGGGCACATTCTAACCAATAATCATCTGCTGACAGACTCTACGGAAGTTGAGATTACTTTGCTCGATGGTCGTAGCGCGATTGCAGAAATCGTAGGTACCGACCCTGATATGGATTTGGCATTGTTGAGAGTTGATCTGTCAAATCTCGTAGAGATTGAACTTGGCAACTCAGATGATTTGCGTGTCGGAGACTTTGTGCTGGCATTGGGTAATAATTACGGATTGTCGTCAACTGTGACCTCGGGAATTGTCAGTGCGCTGGGTCGAAGCGGTCTCGGAATAGAGCAGTATGAAGAATACATTCAGACAGACGCGGCCATCAATCCAGGCAGTTCTGGTGGTGCACTGGTCAATTTGAGGGGAGAAGTCGTAGGAATCAACACAGCCATACTTTCACCAGCCGGCGGAAATGTCGGTATCGCGTTCGCCATTCCAATCAATACAGCAGCCAGCGTCGCAAACCAGTTGATCCAGTTTGGGCGGGTTAAGCGTGGTGTGTTAGGTGTCCATTTTCAGCCACTAACTCAGGAGATGGCTGAGGCTTTTCAGCTTGAAAGAATTGAAGGTGTGTTGATCAATAAGGTACTGCCTGGTTCGGCGGCTGAACATGCAGGAATGAAGGAAGGTGATATTCTGATTGGAGTCAATGGCGTCAAAGTAACGGACGGTTCACAGCTACGGACAATGATTGCACTCATCCGAGTTGGTGAACCGGTGAATGTGGAATACATCCGCAATGGAGAGGTTCTGTTTGGTTCCGGATGGATTGGTGATAACTTGCAAAAATCAATTGCCGGAGTCGACCTATCCCGTCGCCTTGAGGGTGTTGTTTTTCAAAATACACCGAGTTCAGAATCCGGTGTTCTTGTGGCATCGGTTGAGCGAGACAGTCGTGGTTGGCTCGCGGGGATCAGGGAAGGAGATGTGGTTGTTGAAGTCAATCAGCAATCCGTCTCGGATGTTGACGATTTTTCGTATGCAATCACTGATCCAGACGAATTGATCGTGCTCAGGATCAATCGGCAGGACGAGTTTTACTTCCTCGCGCCACAATAAACGTATTAGAAGTCGATATGGATACGGTCATTGCACCATCGGTACTTTCGGCAGATTTTGCTCGACTAGGTGAGGAGGTGGAGTCAGTAATTTCAGCAGGAGCTGATTGGATTCACCTTGATGTGATGGACAATCACTTTGTCCCAAACCTAACATTCGGTCCGGTCGTTTGTAAATCACTTAGAGATTTTGGTATCAAGGCGCCACTCGACGCACACTTGATGGTCAAACCGGTTGATCGAATGATCGGAGAGATAGCTGAGGCCGGGGTCAATTCGATTACGTTTCATCCTGAAGCTTCAGATCATGTTGATCGCACGATCAACTTGATTCGGGATTACGGATGCTCGCCTGGTTTGGCACTGAATCCTTCCACATCGTTATCTGCTCTTGAATACGTTTTGGACGGAATCGATATGGTACTGTTGATGTCAGTAAACCCTGGATTCGGAGGCCAGAAATTCATTCCTTACGTTTTGGATAAAATTCAGGCAGTGAGCAGTCTAATCGAGTCCCTTTCCCGACCTATTCGAATAGAGGTCGATGGTGGTGTCACAGTTGATAATATTGCTCAGATTGCAGCAGCCGGAGCCGATACATTCGTAGCGGGTTCGGCGATATTCGGATCGACTGACTATGGGGTTACCATCTCTAACATGCGGAATGCAATCAATTCCTCCGCATGATTGGCGAGTTTGAACGAAGAACGAATCTCAGCCAGATTTGGTGAAAGGGTATGCCCTTTTGATTTGCTGACATTCGTCAGCATATTTATTTACTGCATCAGAACCCTTGCACTTCAAAAACGATAGTGAAAAATGCTAACAGAAGAACAGTTTAATCAGCTAAAGGATGAGGGCTATACCCATATTCCATTTCAGCGCGAAGTGCTGGCGGATTTTGATACACCACTCAGCACATATTGCAAACTTGCTCGGCAGCCGTTTACTTACCTGTTTGAATCAGTACAGGGTGGTGAAAAGTGGGGACGATTTTCAATCATTGGATTACCCAATTCGACCCGATTGGAAGTTCATGAGAAAACCATCCGTATACTCAAGTCCGATACTGTCGTTGAAGAATGGCAAAGCGAAGATCCATTAGCGGACATAAAAGCGTTCCATGAGAAATTCCGCATGCCGAGTTTTGAGGCAATGCCTAAATTCACCGGTGGTCTTGTGGGCTATTTTGGATACGACACTGTACGTTACATTGAGCCTACTCTGGCTGCAGGACGAAAGCCCAAGGAATACGAAATTCCCGACATTTGTCTGATGGTTTCGGATGAAGTCGTTGTGTTTGACAATTTATCCGGTCGACTATTCATCGTGATTTACGTGGATGTGACGCAAGGAGAAAACCGTGAATCCGGAATTCGCCGCCTGAATGAGTTGGCTAAACAACTGAAGGCACCGATTCCGTCTCGTCCGGCGCTTTCGCTGAAGGAGGAGGCGAATGAAGTCGATTTCGAATCTGCTTTTGGGCAGGTAGGATTTGAAAACGCGGTTGAAAAGAGCAGAGAATACATTCTAGCGGGCGATGTGTTTCAAGTTGTACTCTCACAACGACTGTCGGCGCACTACAAGGGTGATCCGATTGATCTTTACCGAGCGCTTAGAACCTTGAACCCGTCTCCCTATATGTACTTTCTGGATTTTGGAACGTATTGCATCGTCGGTGCTTCACCGGAAATTCTAGTTCGGTCAGAAGACGGCGTTGTAACAGTGCGACCATTGGCCGGTACGCGCCCTCGTGGCGACACCGAAGAGGAGGATCAACGGCTGGAGGTGGAGCTTCTAGCTGATGAAAAAGAGCGGGCCGAGCACATCATGCTGGTTGATTTGGGTCGAAATGATATTGGGCGGGTTTCAAAGCTTGGAACGGTCAGAGTCAATGACATTATGCAGATCGAGCGGTATTCACATGTTATGCACATTGTCTCGAATGTTACGGGTGAGCTGCTGGAAGGTAAAGACGCAATTGATGTGTTGCGTGCGACACTGCCGGCTGGCACCGTCAGCGGTGCTCCCAAAATTCGCGCAATGGAGATTATTGATGAACTAGAGCCACACGAGCGTGGAATCTATTCAGGAGCAGTTGGATATATCGGATGGAATGGTAATCTCGACACCGCAATTGCCATTCGTACAGCCCTCTTGATAGGGGATCAGGTTTATGTACAGGCGGGTGCCGGTTTGGTCGCAGATTCTGTTCCCAATACTGAGTGGCTGGAGTCAATGGCCAAAGCTCGGGCGATTCTACGTGCGGTTGCTATTGCTGAACTCCCGGAGTGATACCCGTGATCCAGCTGTGCCGAAAAATTACAGAGTGGCGGTGGTTCGAGCGGGGCATCATCGCTCTCATCATATTGAACGCCATTGTTCTAGGAATTGAAACTTACCCGGCCATTGCGATTCCTTATGAGTCTGTGCTGCTTTCGATCAACCGTGTGGTTCTTATTGTTTTCGTCGTTGAGGCAATTCTGAAAATCACTGCTGCAGCGCCAGTATTCAGTCGATATTTTGGAGATGGATGGAATCTATTCGACTTTTCGATAGTGGTGTTTTCACTGATTCCACAAACTGGTGAATTCGCGCTCATTGCCAGAACCATTAGACTGCTCCGCATCTTGCGTCTGATTACTGCGGTTCCTGAACTTCGCCTAATTGTTTCGACACTGATCAAATCACTGCCCGGTCTTGGCAACGTAATTTTGTTGATATCCATTGTTTTTTACATTTACGCCATTGCTGGATATCACATGTTTCATGCACACGATCCTTTCCATTGGGGATCACTAGGGACTTCTCTGATCACACTGTTTCGGGTGTTGACGTTGGAGGACTGGACTGATGTGATGTACAGTGCTATGGAACTGCATTCACTTGCCTGGGTATTTTTCATCAGTTTTGTCGTCATTGCAGCCTTTATTGTCATTAACCTGTTCATTGCAGTTGTAATCCACAATCTACATAAAGCGCAGCACGAAACGGAACTGGTTCAGGATGAAAATCTCGATGCTGAAATTTTGCACACGCTCAGTGAATCGAAGAAATCACTTGAACGAATTGAACGGGCTTTTGCCGAAAGACAACAGCAGGACAATCAAATTAATGATTCGAAAGCTTAAGTCTTCCAGATTAAAGAAAATGAAAGTTGTCTTGATTGAAGATGAATGTACTGGGAATTGAAACTTCCTGTGACGACACCGGCGTCGCAATCTACGACTCGAATCAGGGTCTTTTGATTAACCGATTTTCATCACAAATCGATATTCACAAGATTTATGGGGGTGTTGTACCCGAACTTGCAGCCCGCGATCACATAAGAAAGGTCATGCCGCTGATCAAATCGGTGCTTGAAGAAACAAAGCTTAAAAAGAGTAATATTGACGCGATCGCCTATACCGCAGGACCTGGACTTGTAGGCGCATTGCTGGTAGGTGCCACGATTGGAAGGTCACTGGCTCTGGCGCTTAAAATTCCAGCAATTGGTGTGCATCATATGGAAGGTCACCTGCTCTCACCGATGCTGGAAAATGAAACCCCAGAGTTGCCCTTCCTTTCACTGCTCGTCTCTGGTGGTCACACCATGCTTGTTGACGTGCAGTCGCTTGGCAGATACAGTTTACTAGGTGAGACTCGCGATGATGCAGTGGGTGAGGCATTCGATAAGTTTGCCTCAGTTCTGGGTCTTTCCTATCCCGGCGGACCAAGCATTGAAAGGTGTGCCACAGAGGGGCAGCCGGGCCATTTCAAGTTCCCAAGGCCAATGTCTGGTCATGACTCACTGGATTTTAGTTTTTCAGGGTTGAAAACTTTCGCCATCCAGACGGTGGACAAACTTAAACTTGACGATCAGGTTCGAAGCGATCTTGCTTATGCGTTTCAGGATGCTGCAATTGACGCTCTGGTTGTCAAATTGAAACGTGCACTTAAACAAACAGGCTATTCTGACGTAATTATTGCCGGAGGTGTAGGTGCGAACAAGTTGCTGCGTCATCGAATTGCTGAACTCGCACAGCAATTGCAGGTTAAAGCGTACTTTCCTTCGTTAGAACTTTGTACTGACAACGGAGCGATGATTGCATATGCGGGTTATCTGCGGTTAAAGGCCGGATTCAGCGAAGAATTGAACTATGCCGTGTATCCGCGATGGTCGCTAGAGAGTCTTGAGCCCATTCATTCCGAAGCAATAGTTTGAACGCGCAATTATTCGGTTCAACTTACGAACCTGTCTTAACCGATGTTGAGACGGATTTTGCTTTCTTCACCCGCCATCAATCGCTGGATATTCGTTCGATGCCGAATGACAATAAACAGAAAAATCAGAATACAAGCAGCCGTCAACCATGAGTTCTGATAAAAATACCAGGCGAATACAGGCGCTAGCAACATTGCAACCATTGCAGATAGGGATGCATAGCGCCAAATCAATGCAACAACAAGCCAGACTCCTCCCACTCCCACAAATACGGGCAAGCCGAGACCCAAATATGCACCAAGCGCAGTAGCGACACCCTTTCCACCCTTGAATTTGAAGTAAACCGGATACAGATGCCCTAAAAATGACATGAGAGCTGCGGCACTGATCACCAACAAGTCATCAGTGATCATGCGGGCTATGAGAACGGGTATCGTCCCCTTGGCAAGATCACCGAAAAGCGTAAGCGCTGCAGGCAATTTTCCACTCAGACGCAATACGTTGGTTGCTCCCGGATTTCCGGAACCTTCCACTCTCGGGTCAGGCAGTTGAAGCAGCTTGGAAACTACAATCGCACTCGACACTGATCCAAGCAAGTAGGCGAAAATTGCAAATATCAGTATGGTCACAACATGAATTACTAATGAGGGCTGATTGACAGGTTCGATGCAAACAATTTTAACGAAGAAATGGGCTTATTCAAGAGAAGGTTGGCGAAATGATTTCATCGTCAAGTTGAGTATTCCGTATTCACTGAATCATTCAGTTCGGGTATAAGGGATTGGTCTGACTGAACAAGCATTAATCAAATTGGAGCCTGCGTTGGATATAGTCTTTGTCGAAAACCTGAAAATTGCTGCCAGTATCGGAGTATGGGAGTGGGAGCGTCGCGTTAAGCAGAATCTCATTGTCGACATCCAATTGGGGTGCGATATTCACCAGGCCGCCCAGAGCGATTCAATTGAAGATGCAATCAGTTATAAAGATGTCGCCACGCGAATTCATGATTTTGTTGCTGAATCAAATTTCAAATTGATAGAATCAGTCGCAGAAAGCATCTCCACCATCATCCTTGAAGAGTTTTCAGCAACATGGTGTCGGGTCAAGATCAGCAAACCACGTGCGGTTGAAAAAGCCAGCAATGTGGGTGTCATAATTGAACGCGGTTCCAAATCTGCTTCAACGAATTGAACTCAGGGCGTGGTGATCACTCGCCCACCGTCCACTGTCAGTGTCTGCCCAGTTGTAAATGTCGCTTCAAGCGCGAGATATTTCACCGCTGTAGCCAACTCGTTTACGCTTCCAATTCGTCCCAACGGTGTTTTGGAGATGACTTCTTGAGCGATTGCTTCGCCTTCCGCCCATAGAATTGCACCTGGCGCGACCGCATTGACCCGAACCTCGGGTGCGAGTTCAAGAGCCATTGATTTTGTCAGGGCTTCAAGTGCTGCCTTGCTGGCACAGTAAAGGGAATAATCCTGCAACGGATAACTAGCGTAAATATCCGTTACATTCACGACGCATCCTTTTGCCTTCCGTAGTACCGGTAAGGCCGACTGGACTAGGAAGTAAGGTGCTTTGACATGAACTCCAAACATCCTGTCGAATGATTCAGTCGATGTATCACCAATTGCGTTGGGCTGAAATTCTGATGCGTTGTTGACTAACACATCCAGACGGCCAAATGACTGAGTAAGCCGATTGCCCAATTCTAGAATTTGATCGAACTCGAAAAGGTCCGCCTGAAAGTCAACCGCGGAATTCGCTCGAATGCCATTCAATTCCTGGGTCAGTTCCTTTGCCTGATGTTCCGAACTTCGATAGTGAATAGCAACGGTCAAGCCTTGAGAATGAAGTTTTCTGGCAATCGCAGCACCAATTCGCTGACTACTGCCGGTGACCAGTGCAACTTTATTCTCTGACTTCAAATCACATCTCCGATTGGTTTCAGAACTCTAATTCAATTTCAGGAGTTGGACAAATTTAAATCCAAGTATTATCAATATTTTATAGAGATTACTAAAATCAACCAATGGCTGGTGGATATTAGGATTAATTCAAGGCTTTGAGCATTGCAACCTGATATCTTTTAATCTGTCACTACGCCTCGAATTTTGCTAGTATTTTAGTTCACTGATCAATTGATGGTTCGTCCGGGTTTCGCAGACACTGGGTTGACAGACTGATATGTGCTATATCCTAATTTTGAATTTTCGGGATAAACCGTCCATCATTAAACAACCAAAACACTTACGTGAATGAATTATGACCATGAAAATTGAACGTATATAGTTCATATTTCATGGTAAAATGCCGTCGAAATGATTGAGCGCGGCATTCACGAGAGTAAGATTTTCAATCTCCTTGATGACTACCCTGTAGTCGCGCTTCTTGGAGCACGGCAAGTTGGTAAGACAACACTTGCAAGAAAAATTGCACAGAAGTGGTCAGGGGAGACACACCACTTTGACCTTGAATCTACTACTGACCTGGCGCGTCTTTCTGATGCAGAACTTGCACTTTCTCCGTTGCAGGGACTCATCATACTTGACGAGATTCAAAGACGGCCAGAGATATTTCCTACACTGAGAGTACTTGCAGACCGTACTCCAAGTCACGCAAAGATTCTAATCCTCGGAAGTGCATCAACCGTCCTACTGAAACAAAGTAGCGAATCGCTTGCGGGACGCATCGCCTACTATGAGCTTCCAGGTCTGCTCTTGCCCGAAGTCGGTGAAAATGAACTGGACAATATTTGGATAAAGGGAGGATTCCCGAGATCATTTACCGCGTCAAGTGATTCAAAGAGTTATCAATGGCGAGGAAACTTCATTCGAAGCTTTCTCGAACGTGATCTCCCCCAGTTTGGAATTACGATTTCTGGAATCACACTTGAACGATTCTGGACAATGTTGGCACACTACCATGGTCAGGTGTGGAACGGTTCTGAAATTGGTCGTGCATTTGGTGTGTCACACACGACGGTTGCCAGATATCTCCACATACTCGAGGGGACATTTATGTTAAGGAGTCTGCGGCCATGGAAAGCCAACATCTTCAAACGCCAGGTAAAATCCCCAAAGGTGTATGTTCGTGATTCTGGAATCTTGCATCGACTACTCGATATTGCTGACTTCAAAGCCTTGGAGCGGCATCCAAAAGTAGGAGCCTCTTGGGAAGGCTTTATGATTGAAAATATTGTCAATGCATTTCAAATTGAACGACATCGGTGTTACTTCTGGTCGACGCACACTGGCGCAGAGATTGATCTGGTTTTTCACCACGATGGTGAACTCCGCGGTTTCGAAATAAAGCGAACATCTCAACCCGCCATCACTCCCTCAATGCGGTCAGCACTTGAAGATCTTCAGTTGAAGCGGATTGATGTAATTCATGCGGGTGAAAAAAGTTTTCCACTACACAAAAGAATCCACGCGATTGCAGCTTCGAGATTGCTCACTGATCTCTGAATTTGTTCTCAGTGTTGCTGGCTAAAGTGGAAAAGCAAACTATGCGCTGGCCTAAAATCTATTGTCACTTATTCGGGATCAATGCGCAAAGATTAACCCAAGAATGCCCGATCGTTCTGATTTGGTCCCCTGAATGTCAAACCCAGATGAAGAAAATCAGGCAACTCGCTACAATCAAGGCGGGACTCGGTTTGCAGATCTGCAAATTTCTGATTTATGCAGCACGCTCCAGGATTCCGCCATTAAGCGGATTTAATAATCTCAACTTCAGTACAAGTTTGTAGCACCAATGTCACTCCATCCTGTCAGGTCAACGGCTGGTGCACTAAACATCCATGATGAAGAGAGTGAGCGTAGTAGTCGACTCCAAGATGAAATTCGTCAACTTATCAGAACTTCCGGTATCAATGCCATCTCATTTGCGAAGTTTATGGAAAGTGCACTTTACCATCCTGTGAATGGATACTACACCTCAGCGACACAGGTACTAGGCAGGGAAGGTGACTTTACAACTGCACCTGAACTGGGGGGAGTATTTGGTCATTTTCTGTCTGCAAAAATAGCGAGGATATTCAATTCATCATTAATTCCTGCGCGAATTTACGAATTTGGTGCCGGTAGTGGAAAACTCTGTGTTCAAGTATTGTCTGAACTCTATCGGCTCGGCTGTGAAATTGAAGACTATGTGATTTTTGAGATCAGTCCCAGACTAAAACAGATCCAGCAACAGTTTGTAGCCAAGCAAAGCCCTGAAATATCAACGAAGGTTCACTGGTCTGAATTTTCCGCCGATAAAGGTATGCAGGGTGTCGTAATTGCCAATGAAGTCATTGATGCGATGCCAGTGGAACTCATTCGCTTTGTTGAGGGACGAGTGCATCAAGGATATGTCACGGAACTAGGAGATACATTTCAACTCGAATTCAGGACGAATCTCGAAGAGGAGTTTGAACAAACTTCTAATCAGTTCGATTGGCCAACATTTGAAGGCATCTACACATCAGAAATTCACTGCCGTGCAGAAGCATGGTTAGAGAAGGTTGGAGATTGTTTTGAAGTTGGTTCAATGTTGATTTCCGATTATGGCTTTCCCCAGCATGAGTACTATCATTCTGATCGAAATCAAGGTACATTGATGTGTCACCGAAGGCATCACAGTTTGCAGGACCCTTTAGAGTTCATAGGGTGTCAGGACATTACGGCACACGTCAACTTTTCATCCCTCGCTAGAATTGCCGAGACTGTCGGTCTCGAAGTCAATGGATTCACCACACTTGCAGGTTTTATTGTTGATACTGGCTTGGAGAGTCTGGACCTTGCATCATTACAAGCATCTGAGCAAATGTCTTTTACACAGCAACTGAATACTCTGACATCTCCGTCAGAAATGGGTGAATTGTTCAAAGTGATGGAATTGAGTAAGAATATTAAACCGGACCGGTTGGGATTTGAAACGTTTGACCACATGCATCGTCTGTAGCATCAAAATCTGAATTCAAGCAAATTGATGGAACTATTACAATCCAGCGTTCTGGCATTCATTCAGGGAGCAACTGAATTTCTGCCAATATCCAGTTCGGCTCATCTGATTCTGTTTCCAACTCTGTTCGGATGGCATGATCAGGGACTTGCATTTGACATTGCTGTCCATGTTGGAACACTGTTCGCGTCGCTTGTTTACTTTCGGGTACAGATCAGTGAGATTGCAGGTGCGTGGTTTATGTCCTTACTGGGACGTGGCACAACAGCAGAATCAAATCTTGGCTGGTTCATTATTGTTGCCAGTGTGCCGGTTGCAGTTTCGGGGGCTCTCGCATACGATCTGGTAGAAAACGAACTTCGATCTGTGACTGTAATTGGGCTTGCAACTCTTTTGTTTGCATTGTTGCTCTGGTACGCGGACCACTTTCGACGAGGACAAAGAACACTACGCGAATTGCGTCTAACGGACGCATTGCTCATCGGTTTGGGACAGGCATTGGCGATTATTCCCGGAACTTCCAGGTCAGGAATTACGATGACGGTTGCACTGATGCTTGGGTTAAATCGTAAGGAAGCAGCGAGGTTTGCATTCTTGTTGGCAATTCCCGCTATCGCGATGGCTGGAGGATGGCAGGCCCTGCAACTAATTGTGTCTGATGTCGAGATCAATTGGCTGCAATTTACTATTGCAACGGCAATATCCGCCGTAGTTGCCTACCTGTGCATACACTACTTCCTTGCATTTATTGAAAAAATTGGCATGCTCCCATTTGTAATCTACAGGGTCTTGCTGGCTTTCTTTATCCTGATCATTCTGTAGCTGAATCATCCTCCAGCAAATTCGATACGCTTCCAATGTAAGCGCGTCGTACTTGATCACGTAGTTCTTCACCTTCGTAGTTTTTAGCCAAACTTTTTGCATCGACTCGGCGCATCGAGTTTCGGCATTCTCGTAGCAATTCTATGGCTTGACGAACAACGTCCGCATCCTGATGTAGAACGGTCAGTTGGACGGAGCATGCTTTCAAGAAATCTTCGAATGACTTTTTGTCACGAATTCCGTTCAGTGCCAACAGCATTTCTACGGTATCCGATGCCGGTCTTTCTCTGACAGTCATGACACGATCAGAGTAGGCTGTAACTTGCTCTGCGAGTGTTCGATAGGATGTCGAAGTCTTTAGACGACGGCAGAATTTTCGAATTGCGGTTGAATTTTTTGGTTTACCTAGCGATGTCGTGGCGAATTTGTTGATCAGACAGGCGAGCACTGAGAATCGAATTCTGACGTTGTCAGTCAGGTGTGTAGCCAACTCCAGTTCAAGAAGTGGTTTGTCGGTGTCCGGTCTCAAATCATAAATTTTATTGATCTCGGGGAACAGATTTGCCAGCGCATTACACACTCTCAGTACTGTAAAAAATACGGCAGGATGATCTTCTGAAAGAGCGTTCAATACCTCCTGTAAGACTCGCTCAGGTACCAGGTAATCGAGTTCTCCGCTATCCGACAGTTCGCGCATCAGTTCAAGCGTTGAGTCTTCGACGATAAATCCTCTACTGTGATAGCGCGCAGCAAATCGGGCGACTCGGAGTACTCGAAGTGGATCTTCTGAGAAATGCACTGAGACATGACGCAGCAAGCCGTTTTCCAAATCTTGTCTGCCACCGAATGGATCAATCAGATTTTCCTCAGTATCTAGCGCCATCGCGTTGATCGTAAGGTCGCGGCGAAAAAGGTCTTGCTCCAAAGACACTGTGGGGGAGGCGTCTATGTCAAATCCTTTGTAGCCCTTACCCGTTTTTCGTTCGGTTCTTGCAAGGGCGTACTCTTCGTGCGTTTCGGGATGTAGAAAGACTGGAAAATTTTTCCCGATCGGACGAAATCCAAGCGACAGCATGTTGTCTTCGGTAGTGCCAACTACGACCCAGTCTTTGTCACTGCGGTCAATATTGAGCAACAGGTCGCGAACTGCACCGCCTACCAGAAAGCAATTCAACTCACTTAGCTGAATTTTCTGTTTTTCGGGCATCTGTTAGAAAGAACTGAAATAGGAGAGAAAAATCATTGGTTGTGGTCAACAGTTAGTGAAATAAAACCTCACTTTCTTCCAGGTATCACTGCTGTCCCGTTGTTCAGAGAAGAATGTCTTGTATCTAATTGATAGTATTAAAATAAAACCCTGTTGGAGGGTGTCCGAGACTTCAGCGGATGCTGACACATTCCGCCGCCCTCCAAACAGAGCAGCCATCAATCA
>JAJEHQ010000017.1 GCA_022823625.1 Gammaproteobacteria bacterium
ATACTGAAGTCTGACACCAGGCCATTTCGCTTTCCACTTCGTGCTCCGCACTCCGTTCCAAGTGAAATGGCCTGAAACTTCAATAAAGGTATAACTGATAATGGTAAGTCGATTAGTACCGGGATAAATGGTACAGGGGGGTAGACTCTCAAATAGGCTGGAAAGTGTCTCGGGCGGGACAACGCAAAACACCCATATCTGAACTTCATGAACCCCATCTTAGGATAACATTTTTCAGTGGGATAATCCGAAGAATAAAATCTGCTGCCAGATGTGAATACCGGACATCTCATCCACTCACATCACAGAATTGTCGGCATTATTCGACGGCTTCCAATTTCAAATACCGGCTCCATTGCCACAGTAAAGTCCACATTTTTTTGGCGGAATCACCCGGCCACAAGGCTTCAAAGTGACTTCTGACTGACTTAAAAATTCACCCGCTGACTCTTAAATCACCCTGCCCGGGGCAATTTCAGGGCGTTTCCTCAAAATAGCGTCGCTTTTGATCCGGTTTGCCTTTCGCTGGTAGGTCTGAAATAATCCAGTAATGGCTTAACCGGTGTTGAATCTGACGTTGAATGGGCATTCATTACAATCCAGCGGAAATCAATACGCTGAAGATCTTCTGTGACGCATGCGAGTTGACACAGGCAGCTTCCACTAGCACCTTCCGCTCGGATTTTCTCCAGTGCAATTTGATGCCATTTCAACACTCTGCTCATCATTGAAGAGGCCCAACTTCAATGATGATTGACCAAATTCCATGCGGCATGACAAGTTTTTCCTAAAACGGTCGCTGATTTGGTTTTTCGCCTGATTGTGTTCCAACTTGAGATGAACGTGTGTCCACTCGATGACGGGAATTCCCTCTCCTCTGCATAGCCGTCGGCGAATGGCGGCAAAATCGCCCTTTATCCGCCCCTCAATCCAAGACATCGACTCACGGCTCTCTGCTTCAGACGATACACCTGCGAATATCGCGATAGCCCTCCCATATTAAGTCACTGGCCTGCAAGCGATTTGCAGTCTACAAGCCCGCGCTCGGAAACATGACACCCTCATTTAAAGCACAGATAAACAGTCAAAAAGAAATTTTTGCCGACGGCCGTTTTCAGATTTTCAATAAAATAAGGCTTTCTTCGTCACCGCATTCAGGACGGGAAGAAACCCTATCTGTACTCGAATGTGTTTGTTTCTCCGACTTTCCGAATCTAAATCAACTCATCACTTAATCGACTATGGACAATTTCAACAGACAGTGGAAGCTCGACTCTTTTCCTCAAGGTATGCCAATCAAAGAAAACTGGTGCCTGGAAGAAAATCCAATTCCAGAATTAGGTTCGAACCAAGTTTTAGCCAAAGCCGTGTATCTTTCAGTTGACCCTTACATGCGTGGCAGAATCAGTCCCAAGCAGGGCTACGCCAAAGGAGTAGGAATAGGCGAGGTTATGTGTGGCGGCGCAGTTGCAGAAATTGTCCAGTCAAATCACAGCGAGTGGAAAGAAGGAGAATTGATCGAAACCATTAATTTCGGCTGGCAGGAGTACGCGGCGTTGGACACTGATGGGCTTACACGAGTTGACCCTAATATCGGGCCACCTCACGCCTGGTTAAGTTACATCGGAATGCCAGGGATTACGGCTTGGATGGCACTCAATTTGATTGGCAGACCAAGTCCTGGTGAAACTGTGTTGGTGTCCGCAGCATCCGGAGCTGTCGGTCAGATCGTCGGACAGCTCGCTAAGTCCTATCACTGCCGTGCGGTTGCGGTCGCAAGTTCCGAAGCAAAATTGGACTGGTGCAAAGAACTCGGTTACGATGTTGGAATAAATTACCGGGAATCTGCAAATTTAGTCTCGGATGTCAGAGATGCCTGTCCTAATGGAATTGACATCTATTTTGATAACACTGCTGGTCCTATTCACGATGCAGCAATGAAAAATCTTGCTTTGAATGCACGCGTGATCATTGTGGGTACAATCAGTCTGGCAGAACGATTTGAGGAGCCCGATATGGGTGAAAGATTTTTACGCCAAATACTGGTCAACCGAGCAGAGGTTAAAGGATTTCTGGTTTTTGATTACTTTGATCGATATCCAGAGGCAAGGAAAGCATTGGCCGAAGGCGCTCGGAATGGTGATTTGAAGTTCAAAACTGACTTTATGGAAGACATAGAAAGTATGCCGGAAGCATTTTTGAAACTGCTTCTGTCCCAAAATTTGGGCAAACAACTTGTACGAACGGAATTGGCCGATCGCTATTCGGAGTGATAGTCATCCAGTAGGTCGACAGAAATTTAGCGCTACACGTTTCAATCAGAAATCGGTGGTAACTCCGCCTTCGCCAATACGTCGATCGACGAAGTCATCAAGTTCCTCCCTGACAGCTGGATCAAGTGGCGGCGGTTCATATTCCGCCAGTAGTTGCTTGTAAAGTCGGTTCGCATGTTCCATAGTCTGAGGTGATCCTGCGTCGCTCCATGTTTCATAATTACGCCAGTCCGAAAGCAATGGTGTATAGAATGCGTCTCGATACCGCTGTTGAGTGTGATCAGTACCGAAAAAGTGTCCTCCGTGACCCGCTTGCACCATCGCTTCTATTGCACTCTCATCCTTATTTACCGGTACCGGCTGCAAATACTCCGAGATCATTTGCAACAGATCAGCATCCATCACAAACTTTTCAAATGATGCGGTTAACCCGCCCTCCATCCATCCGGCTGCGTGCAATACTATGTGTGAGTGACCGTTGATCGCTCCCCATAGAGAAAATACCGATTCGTACGCAGACTGTGCATCTACGGTATTGGCTGCATTCGTGTTTGATGAACGGAATGGCAAACGATAACGACGTGCCATCTGTCCGCTGATCAGCGCAGCTTTCATGTATTCCGGGGTTCCAAATGCAGGAGCACCAGAGCGCATATCGACATTAGATGTAAATCCACCGTATACAAACGGCGCACCAGGACGCGTGAGTTGTGAGATGGTCAAGCCAGCCAGCACCTCGGCATTTTGCTGGGTGACAGCTCCAGTAAGCGTTACAGGAGCCATTGCTCCACTCAGGGTGAATGGGGTCAGGATTACTATCTGGTTGTGCCGCGACATCTCAATGATTCCGGTAACCATATTGCCGTCTAATCGCAGTGGCGAGTTTGAATTGATCACTGTAATCAGACTAGGCTGCTGCAATAATTGCTCGTCATTCATCTGACGAGCGATCTTCACAATCTCAATGGCATCCAGGTTGCGCTGGCGGCCGAGCGAATAGGCGTGAAATGCCTTATCGGACAAAACAACACAATCGCGCAAGCACACAAGATGTCGGATGGAGGCATGAACATCGACAGGTTCGACCGGGTATCCACTGATGAAATGCACAATATTGAGCTGATGCGTCAACCTCAAAAAGTTCTGGTAATCATGAAGATTACCGGTTCGTCTACCATGATCAAGATCAGACGCATGCGGCGCACTACCAACTGTTCCGAATAGTACTTTGTCGGTTCCAACCTCCAGATTGTGAACCGGGTTCCTGGCATGAAGTGAAAAACTGGGACGTATCGTCTTCAAACATTCCTCAACTAATCCCCGTTCAATGTAAACCACATCGCCGTCTGTGGAAGCCGTCGCTCCATTTTCGACCAACAGTTTGCGACCCTCTGGTGACATAATCTCGACACCGACCTGCTCTAGTACGGTTAACGAGGACTGATGAATGAATTCCACCTCATCATCAGAAATTGCACAGATCGGGGGAAACCTGTTGACCACTGCTTTAAAAGGCAGTTGGCTGACTTTTGCAGATTCGACCTGTGGCTGTTTACGGCGACGGCGTGCTCTCTTTGTCATGTTGAAATGTCTAAAGCAACGTGGACATGGACTTGGTGACTTGTTTCAATTTCAAGTGATTACGAAATGTTAAAAGACACGACGTATTTTAACCAGAACCCTGGCAACATTATTCTCTTGATGAAAGCTATGTCGTTTTGCAAATTGAAGGGTGAGACGCATCATTGTTTGCTGAATTTCAAGGTTAAGCTTGATGCACTGTTACTGGGAACAATCTGCCATAACATCGGTCAAATGAAGTATTATCAATGGAGAGCAAAGGAATCAATTCAATGTTAAAATCCGCAGCCAAACAACTTCTTGCTGCTTTCCTGTTGTTATGTGTTACGAGTCTTGCTTTCTCGGATACCGCAACTGAAGTAAACACAAGCGAATCTGCCGCCGCATCTGGTGAAACAGATAAGGCACAGACTGCCGTTGTTGTATTGACAGATCCAGAAATAGCTGCCGTAGAGGACGAAGAGCCGGATTGCGAATAAGCGAAGACTTCGTTCGCTCAATCGCTGATTTCTCGAATCTGCGTTTTACCAAGTAAGCGTTGGTATCCAGCCTGCCGCAACGTAGGTACAGGTTGCGATGTTGCGGCTCCACAGTCGATCCAAATTCCATATCGAATCATTGACCTGTGTACTCAGTTGCGCTCACTCGTACAAGTGTGAAATCAGTTCAATCGGCAGTCTCCTTTTGCTCGAACTCCAGTCTCAGAATTTTGCAAGTCAAAACACTGCATTCCCGTCCTTTGGCTATACTGATTAGATAGACTGTCTGCCACCTGAAGATTTCTCGAATGGTAGAAAGTTCGAAGTGTGGATTCTCAGGTTTCAGGATTAGGAATGCCCGCTGCACGCAACTGCAAGCCGTTCAGTCTGAAGTTCAGAATATTCAATAGGCATCAGTTGGTTTAACCATGGATGATTCTAACAATGCCGAATACCATATTGGCAATCCGGACCAACAGGTTGTAATGTGAATACCCACCTTTACATCTGAATTGAAACATGCCAATGCATGAAGAATTTGCACGTGCCCATATACGTCTGTTTATCAGGCGTATATTCATGAATTTCTGCCGCACCATGGCAGCCGCCACCTTCATGTGTTTTGCCATCTTTGCAAACGCGGAAACAATCACAATTCTTCATACCAATGACTTTCACTCCAAATTTCAACCGATCAATAGATTTGACAACATATGTTCGGCAGAGTGTTTTCCAATTGCAAAATGAGTCTGAAATTAACCACGGAGCGGAAATAAACCTGTTAAAAAATCCGTAAAAAAACAGTTGCGTAGCAACAAGGATATGCGCCTCCCAAAAGCGCGCAATTCCTGGTGTTTTTTATG
>JAJEHQ010000020.1 GCA_022823625.1 Gammaproteobacteria bacterium
CGGCAAGGAAATGATTCCACACGAAGCGGGTCGCACCCAGACACTCATTCAGCTGTTTGGCTTTACGGTGAGTCTTGGGGTAGAGGCGGTAGCGGATGTTCCGATAACTCATTAAGTCAATTATAACATATAGTTATCTAGGACAATTGTCGTTTTGTCAAGTTGGCTTTATAAGTCCCTAAATTTTCATTCAAAGTTCGTCAATCGAAAAAATTCTTGAACTGTCAACTATTCATTTCGTCCACAAAATTTTTGAGACATCAGCGATTGAATCAATGATGAAATCAGCATTCCATTCATTGGGGTCATCGTCAGGCGGAATATAGCCATAAGATGCACCGACGGTTGTCAGTCCCGCTTCGCGACCTGCATCTACATCCCGCCAGGAATCACCGACAAATACAGCATTTTGCGGTTTGATGCCAGCTAGATCACAGGCATAAGTGACGGGCTCCGGACGCGGTTTTCTGTATTTCAGAGTGTCGCCACCGACGATACAGGCAACACTGTCGGTAACTCCAAGCTGATGAACGATCATTCGCGTCAGATGTTCTGGTTTGTTGGTGACAATGCCCCAGGAAATTCCGGTCTTTTGACACCTTTCGAGAACGGATTGCGTTCCTGGGTAAAGCACCGTCTGAACACACAAATTTTCTTCGTAAATTCGTAAAAACTCCTTTCTTAGCACATCAAATTCTTCATCTTCCGGTGAACAGTTAAAACCGTGCTTCAACAGAGCCGGTGTGCCGTTGGAAACATACGCTCGCAGATCTTCATATTTGACCTTCTGCATGGAATATTCATGGAGCAACATATTCAACGCGTTGATCATGTCGCGCGCGGTGTCAGCGATCGTCCCATCAAAATCGAAAAGAACGAGTTGGAATTGGTTCAGGTTTTCTGGCATCGAACGAAATAGTTGATGTCAACACCTGGTCCAAGGTGAAATGATTTTGAAAGAGGATTGTAATGAAGTCCAGTGATATCCTGCATGCTGAGACCTGATTGCTCGCACCAGTCAAATAGCTCAGAAGGGCGAACGAAGTTACGGTACTGGTGTGTTCCTCGGGGCAGGACGTTCAATATGTGCTCGGCTGCGACTATTCCAAGCAGCCAGCTTTTTGGGGTACGATTTAGGGTGGACAGATAAAGGTGTCCATCCTGCTTCAGCATGTGCGCACATGATTGAATCAAAGAGAATGGATTCGGAACATGTTCGATCAACTCCATACAGGTAATGATGTCAAACTGATTCGAGTTTTTCTCGGCAAACTGTTCTGCACCTGTACATAAGTAGGTTATTTGTAACTCACTGATTTGCATATGACTCTTTGCCGCGTCAATCGCCTGTTCGCTCATATCTATTCCAGTTACCAGAGCGCCTTCGCGGCAGAGTGCTTCGGATAGAATACCTCCCCCGCAACCGACATCCAGCACATTCTTATTGGCCACAGGTGTGGTTGTTTGAATGTAGTCGAGCCGAAGTGGATTGAGTCGGTGCAGAGTGCGAAAATCTCCATTCGTATCCCACCATTCATTTGTGGTCTTGGAGAATTTATTGATCTCTGCTTGATCGACGTTGACTGCGTTCATGACTTCAATTGGTTGAGTTGAAATTCGTTTTCAAAATCAGTTAATAATCTTTGCGCCCCAGCGCTTCGCAATGTTCAAACACTCGGATTCATCAATGCTGGTGAGTTTTCGGTTTTCCAAAACTCGTCGCCCGTCGATCCAAACGTCAGTTACCTGATTACGAGTTGCTGCATAAACAATTTGTGCGACCGGGTCATAAACTGGAGAACTATTTATGTCATCCAAGTCAATGGCGGTAAAATCGGCAAGTTTGCCTTCTGCTAGTGATCCGATTTCAGATTCCAACCCCAGGCTTCGTGCGCCATTTATTGTAGCCATCCTGAGCGCTTCATTTACTGACACTTTGGACGCATCACCCGATGAAACTTTTGCGATGAGACCAGCAAAGCGCATTTCTTCGATCATATTGAGAGTGTTGTTGCTTGCAGCTCCGTCGGTACCGATTGCAACGTTGACCTTTTTATCCAAAAGTTGAGCAACCGGACAGATGCCACTTGCGAGTTTAAAGTTGGATTTGGGGCAGTGAACCACTGATACTTGAGATTCAGCGAATAATGAGGATTCATCGGGAGTTAGTTGAGTGGCGTGAACTGCCTGTAATTTAGAGTTGACTAGACCAAGCTGTCGCAGTCGTTCGATTGGGCGCACTCCGTGCTGCATTAAGGAATTTTCGACTTCGTCTTTAGTCTCATGAACATGCATGTGGACTGGAAGATCATATTCATCAGAAAGATCGGCAATGGTTTCGAAAGTTTCATCAGCAACCGTATAGGGTGAATGAGGTGCGAAGATCGTGCTGATTAATGGTTCATCAAAAAATTCTTCGTAAAGCTTCATTCCCTTGTCCAGATACTCTGTCGCGTTTTGCGCCCAGGCAGTCGGGAATTCAAGCACTATCATTCCAAGACTCGACCTCATACCGACGGATTTGGCAACCTCGCCCACAACATCCGGAAACATGTACATATCGTTCATGCAGGTCGCGCCGCTCCGAATCATTTCTGCAAAAGCGAGTCGCGTGCCATCACGGACGAATTTCTCAGTTACCCACTTTCCTTCAAGCGGCCAGATCTTTTGCTGTAGCCAGTCTTGCAACGGCAGGTCTTCTGCAGCACCACGAAAAAGAGACATCGCAGCATGAGTATGAGCGTTGACTAGGCCGGGGATTACTGCATGGGTGCTTAAGTTAACCTGTTCAGCGATCGCGAACTTCTGTTTGGCATTCTCGGTTGGCAAGATCGCGTGTATTCGATTTTTTGAAAGTGCGATGCTATGGTGATCAAGCACCTGGTTGGCAGTGTCAACGGGTACTACCCAGCGTGCATGAATGACTTTGTCGACATTACCCATTACTAAAACGTGAATTTGTTCAGAGGGGTTGGCAGAAATTCAAATTGGTTAATGATACTGACTGAAAGTTCTAATTGAATGTTTTGATTGGCAAAATTTTAAGTGTAGATATCATTTTGATTCATTCAATTGGAACTTCACCTGCATCTCAGCAGGAGATTTGATCCAAACATAAGCGCTCTGAACCTATGAAACGATCTTTAGTTCAGTTCTTTGTTGTTGATCGGCTCTTCGGTCATTAATGACGGTTACGCGATGTACAACGCGCCGATGTGGTGCGTAATCGTAAAGTGCGTTGTGCATTGTGCACCGGTTGTCCCAAATAGCAATCATGTTTTCTGTCCAGCGCAGGCGTACCTGAAACTCTGGTTGTGTGATGTGACTGAAAAGGTAGGTTAGCAGTCTCGCAGAGTCGGTCGCCTTCATTCCCTCGACATGGACAGTAAACGCGGGATTGCAAAATACAAACTTCCTTCCGGTGACTGGATGGCGTTTGACAAGAGGATGGATGGCGCTACCCATCTTGAGGTAGCCTTGATTCAGCTTATCCGCATTGCCGTCCGGTTCGCCGATGATGAAATTATTTCGAAAATCTCCCAAATCGTTGACCGCACGTAAATTTGCAATTTCAGATTTGATACCTTCGGGTAACGCGTCGTAAGCTGCACATAGTGAAGCCCATAATGTGTCCCCACCTACCGGAGGAATGATTCGACTGTAGAGAATGCTTGCAAATGGGCCATTTCCCTTGTAGGTGACATCGGTATGCCAAACATTGGTGTCCTGCGGATTTTTACCATCGAAATCCATGACCATGACTCTTGGATGTTCTGGCACATGAGGGTAAAGTGGATGAGGTTGTTCAGGTTCGCCTAAGCTTTCGGCAAGTTCCAGTTGTGCAGTTGGCGTGATGTATACGTCCCGAAGAAAAATAACCTGATGTTCCATCAACAACTGATAAATCAATTCTGCAGTATCTACAGGAATGGGTGGCGATAATTCAATGCCAGAAATTTCGGCACCAATGACAGGGGTAAGCTTGGTAATTTCAGGTTGAATCATGAGATCAACTGGACTTGAAACTGGTGATTGAAAGGAGTGCGAACAATCTAGGATATCGAATGAAATTCATTATATACAAGCATGCAAAATTGCCCACATCGCTGCTCAATCCAAAGAGCTTTGTCTGTCAAACAGCATGCAGTGGGGAATATTCCATAAGTATTCAACATAACTAATTGATATTGTATCGATTTAGGACATGAGTCAATACAACTAATCACCCCATTTTGTTAACAAAAATCGACAAAGATCAACCCACTTTGTTGTAAAATATATAGTGTAAAAATATTCTCTCAAAGCGCCAGTGGTTGATTCATCATTTCAGCGCTTTTTCTATATTACAACCGCTCTAAATACCAAACTTACCTGTGTCTCTAATCGCCAAAAGAACGCTCGTAGCAGACTTGGAAAAGGAGATGCGTCAATCCTACCTGGATTACGCAATGAGTGTCATTCTCGGAAGGGCTTTGCCCGATGTTCGAGATGGCTTAAAACCTGTCCATCGGCGTATTTTGTACGCCATGCTGAAGCTCGGAAACTCATACGATAAGCCATATAAAAAGTCTGCCCGGGTGACCGGTGACGTGATCGGTAAGTATCACCCGCATGGCGATTCTGCGATTTACGATGCGATCGTTCGAATGGCTCAGGAATTTTCGATGCGTTATCCGCTGGTTGATGGACAAGGAAATTTTGGGTCGGTAGATGGTGATAAGGCAGCGGCGATGCGCTACACCGAAGTTCGTCTGTCGAAAATCGCACACGAACTGCTTGCGGACATCGATAAGGAAACAATTGACTTTGTTCCAAACTACGATGAAACCGAATTGCAACCGGTGGTGCTACCCACCCGACTCCCCAATTTGCTTTTAAATGGGTCAGAAGGGATTGCGGTAGGCATGTCAACCAAAGTCCCACCGCACAATCTGTCCGAAACTTTGAGTGCCTGCCTGGCGCTGATTGAGAACGAAAACCTGACGTTTAAGGAACTGCTTGAATATATCCCGGGTCCAGATTTTCCAACCTACGGAATTATCAATGGTCAGACAGGCATATTGAGAGCTTATAGCACCGGAACTGGATCAATTCGTCTTCGCGGTAGAGCTTCAATCGAATCGATGCAAAAATCAAATCGTGAGGCGATTGTAGTCACTGAACTGCCTTACCAGGTCAACAAGGCGGACTGGATAGAGAAAATTGCGCACCTGGTTAAAGACGGCGCCATTGAAGGCATCTCAACTGTCCGGGATGAAACAGATAAATCGGGCATGCGTGTTGTCATTGAACTGAAAGGCAACGCCAACGCAGAATTGATCGAAAACACCCTCTATAGTAAAACAAACCTCGAGATCAGTTACGGCATCAATTTTGTTGTCATTGAAAACAATAAACCTCGCCTGTTTACGCTCAGGGAAATTCTGCTCTCCTTCCTACAGCATCGGCGGGAAGTGGTAACCCGAAAACTTGAGTTTGAACTCAAAAAAGCACTGGCCAGAGCCGAGATTCTTGAAGGCCTCGCAGTAGCGCTTTCAAACATTGATCGAATAATTGCGTTGATTCGTTCCGCGCGCGACCGAAAGAGTGCCAAGGCAGGGTTGCTGGAAACCGGTTGGGATTCTGAAACCGTGTTGCAGTTGCTGAAGGAAAGTGGTGCTGAGAGTGTAACACAGCAGAAATCATCAGACGAAGTAAACACGTCTGTCAATGGCTACTGGCTGACTGAAAAGCAGGCTGATGAAATCTTGAAGATGCCGCTACAAAATCTGGCGGGACTGGAGCAGGAAAAGGTATTTAGCGAATTCAGGGAGATTTTGGGAGAGATATCCCGTACGAAAACCATCTTGGCATCTCCTGAGCTTTTGATGAAAGAGATTTCGGATGAGTTAAAAGAACTTCGCGAACAGTACGGTAAGAAAGACGAACGACGCACTCAGATTCTTGAAAGTGAGGTGAGTATCACCAATGAAGATCTGATCGAGCGTGAGGATGTCGTCGTTACCATCTCCCGTGAGGGATACGCAAAACAGCAGGTCGTCAATGAATATCGCGCTCAAAATCGTGGTGGCAAAGGAAAAACTGCGACGACTCACAAGACTGACGACTTTGTCAGCCAGATGTTTTCAGCAAATACACACGATACGCTTCTATGCTTCACCAATTTAGGCAAGGTCTACTGGACAAAAGTCTATTGCCTTGAACGAGCAGGGCGAACGGCCCGCGGAAAGCCCCTCGTCAATGTGATACCTTCACTGAGCAGCGAAGAAAAGGTTACGGCAGTTTTGCCAATGCAGAAAGAAGCAGGTAAATATCTGCTTATGGCGACTCGCAAAGGGTTGGTCAAGAAATGCGCCGTAGAGAATTTCTCCCGTCCACGTTCCAATGGGCTTAAGGCGATTGTACTTCGCGATGGGGATGAACTGGTTAATGTCGGATTCACCAGCGGGCAGAGCGATATCGTTTTGGTCAGTAATTTTGGTCGGTTGGTTCGGTTTGATGAAACAAAGGTGCGTGCATCCGGTCGAGTATCCATGGGTGTCCGCGGGATTCGGCTTGGTGAACACCAATGTGTCATTTCGATGATACGATTAGAGCCCGATAATTATGAAAGTACCGCCCTCTTGGTAAGCGCAGATGGTTTCGGAAAACGAACTGATATGTCGCAGATTGCGCGAAAAGGAAGAGGTGGGGCAGGTGTGATGGTACTACCCGCCAACAAGCGGGGACAGACAGAAATGATTGGTGCGCTGTTGGTTGAAGACGGCGATGAAGTTATGCTGATTACCGATGTTGGTACGTTAATCAGAACGGAAGTGAGTGGAATTTCAAAACGCTCTAGAATGACCGGCGGAGTCACACTGATTAAAATGCAGGAAGGTCAAACACTAGTAGGTGTCGCTACAGTTAGGGATGGCGATGCATCCTCCTCAGATGACGAAGATGCCAATGAAGCAGCTGAAGCGGCCGATTCGGATGGAACTAGATAATATGAGTCTTCAGGACCTAAGAAATCGAATCGATGCAATCGACATTCAATTACAGGAGTTGATTGAACAGCGCACTGAAATTGGCAGGGAAGTTGGACACTTCAAACGTAAAAAGCCTGAACCGAAGTTTGTTCATTTGGACCGGGAAGCTCAGATACTGGAAAAGGTTCGTCAGCGCAATCGTGGTCACATTCCCGACAGAGCCATTGAAAGAGTATTTCGGGAAATCATTTCAATTGCCCGTTCCCTCGAAGTTGATCTTACCATTTCAATACTTGGTCCTGAAGGAACCTTTACACATGCTGCTGCAATTCAGCAGTTCGGTGGCGAGTTTGAAGCTGACTTTCGGCCCACAATCGCTGAAGTCTTTTCAGCCGTCGAAAAGGACAGGGCCCAATTTGGTGTCGTGCCCGTCGAGAATTCCAATCAGGGTGTGGTAGACAGCACATTGGATTGTCTGATGGATTCAGATATTCGTTTATGTGGTGAGATCGAACTGATTGTTCATCACGCTTTAGTCAGTAATGCGAGTGATTTGTCGCAAATTCAATCCGTACTGGCACACGAGCAGGCACTCGCGCAATGTCGCAAGTGGTTGAACCGAAATCTTTCAAACGTGCATCTCGAGCCTGCGTACAGCAACGCCGATGCTATCGTCAAGATAAAGGATGATCCTACCAAGGCTGCAATCGCGAGTGAAAACGCCGCAAAGTTTTATGGTGTCAATGTACTACGGACTAACATTGAAGATTTTGTTGCGAATGCAACTCGGTTTCTTATTATTGGAAAGGATGTGGTTGGTCCCAGTGGGCAGGATAAGACCAGTATTTTAATGTCCAAGCAAAGTGTTCCCGGTTCTTTGCTGAAACTGCTCGAACCGTTTGCGCGTTATGGCATCAATATGACCAAAATCGAGTCACATCCCAGTCAGAAAGGCAACTGGGAGTATGTTTTCTTTATCGATTTTGACGGGCATTGTGATGACGAAAATGTGATTGCCTTGTTTAAAGAACTCCAGGAAGAAGCCCCTCTGTTCAAGTTGCTTGGATCTTATCCAAAGAACGCCGTTTGATGCCAGACAAATTTGACGCCTACAAGATTGCTGTTCCCGGTATTAGGCAATTAGCCCCCTACGACCCCGGATTGCCGATTGAGGAAATTGAGCGACGATTTAACATTCGGGATGCTGTTAAGGTTGCTTCGAACGAAAATCCGCTCGGTCCGCCAGAAGGTGCCATTCGACTGATTCAGTCAAGCGCTTCCAATCTCCATCGCTACCCTGACGGTTCAGGCTACGAGCTCAAGGCTGCTATCGCAGCGCGTCACGGCGTTGAGATGAATCAAATTTGCCTGGGCAACGGTTCAAATGACGTGTTGGATATGTTGGCTCGGGTCTTTGTGGGACCAGGTCAGAAGGGCGTCATTTCAAAACATGCGTTTATTGTCTACTATCTCTCACTGGTTTACGTTCACGCCAGGATTGAAGTGGTTGACGCTCCGGGTTTTCGGCATGACCTGGCTGCCATGTCAGATGAGGTTGATGAAGAGACTCGAATCGTGTATATCGCCAATCCCAACAATCCGACTGGCACCTGGTCCACTGATGTCGAATTGCGGGCACTGTTGAACCGAGTACCTAATTCATGCATCGTTGTCGTCGATGAAGCATATGCTGAGTATGTTACCCGCCCTGGGTATCCAGATTGCACAACATGGATTGACGATTACCCGAATATCGTCGTAACGCGGACATTTTCAAAAATATTTGGTTTAGCGGGATTGCGCGTCGGATATTCCCTGTCGAGCCCAGAAATCTGTGATTTGATGAACCGTGCCCGGCAGCCCTTTAACTGTAGCAGTCTGGCGCTGGCGGCAGCTGTCGAGGCTTTGCACGATGAGGAACATTGTGAGCGTTCTCGTAAGTTGAATGACGAGCAGATGATTGTGCTGTGCAAGGGATTTGAAGCACTGGGGCTCGACACAATCGAATCGGTTGGTAATTTTGTTGCAGTTGACATGGGTACAGTGGCGATGCCAATTCATGAAAAACTGTTGCGATCGGGTGTTATTGCACGTCCGATCGGTGGGTACGGAATGCCGAATCACCTTCGGGTTTCGGTCGGAACTGAGTCAGAAAATCAAAAGGTTCTGACTGAATTTCAAAAGCTTAGAGAACAGGGAGTTTTTTAGTAGTGTCGGGAGTCCATATTGATCGCCTGTTGGTTATTGGAGTTGGGCTGATAGGTGGGTCGTTTGCCATGGCCTTGCGTAATGCTGGTGTGGTGGGTGAGATTGTTGGTGCGGGTAGATCCCTGGAGAACCTGGAACGGGGTGTGGAATTAGGTGTAATTGACCGCTATACACTTGATTTCTCAGATGAGGTCGGAAAAAGTGATGTGATTTTCGTATCCACTCCAGTGCTGGCAACAGATTTTATTTTTCAGAAGATTTCACTTGCAAACTATCACAATTCTGTCATCACCGATGCTGGAAGTGTAAAAGGCAGCATTATCCAGTCCGCAGAGCGACATTTCGATTGGGGTTTTCAGGGGTTTGTAGCGGCCCATCCGATAGCTGGGCGCGAAAATTCGGGTGTGAATGCTGCTACTGGTGATTTGTACGATGGTAAACGTACCATCATCACGCCTAGTCGGCAAAGCGGTGAAGAAGCAACCGATCTGATTCGGAATTTGTGGTTTGCAGCCGGTTCGGTAGTAACTGAAATGAATGCTGACACACATGATCAATTGGTATCTGCAAGCAGTCACCTGCCACATCTGGTTGCCTTTGGATTGGTAAACTACATCGCTAATCATTCAAGAAGTGCAGAATGTTTCGATCTTGCTGCCGCCGGATTCTATGACTTTACTCGAATCGCTTCTAGCGACCCCATCATGTGGCGAGATATCAGTCTTTTGAACTCGGAATCAATTGTTCGAGAGTTAATGGGATACATCGATAGACTTGAAGTTCTTACATCCCAGATTGCACAGGGAGACGGTGCCGCTGTCGAAGATTTCATGAAAGTCGCCAAAACATCGCGGGATCACCACCTACGAAAACGGTCGCAGTAGCCGTAATCCATACCAATTCATTTCATTTGACCCGATTTCAAATCCGCCAAAGCGGTCCGTTATCCGGACGTTTGACACTGCCGGGCGACAAGTCCGTGTCGCATCGATCTGTAATCATTGGCTCGATAGCCAATGGCACTACACGTATCCGGGGAATTTTGAAAGGTGAAGATGTCAAACGAACCATTCAGGCATTTCGAGATTGTGGTGTTAGCATTGAGTCTCAAGGTGAATGGCTGGTCGTCAAGGGAGTCGGATTGGATGGGCTTAAAGCGCCAACGTCTGAAATTTACCTTGGTAATTCCGGTACCAGCATGCGCTTACTGACTGGACTTTTCTCTGCACAAAATTTCGAGACTGTGTTCACAGGAGATGAGTCCCTTTCCAGACGTCCTATGGAAAGGCTGATTAAGCCGCTAAGAACTATGGGTGCGAACATATCGCTTGCTGAAGGCGGGACACCGCCCGTTCGAATTCACCCAATTGATGAAATAAAAGCGATCGAGTGGGCTCTAACAGTCGCCAGTGCCCAAGTGCGGTCTGCAATTTTGCTAGCCGGTTTGTTCGCCAAGGGACAGACGCGAGTTATAGAGCCAAAGCCCATTCGCAATCATACTTCAATCATGCTCGCCCAGTTTGGCTGCAATGTTCATCGGTCTGGCCTAGAAGTTACGATTGAAGGCAGGCCCAACCTTCAAGGACAGCAAGTGGAAATTCCTGCGGACTTTTCATCAGCTGCTTTTTTTATTGTTGCAGGGCTGCTGGTTCCAGGGTCAGAGTTGGTTTTGCAAAAAATTGGAGTCAACGAGACCCGTACAGGACTTCTATCCGCACTTGAATTGATGGGGGCTTCGATTCAGCTCGAAAATTTTGAACTCGTAGGCAAAGAGCCGGTTGCAGACATCCGAGTACAATCAGATTCGCAATTAAATGGAATTGAATTACCTGCCGCACTGGTGCCATTGATGATTGACGAGATTCCTATTCTCGCAATCGCTGCAGCTCGGTCGAAAGGACGTACTGTTATATCTGGCTGCGAAGAATTGCGTGTCAAGGAAAGTGATCGAATACGAACCGTGGTAAAAGGTCTCAACGCATTGGGTGTCGAGGTTGAGGAACGTCCAGATGGCATGATCATCGAAGGTGGCGTATTTCATAGTGGACAGGTTGATAGTTTTGGCGATCACCGAATTGCGATGGCATTTTCAATTGCTGGTACAGTTGCCGAAGGTGATGTGGAAATACTGAATTGCGATTGCGTTAATACATCATTTCCTGAATTTACTGATGTAGCTCTTCAGTGCGGAATGGAATTAGTTGTCGAAGGAGAGCAGATTGATGAGTGAGAGGGTGGTTACGATTGACGGCCCTGCCGGCTCTGGCAAAGGCACTGTTGGACAGCAACTGGCGATTCGTTTGGGTTGGCACTTTTTGGATAGTGGTGCGCTTTACCGGGCCTGTGCCTATGTAGCAGTACAAAACGGCATCACTGCAGAAACAATTGACGCACTGCTCGATCATCTTGAACGAGTGAGGTTTGAGACAAAACCCGTTTCACAGGGAGGGGAAGCCCGAGTACTCTTGAATGGTGAGGACATTAGTGCAGCGGTTCGAACAGCTGAGTGTGGGCAGATGGCTTCAAAGATAGCGGTCAACCAGAATTTGCGTAGCGCGTTGCTAAATGTACAGAGAAAATACTGCCGACCACCTGGTCTTGTAGCCGATGGGCGGGATATGGGCAGTGTTGTTTTTCCGAAGGCAATGCTGAAAGTTTACCTGACCGCCAGTTTGAAAGTTCGTTCACAAAGAAAATTCAAACAATTGAAAGAAAAAGAAATATCTTTGAAATATGATAAGATATACAAGGAAATTGAGAACCGTGACCTGCGGGATTCGACTCGCAGGCACGCCCCTTTGACAACTCCAGAAGGTGCGCTCGTTGTTGATACATCGTCCCTTAGCGTGGACGAGGTTTTGCAATTGGTACTTGATGGAGTTTATATAAAGATGAATACTCTTGAATCGGAGGCTCAATAATTATGGTATTTTCACATTAACTGGAACTTGGGAACAAGTATTAACTAATATGACTGAAACATTCACGGAACTGTTTGAGGAGAGCATCAAAAACACGGAAATGCGTGTTGGCGAGGTCGTTCTTGGCAGAGTCATGCACGTTGACAGCGAAATCGTCATCGTGAGTGCCGGCCTGAAATCTGAAGCTGAAATTCCAATTTGGCAATTCAAGGACATGAGAGGAAACTTCGACGTCAATGTTGGTGACGAAGTTGAAGTTGAGATTGAAACTGTCGAAGATGGATATGGCAGAACCAGGCTGTCCAGAGAAAAAGCATGCCGGGCTCGGGCCTGGGAAAAAATTGAAACAGCATTTGAAGAGCAGACTGCCATTGAAGGCGTGATCACCAGCCGGGTTAAAGGCGGGTTTTCCGTATCAATCGAAAATGTTCGAGCGTTTTTACCGGGTTCGCTGTACGGTGCTCGCGTAACGCAGTCTGATGAGAATTTTGAGTTTGAAAAAGATCCGCTTGAATTTAAGATCATCAAGCTTGATCGCGCAAGAAATAACGTCGTAATTTCTCGCAAAGCGGTTCTCGAAAAAGAATTGTCTGAAGAACGCGAACAGTTAATCGCCAGCTTGGAAGTTGGTCAGGTTATTGAAGGAGTCGTTAAGAACCTTACTGATTATGGTGCGTTCATCAACTTGGGCGGAATTGATGGCCTGCTTCACATCACTGATTTGGCATGGCGACGAATCAAACACCCATCAGAAATTTTACAGATTGGAGAAAAGGTTACAGTCAAAGTTCTGAAGTGCGACAAGGAGCGCTCCAGAATTTCATTGGGCCTGAAACAGTTGACTGAAGATCCCTGGCAGAATGTCGAACGTCGACACAAGCGGGGCAATCGACTGTTCGGTAAGGTTGCAAGCATTACCGAATACGGCGCATTTGTCGAAATCGAAGAAGGCATCAAGGGACTGGTTCACGTTTCGGAGATGGATTGGGTATCCAGAAACATTCACCCTTCGCAGATCTGCAACGTTGGAGACGAAATTGAGGTGATGATTCTGTCAGTCGATCTTGAACGTCATCGAATTTCATTAGGCATAAAACAGTGTAAGCCTAACCCTTGGATTGAATTTGCACTTAACCACAAGAAAGGTGAGCGGATTAAGGGACAGATCAAGTCGCTCACTGACTTTGGAATCTTTGTATCGCTGGAGAACGGTATTGACGGATTGGTGCATCTGAATGACATTACCTGGCAAGGCAATGGTGAGGAAGAGATCAAAAACTACACCAAGGGTGATGAAATTGAAGTTGAAATTCTGACGATTGATGCTGAAAGGGAACGAATATCTTTGGGAATCAAACAGATATACGGAGATCCGTTTTTTGCGTTTATCTCCAGTTCAGGAAAGGGATCAGTCGTTGACGGAATCGTTGAAGAGATGGATGACAAAGGGGTACACGTAAAGCTTGCTGACGGTGTCATTGGTGTAATTCGCAATACTGAAGTCGCCAAAAACAAGCCAAAAGAAGCCAAATCCGCACTATCGAACGGTGACGAACTAAAATCCAAGATCATCAGCATTGACAGAAAAAACAGAAAAATATCATTGTCAATTAAGGCATTGGAAGTGGATGAAGAAGGGCAGGCAATTGAAGAGTTCGGTAGCGATAATTCAACTCCTGCGTTAACGCTTGGGCAAAAACTCAAGGAAAAAATCTTTTCTTCGACACAATAATCATTCAAATCAAATAATGTGAGTGGCTATGACTAAACAGGAACTGATCACAACACTGGTCGCCAAGAATCCCGAACTTTCTAAAGATGACGTACACATGGCCGTCGATGTTATTTTGGAAACAATATCGAAGGGATTGGCTGATGGAAAACGTATTGAGTTTCGAGGATTTGGAAGCTTGAGATTACGGTATCGAAAACCTCGTCAGGGTCGAAATCCCCGTACCGGCTCCTCGGTACCAGTAAAAGGCAAGTACTTTCCACACTTCAAGCCAGGTAGACAACTCCGACAACGCGTCGATGAAGCGTAGATCGTCTCGGATTAGTCCGTTTTTTTAATGACAGCTTCGTTTAACACGTTAGGAAATAGAATAGCAGTTTGATAAAGAAAATCCTACTTGTAATTGTCTGTATCGCGGCACTATTGTTCGGGGTTACTTTCACAATCAAGAATGCGCAGGTTGTTGAACTCACATATTATTTTGGAATTAATTGGCAGGGACCTTTATCCTGGCTGATAATCATTGTTCTAATCTTGGGAGTGCTCGCGGGTATTTTTCTATGCTTTATGTCCTCTTTATTGAGAAAGCTCAAATCGAACAGCGAGCGAGGCAAAGGTCAGGCTGAATCGACATGATGGATCCACTCTGGCTCTTGATTTTGCTGCCTGTCGCGGCTCTATCCGGATGGGTCGCAGCTACTGTTTCTCGTTTTCAATGGCGCTCGCGGAATCGCGTTCCCAAGGCCTATATGCAGGGTATTAACTATTTGCTGAACGAGCAACGGGAAAATGCGCTGGATAATTTTTATGAAAGCTTCGATGCCGATAACGAAAATTACGACCTGCTATTTCCTATTGGCAACCTCTATCGTCAGAAAGGTGAAATAGGAAAAGCAACGAGAATTCATCAGCTCTTGGTTGAGCGAACCGATCTTACTGGCGAGCAGCGAAGTGAAGCGTTCTATGAGTTGGGTTTCGATTACTATAGCGCTGGCATTTTGGATAAAGCGGAACAGGTTTTTAAAGAATTGCTACAAAATCCGCGATTCCGGGAAAAGTCTCACAATCTGTTGCGAGAGATTTATGAACAGGAAAGGGAGTGGGACCAGTGCATTAGTATTACCAAAAAACTCAATCGTTTTTCCTCAGAAGATTACTTACCAGTTTTAGCACAGTATTATTGTGAGTTGGCAGAAGAAGCCATTCGGACTGGAAACTACAATAAAGCGGAAGACTACGTGCAGACTGCTCTAGATACGGAAATCGATTGTGTTCGCGCCATTTTGCAATCTGGTCGAATTAGGGCGATTCGTGGTGAACATCAATCAGCGATTGAAATTTGGAAAACGATCGAAACGATCAACCCCAAATATATTTCAGAAACTGCCGGTCTGGTACTGGAGAGTTATAAAGCGTTAAATCAGTCTCACAAAGCTGCTGATTTTTTAAAGAAAGTTGCCGAAACTGAGCAGAACAGTCAGTTTGCGATAATCTATGTAGATATCCTTCAATCGTTGAATAGAGAACAGGAAGCAGAAAAGTTCCTGTTGAATTGGATTCGTAAACACAAATCATTTGATTGTCTGAACAGACTTGTATTGCTAAAGCTGAAATCTTCAACTAGCATAAAACGAAGTGATATTGAACTGATTGAAGAAATGATCATCAACCAGACGAACCCGACTCGCCACTACAAATGCCAGCGTTGTGGATACGATGTCAAAGTGCTGCACTGGCAGTGTCCCAGTTGCCGAGTCTGGGATCAGTTTGAAATTCAGCAATCTCTCCAGCACTCCTTAGTCGATTAAACTGACTGTACTATTAACTCAAGTTTCGGAGTTCAATAATTCGCAAAAATGCGATGCGAGAGGTTGAACGAGGTAAATGACAAGTACTGCTTTCGGATATGATTACGCCTGCCTTATGGGTTCATATCAAATCCGAATAGAAAATATGTCTCTTTTTCAAACTCAGAGACATTTCTAACGCAAAGCCCTACAAATTCTTTACAATTTACCAAATGTAAAGAAATCAATATAATTTTCTAATAATTCTATATTCCCAGAGGTGAGGACATGCCCAAAATCAGTGCTAAACGCCAGATTACTCTGCCGGCAAGTCAATGCAGGGAAGTCGGTCTAGAACCAGGGGACGAATACCAAAGTTTCGTCGCTGATGGATGCATCACTATTGTCGGACAAAGTTACGGCAGCGCATGGGGATGCCTCGATCATGTTAAAGGGGACAGTTCCGTCTCAGAACAGCAATCACGTCAGGACGCAATTGAGCAAAGACGTAAGCGGGTTAATCCTTAACTTGATTGCGATAGACACAAATGTTCTACTCCGCTATCTCCTGAGAGATGATGAGTTACAAGCAGCAAAAGCACGCCTACTCTTCGAACGCAAAGATTTAATTCTCATTACCGATGTGGTTCTGGTTGAAGCAATTTGGACATTAATGGGGCGAAAGTACAAAGTAACTAAAAGCAACCTAGTATCCGTTGTCTATAAACTTATGCATGAACCAAATGTTTGCTTTGAAGATAGACAAGTAATTTGGCGGGCACTAAGGGATTATCGCAAGTCAGATGCCGATTTTGCCGATGCTGTAATCGTACATAAATCTATTAAGACAGCTTCTATCGACAATGAACTAGAAGCTGTTTACACATTCGACAGAAACGCATTGCAATTACCAAATACTGTCGAGGCTTCACTTGAATAATTCAATACGGGAATTCGGATTAAAGAAAATTGAACGATGCTACACTGATTTCAAAGGTTCAAAACTTCTTCCAATTTGTCGACCCTGAATAAATCGGTTTTCTGCCGATTTTCGAAGTGATTAGAGTCAAGTCATGGGAAGTGAAAGAGGCTTCAGGCTACATGTAACGCTCCGAAACCGCAGTCTGCCCCCCCCCCTGTACCATTTATCCCGGTACTAATCGACTTACCATTATCAGTTATACCTTTATTGAAGTTTCAGGCCATTTCACTTGGAACGGAGTGCGGAGCACGAAGTGGAAAGCGAAATGGCCTGGTGTCAGACTTCAGTAT
>JAJEHQ010000041.1 GCA_022823625.1 Gammaproteobacteria bacterium
TAGCGTGGGAAACACCTGCCAGATTCCCATTCAGCGACAATATAAAAAAAACGATTTAAGGTGAATAGACATGGACGCGTCAAAACCTAGTAAAACAGCAGATCTCGTCGCAGCAGTTCGGGCTCGCCACTTGAAAATCTACAATCCGCCTATTTTCGTAGACCCATTCGCAATTCAATTTTGCGGAAAGGGCTGGCGAAGAATCTTGGGTTCCAAGTTTTTAAGCTGGTTCGTGATCGATTTTATGCTTAGGGATATTCTCCCCCTGGCACCGTGGATTGCAACCAGAGCACGATATTGTGAGGACATTGTTGATTCAATGATTGAACAAGGCGTGGAGCAATATGTGATTATTGGCGCAGGCTACGACTCTTTTGCGATGCGAAGAACTGATCTGGAAAATCAATTGACAGTGTTTGAACTCGATCAACCAGGGACACAAAACGAAAAGTTTAGGAGAATGGCTGAGTATAGCATCCCAACACCTAAAAACGTACGTTATGTCGATTCAGATCTAAACGAAGTGCCACTTTTTACAGCCCTGAAAGAGAATGGCTTTGACACATCGAAGCCAACCGCCTTCTCTTGGTTTGGAGTAACCTACTACCTTCCACTAGAAACCATCGCGCAAACTTTGCAAAGTGTTGCAGATAACTCTGCAAAAGGTTCAGCATTATTTTTCGATTTTCGTGTTGTGCTTGATCAAGTGCCAAGCGAGTGGGTTGTGGCGCATCAAAAGTCAGCAAAATTCGTTGCAAGACGCGGAGAACCGATTCTCACGGAATTTGCTCCCGATGAATTGTCTGATTTGGTACTTGACTGTGGGTTTAGCAGTACGGATATTCCAGATACGGACACAATCAATCTGCAATATTTCTCAAAGATGCCAGCTTCACAAAAGCTCACACCGACCTTTCGACTCTGTCACGCCATTTGCTAATACATTTTTCAAGGTCTGCAACCCAGGCCCACTGGCAAGGATTGAAAACCGAACAACGTGCTGCTCGGTGCTGTAGGTTGTAGCAACTCCTATCAGGAGAGTTGATAGCGCGGGGTAGACTGCGAACTGAACGGGAAATGATTGTCAGAATTTTTCAGAAAGAGAAATTTTTCCTCTTTCATAGCATTCAATGAAGCGCACGACTAGGCAAGTCATCAGTTTTCGAAAACCCAATGTGAATCAGTGAGCTGAGGCGAGCTTTGTTCACATGTTGAATTCCATTGTACTCAGACGACACCATTCCCAGAAATCGGTCCCAAAACTCTGCAATACATAGACGGTAAAATCGTCGCCCATGCAATGAATGGTTGCACCCAAATGACCGATAACGCTCGATATAACGTCACCAGATTCCAGCGAGTCGATGTCAGCTGGACAACCTTTCTTTAGAAACGTCCGACTTGAAACGCCTGACACCTGAACAGTCAATCTTGCAGACGACAGATCCGTAACGGTTGCGTCTGTGTCGGCCAGCAATTCACGCAAGCGCAACAATATAAATTCGCGATCTCTTTTTCGCGACTGAACCATCCACATTCCAGGGCCATTGCTTAGTACTTCGAAATCATCGCCCGCTACAGATTTTCCATAGGCCGGCAATAAATGAACTCCAAATTCGTTCAGGCGATTACCACAACCTTCAGTTGTCAGCCCATGCACCTGATACAGCAGGCTGAATTCGATCTCAAGTACAAGGACACTTGGAATTGATTTTCGATTAGCCACGGACTCGTTCACCTTCGGCATCAACAAAGATATGATGAACGATCTCAACCGGTACTTCCCGTCCGGTCAGGGGTGAGGCAGCATACATTGTTTTTCCGTAAATCAGGCGCCCATCCTTAATCAGCGCGAGACCAATTTCCTGGTTAAGGTGAGGGCTAAAACACGCAGAAGTGACCTGTCCAAAAGTCTGCGCAGGCTTTCCACCGCTGGGTTCAGCAATGATCTGGGCACCGCGCGGAATTGGACTGCTATCTATGGACTTAATGCCTACCAACTGCTTTCTTCCATTAGCTGTCAAAGCACTTCGTTCAGCCAGCCGTTTGCCAACATAGTCGCCATCGGGTTTCATCATTCGCCCGAATCCCAAGTCGGCAGCTGTCGTGCGACCGTCAAGTTCTGCAGCAACAACATGGCCTTTCTCAATTCGAAGAATGGTCATTGCCTCCAAACCATAGGGAGCGATTTCCCATTCCTGTCCCGCGGCCAGAATCGTCTCCCAAACCAGTTCGGCCTGCCTGGAAGGTATGTGAATTTCATACCCAAGTTCACCGGAAAAGCTCACACGAAAAACCAGAACCGGAACATCGGCAATTCGGGCATTGATGACACCCATGTATGGCAGGTTCTCATTACTAGCCGCCTGCTCACCGATCACTGTGTTTAGAACATTCCGACTAAATGGCCCAGCAAGTGCCATTCCAGCCCACTGGTCGGAAATCGAGGTCAGGTGAACATGTAGCTCCGGCCACACGGTCTGTGCATAGATTTCCATATGCTCCAGGACCGGTCCGGCATTCGCAGTTGTCGTCGTCATGTAAAACTCATTTTCCGATAGGCGGGTCGAAGTCCCATCATCAAATACAAACCCGTCCTCTCTTAGCATCAGCCCATAGCGGCATCGGCCAATCTGCAGAGATTTCCATCGATTGATATAAATTCGCTCCAAAAATTCCGCGGCATCGCGTCCTTGAACATCGATTTTTCCCAATGAAGAAACATCTGTAATCCCGACTTTCTCCCTTACATGTCTGGTTTCTCTCAAGATCGCATCCTGTACGCTTTCACCTGTTCGAGGATAGTACGCCGGACGTTTCCATACGCCAGAATTTTGCAAGTGAGCATGATTACGTTCATGCCATTGGTGAAGTGGCGTACGTCTTACAGGGCTTAAATGCTCGCTGAAGTCAACTCCAGCAAGCGCACCTAGCGATACAGGTGTGTATGGCGGACGGAATGTCGTGTGTCCAACTTCGGGAACTTCTGCTTTTCGTAGCCGTGCAAGGTTGGCCAATCCATTGATGTTGCTGGTTCGACCCTGATCAGTACCCATGCCAAGCGTGGTATATCGCTTGAGATGTTCAACTGAAACAAAACCCTCCGTGTGCGCAAGTTCAATATCATCAATTGTGACATCATTTTGAATGTCGACAAATCGCTTGACCCTACTCCCCGTTCGCGGCACGCTCCATAAGGGTTCCATGTCGCCTACGGACTCTTCCGGTGCGGTGGGAATTGAGACTGATGCAGTCGTTTCATATCCCGCCTGCTTTGCACTTTCAATTCCCGCATCACTACCCTGCCGAAGACATGCTGCCAGTGAAAACTCGCCGTTTGCACTACCAACGACATGCAGTGCCGGAATGTCGGCTCCCGGAACGAAGGCACTGATGGAATCGTCGAAATTTAGTTTTCCCTGGGCATGTGAAAATAAATGTATCGTCGGTGTCCAGCCACCGGATACACACACCAAATCACATCGAATCGTGTGCGATTTTTTTGGCGAATCACCTTCATCCGCAATCTGTCCGATTTCGACCGCCTGTACCGAGCGCAAACCTTTAGTCTTGATCACAACTGAGCCCTGAATCAACTTTGCATCACCAAGTTGCTCAAGTGCTCGCTTGCCCGGAGACTGTGTACGAGAGTCAACTACCGCAACAACTTGAGCACCGACTGAGTGAAGTGCAGTGACGGTCGCATAGGCACTGTCATTGTTGGTAAACACCACAGCTCGCCTGCCGCAAGCCACCGCATACTTCAGTGCATAACCTCGTACTGCCGATGCCAGCATGACACCCGGCTTATCGTTGTATCCAAAAGGAATTGAACGTTCGATCGAACCACTGGCGAGAACCACCTGCTTCGCTCGAATTTGCAAAACGCGCTGACGGACCTGTCCCGGTTCCGGTTCTGGCAGGTGGTCTGAAACCCGTTCAAGGGCAACGACCATATTCTGGTCATAGTAGCCGAAAGCAGTCGTTCGAAATCGAAATTCAAAGTTCGGCATTTTCGACAACTCACGCAGTGTTTCATTCAACCACTTGTCCGCAGGCCCATCATTGATCACTTCGTCATCGAATCGCAGCCTGCCACCGCCATCAGGCGTTTCGTCCACCAGCATTACTTTGGCACCGCTAGAGGCCGCCGACAATGCGGCAGACAAGCCGGCAGGTCCAGCACCAACAATCAGAACATCACAAAACTCGTAGGACCTTGAATAGTTGTCCGGGTCAGGTTCAGTTGCTGAACTCCCGAGCCCCGCTGCCTTGCGAATAAAGTGTTCGTAGAACATCCACTTGGTCGCTGGCCACATAAAGGTTTTGTAGTAGAAACCAGCCGGTAACAAGGGTGACATAACATTGGCGATGGCACCAAGATCAAAGTTTACAGAAGGCCAGCAATGTTGGGAATGCGCTTCCAGGCCATCGAAAAGTTCAACTTCGGTCACCCGGACATTAGGTTCTGCTCTCGCTCCAGTACGTAAACGTACCATTGCGCTGGGCTCTTCAACACCCATTCCGAACACACCGCGGGGCCTGTGATACTTGAAGCTTCGTCCCACCACTCGCACACCATTTGCTAACAGTGCCGAGGCGAGTGTATCGCCTTGAAATCCAGAGTACTGCTTGCCGTCAAACCGGAATCGAATCCGTTGAGTTCGATCCAATGTCCCGCCAGAGGAATTTCGAAAAGCACCCATTTGTCTTGTCAGTTCCTGTTCGCGTTAGTCTCGAACCGGAGGTTCACTTGATATCACTTCGTGAGTCCAGGTATTGCGACGCACCTTGAACCATTTTCGACAGCCACCGGTATGGTGCCACCACTCAGTGTGCTCACCACGGGGATTATCCCGGGTGTAAACGTAGTCATACCATTGAGAATCACTGTCTGCTAGGTCAGGTCGCTCAACAGTCGCATCACCGCGGTAAGTGAACTCGGTTTGAGCTCGCTTACCACACCAGGGACAAGGAATCAATAGCATATGTGGGCCGTTCTTGTATTCTGTCTATAGAGTCAGTGGGAAAATGCGAATGCGCCACTGCCCTTTTCATCCAATAGCGCACCAGTCTCAAATCGTTCAAGGCTAAGTGCTTTGTTCAGTTCATGCGGTTCATCATTCGCAATCGTATGGGCAAAACACCATCCAGATCCCGGGGTGGCTTTAAAGCCGCCATAGCACCAGCCACCGTTAAAGTACATCCCATCAATGGGCAACTTACCAATGATCGGGCTTCCGTCCATTGACATGTCCATAACACCGCCCCAAGTACGCATGAGACGCACTCGCCGCAAACAGGGAAACAAAGTCAGAACTGACTGTACGACATACTCGATTCTCGGCAGATTACCGCGTTGGGCGTATGAATTGTAAAGATCGAGATCACCGCCAAACAGCACCTCACCCTTGTCGGTCTGGTTGATATATACATGCGAAGCACCTGATGTTACTACCGTATGAATGATTGGCTTGAGTGGTTCAGTCACCATTGCCTGCAACACGTGAGATTCGATCGGAAGTTTAAGTCCTGCCATAGCGGCCAGTCGCCCGGAATTTCCTGCTACCGCTAAACCCACTTTTGGAGCATCAATCGACCCGCGGTTTGTGTCAACACCAACCACACGGTTATCCTTAACGCGTATTCCCGAGACTTCACAGTTTTGAATAATATCGACTCCGAGCGCATCAGCACCTCGAGCATATCCCCAAGCAACCGCATCGTGCCGTGCAGTACCTCCCCTTTCCTGCAACAGCCCGCCAAATATAGGATAACGAGTTGATTGAGAACAATCAAGGTGCGGCACCATTTGTCGAATCTGATCAGGCAACAACAGTTCGGCATCAATTCCATTTAGTCGCATTGCATTTCCGCGTATCGCAAAAGATTCCATTTCAGAGTCACTATGTGCCAGATTCAGCACACCACGCTGACTGAACATGACGTTGTAGTTCAGTTCTTTCGATAGCCCTTCCCACAGCTTGAGTGAATGCTCGTAAAAATTGGCGTTGCCATCCAACATGTAGTTGGATCGTACTATTGTGGTATTGCGTCCGGTGTTACCGCCACCTAGCCAGCCCTTTTCCAATACCGCGATATTCTTGACACCATGCAGTTTAGCCAGATAGTAGGCAGTTGCTAAACCGTGACCGCCAGCACCAACAATGATGACATCGTAAGATTTTCTAGGTTCCGGGTCGCGCCAGGCCCGCGGCCATCTACGATGGTTCGACAGCGCATTTCGAAGCAGGGAGAAACCGGAATAGCGTTTAAATGGAGATTTCGCCATCCGTAGTCTGCCTGTTTAAATTCTTCAATTGTTCGATAATTCTAATGTTTGGCGCAAGCATGTCAAACCTGCCTAAGTCGTTGATTTCAACCCAGCGTAAGTCCTGCTGTTCAAGACTGTTTGGTTCTCCAGAATACCGTTCTACCAGCCGAAAATTAAGCCTCACTTTTCGGTCGGGATAATCATAGTTAAAACTGTCAAAGTGCGTAGAGGAAATTACCGATATTCCAATCTCTTCATCGAGCTCCCGTTTCAAAGCATCCGATACCGATTCACCATTTTGAATCTTCCCACCTGGAAACTCCCATTTCCCAAAATACTGATCTGGTACGGTTCGGCAACCAATAAGCACGCGGCGCTGGGAATCAAGTACCAGACCAACTGCAACACGGATTCTATCAGGTTCGATATTCAGCATTGATGCGAATGTATTCATAACTGAGATCAGTCGTCCAAACGGTTGCTGACTCTCCTGACTGGCCAATTCCAAGATCAATACCGATGGAAATTTCTGCGTCTTTCATTGCGGCGGTCGCATCCGTTTCCCGATAATCGGGGTTCAACTCACCCTCTGACATCACTACGACATCATTGATATTGATATTGACACGGTCCAGGTACAGATCTTCAACCGGAGCACGCCCGATGGCTGCATAGATTCGTCCCCAATTGGGGTCTGAAGCGTGCAGCGCAGTTTTAACCAAAGGTGAATTAGCCACAGTTTTGGCGACCACTCTACAGTCTGACTGCGACATACCGCCAGTGACGCGAATCGTGATGAATTTGGTCGCACCTTCACCGTCTCGGACGATAGCTTGGGCAAGTTGTGTTGCGACCTCGCGTAGTGATTCAGTAAACAGTTCCTTCACTCGTAAATCAGAGTGTTCACTGATTTCAATACCGGATTCGGCAGTAGCAATAAGCATACACGTGTCATTAGTGGAAGTATCGCCATCAACTGTAATGCAATTGAAGCTTTCATCAACCACACTCTCAAGAACAGTCTGCAGATAAGCGGAATCAATCTTGGCGTCGGTGGCAACAAACGCCAGCATGGTTGCCATGTTCGGCTCAATCATCCCAGACCCTTTTGCAATTCCGGAAATCACAATACATTCGCCATCATTCAGCTCAATTGTTCTCGATACCGCTTTTGGAACAGTATCCGTCGTCATAATGCCTCGGGATGCTGCCGCCCAATTGTCTTGGCAGAGGGTGGCGATACATTCACCCAGGTGAGTGGAAAACTTCTCAAGTGGCAGACGCTCTCCAATGACACCAGTCGAAAACGGAAGAACAGCATCTTGGGTAATATTCAACTCGGCAGCTACCATGTCGCAGATTGCCAAACAGTCTTCTATTCCTTGGGAGCCTAGTCCCGCATTGGCGTTGCCGCTATTGATTACAAGCGCACGATTCGCACCGGAATTTCGCGCTCCTGCAAAATTGAGATGTTTTATCGCAATTTCAACCGGTGCCGCCCGGGCCTTATTTTGAGTAAATACACCTGCAATAGTCGCTGTCTGCGGTACTGCGAAGACAACCAGATCTTCACCTGATGACTTTCGGATTCCGGCATCCGCAGCGCCTATCCTGATACCCGGCACCGGCGGAATTGAAGACGGTGAACTCAGATTAACTGCCATAATTCAGGCAGCCACTCCGCAACATCGTTTGTATTTCTTTCCTGAACCACAGGGACAGGGTTCATTTCGTCCAACTTTCCGCTCTTCCCGGACGAAGGTGGTAACTTCTGGCTGTCGCTTTGGAACGGCGCCGCCTTCTAACGCCGACTCTGATTGGGAGTGCAAATATTGCAGTTTCTGTGTGGTCGGAGACTCGCGTTGCGCGATTCGTTCAACGTCTTCACTTGGTTTAATTTCAAGTCGAAACAGCAATCGAATGACTTCGTGTGCAACGTTCTGCATCATTGTGCTGAACATTTCAAATGCTTCGCGTTTGTATTCCTGCTTGGGATTTTTCTGCGCATAGCCGCGAAGATGAATGCCTTGTCGCAGAAAGTCCATATTCGCGAGATGTTCCTTCCAAGAATTGTCCAAAACCATCAGCATCAGAGCTTTCTCAATGGTTCGAAGTTCCGCTTCCTGTTCAATATTTATTCGGGCTGCATAATGTTCAGCCAGTGCTTCGTCCACTCTTGCCGCCAAACTTTCCTGACTCAATTCCGGTTCAGCTTCGAGCCATTCAGCAACGGGTAGTCTCGTATTGAATGATTGCTCGATTTCCTTTGTCAAAAGATCAAGATCCCACATCTCGTCATTATTGTCCGGAGACAGACAGGAATTAACGACACTCTCAACGTACAAAACCCGCATCTCCTCAATTGCGTCGGTAACCTCCGCACTCTCCATCAGGAAATTGCGCTGCTCATAAACAACCTTTCGCTGTTCGTTTGCCACATCATCGAACTCCAGCAACTGTTTACGAATATCAAAGTTGCGTCCTTCAACCTTTTTCTGCGCGTTTTCGATAGCCTTCGTAACCCAGTTGTGTTCAATCGCTTCGCCATCTTCAAGTCCAAACTTCTCCATCAAGCCGGACATTTTGTCTGAGGCAAAGATTCTCAACAAGTTGTCTTCCAATGACAGGTAGAATCGACTCGAACCCGGGTCACCCTGCCGACCTGAGCGACCTCTTAACTGATTGTCCACGCGTCTCGATTCATTCCTTTCGGTACTTAACACGTGCAAACCACCTGCGTCGACGACCATATCGTGTCGCTTTTGCCAGTCTGACCGAATTGCATCTATACGGGAGGTACCAGAATTATCACCGGCGTCACGCAGTTCCATTTCCAGATTGCCACCCAACACGATATCGGTGCCGCGGCCCGCCATATTGGTCGCGATAGTTACAGAACCTGGACGTCCAGCATGGGCAATGATGTTGGCTTCCCGTTCGTGCTGCTTGGCATTTAAGACTTCATGAGGAATTTTTTGCCGTTTCAACAAACCGGCAAGATACTCAGAGGTGTCAATTGATGCTGTGCCGACCAGGATGGGTTGGTTATTGCCACGCCGTTCGGATATTTCTTCGACGATCGCCTTGAATTTTTCGTTCGCGGTACGGTATACAAGGTCTGCATGATCAAGTCTAACCATCGTCATGTGCGTCGGTATCACAACCACTTCCAACCCGTAGATCTGTTGAAATTCTTCCGCTTCGGTATCCGCTGTACCCGTCATACCCGCGAGACGGTCATAAAGCCTGAAATAGTTCTGAAAAGTAATCGATGCCAGTGTCTGATTCTCTCGTTGTACTCGCACCCCCTCCTTTGCCTCAACCGCTTGATGCAATCCGTCAGACCAGCGACGTCCGGGTTGCATGCGTCCAGTAAATTCATCAACAATAACAATCTGACCTTCATGCACAATGTAATCCACATCGCGTATGAACAGGTTATTCGCACGCAGCGCAGCGGTTAGGTGATGAACCAGTCCAACATTGGAAAAGTCGTAAAGTCCGCTTCCTTCGGGTAGCAAACCCGCTTCCGATAGATACTTTTCTGCGTTATCGTGCCCTTCATCAGTCAGATAAACCTGCCGGGTTTTTTCATCTACGCTGTAATCGCCCGGACCGTCCTCTTCTTCCTGCCGCTTCAGGTTTGGAACTACCCTGTTCATCTGTGCATAAAGCGCAGTGCTGTCTTCCGCAGCTCCTGAAATGATCAATGGTGTTCTGGCTTCATCGATCAAAATCGAGTCAACTTCGTCGACGATGGCGTATGTCAGTTTTCCCTGAACCCGGTTCGCAGCAACGAATGCCATGTTGTCACGTAAATAATCAAACCCAAATTCATTATTCGTGCCATAGACTACGTCACATGCGTAGGCTTCCTGTTTGTCGACATGGCTCATGTCTGGAACAACCACGCCTACTGAAATGCCGAGAAAGTCGTATATCTCTCCCATCCACGCAGCATCTCGGCGCGCCAAATAATC
>JAJEHQ010000007.1 GCA_022823625.1 Gammaproteobacteria bacterium
CGTAAAAAAACAGTTGCGTAGCAACAAGGATATGCGCCTCCCAAAAGCGCGCAATTCCTGGTGTTTTTTATGGATTTATTAACAGGTTTATTTCCGCTCCGTGGTTAATTTCAGACTCATTTTGCAATTGGAAAACACTGCGAATAAGTCACTTTTATTTCTAAATTGAATAGGTTGTCAAAAACTGGTTTACCTCGAAAAAACCGTAGCAGAGAACCCACCAATCGTTCAGAGCTTATTGCGGGGAAATCCGCCCTCGGCTGCAAACATATCTTTCACCCGGCAGTCCTCACACATTTCCAGTCGTTTAATCGCATCTTCATTCTTTGCAAACATTGAGTGGCTTTTGAGCTTTTCTTTCATCGTATTAAGCATGGCACTGGTTGCAAATGGTTTTCCGCACATGATGCAATGAAAAGGAGAATCTTCATTCATTGTGCGAGAGCGCATGCGCTCATCGGTATTGAACAGGTATCTCGGGTTTAGTGATATCGAGCCCTCTGGGCATGCAGTTTCACAGAGGCCGCATTGAACACAATTGTGCTCTATAAAACTCAACTTGGGTGATTCTCCACCTGATTCCAGAGCGGATGCCGGGCAAACTGACACGCACCCCATGCACAGTGTGCAGGTATTCGTATCAACATTAACCTCACCGAACGGTGAATGTGACGGCATGACAGCTGTTTTCGGCTGCTGGGGTGCATGATCGTACAAATGCTCAATCGCGGTCCGAATGTCGGTTCGTTTTATTCCCGCCGGCGCAAACGATGCAGGCTGAACCTGGAACAGTGCTGCAGTGTCTGAATTCAGTTGATCAACAGAAAATGGTTCTTCCAGAAATTCAATGACTGGCTCAGATTGCCCCAGACTCTGCAAAAGCACATGCAATATTTCAAACTGCTCGCTCAATTCGCGCCGCATGGATTTGGGTGTTTCACTCGTCATCAATACTTTAATACTCGAAGCACCATAAGCCAACGCGCTCAGACAGATGTCCAAGCCCAGCGATCCCACCTCTTCAACTTCGACAGGTAAAAAGTTTTCTTTCATTAGATTGCTGTGTCGTTCAAGCAGTAGTGTGCCATTGGCTTTGTCGTAGAAAAGAAGTGTTGGATTCGTACCACCAGATTCTCTGTAAAAATGAAGCAGCTGTTTCAGAATTTCTTCGAGATTGTTTGATGGCGGATAAGCATAGGTTATTGCACCGGTAGGACACGCAGCGGCGCAAGACCCTCCGCCCTGGCACAGATGAGAGTTCACTTCAATCATGTCCGTCGCCGGTACAATGGCATCAGTTGGACAGGCATCGATACATCGAGTACAGGCTACGATACCGCTGCGACTGTGTGCGCAGATTTCGGGGTCGTAATTGAAAAACTTAGGTTTGTCAAAACTCCCGATCATTTCGGGAATCTCACTTAACGCACTCTTGATTTGAGATTTTCGGCTGGCATCTTTACCGATCCAATAGTAACCTGGTGGTGAGATTTCAGCTGCAATGGCCGGTTTGTCCGAAAACTCCATCACCATATCGAAGTGTCCAGATTCATGCCCTGCATACACGCCGAGATTCATGCGTCGTTCACCCGTTATGGAAATCGCTTGAAAGGCGCCCAGGTAACCGGACAATTCGTACTCTTCTGCATAAAAATTGATCGGGTATTCGAACGACTCGTCCTCATCATCTGTTCTTTTACTCGTGGTGAGCGTGTGACTCCTAACACCTGTTTCGGACAGATTAGTCTGAACTTTAGCAATTTCTTTTGCAGGGCCAACAATCAGCACACGTCCTGTTGATGTGTAGCCAACAATCGATGTTGGAGAAACCTCAACTTCAACCGAGTTGATGGCTTGGCTGCGAGCCTTGCCATCTTGGGTCTCAGCAGGAAGAGCCGATAAAAATTCGGAAAGATTCATAAGCAGAAATAAAGAGCGCTTGTTCTAGACGACGGGTTCGTCTGAATTCGATTCCTGTTCAGGGTTCTGAACGTCTTTGGCAGCAATATCATCATCTGATGGAAGAACTTCATCACTTGCAACAGAGGATTCCTCTTCCTCTGTTCGCTCGCTGTCTGATTCAATTGTTTCTGAAACTTCTCCTGATTCAGCTGCCTGCTGCCTTTTCAATGCTTCCTCCGCTTTCTTTCGTTCTTCATGAAATTTCATATCGGAGGTAACGATGTCGCCAAGCAGTTCAAAAGTCGTAAAGTCGTCATCATAGTCATTAAGTCCGTCAACAACATTGAAAGCAGGGGATTTGAACAGCTTGCGTAGGGCTAGCTTTCTTAATTTCTCATCAACCTCCGGCGACATAAACAAGGAATAATCACTCTCTTCGCTAAGTGATTCAATTGGTGGCAATTCAACTGGTGCTTCATCTTCCTGTTCGGTCTGTTCCGTCTGTTCAATTTCTGCTGAAGCAATCGCTTCAGCATCTGAATCAGTTTCGGTTTCGGTTTGCTGATCTTGAATTTCAGTCGATGGCAACTCTTTCTCTGTTCCTTCGGCTTTTTGTTTAGACCAGCGATGAAGTAATGAATTTGACATGAAATTAATAATCAGGTATTAAGGTTATGCATCAACGAAATTTATACTGTCGTCGAACATTCAAAAATCGTCATTAGATCAATACAGTTGTCTACTGCTAATGTTCAGCTGTATTCCTAGTATGCGAGCGCCTTACAAGTCAGTTAGTGGAAGGTGGTTGGTTTCTCAGTGATTCTTTATACCAGTCGCGGCGTTTTCGCTTTTTCTTTACTTGAGGAATGTAGTTGTTTACAACAAACTGCTCGGCTGAATCTCGAATATCTGCTGGCAGAGGACCTGACAGAACCAGACTGTCGGTTTCCAAATGGGCACCGGCCTCATCCTGAGAAATGGTTACCAAATGGGGAATCGGTACCGCATCATCGTCCACTGCGTCAAGTTCACAAACAATAAAAGCATATGGCACATCTGATAGCAGGTTATACCAGTAACCCTCAGCCGCATCAACGTACAATTTAATCTTCAGACCCTTCCACAGATACTGGGAGGTTTGCGTGGATTCGCGAATCGTGATTGGTCCCTCTAGAGAATCCGGTCCTTCTCTATCGGAGAGAATCGCAGCTACTTCCCACTCGTAGCTAATCCAAGACTTTACACGTTTTTCCTGCTTCTCCAGGACTACCGCAACCTTGAATTCCGGCAATTTCAACTGAACCATAATCTGCACTTGAAGCGAGTTTAATCAAACTCAATATAATACAACTCAATCAGTCAATTATTTCCCTGCAAACAAATGAGCGGTCAAAAAACATCTAAACTTGAGCCGTTACTTTCATCATCCGGCCTGCGACCCACCCATCCGGTAGAAGCAATCGATGAATTCGGCACAAAGCGCGACATGCGAGTGGCGGGAGAGTTTCCGCTAACGATCAAAGTGGATGATCGAGAGGTGGTAACGCTGATGACACTGGGTACTTACCCTGAGTTGTTGGCACTCGGCTACCTGCGCAATCAGCGACTAGTGGAAAGCGTATATGACATCAAGTCCATTAAAGTTGATTGGGACCGGGAAACAGCATTTGTTGAAACTCACGCAGGTGAGGGGATCATCGATTGGGAAAATAAGCTGTCCAAACGCACCGTGACAACTGGCTGCGGGCAAGGTACCGTTTTCAGTTGTACGCTGGATAAGATTTACGAAAATCCTTTGCCTAAAGCTTTCATCCGGCAATCAACCCTTTACGGCCTGCTCTCTAATATCGCAAAGTTCAACGAGATTTACAAACAGGCCGGTGCGGTACACGGCTGTGCGCTTTGCGAAAACACCAACATCGAAATTTTTGTTGAAGATGTCGGCCGACATAACGCAGCAGACACAATTGCTGGTCAGATGTGGATGGATGGCACATCTGGAGAAGGGAAAATCTTTTATACAACGGGTCGTTTGACTTCGGAAATTGTGATGAAGGTGGCTCACATGGGGATTCCCATTCTTTTGTCTCGTTCTGGTATTACTTATATGGGTCTCGAGTTGGCGCAGGACCTGCGTGTGACGATGATTGCCAGGGCCAAGGGTCGGCACTTTCTCGTCTACAACGGTTCCGATACAGTCGAATACGATCAAGTGCCAGAGAGACGAGCCGCTGTCGCAAACCGTCAAGTTGCCGTCGGATAACATGTGAATCTAGACGATTTTTTCCGACAGGTCTGGAAAGACCGTAATCTTACTGCACTTGGATTTTGGCCGCTCAGTTTGCTGTACAGTACCGTCGTTGAGATTCGAAGATTCGGATATTCATGTGGATTGTTTGCAGTCGAACACTTTCAATTCCCGATCATCGTCATTGGTAATCTGACAGTCGGCGGGACCGGTAAAACACCATTAACCATATGGGCTGTCGAACATCTGAAAAATGCTGGCTACTCCCCCGGAGTAATCAGTCGAGGTTATGGTAGACGGCTCTCTGAGACTCACTTGGTCGGAGAAGACAGTACTCCAGATGTTGCCGGAGATGAACCTCTTGTCATTTGGCGACGTACTAATGTGCCAGTTGCAGTTGCCAGGCAAAGGTCTGATGCCATTCGTTTGCTGATCAAGGAAAAAGACTGCAATATTTTCATTAGCGATGATGGCTTGCAACACCTATCGATTGAATCAGATTTGAAAATAATGCTGATTGATGGAGAAGAGCGTTTTGGTAATGGTTTTTGTTTGCCTGCCGGACCGCTGCGCGAAAGTTCAAGACATGCGCATAGCGTCGACCTCAAACTTGTCAACGGTATAGGACAGACGAATGAATATTCAATGGAATGTAAACTGACTGAAGCAGTGAACCTATTGAGCAATTCAAAAACGCGTACGCTTGAATCATTTGCTGGCGAATCCGTTTCAGCCATTGCAGGCATTCGAAATCCGAAGCGTTTCTTTAGTTTGCTGGCTGAACGGGGCATTCAATCCGAGAATTACTCATTTCCCGATCACCACGACTTCGACCGAGAGGAATTATCCGCGATTTTGACGACAGATGACATCGTATTAATGACCGAAAAAGATGCAGTGAAGTGTGCTCAATTTGCGTCTCCAAACTGGTGGTGTGTGAAACTTGAAGCTGTTCCTGAGGCTGCGTTTCAGAACACATTCTCCGATAGAGTTTCCGCGATTGTGAGATCTAATTTATGACTCCGAAAGTGCCTTTCGATGTGGTTATTCCTGCTCGATTTGCATCAGCCCGTTTTCCTGCCAAACTGCTTGCCGATATTTGCGGAAAAACGATGATCCAGCGAGTCGTGGAGTGTGCGATGTCAAGTTCTGCTGAGCAGGTTATTGTGGCGGTGGACGACGAGCGTATCGCAGATAACGTGAGGCTTACAACTTCAGCGACGGTGATTGCAACATCAGAGGATCACGCCTCAGGCACTGATCGTATTGCAGAGGCCGTTCAGAAGATGAAACTACCCGGTGAACGAATGATTGTTAATGTTCAGGGCGACGAACCCCTGATGCCTGGAGAACTCATTGATCAGGTGGTGACTGTTTTACAAACCGACTCACAGGCCGTAATCGGAACCGCAGCAGTTCCGATGAATCTTGATATACATGGAAACGACCCCAACCGCGTAAAGTGCATCATCGATCGTCATAATCGAGCACTTTATTTTTCTCGAAGCGTAATTCCGTATCGCACTAAAACAAACCAGGAAAACGCTCGTACGGGTTTGCATCACATCGGAATTTATGCATACACTGTCGACTACCTGGTTCACAAACATGCCAGTCGAGATGTTTGCCCAGTAGAAAAAGAGGAAGGTCTGGAACAACTTCGCGCACTTTATCATGGCGACACCATCGCTGTACATATTGATGAAAATTATCGCGGAATAGGAGTTGACACTCAAGACGACTTGGACCTGGTTCGCAGCATCATCGAAACAGAACATTTCTAAAAAAGGGGAGACACAACAGCATCATGTCAGATCACCGAGAAGTTGGCGTACTATTTGTCTGCCTGGGTAATATTTGTCGCTCGCCCAGTGCAGAAGGCATATTCAGGCATTGTGTAGAAAATTCCAACCTGCAACTAAAGGTCAAAATTGATTCTGCTGGTACCGCAAATTACCATTCAGGCGACCCTCCCGATTCACGAGCGATCAGTGTGGCAGCCACTCGCGGAATTGATCTCAACAATTTGCGTGCTCGACAAGTCCGTCGTTCAGATTTTCAACAATTTGATTACATCATCGCAATGGACCGCCACAACTATTCCGACTTGATCTCGTTGGCACCACGGGATCATCGTTGCAGAATCCAACTATTTTTAGACTTTACGGATAATTGGTCAGAACGTGAAATTCCTGACCCATACTATGGCGGGCCGCAGGGATTTGAACGGGCATTCGACATGATTACTGATGCTTCAAATGGTCTCATAAAGGACATCAAGAAAAACTTCGAAATGATTGAATAATCAATGTATATCGAGGTCAATCTAAAGAATCAGAAATTGACTGCAGTCGATAACAACGGCTGTGTAGTCATGGATACTTTGGTCTCAACAGCTCGCAACGGACCTGGAGAGATTGAAAACAGTTTCTGCACACCACGAGGCTGGCACAAGATTCAAGCGAAAATCGGTAAAGGCGAGCCGGAAAATTCAGTATTTCGCGGACGAAGGACAACAGGGGAGATCTACACTCCGGAAATGAAGCAGCAATTTCCAGAACGCGACGACTGGATTTTGACACGTATCATGTGGCTAAGCGGTCTTGAACCGGGGAAAAATCGACATGGAAATGTCGATACCATGAGACGTTTCATCTACATTCACGGTTGTCCGGATGATGATCCCATGGGAATAGAAGGCTCGGCTGGCTGTATCAAAATGCGCAATCGAGACGTGATGGAACTGTTTGATCAGGTCGAACCTGGTACATTGGTATACATCACCGAAGGGAAGGACAAGTGACTGAAGATTCAAATTCGAAACTTGGCCCAATTTTCACATCGGTCTCGGGCGTCGAACTTAGCTCTGAAGATCGCGAACGGCTCCAAAGCGAAGCCGTCGGTGGCGTGGTACTCTTTGCCAATAACTGTGAATCTGCAGAGCAGGTTGGTCATCTCAGTAAAGAAATTCACGAGCTCAGAACGCCTTCCCTGATTATTGCCATCGACCAGGAGGGCGGCCGAGTGCAAAGACTGAAGAATGGTGTAACTGAGATTCCACCGCAGCAACTGTTTGGCGCTCTCTATGACAAAGAGATCGATCGAGGTTATGATGCCGCTGAGATAGCAGGTTATTTGATGGCAAGCGAGCTTAGAGCCCTTGATGTTGACATCAGTTTTTCACCGGTTTTGGACGTTGCTACAGTTGAATCTGATGTCATCGGAAACCGTTCGTTTCACAGCGACCCCCATTCTGTCGCAATTCTCGCTGATTCATGGACACGCGGCATGCAAAAGGCAGGTATGAAAGCAGTAGGAAAGCATTTCCCAGGGCACGGCGGAGTCGCTGCAGATTCTCACATCGAAGTTCCGGAAGATAGCCGAACTATTGAGCAACTCCTGAATTGCGACCTGATCCCTTACCGACGACTGGGGGAGCGCCTGTCAGCGGTAATGACGGCACACGTACTCTACAAAGAAGTTACCACAGCCATTCCAACTTATTCGTCATTTTGGCTGGAACATGTGCTACGGGAAATATTGGCGTTTTATGGACCCGTTTTTAGTGATGATTTATCAATGAGTGGCGCTGCTGAAGCCGGGGATATGGAAACGCGAGTAATGACCGCATTAATGAGTGGTTGTGATTTTGCGTTGATCTGTCAAAGCAGTGTTGAAACTGATAAAGCGATAGATGCCTTGCTCCAAAACAGAGAACTCTGGAAAGAACCGGGATGGCAGTTGGATCACTTGCGCCCGGAAGAAGGTGAGAAATCTGACGAAATTGAGCAGATTAAAGAATACTTTTTTGAACTGATATCTTGACTTTGAAGATCACTGGATCTCACGCATTAATATTATTTTCCATCAGCTAGTTGTCTATCGTATCTGAGCCAATTCATCAATAACTTTATCAAGCACTAATACAATTGGCTGTTAATTTGCACGTTCAATATAAGCGCCTGAATCAGTATTGACTCTTACTGAATCTCCAGCATTAAGAAATGTTGGTACATTGACTCGAAGACCAGTCGAAAGGGTGGCCGGCTTACTTCCTCCCGCGGCTGTCTGACCTTTGATTGCAGCGTCTGTCTCAATAATTTCCAGAACAACACTCTCTGGCAACTCAACACCAATTGGCGCTCCGTTATAAAGATTGATCTGAACCTCAAGATCGGGAATCAGGTACTCGATTTGATCGCTCAAGTCTTCCGCTGTCAGTTCTATCTGCTCATAATTCTCGATATCCATGAACGTGTAAATATCACCATCACTGTAGAGGTACTGCATTTTCCTGAAATCAACATGCGCTTTTTCTAACTTGTCTTCCGATCTAAAGCGATCGTTTCGTTTGGTTCCAGCAGATACATCCTTAATTTCAAGTTGCACGAAAGCGCCACCTTTTCCAGGCTTCACGTGAGTTTTCCTGAGGATTTTCCAAAGCGACCCATCAAGTTCGATCAGATTTCCAACTTTGGCTTCAAATGCAGAAATTTTCATTGTTCAAGAATCCTATTGAGTGGTTTAATTGACTGCTGTGCCAATTAGTGAATCACTTAATATACAGGATTAGGTGATTCGAGTAACTCTGTTGGATGGATACAGTGCTTGGAGGGGAGAATTTCAGTATTCGGGACTACCTGAGAGGTATTCCGACCTCCAGTGGGGTGTACATCATGAAAAATACAGATGGCACTCCTCTATACATCGGTAAGGCCAGGAATCTTCGCAGTCGTTTACGTTCCTACTTTCGCCCGTCTGGACTTTCGCATCGTATTCACACTGTGATGCAGCAGGTAGAGTTCATAGAAACAATCATCACAAAATCAGAAACAGAGGCTTTGCTTCTTGAAAATAATCTCATAAAAGAAAACAAACCTTTTTACAACATCAATTTAAAGGACGACAAAAGCTATCCATACATCAGGCTACATGACCAGCATGAGTTTCCCAAGCTAAGTTTTTATCGGGGAAACAGGAAAGAACCAGGCCGCTATTTTGGGCCATTCAGCAGTGCATCGGCGGTGCGTGATACATTGTCTCAAATCCAGAAAGTCTTCCCAATCCGACAATGTAGAGATTCCTTTTTTCAGCATCGCTCGCGCCCCTGTCTTCAATATCAAATCGATCGATGTACAGCACCCTGTGTTGGATTGATTGATCGGGAAGCGTATATGGAAGATGTCGAACAGGTCGTCTATTTTCTGACAGGGAAAAGTCAGGATCTTAACCAGTCGCTAATGGAAAAAATGGAGGCTGCCGCATCTAAACTCGAATTCGAGCAGGCTGCCAACTACCGGGATCGAATCAGTGCCATTCAGAGACTTCGGGAAATTCAATCTGTCGAGGGTGGCACTACAGATTTCGACGTGATCGCAGCGGTGTATCTGAATGGTATTTTATGTGTTCAGTTGGTTATTTTCAGAAGTGGAAGGAATATTGATTACAAGACATTGTTCCCTAGTATTAAAGTAGAAATGGACTTGAGCGAAGTGTTGGGGGAATTTATTCCACGGTACTATCTGGAGAGGGAAGTTCCTTCAACGGTACTCATCAATCATCCGATTAAAGATGCAGAGATTATTGAAAATGTTCTTCGCGAACAAACCGGTAAAAAGGTTACGGTCCGAAATCCGGTTCGAGGCAAAAAATTGAATCTGATTGAATTGGCCAGAAACAATGCACTCAATGCAATTTACCAGCGCCAGAATCAACATGACGCCATGCAACAGCGTATGGTTTCACTTGTTGAAAGTTTAAAATTAGATGACGTTCCAGAGCGAATCGAATGTTTTGACATTAGTCATCTTGCCGGTGAAAAGACAGTGGCTTCGTGCGTAGTATTCGACCGCAACGGGCCAGTCAAGTCGGAATACCGCACTCTGAACATCGCTGATGTTGGTGCTGCTGATGATTATGCAGCAATTCAGCAAGCCTTGACCCGCCGTCTTCGAAAAGTTAAAGACGGTAATGGTAAACTTCCTGACATCGTTTTGATTGATGGTGGAAAAGGTCAGTTAAGCGCTGCCCTGGAAGTCATGGATGAATTACAAGTTGCCAATGTCTGTTTACTGGCGATATCTAAGGGCAAAGAGAGAAAAGCAGGGAACGAGCAGTATTGGGGAGTCAAATCCAAATCACCCATTAAAATGCAGTCTGATGCGAAACTGCTCTTGCAGCACATTCGAGATGAGGCGCATCGATTTGCTATAACCGGTCATCGTGGACGAAGGGATAAATCAAGAAGACAATCGATTCTTGAGGGGATTCCTGGTGTGGGTCCACGTCGTCGATCTGCATTACTGAAACAGTTCGGTGGCATGCAGGGATTGCACCGTGCAAGTACCGAAGATATCAGTCAAGTGCCTGGTATCAGTACATTGCTAGCTGAAAAAATATACTTTGAGCTACACGGATAAGACTTAAGACGTGCCTTTAACAATTCCCAATCTACTGACACTGGCGCGAATTGCCACGATACCCATATTCGTGGTTGTTTACTTGTTCCAGCCCGATCATGGCCGGTTTGCAACAGCGATCTTTCTTGCTGCAGCAATTACTGACTGGCTTGACGGTTATCTTGCGAGAAGAATGGGTGTAGAATCAGCGTTTGGTGCATTTCTGGATCCGGTGGCAGACAAACTAATCGTCTGCACAGCACTGGTTTTACTGGTTTCGGACGACTTCATTACCAGTAGCGTTTTTTCGAAACCCGCTTTCATCATTGCAGTCCTAATCATAGTAGGGCGCGAGGTCAGTGTGGCCGGACTACGTGAGTGGATGGCAGAAACTGGCAATCGTGCAAGCATTGCTTCAAATATTCTGGCGAAAATCAAAACCTTTGCCCAGATGGCAGCGATCGTGTTGCTGCTTTATGCACTGCCCATAGCTGACTACCCAACTCTGCTAATTGGTGAAATTCTGCTATACATTGCCACAGCTATGACCGTCTGGTCAATGATTATCTACCTTAGAATTGCTTGGCCAGCATTAGCGGACAGAGGCAACAGTTGAAACCGAATAAAAATTGCACTAAATTTCACATTGACATCAATTGCAAATGGTTCTGCGATAAAATTTTTGAGTTGTCAAATCGAAGCGGGAATAGCTCAGCTGGTAGAGCGCAACCTTGCCAAGGTTGAGGTCGCGAGTTCGAACCTCGTTTCCCGCTCCATATTTCTTCAAATTACCAAAGTCGAAGAAAACCAAAATCAGATTTATCGCCAATCCGTGGCCGGGTGGCAGAGGGGTTATGCAGCGGCCTGCAAAGCCGTCTACGCCGGTTCGAATCCGACCCCGGCCTCCAATTATCAACTATTGTCTGAGAACTTGTGTCCGAAGCCCGGGTGGCGAAATTGGCAGACGCAAGGGACTTAAAATCCCTCGGGAGAAATCCCGTGCCGGTTCGAGTCCGGCCCCGGGCACCATTTGACATCTTCGACAACGTGTAAAGATATCCTGTAAAAACAATCAGATGAAAGTCGAACTCTGGTGTGCCGTGGAATGGAGCTTTACTCTATTGGGTGCGATATATCGTGAGGAATGACAGATCAAAGCTCTTTCGATTTCCACTGACTGCTGGCTCACCCAAAAGGCGGGAATTTCAACGGTAATTCTTGGGAAGACTAGCATCCTGCAATAGCCACTAGTAAATTTGTCGAGAGCCCGCCAATCTCTTGTAGATTACACTAGGGGACAAGTGTTGTTGTTCCGCACCTCTGGGGTTGATTACCGCCGTAGACGACTATTGCATGATTCACTCTATCTGTTGTAGAAAGAATTCTTTCTACTCGTCTGCAACTCTTGATCACACTGGGCATTGCAGTCATAGAGAATTTTGCTTCAACAAGTGATAGCCCGTTTGGGTGTTCAATAACCAGATCAGCCTCTGCACCATTTTGGTCGCGAAAAAACGATAACCCGCCAGATTCTCCGCGATTCGTTCTTCTTTTCAAAAATTCTGAAACTACCCACGTTTCGAATATAAAACCGCGAATTGGATGTGCAATAAGTTGTTCAGGTGTGTGAATTCCAAGCAACCAGCAGACAAGTCCACTATCGTAATAATGAAGTTTAGGATTCTTTACTAGCCTTTTTCTGATATTTGAACGAAACGCTGGCAGTGGAAAAGTAACAAAACTGGTTTCGAGAATATTGACAATCTATTCAAATTAAGACAATTCAAAATCATTTTTTGAATTAACTTAGTTTCGTTGCTTGTGAACCAAACATTAAATTGCTTAGCTCATCGCTTTCGCTACCGGCTGAATCTGTTGTGTATTGTGCGAGAGTCGGCTGGACAGAATATGCAGGTTTGTTTTTTCGCTCTAGGATGAGAAAAATCTTGCCTAGACAGAGCCTTTTACCCCGCCGCCATCAATAGTGAAATCCGTAGCCTGAACCCAATCATTTACCGATACTCTCAAAATTCAACCTGAATGTCAACTCAGAACGATCTGAAAGAGCGAATTATGTCCACCACTCACATATTCATATAAGCTTGATCAGTGGGGAAATACGCCTACATGCTGATAGGATGTGCTTGCAACACAAACTGAATGAATGAGTGCTTCGACATCTTCTTCAACAATCAGGGAGTCAATCCAGTTAATTGGTATAAACCCTTCATTGCTCTGAAAATTCAGCAATTCCATTAACTTGTCATAGTATTTGCAAGTATTCAAAAGACCAATGGGCTTGTTGTGATATTTCAAAATATTCCATGTGAGTGCGGTAAAGAACTCTTCCAGGGTTCCGACTCCACCCGGAATTGCAACAAAGCCATCTGACAATTCGAACATCAGATTCTCACGTTCCTCGAGTGTATCAACATAGCGAAGATCTGGGATAAAGTCCGCTGCAATTTCGAGTTGAGCGATGCGATGAGGGATGACGCCAATGACTTCGCCACCTGCCTCAACAGTCGCGCGTGCAACTTCTCCCATGAGTCCAACCGATGCACCACCATATACCAAGCCGATGTTGTCTCTAGCAAGACACTGTCCAAAATAAATTGCAGCATCAGCGTACTCTGGCCGAACACCTTTATTGGAACCTAAAAATACGCAAATTCTCATGTATCCGTGCCTCCTAATGTCAGCAGGAATAGAAAGGGAAATATCAATCAAGAGATAAGATGTGTCCCGAGAAGATCGGGTTTGAATGTATCATTATATGAACTGCAAGCATCAACGAAATAGGGGATCTGTTGTCATTGGAACGTCATTGGCAATCAGTTCCTTTTTCTTATTATTGAACGAATCGAATGGCGAATCCTACAAAAAATATAGAAAAAACTTATGTGACAGCTGAAGCACTGTTTGAAGATTCCTGCAAGCTTGCGGCCAGTGTCCTAAAAAGTGGTTTTCGACCGAATTGGCTGGTCGCACTGTGGCGAGGTGGCACACCAGTTGGAATCACCATACAAGAACTTCTCGCGTACTACGGTGTTGAAACCGATCATATCGCAATTCGAACGTCATTCTACGAAGGGATTGACAAGCGAAAGGGCAAAATTCGGATTCACGAAATCGGATACCTAATTGATAATATTAACAAAGAAGATTCTCTGCTGATCGTTGACGATATATTCGACACAGGACTGACCATTGAAGTACTGATTTCCGAGATTCGCAGACGTGCAAAAAGAAATACGCCTGATCAAATCCGTGTGGCCGCAGCGTGGTTCAAGCCAGAAAAAAATCGCACGGATCGAATCCCTGATTACTATGTCAATGCAACAGACAAGTGGATTGTGTTTCCTCATGAACTGTTGGGCCTTCAATTTGAAGAAATTCGGCAAAACAAACCCTACATAGCCAATGTCATGAACGATTTGGAAATGGAAACTGACTTTTCTTCCTAATTTGATAATTTGATTTTAAATTTAACAACCTCTATTAAATCTCTGATATGACAAACAATAAAGCACCTGAATTTCCACCTGACTTTTTGGTCCATGACGATGTCGACTCTGTTGGAGTCATCGTTGTCGAAAAATTAACTGCAGGACAAACATTGACAGGCTGGGTGATTGATACAGATGAAACAATAACCGTCGATGCGATAGACGATATTCCCCTTGGTCACAAGATTGCACTGACTGATCTGACCGATGGCGATAAAGTCATCAAGTATGGCTTTCCAATCGGCCGCACTGTCGCATCAATTTCGAAAGGTGGTCATGTACATGTTCACAATACAAAAACGGAAAAATGGTAATGACTGAGTCAAAGCAAATATTCGGATACCGAAGAGAAAATGGACGCGTAGGTATTCGCAACCATGTCATCATTCTACCCTTGGATGATTTGTCCAATGCAGCAAGCGAAGCCGTCGCCAACAACATTAAAGGAACACTCGCATTACCACATCACTACGGACGCTTGCAGTTTGGCGAAGATTTGGAATTGCATTTTCGCACTTTGATTGGTACCGGTAGCAATCCAAACGTTGCCGCATGCGTTGTCATTGGTATTGAGCCAGGCTGGACGAAACGAGTGGTTGACGGTATTGCCAGAACCGGCAAACCAGTGACTGGATTTTCAATTGAACAGCAAGGCGATATAGCGACTATCGCTGCTGCATCAAGAACCGCTAAAGAATATCTGCATTGGGCCTCTGAAATTAGACGCGATCCTTGCGGAATCGAAGACCTTTGGATTTCTCATAAGTGCGGTGAATCTGACACAACATCTGGAATCGGTGCGAATCCAACTGTCGGTAATCTGATTGATAAATTAGACCCCTTGGGCGCTACCAACTGTTTTGGTGAAACATCTGAACTGACAGGTGCGGAACTTCTCTGCAAAGATCGTGCCGCAACACCTGAAATTGGTGAAAAATTCTACGCAACTTGGAAAGCATATATGGATGAGGTTATTGAACCGCACAAAACCAACGATCTGTCTGAAAGCCAACCGACTAAGGGGAACATCGAAGGTGGTTTGACAACCATTGAGGAGAAGGCCTTAGGCAATCTCCAAAAAATTGGAAAGCACACATCTTACATTGATGTCCTTAAACCTGCAGAGGAACCTAAGAGTGGGCCTGGACTGTATTTTATGGACACATCGTCAGCCGCAGCGGAATGTGTTACTCTCCAAGCGGCTGCTGGTTTCGTTGTTCATGTTTTTCCGACCGGACAAGGTAACATCATTGGACATCCGATCGAGCCTGTTATCAAGCTTACTGCAAATCCGCGGACTGTTCGTACTATGGGTGAGCATGTTGACTTGGATGTTTCGGGCATTCTACGTCGAGAATTGACTATGGATGAAGCTGGAGACCTGTTGATTGACATGACCATTCGAACGTGTAATGGTCGATTGACGGCAGCAGAAGCACTAGGACATCGAGAGTTTGTAATGACAAAACTCTATCGAAGCGCATAGCCCTGGTTAGATAACAATGATTTATAGAAGCCGAATCAATTTAAGGTCTCACTATGGCGATTAACAAAATCAAAGACTCCATTACGAAAAGTGTTGCGCAGGACGCGATTGAAAATACTCAGCGTATCGTTCGAGAGATGCTTGAATCGATTCAAGAAGGCGGTGAGCAGAAGGCACTGGAGTACGCCAAGGAGCTCGACGATTGGAGCGGCGATGTCGTACTTAGTGAACAGGATATTGCTCAAGCAGGCGAAAGTTTGAGTAATGAACTGAAAAACGATATTCGATTTGCACATAGCAGGGTGCAGGCATTTGCTGAACACCAGCTTGCGAGTTTATCTGAATTCGAAACAGAACTGGCACCAGGTGTGGTAGCTGGTCAGCGACTGATTCCAATCAACACAGCCGGTTGTTACGTGCCTGGTGGACGTTACGCACACGTAGCATCTGCAATAATGAGCATCACCACAGCGAAAACTGCGGGTGTGAAAAATGTGATTGCCTGCTCACCACCGAAGCCCGGTGTCGGAGTCAATCCGGCGATTGCTTATACCGCATCCCTTTGTGGAGCCGACTCAATTCTCGCTTTGGGCGGTGTTCAGGGTATAGCAGCGTTGGCTTATGGACTATTTACTGGCCATGAGGCAGATATTCTGGTTGGACCTGGCAATCGTTTTGTCGCAGAAGCCAAGCGATTATTGTTTGGCAGAATTGGGATTGATCTTTTTGCAGGACCCACTGAAATTCTGGTGATTGCAGACCAATCAGCAGACCCGAACATAGTCGCATCAGATCTGGTCGGCCAAGCGGAACACGGACCCGATTCCCCTGCCTGGCTGATAACGACATCAAGTGATTTGGCACATCGTGTGATTGAGCTGGTTCCCGGCTATATTGAACGACTCCCTGAACCAAATCGATCAGCAGCAGAAGCCGCCTGGAGAGATTTCGGTGAAGTTTCAGTAGTTGATACGCGAGAAGAAGCGGTCACGTTGAGCGACAAATATGCACCAGAACATCTTGAAGTACAGACAGAAGACCTTGATTGGTGGCTTACCAACCTGTCGAATTATGGTTCGCTGTTTCTGGGAGAGCAAACCACTGTTGCGTACGGTGACAAGTGTTCTGGAACCAATCACATCTTACCGACTAGTGGTGCAGCTCGATACACTGGTGGCTTGAGTGTTGGCAAGTTTATCAAGACAGTAACCTATCAAAGGATGAATGAGGAAGCTAATAAAAGTGTAGGGTCCGTTACTGCAAGGATCTCGCGACTTGAAGGAATGGAAGGACACGCTTTCACCGGAGATGACCGGCTGTACAAATATTTCCCAGGTGAAGTCTTCCAACTCGGTCACAATGCCTGAATCACGTGCGAATCTTTTCGATGTAACATCCAGAAACGCCGTAGTGACCGGCGCAAGTTCGGGCATTGGTCTTGCATTGAGTCAAACATTAGCTCGAATGGGAGCTAATGTCGTACTTGTAGCGCGAAGAGCCGAGTTGCTAGAAAAGGAATGCGACGAGATCACACGGTTGGGTGGTTCTGTTCACTCCGTTGACGTAGACTTGCTTGATCGTCATGCAGCAATGGCTTCACATGATCGAATTTGCGAACCTTTTGGTTCCCCTGATATTGTGATAAACGCGGCAGGAATTAATCTTCGAGAATCATCGGATGAGGTTTCCTGGGAGAGTTGGGACCGCACGATCAGCCTGAATCTGTCTATTCCATTTTTCTTTTCCAGACTGTTTGTTGATGACATGAAACGAGCAGGGTGGGGACGTATCATCAACATTGCGTCTCTTCAATCACTTCGCGCCTTTCCTAACGGCATTGCGTACGGCGCCTCAAAAGGGGGTGTCATCCAGTTGACTCGTGCAATGGCAGAAAGCTGGTCTTCTTTCGGAATTATGTGTAATGCAATTGCCCCCGGTTTTTTCAAAACCGCCTTGACTGCGCCAGTTTTTGAAAATGAAGAAGTTTTAAAAAAAATGGCAGACAGTACAGCGATCGGACGAAACGGTACAATGGAAGACTTGCAGGGTCCAGTGTTGTTTTTCGCTTCAAGGGCGTCGGATTATGTCACGGGACAAGTATTGTTTGTTGATGGCGGCTTTACCGCCAAGTAAATTTTGAACAAGTTATGAAAGCACTTGTATATATAGCTCCAAACTCCATAGAATTTCGTCCTGAACCGTCTCCTTCTCTGCTCCCAGGTGATTCTTTAGTTAAAGTCGAGGCGGTGGGAATCTGTGGTTCGGATTTACATGCATATCTAGGCCATGACAGCAGACGAGTACCACCTTTGATTTTAGGGCATGAAGTCTGCGGTACTGTCATCGAAGGGTCCAGTAAAGGAAAGCAGGTTGTCGTCAATCCCTTGATTACTTGTGGAGAGTGTAACGACTGCCTGAATGGTTTGACAAATTTGTGCCTGGACCGCAAATTAATTGGTATGAATCGACCCGGCGCTTTTGCCGAACAGTTCGGAATTCCTGCAAAAAATCTAGTTGAAGTTCCCAACGGCGGTAATTCTGTAAAACTGGCTCTCGCAGAACCTGCAGCAGTATCTTTACACGCTGTAAGACTTGTTGAACGAATAGCCATGCGTCCCTTATCGGAAGGAAATGCTCTCGTTATCGGTGGTGGTGCGGTTGGTTTGCTATGTGCGATTATTCTGCGTGATTATGGCTGCAAGTCCATAGTGCTTTCTGAAACCAACGAACAGCGACTTAAAGTCATTGAATCTACCGGTGTCTGCGAGGTTATAAATCCAACAACAGACAACATTGCGAAAAACCATTTTGATGCCGTATTTGATGCAGTCGGTATTTCATTAACCCGTCAAACGTCAATTCGTGCTGTAAAACCCGGAGGCGCAATCATGCACATCGGCTTGGGTGATGCATCCGGAGAAATGGACGTCAGAAAAATGACGCTTTCGGAAATAACCTTTATCGGAACCTACACATACACTGCTTTGGATTTTCGTGTTGCTGTCCACAAGATCGCCAAAGGTGATTATGGGGCGCTCGACTGGGTGGATGAACGTCCTTTGGCTGATGGTTCTCAAGCATTTAGAGAATTAGTTCAAGGGAAGGTTGCTTCTCCAAAGATTATTCTGCGTCCCTGACAAGTGGTTTGAATTCAAAGGTACGAATTTCCTTTGAGTCTGCGCAGCACCTTGCTCACAAGGCACTCGTTGCACAAGGCGCTGATGATCTAGTTGCCGCTAGTGTAGCATCAGCACTAGTATTAGCCGACGCCGATGGACAGACCGGACATGGGCTGTCGAGAATTCCTTCCTATATTGATCAGATGCACTGCCAAAAGGTCGATGGGATGGCTCTTCCATTCATTCAAAATAAATCTCATCAGAGTATCGAAATTGATGCAAATGGAGGATTCGCCTACCCGGCTATCAGTCTGGCTGTGGAAGAACTTCTGGCCGCCTGTAGAGAGCGCGGGGGTATTGTCATGGCAGGCATAGTCGGATCACATCACTGTGGAGTCGCAGGCCATCCAGTGGAAAAACTCGCTCAGGACGGATTTCTTGGACTTATGCTGGCTAACACACCTAAAGCGATACATGCTTTTGGGGGTGCAAAACCAATATTTGGAACCAATCCTATCGCGTTCGCCTGTCCCAGGAAATTACATGATCCGATCGTGCTGGATCTATCTCTTTCGATCGCAGCGCGAGGAAAAATTGTGCAATCCGCAGGGCAGGGGAGTAATATTCCAGATGACTGGGGAGTAGATGAACAGGGCCAACCTACCACAGATCCTAAAGAAGTTCTGAAAGGTAGCCTGAATGCAATAGGAGGAACGAAAGGGATGGCACTGGCACTAATGGTTGAAATACTAGCCGGCGCTTTTGTCAATAGTCACTTTGGTTTTCAGGCATCTTCATTTTTTGATCGAGAGGGTGGTCCACCTCGAGTCGGTCAACTCCTAATTTGCATGAATCCACTTGAATTCAATCCAGAATTTTTCAAGCAGATTGAAACTTTAGTGGAAAAAATCCGCGAAGAGCAACCGGCTCGATTACCTGGTTCAAAACGTTTTGCGAACAGAAAAGCAGCAGAGCATTCTGGATTGGATTATTCGGAAGCGTTGATTAATACGATAGAACTTTTAGCACAAATCAGTCGTTAGAACTTCTATCGAAAAATACCAGTTAGATGATTAGCCGGAACAATATTGGGGTCAGGTGGATCAACTAACTCATAGAATTCCAAAGCAATTTCAAGGATTCCATTCTCCGTTGCAAGCATACGATGAGGTCTGAAACAAGGCATTAGGCTGACAACAGACTGCGTTGTAGTAATATGGGTTGGAGTGGTATCAAATGTTTTGAACTGATACTCGATGAGATCAGGGAATTCGAGAGTAAATTCTCCAGGCATGCTCGGCATTTTTTCTGTCAACCACACAAAAGAGTAAATTAATGCGCCTTTTTTGCACATCGGACTTAGCATGGCCATGATGTCAATGATATGTTTTCTGTCCAAGTAATTAAACATATCCCAAACCAGAATTAAATTTAAGTGCTGAGATCCTTTGTAGTTTTTTAGGGAAGGTAGTGCATTCAAGAACTGATCAGCTGCCCAGGTGCCACTTTCCTTCGTCTGACGCTCATTGAGCGCAAGCAAGGTGGAACGAAGATTAGATGAAGCAAAGTAGATGTAGTTGAATTCAGAAAAATAGTTAATAACACTTGGGTCGGCTGGCGCAAAGTCCAGAATTCCGAGTGTATCATCAAATTCTCGAGAAAAATACTCGGAAATAACTTTAATACCAACAGAACTGAAGCGAATTCGATCTCCAACACGGTGGGGCGAATTGAAATTCAATACGTTAAAGGACACTTTCTGAACCAACACCAGTTGTGGTGGTAAGGAAGTCTGAGAATTCGGTACGTTGAAAAGCATCCATCGAGTGTAATTCTATCGCACAACCGATGGATGACCTCTTTCATCGCATGGGATTCAGGCTTCAGTGCAAGCCTGTCTCACTCAATTTATTAAATATTATGAAATGATAGAAATTTTATTTACTCGCAACCTGGCTGGGTACAGCAGGTCTCGAAGGCTTGGTCTGCGAGGTTGAGGCTGAAGCTTCAGCAGATTTTGTCTTTCTCTCCCTCAACATTTCTACAGAACCATTAAACGTGGACCCTTTATCGAGGATCACATTAGCAGCATGAATGTCACCTTCCACGCTACCTGTCGAAACTAAATGTAAAGTGTCATTAGCCGTTGCGTTGCCAACAAGTTTCCCATGAATTGTGATGTTTTTCGCACTGACAGTAGCCTCGGCGTGCCCGGTTTCTTCAATTATTACAACGTTTTTGTTTGCTTCAATTGAACCTTTAAATTTACCGTAAACCCTGATGTCTGATTGACCGGATATTTCCCCTTTTAGCGTAGTCTGAGCGCTAATGATCGTCGGTTCAACTGAAGCAAGCTCGCTTCTCGCTACAGCACTGGTTCTGTCAAGGGCCGTGTAACCAGCACTTCGGGCTTCTTTTTCTGGTTTTTCAGTTTTCGCAGGAATGGATTGCCGCATTGATTCTACTTGCGATGGTACGCTTGGTGCAGTCTGTGGTTGTTGTGATGAAGGATTATCTTTTTTCCACATAATTAAGACCTCAATTGGAAAGATTTACTCGGCAAGCACAACAGGAATAGAACAATTATTCAAGTGCAAATATTCGATAGTTCAATTATATGACAGCGTCCTATGGGCAAGTATTTTTAATAAACGAGGCAATGATCATATTGGATGGTTTCAAAAGTCAATTCTGTCAAATTGACGGTTATCAACTGGAAAGGGGAACAATTGAGGGCATTACATTTCTAACTTAAATTTTAAATGAAAAACAACACATAAAGAATTGTTGTAGCATTATTTATAAGTTAAGTGCCAAAACTTATTGCTGAACGAATCACATGAACGCCGGAAATAGGAACAACAGTATCACAGGTACTGGAACCTTATCCTGTCTCTCCACCACTATTATTCTTCAAATGTCAATCCGGAGATAATAGAAATATAACATAATATACATTATACGAAGTTGTATCCACATCCATTTCACATGAACTAACCAACTCCATTTCGGAACAATTCCCTACTCTGTCAGTTGCTGTCGTATAGGAAATTTGGGCTGCTGACGATGGAAACAGCAGAAAGTAAAATATAGAGTGGTAAAAATTATTATGGACTTCGCTAACTCAGTAAGCAAATTGTCTGTTCTAAGTTGAACAAAAAAGTATTGCTGTCGTTTGAATTGAATTCCGTAGTTCACATTGATGGAGATTTCAATTGGTAATCTTAACAATTCTTCTCTTGCCAATCTGTTTGTTAGTCGTTTGGTTGGTCATTGGTGGCCGAGGAAAAGATAGTGGAGTTGGTGGATTTTTGTCCTGTCGCAGAATTTCCGGACTCGATGGTAGCGATTATTTGATTCGTCGCTATTTGCTACCAAGAAACAAGATTCTGAATATTTACCTGCATAGATTTTTGGGAAGCGATGATGATCGCGCCCTTCATGACCATCCCTGGTATTCGATTAGCTGTGTGCTAAAAGGTCGTTTAATTGAACATCGCCCCGATGGTTCGACTAGGGAAATTCGTCGAGGAAAGATTGCGATTCGCAATCCAAGATTCCAACATCGGATTGAATTACCTGACGGTGAAACCGCTACTACACTTTTTATTACCGGTCCTGTGGTTCGAACTTGGGGGTTTGTCTGCCCGCAAGGATGGATTTCCTGGAGCGAATATGGCAATAAAGGGGGTTGTGACTAGTCAAATTCAACGATCTGCAAACGTATGATTGTTAATATCACTCTTGGTAATTCTTTGAATTCAGTCTGCATCGTTAATGCGCGATTCGTGAATCTTTACTGATAAATTACCTTCGCAAATTGGATTTATACCAATTCTACGAATTGCCAACTTTGAAACTGGTGATTGAATTTTCGAACTAGATGCACCATCACACATGGACAATAAGAGATCCTTAGGGATCAATTATTGCAGTAAATACAATGAATTACAAGTTATTACTTGGTTAATTGAATTACTTTGGCAATCACCTTTTCACCAACAACAAATCGATTAACTAATTTCATAACATTGAGACCCTTTTTGTTCAAGTGATACTAACATTAGAGATTAGTAAATAAGGCCTGAAATGACGACTGATTCTAGCCAGTTTGGCGGAAAATGGACAAAAGAAAAACTGAAAATTCTTGAAAATTATCTTGATTCATATACCACTGCATTAAAGAATCAGAGTTTTGACCTTGTGTACATTGACGCATTCGCAGGTGATGGTTTCATAAATACAGTTAGTGACGCGGAGTCAGATACGAAAGAATTTTTGGAAGGTTCAGTACTACGGGCACTAAAAATTAACGACAAACCTTTCGACCAACTTGTTCTCATTGAAAAGAACCCTCATCGTATAGAACGATTGGAAACATTGGTTGAAGAATATTCGAATCATAGAGATGTCAAAATTGAACAAGCTGATGCAAATGACTATCTATCAACATGTGGCAAATTCTTAAGAGGCAAACGCGGCGTACTATTTCTAGACCCATTTAGTACAGAGGTTAGCTGGCAAACATTAGAGAAGATAGCAGGGTACGAATCGCTTGATACATGGCTACTATTTCCCGTTAGTGCAATTTCTCGCATGTTACCAAGAGAAAAAAGACCGGACGAAATAAGTGAAAATTTGGTTGAATGTTTGAACAAAGTCTACGGAGATGAAAGCTGGCGGGAACTTTATACTGAAAGTCCTCAACAAACTCTATTTGGCGAACCTGGATACGAGCGAAATCCAGGTATAGACGGACTAGTTCGAATTTACAAGGAAAAGCTTAGATCTTTACTTGGTAGAAGATTTCTTGAAAAGCATCGAGATTTGAAGAACTCAAAAAATTCCACGCTGTTTGCGTTTATGTTTTTTGTAGGGAATCAAAAAGGTATTAGTCTAGCAGGGAAAATCGCTAATCATATATTAGACGAGATTTAACAATGACGACAAATTCCTCAATAGAGTGGACACAGGTTACTTGGAATCCAGTTACTGGATGTACAAAAATCAGTCATGGCTGCAAAAATTGTTATGCTGAACGAATGTCTCGTCGCCTAAAAGCAATGGGAGCGAAGAAGTATAGCAATTCGTTTTCTGTCACAATTCATGAATCTGTGCTTGATGAACCAATGAAATGGTCCAAGCCTCGTTTGATCTTCGTTAATTCTATGTCCGACTTGTTTCATGAATCTGTTCCTGTATGGTTTATTGAGTCCGTGTTTGAAGTCATGAATCGGGCTTCTCAGCACACATTTCAAATTCTTACCAAGAGACCAACTCGGGTTGTTGAAATGAACGAAAAATTAAACTGGTTACCAAATGTTTGGTTTGGCGTAAGTATCGAGTCCGAAAGATGGATTGAACGACTGGACTTGCTAAAGAACTTGGATGCACACACAAAATTTCTCTCACTTGAACCTTTGTTAGGACCATTGCCTAACTTACAGTTAGAAGGAGTTGATTGGGTCATTGTGGGAGGAGAATCTGGGCCAAAGGCTAGACCTATCAAGGCCGAGTGGGTAAGAGAAATACGAGACAACTGTGTAAGTCACAATGTACCATTTTTTTTCAAACAATGGGGTGGAGTCTTCAAGAAACAGGCGGGACGTTTGTTGGATAATCGAACATGGGATGAGATGCCAGAGGTACATTCTAGTTAACGTGATACGCGGAATCAAATTACCTCTATAGGTAATCAGCCCTGAAAATTTTGGAATTTGCCAACTTTCAAAGTGATTAAAAGTAACTATCACAGTTCTTGTGAATTCGCCGCTAGACTTGACAGAACAGTGGATTTGGAAAAGTGTCCAATCCAACTACAAACCCACAATTGACGATTTCGCTGCAGCTAATAAACGCGGTTCAATTTTCGAATCTGAAACAAGTCAAGAAAATTGTTCGTTGTATTCTCCGCAAGGTTTTCCAGACTGATTCCCCTTAACTCTGCCAAAAATTCTGCCGTGTGACGCACATAGGCAGGTTGATTTTCTTTACCGCGCTTCGGGACCGGCGCCAAGTATGGAGCATCAGTTTCTATGAGCAATTTATCCATTGGAATTTTCTTCGCAACTTCCGCCAAGTCCTTAGCATTCTTAAAGGTAACAATTCCGGAGAATGAGATATAGAACCCTTCATTAAGCGCTGCTTTAGCCATTTCGTAGTCGCCAGTAAAGCAGTGCATCACTCCGCCCGCTTCCCTTGCCTGGTTATCCCGCATTATCGAAATTGTGTCTTCCGGTGCATTACGACTATGAACAATTATTGGTTTCTTTACGATACGTGCAGCTTCAATATGCCGTGCAAATCGGTCTCGTTGCCAATCCAGTTCACCAGAACTTCGATAGTAGTCCAATCCGGTTTCGCCAATGGCAACAACCCTGTCATCCATTCCGAGATCAACCAGCCTCTGGATACTTGGATCTTCACCATCGGTTTCGTTAGGATGCACACCAACTGATGGATAGATGTTTTCATGTGCATCACTCAGTTCCAGTATTTGCGGATAATCTTCTAGATTGACTGCAACACACAGCATGTACTTTACGTCCATCTGCTGTGCCAGATCCAGCACAGAATCAAACTTTTCCCATAGTTGGGGGAAATTGATGTGGCAATGACTATCTGCTAGTTCCATAAATGAATGTTCCTGACTCAGCGTACACAGTTGTCGATTGCAATCAATGCATCTTCAACAGCCAACGTTTTGTCCAACCCCCCTGCCCTTATTTGATTTCTCAACAATCCAATATGATCATAGATTAGAAACAACTTTCTTTGGTCTGTACGCAACGCAATCTCACTAAGCAACGTATCCCCTTTTTGGTTTCTTTCTCTGACTACCGCAACCTCGCGGATCAACTTGCTGACCAGTCGAAGCAATTCATCCAAACATTCTGCTTCTCCGAGTTGAATACCCAACTCAATAAGTTCAAACAAATCTCTCTGTTTGTGTCGCTGCAATTGTTTCAGGACCGTGGAAACGAATGCTGTTGAACGTAAGATTTCATCATTCTGTAATTGTTGCAATCCAACAATAGGTCCCTTTCCACATTGTTGAATTGCGCTGATCTGCTGTGGACGCAATTTCAGTTGCATTAACCATTGCTCAATCTGCTCTGATTCTGGAACTGGCAACAATAATTTCTGGCAGCGACTGGTAATAGTAGGCAGCAAATTCTGCGTGCTCTGCGCGATTAATACCAGAAAGGTGTTTGGTGCCGGTTCTTCAAGAACTTTCAACAGAGAATTCGCACCCGCATTTGTCATGGAATCGACCGGGTCAATGACAAAAACCTTGTTCACAGATAAGTGAGGCTTTACATTTGCGCTTTCGATCAATGCTCTAATTTGATCGATAACAATTGTTGAGCGGGGATTTTTGCGTTTAGCACGAGAGGATTGATCATCCAGATATCGATCAGCATAACTGACTAACACCGAATCCATACTTTCGAGTTTGGTTTCAGAAGTCAGCACGTGCAAATCCGGGTGTGTGCCTGAACTGAATAGTCGACAATTTCTGCATTCCCCACATGGTGATTTTTCTTCACCTTCACATAACAATGCTACCGCGAGTCTAGTCGCGAAACGAAGTTTCCCAATACCTTCTGTTCCCGTAAACAGAATCGCATGGGGCAGTCTACCTAATGATTCAACGACGCGCTCCCAGGCCTTGATCTGCCATGGATACAGTTCAAGATAGTTAGCCATGAGATTGATTTATAAAATCTTTGATGTAACGCTGAGAAATGTCTTTAACTTCATTAACATCAAGAGTAGCATCAATGCATTTGATACGTTCTGGATGAAGAGAATGTAATCTAATGAATGCATTCCGCACTCGATTGTGAAATTCATCTGTTTCTTTCTCAAACCGGTCCGGCGAATCAATCTGTCTAACTCGTTGCTGGGCAGTTTTGATGTCGGCATCAAACAACAATGTGAGGTCTGGCCGAAATTCACCTTGAACCCATTGTTCAATCTGTGCAATCCTGTCAAAAGGCAATTCTCTCCCGCCTCCCTGGTATGCATAGGTTGAATCGGTGAAACGATCACAGACTACCCAACGCCCTGCTTCAATATTCGGCAATATAAGTTGTTCCAGATGCTGAGAACGTGCGGCAAACATAAGCAGCACTTCAGCATTCGAAAGAATTTCGCTGTCTCTGGACAACACTAATTTGCGTAACTTTTCACCGATTGGTGTTCCGCCAACCTCGCGCGTAGTTACCACTTCAAACCCAGCTTCTTGAATGGTTGAGACGACTGCCTCTGTTGCAACAGATTTGCCCGCACCATCCAGACCTTCCAAAGTGATGAATTTTCCTTGCATGCTCTGCTGGTCTGTCATCTGTTCGGTTTGATGATTCTGAAAGTCAGCCTTGCTTTTCAACAATGCTACGGTAAATTCGAACAGCTTTAAGATGTTCGTCTATCGTATTGGAAAATTGATGTGTTCCGTCACCACGAGAGACAAAATACAAATAACTGGTCTTTGCCGGACGGGCTGCGGCTTGAATGGCGGCTAACCCGGGCATCGCAATAGGAGTTGGCGGAAAACCGGAACGAGTATAGGTGTTGTACGGCGTATCCCGATCTAACTCGGATCTTTTGAGCGGCCCGTCAATTCCACCCAATCCATAAATCACGGTCGGGTCCATCTGCAGGCGCATACCCTTATTCAAGCGATTTACAATCACACCCGCAATAATTGGATATTCCTCGTCAACACTTGACTCTTTCTGAATTATTGATGCGGCAATCAGACACTCGTAGGCTGTTTCGTATGGTAAATCTGGATTTCGATTTGCCCACTCCCGCTCCAAAATCTCTTTCATCTGAGTATGAGCTCTTTGTAATATTGACAAATCAGTTTGCCCTGCGTTGAAGTTATAGGTATCCGGAAAAAACCAACCCTCAGGATGTTGTTCCAATATGCCAAGACGTTCCAGAATGGAATCAGCATCAACCTCTGCAAGTGTCTGCTTTAAATTTGCCTTGTTGCTCAGTTCAGCCAGAAACTCCCTGAAAGTCCAACCCTCAATGAACTGAATTTGATGATCGATTGACTTTCCTTCTACGATTTTCGACAATACCTGCAGAAGATTCAAATCTGGCTGAAATTGATACTCACCAGCCTTTAAAGAACGTTCAAATTGTCCCGTGCGCGCCACCCAAACCAACAATTCTGGGTTTGTCAGGTGACCGTTTTCGTGCAACATGTTCGCTAAGTCGGTTGCGTTTGCACCAGATTCGAACACATAAACCTGATCCACTGGTATGTTGAGTGGACGTGTAATCAGGTATGCTGCATAAGTAACCGTAGCAAACGCGAAAAGAGAAATGATAGCGACGAAAATTGGCCACGAACGTCGCTTACGAGATTTTCTTTTGACTGCCACGTTTGAAATCAGTCAGGAAATTATTGTGTCGAGTCGACAGAAAATTAGCTGTTACTTTCAGATGATAATCTAACTGAATTTTCTGAATGCAAGTGACCCGTTTGTTCCACCAAATCCAAAGGAATTTGACAACGCACCACCAATTTTTGTATCGCGTGCCGTGTGAGGTACATAATCAAGATCACATTGTGGATCAGGATCATCAAGATTTATCGTTGGAGGTGCTACTTGATGATAAATTGCCAGTACTGTGTGAATTGCTTCAACTCCTCCTGCTGCACCCAACAAATGTCCGACCATTGATTTTGAAGAGCTTACTGCGAGATTGAATGCATGGTCACCGAACAGCTTTTTGACCGCCATAGTTTCCGCAATGTCCCCCTGTGGTGTTGAAGTACCATGCGCGTTGATATAGTCAATTTCATCAGTGTTAGTTCTACCGCTTCTTAAGGCATTGGTCATACATCTAACCGCGCCGTTCCCATCCGGTGATGGTGCAGTGACATGGTGAGCGTCTCCACTCATTCCAAAGCCCGTCAATTCTGCGTAGATCCTGGCACCTCGACGCTTGGCACTCTCCAGTTCTTCAAGTACCAGAATACCAGCACCTTCTCCGATAACAAATCCATCGCGGCCCAAGTCCCACGGCCGACTAGCTGCTTCAGGGTCATCATTCCTTCGACTGAGTGCACGCGCGTTGGCAAATCCCGCGACCGATGTTGGTGTAATAGCTGCTTCCGTTCCGCCGGCAACCATTGCGTCTGCATCGCCAAATTGAATCAGTCGCGCAGCTTCTCCAATAGCGTGTGTTCCTGTCGTGCATGCAGTGGTTACCGCAATGTTTGGCCCTCTCAAACCATAGCTGATAGAGATATTGCCAGCCGCCATGTTAATGATTGACATGGGGATGTAAAACGGAGAAATTCGTCGTACCCCGTGCTCGTGTTTTTGTATGGTTGTGGCTTCAATCGTCGTAACTCCTCCGATACCTGCACCAACATAAACACCAACCAGATCCAAGTCAATATTGGAATCTAACAGACCAGAATCCTTGATTGCTTCACCGGCAGCACACATGCTAAACTGAATGAACCGGTCCATTCTCCTGGCTTCCTTAGCCGATATGTGATCACTTGGATCGAAATTGTCGACTTCTCCGGCAATTGTGACTGGAAATCCAGTCGTGTCAAACAAGGTGATGCTGCCCAATCCACTCTTCCCCGCGATCAAGTTCTCCCAATTCTCGGGAACTCCACAACCAATGGGCGAGATAGCACCAAGGCCAGTAATTACTACACGACGGCCTTCCATTGGCTAATCAGTGACGGGGAAGAAATTTTGGAGTGTGTATCGAAATGATGACTTCAATTGATTTCGCTTAAACCACCATCAAGAGGCTCATCCTTTGAAGTTCGCTTCAATGAAATCCACAGCTGAACCGACAGTGGTTATGCTTTCCTGTATATCGTCTGGAATATCCAGGTCGAATTCCTGTTCTAGTTCCATCACGAGCTCTACGGTATCTAGCGAATCCGCATGTAAATCATCGGTAAATGACGTGTCTCGAGTGACTACAGGAGGGGGATTTGTGTTTTCACACAACTTTTCGATTACAAGTTGAATGACTCGTTGTTCAATTGTTTCCTGACCGCTGCCGTCCATTAATGATTACCTCCGAGAAAGTAAGATTAATTGAAAAATGGTAACACTAACCAAAATAAAAATTGTATATCGAATTGCTGAATCTATTATCAATGTTCAGTGTCGAATCATACCGCCATCAACAAAAATTGTCGAGCCGGTAATATAAGAGCTTTGCGATGATGCAAGAAAAACTACAGCATTGGCGACTTCCTCGGGTTGCCCCATCCGTCCCAATGGGATATTGCTAAGTAAATTATCGCGTACCTTCTCATCAAGTACGTTGGTCATGTCTGTGTCAATGAACCCAGGCACAACCATATTTACGGTGACATTTCGGGTAGCAATTTCCATAGCGAGGGACTTTGAAAAACCCAGAATTGCAGACTTTGAAGCTGAGTAGTGTGCCTGTCCAACATTACCAATGTGTCCAACAACGGAAGAAACATTGATAATTCTTCCGTATCGCTGCCTCATCATTCCTCGCATAAACGTCTTACACATTCTGTATACAGAGTTGAGATTTGTCTCGATAATCTCTTCCCACTCTGCGTCTTTAATCCGCATCACCAAGTTGTTTCGAGAAATACCAGCGTTATTGACCAGAACACTCACGGCACCATATTTTTCTTGAATCTTCGTCTGGAGTTCGACAATAGAATCGACGTCGTTGACATCCAGACGCATCCCCTCACCCGACGCTCCTGACGTTTTCAGATATTCGGTAATTTGAGTCGCCCCGCTGTCAGTTGTCCCCGTGCCAATTACTACACCACTCTCGGCCGCAAAAGACTCAGCCACAGCGCGACCAATCCCTCGAGTCGCACCAGTAACCAAACAAATTTTGTCAGACAGTAGATCAGTCATTCTAGAATGTCAAAAATGCGGAACCCCAAGTAAATCCGCCACCAAATCCTTCGATCAAAATAGTATCGCCAGTTTTTATTCGCCCATCTCGAACGGCTGTATCCAATGCCAGCGGAATTGAGGCAGCCGAAGTATTTCCATGCTGATTTATTGTAACGATTACTTTCTCCATCGGTATACCCAATCGTTTGGCAGTCGCAGTAATAATTCGAGTGTTTGCCTGATGAGGAATCATCCAGTCAACCTGATCAACAGCTGCTTCGTTGGCCTCAAGTGCTTCGACTGCAATTTGTTCCATACATTTGACAGCAATTTTGAACACCTCACCACCCTGCATCTGTGTATAGGCGGAACCGTTAATTACCTGGTCGAAATTTCGCGAAACGCCTACTGGTACACTCAATAAGTCTTTGTATGCACCGTTAGCGCGCAAGTGTGTGGAATGGATACCGGGCGTACCCGAAGCCTCCAATACAACAACACCCGCACCATCTCCAAATAGTACACATGTAGTGCGATCTGTCCAATCGATGATTCGGGAGAAGGTTTCTGCGCCAATCACCAATGCCCGATTTGCACAATTGGTACGAATAAATTTATCGGCGATATCAATGGCATATAAAAATCCGGCACATACTGCCTGCACATCAAACGCAGGTGAATTGCGGATACCCAGACGCTCCTGCAATATGCAGGCGGTACTGGGAAATACTTGGTCCGCCGTGGTTGTAGCTACAACGATTAGATCAATGTCAGTGGCATCAAAGCGACCTGATTCCATTGCAGCATAAACTGCCTGTTCCGCCAGGTCGCAAGTTGTTTCATCAGAATGAGCGATGTGCCGTTGTTCGATGCCAGTTCTTGAATAGATCCAATCATGACTGGTGTCAACCATTTTTGCAAGGTCATAGTTGGTGACGACACCGGTCGGTAAATAGCTTCCAGTTGCAATGATTTTTGAGAAACTCACAAGGAACTCGCAGCAAGAATAGAAATCTGTTCATTTATTCTTGCAGGCACTTTATTTTTAACTTCATTCACCGCTTTACGCAATGCATGTTGAAATGCCAGCTGATCTGCCGCTCCGTGGCTTTTGATGACTGAACCAGTCAATCCGATTAGTGCTGCACCGTTATACACCCGTGGATCGATTCTTTTTTTTGTGCGTCTGAATGCCGGTCGGGCAGCCAACGCTACCAACTTACTCATAATACTTTTCTCAAATTCTTCACGTAAGGTACTCTGAATAAAGTTCGAAACTCCTGCACCGGTCTTAATGACCACGTTGCCAGAAAATCCGTCACAAACGATCACATTCACATCACCGGAAAAAATTCTATCACCTTCTATGTATCCCTGATAATTTAGTTCACTTGCCTCAAACAGTGCAGCAGCATCCTTGATCGTTTGATTACCTTTAATCGCTTCAATTCCGATATTCAATAACGCAACTTTTGGCTTGTCAATACCCTCCATGTATTTGACGAATGTAGCACCCATAACTCCAAATTGAAACAGCACCTGAGCCGAACACTCAACATTTGCACCTAGATCCAGAATGTTGACGAATCCGTCGACAGTTGGAATCTGTCCAATAATGGCGGGACGATGAATTCCCGGCAGGGGTCGCAGAATAACGTGAGCAATTGCGGTTAGCGCACCTGTGTTTCCGGCGCTGACGCAGGCACTGGCTGAACCCGATTTGACAAGATCCATCGCGACGCGCATTGAGGAGTCTCTCTTTCTGCGGAGTGCGAAGGTTGGTGAGTCATCCATCGCAACTGTTTCGGAAGCGTGATGAATTATGATACGAGAGGAGTCTGGATGGCTGTGCTGGTCAATCAGCGGTTCGAGTTGTTCCTGATCTCCAACCAGCACAAACTGCAAGTCATTGACGTCGGACAGCGCAGCTATGGTGGCAGGCACTGTAACTTGCGGCCCGAAATCCCCGCCCATCGCATCGACCGCAATGGAATTTACCATGTTAAATCAACCAGCCTCGTTGAGGCGGATATTGAATCAAATTACCAGCGGGATTTAAGCTGGGTTACTATTCGTCCTCGTCCGAGATCAGTTCTTCTGGCAAAACTCGCTTGCCACGATAATAACCGTCATTGGAAACATGGTGACGCCTGTGCAATTCACCAGTCTCTGGTTCAATCGACAGAGTTGGCTTGCTAAGTGCGTGATGTGAGCGACGCATATTACGCATTGATTTGGACTTTTTTCTTTGTTGTACGGCCACTTTGTTTCCTCAAACTAATGGTTGTAGTGAACTACTCTTCCGGTATTCTTGAATTTTGTTGGTTTCTGGCTCGAATCCAGTATTTGATATTGTTTCAGACTGCTGTCAATGTGACTGAATTCCGACAATACACTGTAATCAGCCAAACTTATTTTCGAGCAGGGAATTTCATACAATATTGATGAAACTCCTTGGCAGAGCATTTAAGGCACCACGGAAAATCCCCCCTTTACCGATGCAATTACCCTACCTGCCTGCATCCCTTACAAGTTCTTGTAATGTAAATCGAAGCAGCTTTGAAATACGAACATTATAAAGCAAAACAGGAGGCATACATTTTGAGCAAATTAGCAAGCTGGCACTCTAAACTTGTGTGTCATTTTGACAAGTGAGAAAAAGTCTAATGATCAATCATGTAACGGACAGAAATTCGCACAACACTCAAATAGTGCTTGCATCATCATCCGAGGCCCGCCGAAAAGTGTTGGAAAAACTCGAAATTCCGTTCGAGGTATTCAAACCGAGCGTCGATGAGTCACCTAAATCAGGGGAATCACCGCAGCAGTTGGTTAAGCGCTTATCTGTTGAAAAGGCCTGCGCTGCAACTGACCGCTATCCTAATCACCTGGTAATCGGTTCAGATCAAGTCGCGGTTGTTGATGAACAAATTCTCGGTAAGCCAGCAAATCGAGAGTGCGCTGTTTCTCAACTCGAACTCATGTCAAGAAAAGAAGTAGTACTACTGACGGGATTAGCGCTGATCAATACAGGAACAGGTAAGGTGCAGTCAGACATTATCCCCTACCGTGTCGAATTTCGAAATTTAACACGCACGATGATAGAGAATTACATTGATAAAGATGAACCTTACGATTGTGGCGGAAGTTTGCGTTCAGAAGGTCTGGGAATTGTGCTGTTAAAGCGATTTGATGGAACCGACCCAAACGCCTTGTTGGGACTCCCTCTCATCCGCCTTATTGACATGTTGGCAAGTGAAGGAGTTTCAATTCTATAGTAAACAAAAGTACTAGGACTTCTCAGTATGATCGATTTCGAACCGTTCGTCATCCAGAACGACCATTGAGTCGACTTCTTTTACCGAAATAGCAATGAGTGAAGCGCCATAACAAGGGCCATTCACACAGACGCCGGTATTCGGTTCATAAAGTGCACCGTGATTGCTACAGATCAGATATTCACCAGAGGTATCGAAATATTCAGCATCATCCCAGTCCAATTCCAGCATCATGTGAGCACATCGATTCAAATATGCATAAATGGAACCTTCAAAACGAACCACGAAAGCTGGCACGGGCTGTGAACCGACCGTTAAATTGAACTTGACTCCGGTACCTCCGGATTTGAGATCGTCTGAATTACAGATCATATGAATATTATTTGAATTCATTCGAATACTTCCTCTTGACTACTCAGTTGCTTGATGACTGTTGAAAGGTCGGGGGGCAATTCCGACTCAAACATTACCTGCTGTTTGCTGATTGGGTGAATGATCGAAACTCTGCTTGCATGCAAAAACATACGTTTTAATCCTATGGCCTGCATTTGGCGATTAAAGTCACGGTCGCCATATTTTCTGTCACCGGCAATGGGCTGTCCGATGTGTAATGCATGCTGACGTGCCTGATGTGTTTTGCCTGTAAGGAGTTCGATGCTCACCAATACACAACTGCGGAAATTGCGAACCGAAGAAAAATAACTCACTGCAGCGGCGGCAGATTGGCGTTTCCCCAAGTTCGTTGAGTGATTGAACGGTGCTGTTTCAACGCACCTTTCTGATGGATCATCCCATCTGTCTTTGAGCAACGCTAGATAGCGTTTACTAAATGAATGCGAAAATACCTCCCGACGCCATTGGGCCTGAAGAAATCTTAGTGTGCGGCTATTTTTAGCTAGAATCAAAACCCCAGATGTATCTTTGTCCAGTCGATGCACGAGTTCGATACCTGGCTCATTCTTTCGCATCATTTTCATTGCTTCAATCAGTCCGAAATTGTGTCGGGTGCCAGAGTGCACAGCAATGCCAGCAGGTTTGTCGAGAACAATCAGACATTCATCTTCAAACAGAACTTGCCGTATCGCACTTTTTAACTTCGGACTGATTTCACCGACAACTTCCTTTTTCCGTGTAACTACTGGTGGCACCCTCACCCGATCACCCGACTTAAGTCGCCGACCAGCTTTAGCTCTTCCACTGTTCACTCGTACTTGTCCCGTTCGAATGAGATTGTAAATATGGCTGTGTGGCACACCCTGCAATATGCTGATCAGAAAATTGTCCAACCGACGATTTTCGGAGTCCGCATCAATCTCGATCAGATTGACGGACGCGTAGTTGGACTTTCGGCTCTGAGGCATTTTTTAAAATTCAGAAAGTTAGAACTTGAAGATTTCCACTATCTCAATATATGTTGAATTTACCGGTTGCTAAGGTGCTTTCTTCTTCTCCCGAATTATCATGGCCAGAGAATCCATCAAAGTTCCTTGTATAATGTCATGTGCAAATAGGACGAGAACAACCCTTAGATTCTAATCAATCGCTTTTGGGGTTGATTTTGCAATGGGTCGCGCAAGTAGCGTAGTCCTTTCAGAATTAATATGAACAAATTCAAAGGTGTACTTTGGGTGTCGCAGGCTTTTCCAGCTGACACTGACGAGTACTTCTTCCACAATAAAAATAATGGCGCACTGCACTTAAGATGAAGTCAATTCTGATGATTCGAATTTTTTCCAGTTTGGCTTTCCCCGTCACACCCAAGAGAACGGTGAACCTTCACGCTGCGGTGCCATTCGAGGAATTTTTTAATGAAACGCATGTTATTCAACGCGACTCACCCAGAGGAGTTGCGGGTTGCCATCGTCGATGGCCAAACTCTGGTTGATCTCGATATAGAATTTTTAAATAGCGAAAGTAAACGAGGAAATATATACAAGGGTACGGTTACCAAAGTAGAGCCCAGTCTTGAGGCAGTATTTGTAGACTACGGCGCACAGCGTCAGGGCTTTCTTTCGCTTAAAGATATTTCGAGAAAATACTTCTCCAGCAATTACACTGCGTCAACCCCTATGGCGCAAGTCAAGGTTCAGGACGTCATTGAGGTAGGCACCGAAATGATCGTCCAGGTCGAAAAAAATGAAAGAGGTAGCAAGGGCGCAGCGCTGACTACTTTCATTAGTCTCGCTGGACGATGTCTTGTCTTTCTACCAAACAATCCCCGCGGCGGTGGCATCTCCCGGCAAGTGGAGGGATCCAGCCGCCACGAACTTAAGGAAGTACTCAGCAAACTTGAAGTTCCTGACGGGCACTCAATTATTGCTCGCACAGCTGGAATAGGTCAGAATGTTGACAGTTTCAAAGCGGATCTGAATTACCTGATCAATCTATGGAATGCGATTGAAACCACTGTCGAACAGAACAAATCCCCAATGCTGATTTATCAGGAAAGCAGTCTGATCGTACGGACCCTGAGAGATTACCTTCGGGATGATGTCAAGCAGATTCTCATTGATGACCACGAACTCTTCGTGAAGACAAAGCGTTTCGTCAAAGATGTCATGCCATCTGCAAAGGTTCAGGTTGAGCATTACAGTGGTACGATCCCCCTATTCTCAAAATATCAGATCGAACATCAAATTAAAAACGCGTTTGAAAGAGATGTCAGCCTTCCGAACGGTGGCGTTATCGTCATTGAACAAACCGAAGCCATGGTAACAATTGATGTCAATTCAGCACGTTCAACGAAAGGTGCTGATATTGAGGAAACTGCCGTACAAACCAACCTTGAAGCTGTCGACCAGATCTCCAAACAATTACGGGTTAGAGATATCGGCGGATTGATTGTCATCGATTTCATCGATATGAACTCTCCTCGCAATCGAAGGAAAATCGAAAAACATTTTGCTGAGGCAGTGGAATCAGATCGGGCACGAACCCGAATCGGCAAAATATCACAATTCGGACTGTTGGAACTATCCAGACAACGGTTGCGCTCATCGATTGAAGAGTCCAGTCATGAGAAATGCCCTCGCTGTAAAGGACGAGGATTTATTCGAAGTGTCACCTCTACGGCGCTGGATACCTTGCGATTCATCGAGGAAGAGTCAAGAAAGGAAAGCACTGAATTGATTCATGCGCATCTGCCTGTCGATGTTGCCACCTTCTTAGTCAACGAAAAACGGCACGAACTTAATACACTTGAATCACGAACCGGAACTCGAGTGTTCATTATCCCCACTCGATCTTTACTCATACCTGATCAACGCATCATTCGATTTACTGCAGCTGAAATCGAGGAGAATGACAAAGTCAGCTACACACTTGAGAATTCCAACGGCAATCCAGAAATCTATAACATTATCAGGTCTGGGAGCAATGTCCAGCAAGCAGCAGTGAGTCAGGAAAACCTTAGGCTGGAATCCAACTTGTCACAAAAGCGATCCACACCTTGGCTGAAGAAAGCTGTCAGTTCGATATTTGGTCGTGAAGAGGATGTAGTTGTGGAACAACCTAGACCGGAAATGGATGAAACTAAACCAATAAAGAAACGAAAAGGTAGCAAGAAGCAGACTCGAACCACTGAAAAGAAAGGCCATCGTTCTAAACAAACCAAAGTCAAATCTCAAACCAGCCCAGTAGAAAAACCTGCAGGTCAGTCGAAAAAGAGCACATCGAACAGACGCCGGAAACGCCCATCAGGGAACTCAATCTACTACCCTGACCCGAATTCAAACTCTGGACAGTCGGAACAGATTGCAACAGGTAACTCGAATGGCTCAGTCAGAAAGAAGTCAAGCGGCAACACATCAAAACGACCAACCCGACCTCGCAGGCGATCGTCTAAATCCGACAAGGATGTAGCGCGAATAGATTCAGGCACTGATTAAATTGGAAAGCCAATTTGAAGTACCAACATTCGAATTCTTTTAGGACTCGACTTATCCGGCAGATTCGGTCCAGTTCTGTACAAATTCCGTAAAGTGTGCAGTATTCGAATCTGAAAGATATCTTCGTATCAGTGTAATTTCTTCGCTGTACTTTGTCTTCGATATGGCACCTCGAATCAGTTCAAACCTCAGAAAGATCAGGTACGTATTTAAGGCATCGATTTCGCAATAATCGCGTATCGCCTGAATCTGACCGTCAAGGTATGCATCAAATACATTAGCGCCTCCGATTCCTGATTTTCCGGGTAAGCCAATTAGCTTGGAAATCTCATCAAGCGGTGCAGACCCTCGCCCCTGGTAACGAGCCAATATATCCATGAGGTCAACATGCCGTTTGTGATAGCGACTTTGATAATTATTGAATCTGAACTCCCGGTCGAAATCACCCGTATCCCAAAACGGGACGCTGCGAATTTCATGAATTAACGCACGGTATTGCAGAACCGGCAGATCGAAGCCATTTCCATTCCACGAAACCAAAGTCGGTTTTCTCTCTAATGCACGAAAAAACTCAGCGACCAAATCTCTCTCACTTGACTCCAGATTACCAAGTGACTTTACTGTAAACGATTCTCGGTCCCAGCGAACAGCAACCGATATCGCCACCACCTTTTGCTGATGCAATGGTAGCATCGCCGCATCAGGGACCCTAATTCGACGCGCCGCCATCATTGCTTTGGCGGCATGCTCCTGGTTCAACCCTTCCAGGTCATACAACAATCCACCGCCATCAGTATCAGGAATTGTTTCGATATCAAATGCAACGACCATATTCATGATTTCAACGCCTTGCCTGGAATTGTTCCCACCTTAGAAATATCGTCCGACATATATATCAGGTTCAATTGAGGCTTACGTGAACCTCTGAACTCATTGACTACCAGATGAAATGCACATCTATAACTTCTGTTTTCCGGTGGCTGAGAGTGATAATTAGAGTATCTAAAGAATATGCCTGCAACCATTTCGTTTGAATAGGGACTGCTTAGGCGAACGCTCAAATGGCCATCTTTTAACATTCTGTGGCTAACTACATTGAAAACCCCATCAAAAACTGGCTCTTCAAACTGCTGTCCCCAAGGACCTCCTGAACGGACTTCCTCTGCGGCCTCTAGCCCTAAATCCCAGATTTCTCCATCTGATAGAATTTGATTTTCCCATTTTCTGTCGCCTAACTGGCGTGACAGTTCCTCCTGATACAGTGATTTAAATCGCTCAAGATTTGTTTTCAGAAGTGTCATTCCAGCAGCCATTGCATGTCCACCATACTGAACGAAGATATCCGGTTCAATTGCTTCGATGCTTGCTAGAACGTCGCGCAGATTAAGTCCTTGAACTGAACGACCTGAACCTCGAAGTTTTCCTTCACTATCTGGGGCGAAAATTACTGCGGGTTTACCGGTGTACTCCTTGACCCGCGATGCAATCAGTCCGATAATTCCCTGATGCCAGTCAGTGTTGTAGAGGCAAACACCAGGCACGGATTCCGGAATTGAATTCAAGTTACTCCTGACTTCATCTTTGGCAGTTTGAACCATCTCGACTTCCATCGTCTTGCGTGTGATGTTAAGCCGTTCCAACGTTTTGACAACACTTCGCACCTCCTCTTCATCTGTACTGACCAGGCATTTGATTCCATAACTGATATCATCAAGCCGCCCTGCTGCATTTAATTTTGGGCCGATGGTGAATGCGAGATCTTCCGACACAACATCTCCAATTCTTTTACCACTCTCTTCAAGCAGACACCTGATTCCATAGCGGGAACGGCCTCTGTTGATTAGCTTTAGGCCCTCCGAAATCAGAATACGATTGTTGTAATCCAAAGGAACAACGTCAGCGATCGTCCCTACTGCAACCAGATCTAAATAATGGGCCATATTTGGTTCCGCAATGCCTTCAGATTCAAACCACTTTTCCTCTCTTAACTTTTTTCGAACAATGGACATAACGTACCAAATGACTCCAACACCCGCCAGGTTCTTGCTCCCAAACTGATCGCCAGGCAGTCGTGGATTGACAATCGCATCTGCTTCTGGCAACTCCTCACCTGGCAAATGGTGATCAGTAATTACAACAGACATTCCGTACTCTCTCGCCAGTCGAACCCCGGGCAAACTGGTTATGCCGTTGTCAACAGTAATAACCAATTCGGGTTGTGCTTCTGCGAAACTTTTGACAAACTCTTCAGTCAGTCCATAACCAAACAGCTGTCTGTCGGGACAAATGTAGCTCACTTTTCGAGCACCAAATGCGGTTAGTGCCAGATAGCCCAACGCTGAACCGGTTGCACCATCAGCGTCAAAATCTCCCGCAATTAGAATTGGCGCATTCGCCTGGATGGCACTGACAATGATGTCAGAAGCTTCGTCAATATTTGACAGATTTGCAGGTGGCAGAAGATTATTGAGGGAATAGTCGAGCTGACAAGAATCTGAAATGTTCCGGTTTATATAGACTTGCTTGAGTACTGGATGAACATCAAGGTCATCAGATTTGACTGAAGGAGTTCGGCGAACCAAAGTGCGATTCAAAATGATCCTGTCATCACTCATCTGCAGACTTACGCTAATGCTTCGATACGAATTCGGTTTATTTCACCAATCACTGTATCAAGCACTTGCAATTCTTCCAATGCATTTTGCATATTCGCTTCCAAGGTTTCCTGAGTCACAATAACTACTGGCAAAACCTCTTCGTGATGTCCTGAACTCTTTTGTAAAATCGATTCAATGCTAATTTCATGATCACCAAGAATTCGAGTTACTTCCGCCAAAACACCAGCTTGATTCAGCGCACTCATTCTCAAATAATTTGCAGTCTCAGTCTGGTTAAATGGAATGATTGGTAGACTTTTCAGTTGATCGTACTGAAAACTCAAATGTGGAACGCTGGTGTTCACACTTCCATTCATGGCTCTGGCAACATCGACCAAATCAGCGATCACGGCAGAAGCAGTCGGCTCAGAACCAGCGCCAGGGCCATAGAATAGAGCCCTGCCAATAGCATCACCTGATACAGCCACAGCATTCATAACGCCATTCACATTAGCAAGCAGACGTTGTTTTGAAACTAATGAAGGATGTACCCTTATTTCAATTCCAGATTCAATTCTTCTGGCTATGGCAAGGTGCTTGATCGTAAATCCCAGTTCATCGGCATAAACAATATCGTCATATGAAATCGTTGTGATTCCTTCACAGTGGATTGACTCCAATTTCTGAAGTGGAATACCGAATGCGATGGATGCAAGAATAACCAGTTTGTGCATCGCATCAATACCTTCGACATCAAAAGTTGGATCTGCTTCCGCATAACCTAATTCTTGAGCTTTTTCTAATACATCATTGAAAGAACGCTTTAAATCTTTCATGTCTGAAAGAATATAGTTACACGTCCCATTGATTATTCCAACCAGTGAACTGATGCGATTAGCTGCAAATCCCTCCCGCACTGCCTTGATGATGGGTATGCCACCACAAACCGAAGCTTCGAATGCAACTATCTTGTCTGACTTCTTTGCTGTCTCAAATAACTCATTGCCACGTAACGCAATGAGCTCCTTGTTTGCAGTCACAATATGCTTGCCATTGGCAAGTGCGCGATCAATGTATTCATAGGCCGGGCTTGTGCCACCCATTAACTCAATTACAATATCGATGTCAGGATTATCAATGACCGTAGACGGATTATCCGTAAAGTGCAATCCACTTGCGGTGGGAGTCCTAGGTTTACTCAAGTCTTTAACAACAACGTGAGAAACTTCAAACCTGCGCCCAATTCTGCGTTCAATCTCATCACAATTCCTGGTTAGCACAGACCAGGTTCCATAACCAACCGTGCCAAATCCCAACAAACCAATTCGAACAGGTGTCATTCTAAATATGCTCCACTTTCAAGCACTGAAAATATGAATAGAGATTAAATATAGTGTCCGAAATAACCTTCAAGAGTCATTAGAACATGGAATTGCATAGGTCCGATTCAGCCGGCCTCAATCTGGTTAAATTGCTTGATTCCGGTGAATTCGTTGTGAACGAAGTATTGTATACACAGAGCATTATTGTAACGGTTGATAATGTGATCACGGACTGGTCGGCACAGAGTGTTGCGGACCTGAGCACTGAACATTTCAGAATGTTTGCCCAATTTGATCCTGAAATACTTATTCTTGGAACCGGGAAAAATTTGCAATTCCCCGATCGCCGTTTTTTTGAACCACTTGTGCAGCAAGGGTGTGGATACGAAGTGATGAATTCACGTTCCGCTTGTTCCACTTTTAATCTGCTGATCGGAGATGATCGTAAAGTCGTGGCTGCTTTACTCAGCACCTAATCGATTCAAAACAATACGAAAATTAGCGACTAGCCTGCAGACAGAAGCTTGAGTGGATCGACTGGTTTGCCAAATTGTCGAATCTCGAAGTGTAATTTCACCCGGTCTGCATCGGTACTGCCCATTTCCGCAATTTTCTGACCTTGCTGAACCGAATCCCCTTCATTTACCACAATTCGAGAGTTGTGCGCGTAGACACTTAGAAATTCTTCACTGTGTTTGACGATGATGATGCGGCCAAATCCAATTAATCCAGATCCTGCATAAACCACCCTTCCCGCCGCAGCAGCAGATACTGGAGTACCGTTTTCACCCGCAATGTGAATGCCATTCCTTTGGTGTTGTGCGGAGAATTGCGAGATAACCTCACCTTGCGTTGGCCATATCCATTTCGATGGGCTGCTTAAATTCTGGGTGGATACGACGATATTATTTGCAGGTATTGTTTTGGATTCAGCACCGGAAAACGTTGGTGAGTTTCTGTTCGGCGGGTATAGACGAATTTCCTGTCCGATTAAGATCGTATCGTCCTGATTCATATTGTTCCATCTAGCCACATCAGCAGTGTCGAAACCGGCTTCAAATGCAATTGAATAAAGATTGTCACCTGCCTTGACGATCGTAGTGCGCCCCTTGAAAGTGGTGAACGGTTCGGGCCGAATATCGGGATTCGAGTCATATACACTGACACTAGATGGAGTGTCCGATGCACACGCTCCAATCAAGAGTGCGAGCAGTACGATGCTACCAGAAAAAAGTCTAATTGATGGTTGAATAAACAAAGACAAGAACCAATAGCAAACTGAGTATCACCATTGCAGGTCCAGTATATCTTTTCATTATCTTATAAACCGCATCACCCAATAAATAACAGATGGCTGAGACAGCGTAGAACCGGGTGGCTCTGCCGATAATTGAACCTACCAGAAAAGGTATGACGGCCATCGCGAAAACTCCGGATGCAATGGTGAAGACTTTGTATGGAATCGGTAAAAACCCAGACACCAATACGATCCATATTCCATAGTCTGCATACCACTCGGCCATCGATGAAAAATAACCATCAAGAGCATAAAACTCGATGACACTACGGCCTACAGAGTCATAGAGAAACATACCGATCAGATAGCCAACCAACCCACCCAAGACTGAGGATAGTGTAGTCAAAAAGGCAAATCGCCAGGCATGAGACTTCTTCGCCAGGGCCATCGGTATGAGAAGCATGTCAGGTGGAATCGGTACCAATACCGCTTCCGTAAAACTGACTCCCGCCAGATATGCCGGGGCGTGACGATGCGAAGCCAACTTCAACATCCGGTCATAAAACTGATCAATATTGAGCATGTCGCTTGATCTGATGACTTCAATTCTTCTGAGAATTTAGATTGGTTGAATTTGAGTGCCTGGAACCTGATTTGGAAAAAAGTCTTCACAAGTTCCCTCTCGGTGTACGTCTGCAGTTGCGCAGTGCAAACCTCCACCAAATGAATATGCATTGCGAAACGGGATGGGAATGACCTCATATCCCAATGAATCAAGTTGCTCCATTTGATTGACTTCCGTTGCTTCTACACAAACTGTTTTGTGATCCAGCACTAGCACATTCATGGACAGCCAAACACTGGAATAACACAGGGGTGGAGGGCGATCATGCGCTGGCCAAGCTGCGTCAATAATCTCCCAGTCATTTTCCGAAAATATTTTCCTTTGTTCCTGCGGTAGTGCTCGTTCTGGATTATTGATAATTAAACCCGGTCGCAATGGAACGAAGGTTGCATCAATGTGAATTGGAGTCGGGTCAGTGGGAAAATTCACAGAGTGAATCCTGTGATTTGGAAAATGACGCTGTAGCCATTGCATGGCCCGTCGATTGGTGGTCAGACCATGTTGACAAAAAAGATCTTTACCCAGACGCAACACATCTGCCGCATCAAAGAGTGGCTCATGTTCGGTCGTAACAAAATCGCATTCTTTCGCTTTCTGAGCCAGATCTTCCTTGGTTATTCCGTCAAAATAGTCCAGTTGATAAGAATTATCTGTAAGCCGCGGCCGTGGAGCCTGTTCCCACCTAAAATTTGGGTCTTCATCAAAATATTGCTGCATCAAGTTGTGGTATGCCAGATATTCCCAAAACCGACAGCGCATCATCATCGCTGCACTCAATATTTCACTTCCAACAGTAAGCAGCACATCCCGTGGCGGCATGCAGCCAAATAGAGTCTCTGTACTGAAATCAGGTGTATGGGCGCTCTGATTCCATTGAAAGGGGGTCGGTCGGTCGACGCGCACACCTCGTGATTCCAGAACATTGGTAAAGTAATCCAATTCCTCGTTAGCTTTCTCAACGGTTTCTAAAGGACGAGGTCCCCACATACCCCACATGTCGCTGTTTTTTTCGATCTTTGCTTCAATCGCAGGTTCCCAACCGGGTATGCAGCAATGATCAGCGCGTCCGATAATTATGTGTTTCAACGGGTCAAAGTCATTCCATGAATTGACTGTTGTTACCGACATTTAAGTTACCTCGAAAAATAGTTGAGCAGAAACAAAAACGAATGACAATTGGTCGGGGCGAGAGGATTTGAACCTCCGGCCTCTTGCGCCCCATGCAAGTGCGCTACCAGACTGCGCTACGCCCCGAAATTCAGTAAGTTAACTGGGAGAAAGAATATTCAACGCTTTATTCAATTGGCCAACGGCTTCTTTAATCTCAGCTTGCATTTCGTCATTGTTCAACGAAGGTTCTCGCTTTCGATTCTTTAGCTGCTTGCGTGCACCACTGATTGTGAACTCCATGTTGTAGAGCAAATCGACGATGGTACCGACTAATTCAACCTCACGACGGGTGTAATAGCGACGTTTGCCGCGTCGACGAACTGGTTTCAATTCCTCAAACTCCTGCTCCCAGTATCGCAACACGTGGGGCTCGATGGAGAAAAACTTACTAACTTCACCGATAGTGAAGTAGTGTTTATTTGGGATTTTTGGGGTCCCTACCAGATGATTACGCGCCATCCGTTAGTCCACAATAATCCGACTAGTCTTGGGAGGTGTCGTCTGGTTGGTAGTTGACTGTCATTTCGCGAAGTTTATTGCTGGCTCGAAAGGTTACAACGGTTCGCTCTTTAATTTCCACATCAATGCCAGTCTTTGGATTGCGTCCTGGACGAGGTGATTTGTGCCTCACGCTAAAACGTCCAAAACCCGACAGCTTAACATCTTCGTGACGCTCCAGCACACAACGAATCTCTTCAAAAAACTTTTCAACAAAATCTTTTGCTTCACGTTGGTTTAATCCGAGCGTGTTATTTATCTCATTAACAAGATCAGACTTGACAACTACAGATTTACTCATTGGTTAGGCCTATTCTCTCAAGGTCGCATCAAATCTACGGTGTAACTCACTCAAAACCTGTTGCACACTGGATTCCACTTCAACATCAGTCAAAGTCCGTGTATTTGACCGAAATATCAATCTATAAGTCACACTCTTTAAGGTGTTTGCTGAATCAATGTCAAAATATACATCAAACAAAGACAAAGATTCGAGTGAATTTCCTGCAGACTGTTCAATTGCTTCAGTAACTTCAGCAACATTCTGAGTTGCTTTGATGACAAGTGATAAATCTCTGGAAACGGCTGGATAACGAGAGATCGTCTTATATGATGTAACACTTCGAGACAAAATTACATCCAACACCATTTCAAATACATAGATAGCTTCTCTAGAATTCACTTCATCTAGTACATCAGGGTGAACCTGCCCGACAACTCCGATACTGTTTCCATTGAGGTAAATGCTCGAAGAGCGACCTGGATGCAATCCATCAACGTGCTCTGACTTGAACTCCAACTGGTCTGAAATTCCGGTCAATTCGATCAATCTCTCAAGATCGCCCTTAAGGTCAAAAAAATCGACTTTTCGTTGCTGAACTCCCCATTGAGTAGGAGAGGCATTGCCGTAGATGAGTGCGCCTAATTTGTTTATCTCACCGTTAGCTGGAAAAATTCTGCCTATTTCGTAAAGTCGAATACTCTCTTTGCCGCGACGGTAGTTTTCCAGAAAAGAGCCGATCAAACCTGGCCAAAGACTGGTCCGCATAACCGATAAATTTTCTGCAATTGGATTAGACAAGTAAAATCCATTTGCACTTGGCTGGATCTTTTGTTGCAACGCCGGATCAACAAAACTGTAAGTGATAGCTTCGTAGTATCCGAGTGAATGCAGCGTATCTCGAACAGAGGTCAGAGAAACGTGCTTCTCGCTCAGGTTTCGGTACATGCCAGGTTCAAAGTTCATTCGAGTAGGAACTTTGTCATATCCATAAACCCGTGCGACTTCCTCAACCTGATCATGCTCTTCAGTCAAATCAAAACGATAAGCGGGTGGTACGACATTCCATCCTGCTTCTACCGAAGTCACGGACTCGTTCACTGCATGCATCACAGATTCCACGGTCTCGTAATCAAGATCCAATCCCAATACACGATTGACACGAGAGTGTCGAACAAGACATGGTTGTTTTGTCTCAACATGCTGATCAAATCTGATTTCCTGTGTAGGACCGGGAACCCCACCAGTAATTTCGAGAATCAATTCGGTTGCTCTCTCGATCGCTGCCCACTGTCCTGTGGGGTCTACTCCCCTTTCGAATCGATGAGATGCATCGGTGTGCATTCCAAATTTAGACACTGAGCGACGTATGGCGTGTGGAGAAAAGAATGCAGCTTCTAGCATAATGCTAGAAGTCTGTTCGCCAATTCCACTGAACTCGCCTCCCATTACGCCCGCTAAAGCAATCGGACCGTTGCGGTCTGTTATCATCAGCATGCCCGGACCAAGATCCAGTGATTCACCATCCAGCAGAACAAGCTTTTCACCTGCTCTTGAATGACGAACAATTATTTCTGAAGAATCAATAACTTCAGTATCAAATGCATGCATGGGCTGTCCCGTTTCCATCATGACGTAATTCGTAATGTCAACGATGGGATGAATACTTCGAAGGCCTACTCTCTGCAACCTTTGTTTCATCCAATCTGGCGTCCCGGCATCGCTCTTAATGTTGTCGATCACCCTTCTGCAAAATACAGGGCAATCTTCCGGATTTTCAATTTGAACTGGAATGCCACGTCCTGACTGCGCTTCGATGTGTTTGAGATTTTGTGATTTGATTTGAGTGTTTGCAAGAATTGCAATTTCTCGTGCAACTCCCCGAATGCTCAAACAATCTGCTCGATTCGGTGTGAGTTCGAGATCAAGTACGAAGTCTTCCAAATTCAGATACGCGTTGAGTGTCTGACCGACTGACGCTGTAGCATCCAATTCCAACAGTCCGCCAGTTGCGTCCCCCAATCCAAGCTCCGCAGCTGAGCACAGCATCCCGGCAGATTCTTCCGAATAGATTTCAACCTCTGCAATCGTTCTGTCGCCTACTTTACTACCGAGTAATGCCAAAGGGTACTTCCCGTTTGGCCGTACATTCGGTGCACCGCAGACTACCCGAACATCGGCATCCTGTCCGACATCAACACGACAGAGTGAAATGTGATTGGTTTCATCGATCAGGGTTGCTGACTTTACTTCCCCAACCACTATGCGATCATCGCATTGTGAAACCGGACTGATGGATTTAACTTCCAATCCAGCCATCGTTAAATGACTGGAAAGTTCCTCAACCGAATAGTCGAATGCAACACATTCTTTTAGCCATTGAATGTTAACCAACATGACAATGCATCTGTATCTATTTGAACTGACTCAACATGTCAAGATCATTTTTGAAGAACAAACGAAGATCGTTTACACCGTATCGCAGCATCGTGAAACGTTCTACACCCAGGCCAAAGGCATAACCGACAAAGCGTTCTCCATCAATACCAACATCTTTGTAGAGGGCTGGATGAACCATTCCGCAACCTAATACTTCAAGCCAACCACTTCTTTTGCAAACATTACAACCATCTCCGTGACAGAAAACACAACTGATATCAACCTCAGCCGACGGTTCTGTAAAGGGAAAGTATGAGGGTCGAAATCGAAGTTTAAGCTGCTGTTCGAAAAACTCTGAAACAAAATACTCAAGCACCCCTTTGAGGTCCGCAAATGTTGTTGTTTCATCGACAACAAGGCCCTCCAGTTGGTGAAACATCGGCGTATGTGTGATATCAGAATCGCAACGATAGACGCGCCCAGGTGCCACCACTCGAATTGGTGGCTTATGGGTTCCCATGTACCGAATCTGAACGGGTGAGGTGTGCGTTCGTAAAAGTCTACCGTCAGGGAAATAAAATGTATCCTGCATGGCCCGAGCAGGATGGTTTTCAGGAATATTCAAAGCCTCGAAGTTGTGGTAATCATCTTCAATCTCAGGCCCTACAGCAATATCAAAACCGATGCTGAGAAAAATCTCCTGCATGCGCATCAATGTTCTGGTTAGGGGATGAGGGCCACCACTAAAATTACGGCGACCTGGAAGTGTCACATCAATTCTTTCTGACTCCAGACGCTTGGTGTGAACAATCTGGAGTAATGCTTGCCGCTTGGTCTTAAGCAGCTTTTCAATTACACTCCTGGCCGAGGTGATAGCTTTACCAGCTATAGGGCGTTCTTCAACGGGTAGGGAACCAATTGACTTGAGTTGTGCCGTAATGACACCTTTCTTCCCGAGGTATGCAACACGAACGCTATCAAGTTCAGGCTCACTTTCAACTGCCTCAATTTCAGCAGTCGCGCGAGCAACGACATCATCAAGTGATTGAATTTCACTCATGTTCGCACTCAACCGTAACGTGACCGTCTCGTGGAAAGACGCACTCAGTAGCGAAATCGAATCCGCTACTGGCTTAATTGAAACTTGGCTTTATCCGCCAGCAATGAAAATGCTTCTCGATCATTGACAGCAATTGATGCCAGCGATTTACGATCGAGTTCGATATTGGCGAGTTTGAGTCCTCGCATTAGAGTGCTATAGGTAAGTCCGCATTCACGTGCAGCAGCATTAATTCGAATGATCCACAGAGACCTGAAATCCCGCTTCTTGCGACGTCGGTCGCGATAGGCATACTGTCCAGCTTTCGTAACCGCCTGTTTGGCGACTCGAAATACATTTTTTCTCGCACCACGGTAGCCTTTGGCTTGTTTAAGTACTTTCTTGTGACGCGCCCTGGCGGTTACGCTGCGTTTTACTCTTGGCATGTTCTGAGGTCCTCTTCCATCAAGCGTAGGGCAACATGTCTCGGACTCTGTTAGCATCCGAGGCGTGAACTAAACCTGGTTTTCTCAGTCCACGTTTTCGTTTGGTTGACTTCTTCGTCAAGATATGAGACGCGTGAGAATGTCCGCGTTTTAATTTCCCGGATCCGGTGGTTTTGAAGCGCTTCGCTGCGCTTCTTTTGGTTTTCATCTTTGGCATGATTACTATGGCAGTTTACATTTCCTGATTTTTATGGCTTCTGTGGAGCCAACAGCATGACCATTTGACGGCCTTCCATGACTGGTTCCTGTTCAACGACTGCGATGTCCGCAAGATCCTGCTCCACCCGACTGAGCATGCTACGGCCCAATTCAGGATGATTCATTTCCCGTCCTCGAAAACGAAGAGTAACTTTCGTTTTGTTGCCTGCCTGTAGAAACTTCTTCAAGCGTCCCAACTTAACATCATAGTCACCAACATCTGTGCCGGGTCGAAACTTGACCTCCTTAACAATAATCTGTTTTTGTCTGCGCTTGGCATGATGCTGTTTTTTGCTTGCAGCATAACGATACTTACCGTAATCCATCACACGACAAACAGGGGGTTCAGCATTCGGTGCAATTTCAACCAAATCAAGCACAGCTTCCTCAGCGAATTCGAGCGCCTGAGCCAGACTGACGATTCCTACCTGCGTTCCTTCTTCATCGACCAAGCGTACGTTTTCGGCATCAATTTGAGAATTGATCCGATGTAATTTTTCAGTAGCCGTATCCAGTCCTCCTAGTGTTAATTCTCGGTACTACATTCTTCATTGATTAATGCAATGAATGACTCAATGGCATATGAACCCAAATCTTTACCGTCCTGAGTTCGTACCGAAACAGACTCTTCGTGTACCTCTCGATTCCCCACAACCAATAAATAGGGAATTTTTTGAAGCGTCTGCTCTCTAATTTTGAAGCCGATCTTTTCATTTCGTACATCTATTGCAGTACGAATACCGGCTTTTTCCAGTAAACGTTTTATTTTAACAGAATATTCAAATTGAGCTTCAGAAATATTCATGACAACTGCCTGAACTGGTGCAAGCCAAACTGGAAATTTTCCTGCATGTTCTTCAATCAGAATTCCAATGAAGCGTTCAAGTGAACCGAGAATTGCGCGATGAATCATTACCGGTGTTTTTTTCGAACCATCAGCATCGATATATGTAGCTCCCAATCGACCTGGCATGGAGAAATCAAGCTGAATTGTGCCACATTGCCAGTCCCGTCCGATGCAGTCCTTGAGCACGAAATCAATCTTTGGGCCGTAGAATGCCCCTTCCCCAGCATTAGTTTTGAAGGTCATGCCACGCTCATTCAAGACTTTTTCAAGTGCGCTTTCAGCCTTATCCCAAAGCTCATCAGCACCGACTCGTTTTTCCGGCCGAGTTGATAACCCGACTTGAACTTCTCTAAATCCAAAATGATCATAAAGACGCAGAGAGATTTCAATCAGAGTATCAACCTCAGATTTAATCTGATCTTCGGTACAGAATACATGAGCATCGTCCTGAGTGAAGCGCCTCACTCGCAAAAGCCCATGTAAAGTGCCAGAAGGCTCATAGCGATGCACTACACCGAACTCTGAAAGTCGAAGCGGTAAATTCCGATAACTTCGAAGTCCCTGATTAAATACCTGAACATGTCCTGGACAATTCATGGGCTTAAGCGCATAGAACTTGTCCTCAATTTCTGTAGTGAACATGTTCTCTTTAAAGGTTTGCCAGTGTCCTGACTTTTCCCACAGCGATCGGTCAATTAGTTGTGGAGTATGGACTTCTGTATAGTCGTACTCTTTGAGCAAATCCCGGATATAGGACTCCACAAGTCGATATAAAGTCCATCCTTTCTCATGCCAAAAGACCATGCCTGGCGCTTCTTCCTGAAAGTGAAATAAATCGAGCTCAGTGCCCAAGCGACGGTGATCGCGTACTTTCGCCTGCTCCAGTCGGTCCAGATAATTCTCAAGTTGGGCTTTGGTAGTCCAGGCAGTTCCATAAATACGCTGAAGCATCTCATTGTTTGAGTCACCTCGCCAGTAGGCTCCAGCAAGTTTAGTCAGCTTGAAAGCATTGAGAAAACCGGTATGCGGAACGTGTGGCCCTCGACAGAGATCGACAAAATCGCCCTGTCGATAAAGAGAAATGATTTCATCATCATCCAAATCTTCGATGATTCTTGCCTTGTACTCCTCTCCCATGTTGCGAAACATCGATACTGCCTCTTCCCTATCAACAACTTCTCGACTGACTGGAAGTTTTTCTGAAGCGATTTCCTGCATGCAGTCCTCAATTTTGGCCAGATCATCCTCAGAGAATCCGGGTTCATAGGCAAAGTCATAGTAAAACCCATCTTCAATGACAGGACCGATCGTAACTTGTGCTTCAGGAAAGAGCCGCTTGACTGCTTGCGCCAGCAAATGGGCACTTGAATGCCGAATTATTTCAAGCCCCGCATCGTCCTTACCCGTGATGATTCGAAGAGTTCCGTGCTCATCAATTGGGTAAGACGTATCGCACAGTTTTCCATTGAACTCACCGGCAATTGCTGCTTTTCGCAGACCTGCACCGATATCAGCGGCAACTCCGTCAATGGTTACACTGGATGCGTATTCTTTTTTTGAGCCATCAGGCAATGAAACAGTCGGCATACCTAACTATTTGAAACTGGTTGAAATTGGGAACTTGTGATGCCGAACGGCATCAAACTTCGGCTTCAATTGATGAAGAACCGCCATTATATGTTGTAGATGATTTAGACAATTTTCTAAATATTGGTATTTTGGGGTGTTGGATTGTCGTTGTTGAAAAATTTATGGTGTTTCGCACAGTAAAGTGCGCTGACGCAGCACTCTGAGCCGGTTGAATGAATGATATGCGCATCACATATTGATTCATTAGTTTCTGAGCATTTGTGAATTTGCTATTCGATACCAGTAAATGGATTAAGCAGTCGAACACTAGTATCCTTGAAATGAGAAATCTTTCTCGTAACCACACATAAAACATGAGTCAGCGCTATCACAGTAATTTGCTTGTCGCGTGAATTCTAATGGTAAGGGACGCGCAAATCACCCCCACACTTACGCATCGAGTTTAGTGAAAGAAAGGAGGTGCTTGCTAAATTTTATGGTCTCTTCCTCAAGCTATGTTTCAAGCAAGTCAACTGGATCACAATCACCTCGATACCGAATCATCTCAACGCTTCGTCTCAGTTCACCCATGGTCATGACGCTGAGATAGAGTTACTGATACTTTTGTGACAAAAAATGCATGAACGCCAGAGTTGATTTACGACTTTTTCGAAACCCACTGACGACTTTGGTGTCAAGTAAATTCACAGTTCGATTATTCGTCTTGTTTTGGTAAAAAATCGTCATCATCGCCCACTGGCGGGATCGACTGGATGACTTCAGCAAAACTCCTTTTTGGAGGCTCTGACAACGCAGCAGTCAATAAATTTCGATGTTCAGCTTCTGCACTAATGCCTTTCTGTTCAGCTCGTCGTTTTAAAGCCGATACAATTTCATCATCAATGTTTCTTACAAGTAAGCTTGCCATATATACCTCTGCAGAAAATTAGTTGCGAGTCCAGCCGACTTTACACTGGCACGATGTAATCAATGGTATCTCTGTTGTGTTAATTTTTTCATATTTTTGCCTGCAAATTTACTTGCTCGTTAAGTAACTCTATGTGCTAAATGGTTAGAATATTAGAAGTTGCTGGCTTGTAGGAGTTATGAAATTCTGCTCAAAATTTAGGAAATTACATCATGAAGAAGCTTGAAATGAAATTCAGCAATTTGATGAATGACAACGCTGTGCAAATGCCACACTCCTTCAAGAAATCACTAGTAATCAGATTCCAATAAACTTAGTCTGACATTCTTGATAAAAGTAACTCCCGCCGAAGAAAAAATAAATCAGTAAAGCTTCTTTATTTACGGCAAAGGCTGACTGCAACTGTGGATATCTAATTGGACCAGAATGAATCAAATCGTGTATTGATTGTGGGTGGAGGTATCGGTGGTCTTGCCACTGCTCTAGGGCTTGCGCAAAAAGGCTTTCCTTCTCTGGTACTTGAAAAAGCATCCAAGTTTGGCGAAATTGGCGCTGGAATTCAGTTAGGACCCAATGCGTTTCACTCCTTTGATTTTCTTGGTGTCGGCGATGTCGCTCGAAACATGGCGATTTACATTGACAGCCTTCGACTAATGGACGCCCTTTCCGGTCGTGAAATCACCCGGATTCCGCTGGATGGCGAATTCCGAAGTCGCTTCAAGAATCCGTACGCTGTCGTACATCGTGGTGATCTTCATGGTGTGTTTTTAAAAGCTTGCATTGACCAAGATCTGGTTGAATTACGGACTGACAGTCGGGTGACAGGCTACACTCAATCCGACCAACGAGTGTACGCCAATATAGAAGGGTCTGAACAAGTTTTTGGGTCCGCTCTTGTCGGCGCAGATGGTTTATGGTCCAACATTCGGGCACAATTGATCGGTGATGGCGCACCAAGAGTATCCGGGCACACCACTTATCGCTCTGTGATCCCGACTGAAAACATGCCGGCCGAGATACGCTGGAATGCGGCAACACTCTGGGCGGGTCCCAAGTGTCACATTGTTCACTATCCCTTATCGAGTTGGAACGCGTTTAATCTTGTCGTAACATTCCACAACGATGCACCGGAACCTGTTGCTGGCAAACCTGTGTCACATGAAGAAGTTCGACAGGGATTTGAGCACATCAACCCTATTGCGAACCAAATTATTGATCACGGCAGAGACTGGAGATTATGGGTTCTATGCGACCGCGAACCATCCGAAATTTGGGTTGATGGCCGGGTCACCTTACTCGGTGACGCCGCGCATCCAATGCTACAGTATTTTGCTCAAGGCGCATGCATGGCTCTGGAAGATGCAGTCTGTCTGGCAGATGAAATGGAGCGGCAGGAAGGTGAAGTTGAAATTGCCTTTGAGAACTACAAAAAAAGACGATATCTCCGAACTGCTAAGGTGCAGCTTATGTCGAGGCTCATTGGCGATCACATCTATCACAGTTCCGGAGCTCATGCAGATTTACGTGATCGAATAATGGGCGCTAAATCGGAACACGATTGGTGCAACACGATAGCCTGGCTGTATGGCTCAAACGGACTTGAAGGAACTGTCTGAGTGTCTTGGCCTTACATAAAATTTGTAGTGTCAGGCATTCCGATTCTAACCGACCCGATTCAGAGGTCATGAGTTTGCATCGGTACAGGGGAATTTCATGCATTAACTCATCGAAAGGAATACTCATCCTTTCTTCTTTTGTAGCGACATAAAAATTTGTTCAAATTGTTCGTCGGCTTTATAACAGTTTGTAAATTCGCTTTACGTTCTGTATCAAGTGCACAATAACAGCCCCCTTCATTTTAGGAGTGTGTTGTTTCTCCCCTGTAGATTAAATCATCGACTGCAACGTTCAAAACAATTGAAATCTGACAATACAGATTGAGCGAGCCAGGCTTTCGGTTGTTTTCAATTTGAGAAAGATAACTTTTCGACACACCGACACGATTGGCCAACGAATCCAGTGTAAAACCTCGACATTCTCGCCATGCTCGCAATGGCGACGTCCCATTCAATATGGAGTTTACCACTTCTCCAGGAACAGTTGTGCCTCCCTGATAGTCGATTATCGCTTGATCAACTGCGGAACGGTCTTCAACATCTTCCAACAACGAAATCATTTCAAGGTAATCCTCTATAGGTAATACAACGTACTCTGGTTCTTCGCCTTTGTTGATAAATTGCACTTTCAACTCATTCATCGCTTATACACCTGTCCTCTTTGGTCAATCTTAGCTACCAGAAGTAAATTTTGCTCTTTGTCCAAAGCATAGAAAACTCGCCAATCTCCTAACCTGAGCCGGAAAGAATTTTCTTGTCCTCGCAAACGAGTAACATTCGGATGCCGTTGATAGGGATCGGTTGCGATAATCTCTATTCTGTCGCGAATCTTACGTGCAAGTTTGAGCGGCATACGGACGAGTCTACGAGCAGCGTGCTTCTGATAGTGAACAGTATACATCTAATAAGTTTACTAATATTAAACATCAAAGTCAACTCTTGGTGATTTGCAATTCGAACTTGGAAAGAACAACTGGAAACATCAGTGTTTACAAGATAGTGTAAATTTTTAGGCACGGCTGCAGTCGCGGTAGAAACGCATGTCGCCACACCCACTGATTGGGTAAGTTGGTTCAGACTGGCGCTGGAAGGGAAGATGGGTGGCCATACTACACAGCGCACACATCAATAGATACGGTCACCGCAGTCGACAAACCTGCCTATTCAGAATTGCCTCATTGGAGTTCGGTTTCGCTATGATGGTGGGCGCACCTGGGATTGAACCAGGGACCTCTTGCATGTCAAGCAAGTGCTCTCCCCCTGAGCTATGCGCCCGCAAATCGAATTCGCTCTCAATCGGGAGAAAAATATAACACAATCAAATGGGAATTTGCGTCGATTAATCGAGACACTGCTACGTCAAAAAACTGAACCAGTTCTGGTGTCTAAGTCGGTTACAAGTCAGATTCGTTCGGCATTGCACCGCATTCGAAATACTTAAACAAGTCACACTCAAGACCACTATGAATGCTAATTGAAAGTAGCCGTTAATCACTAATTTCACCCAATTTACGATGCAGATAGAAATACCATCTCTTTCAGTTCCTTGATCTGGTCCCGCGTTCGGGCTGCCTGTTCGAATTCGAGATTAGCCGCGTACTTTTGCATTTGCCGCTCTAACTTCTTAAGTTCTCGTGCAACCTGCCCCTGATTTTGTAAGTCGATTTCGACTGACAAACTTTCCGTTTCCTCAAATGAATCACGAGTTCGACCACCCTTTCGTCTTCTCTGATTTCCTCTTGCCTGGACACCATCAATAATGTCCTTGACTTCTTTCTCGATGGTTTCTGGAGATATACCATGAACCTCATTGTGGTGCAATTGCTTATCTCGGCGTCTATTGGTTTCGTCAATCGCGCTTCGCATGGATCTTGTAACTTCATCCGCATACAGAATGGCTCTACCATTGACATTTCTCGCAGTGCGCCCGATCGTCTGAATCAAAGAGCTTGATGAACGTAAAAATCCCTCCTTGTCTGCATCCAAAATCGCAACCAGCGAGACTTCAGGAATATCCAGTCCCTCGCGCAATAGATTGATACCCACTAGAACATCGAACACACCGGCGCGCAAGTCGCGAATGATTTCAACGCGTTCGACTGTATCAATATCAGAATGAAGATATCGAACTCTTACTGAGTGCTCACTCAAGTAATCTGTCAAGTCCTCCGCCATACGTTTGGTTAGCGTCGTAACCAGTACCCGTTCACTGATCAACGCCCTTTTCTGAATTTCAGACAAAAGATCGTCAACCTGAGTGTGAGCTGGGCGAATTTCGATGATCGGGTCCACGAGTCCGGTTGGACGAACAACCTGGTCAACAAACACAGGAGTTTTTTCCTGTTCATAGGGGCCTGGAGTTGCGGACATGAATATCAATTGCCTGACCCGTCGCTCGAACTCCTCAAACTGTAGCGGGCGATTGTCCATAGCAGAAGGAAGTCGAAAACCAAATTCAACCAAAGTTTCTTTACGCGATCGGTCGCCTCGATACATCGCTCGCAACTGAGGAATTGTCACGTGACTTTCATCAATAAACACCAACGATCCCTCAGGCAAGTAATCAATCAATGTATCGGGTGCCTCCCCTGTATTTCGTTCCGACAAGTGCAGTGAATAATTTTCGATTCCAGCACAGTATCCAAGTTCCTTGATCATCTCAATGTCATAGTGTGTTCTCTGGGCTAGTCTTTGAGCCTCAACTAACTTATTTAAATTGGCCAACTCCTGAAGTCGTTGTTTAAGTTCCAGTTCTATACGACTGATAGCCTTGTCAAGTGTCTCTCGGGCAGTCACATAGTGAGTCTTAGGAAATACAGTGTAGCGAACAACCGAATTGAGCAATTCACCAGTCAAAGGATCGAACAGTGACAGTCGTTCAATTTCATCACCGAATAGCTCCACACGAACCGCTGCTTTTGCTGAATCTGCCGGATAAATATCGATTACATCACCCCGCACACGGAAAGTTCCACGCCTTAAATCTGTGTCATTTCGGTTGTACTGCAATTCGGCCAACTGCCGGAGAATGGTACGCTGATCAACGATTGCACCAACCCTCAGGTGAAGAATCATTTTGTTGTATTCATTTGGACTGCCTAGCCCGTAAATGGCTGAAACAGTGCCAACGATGATCGTATCGTTTCTGAGCAGTAGTGCATTGGTTGCAGAAAGCCGCATCTGGTCAATGTGATCGTTGATCGAAGCATCCTTTTCGATGTATGTATCTGAACTCGGTACATAAGCCTCTGGCTGATAGTAGTCGTAATATGAAACGAAATACTCAACCGCGTTGCTCGGAAAGAAGTCGCGCAACTCTGAATAAAGCTGCGCAGCAAGAGTCTTGTTGTGAGCCAGCACCAAAGTCGGCCGTCGGGTGGAAGCAATCACGTTGGCCATTGTAAAGGTCTTACCGGTGCCTGTTGCACCGAGCAGGGTTTGGTAACGCTTACCTGCCTCAACGCCTTCAACTATTTTTCGGATAGCTTCCGGTTGATCACCTGCTGGTTGATAATCCGATACTAGATTAAATTCTCTCATTTTGGTATTGATTGGTCGATATTCCCTGAACACAAAGCATACGAAAAACGGAAGCAGACCTGGTGTGAACTTAATACGATATCACTCAGAAAGAAGCATATTTTGTAGTTAACCGGTCCAGAAATCAAACACAATTTCATCTGATCGACGTCTGCTCCAAGATTGGGCAAATTCCAAGTGTCTAGAAAGCAGTCCAACTATGTATCCGCTCATCGAAGCAGATTTACTGAAATAATGTTAAACCATAGAATAACCTTATAAATCTTTGTAATCATACATCATATTTCGTTAGAATTAAGTCAGCAAAGCGACTTAACCGCTTCTTGCAGATGAAGTTGCATCGCTAAGAATGAACTCAAGACTGTATATGATTCCAACTTTTTACAGTTGAAGATTCAACACTGCAAAATACAGTTGAGTTATACTTTTGAAACCCACTTACCAGCATCACGAGGCAGTTAATTTAGTGAGTTCAACACGTTTATCTTCACGCGTCAATGCGATAAAACCTTCAGCAACGATCGCGGTATCGACACTCGCACGCGAACTGCGGGCAGCTGGCCGAGATGTCATTGGTCTAGGTGCCGGTGAACCTGATTTCGATACCCCTGAAAATATCAAACAGGCGGCAATCGAAGCAATGAACAAAGGCATGACAAAGTACACGCCTGCTGATGGTACGCCTGAATTGAAGTCTGCCATTGTTGATAAGTTTCAACGTGAAAATAACTTAAGCTACACACCTCAGAATATTGTCGTCTCAACTGGTGCAAAGCAAAGCCTGGTCAACTCTTTAACAGCTTTAATTGATGAAGGTGACGAAGTTCTGATTGTCGCACCCTACTGGGTATCGTACCCTGATATGACACTACTTTGTGGTGGCAAGCCAGTAATTCTCGATACCAGCATCGAACAGGGCTTCAAACTACATCCCGATCAGTTGCGACAGGCAATTAACAAACGAACCCGGCTGTTGATACTCAACTCTCCAAGCAATCCAACCGGTGTTTCTTATACAGAGAAAGAATTACGAAATTTGACAGAAGTATTGCTTGAACATTCCGAAATTCACGTAGTTACTGATGACATTTACGAACATATTTTGTGGTCTGGAGAGCCCTTCTGCAATATTGTCAACGCCTGTCCGGAACTGAAAGACCGAACGATTGTGGTGAATGGTGTCTCGAAGGCTTATGCGATGACCGGTTGGCGTATTGGTTTCGCGGCAGCTAGCGAGCAGTTGTCTGCAGCCATGCGAAAAATCCAATCTCAGACAACCTCAAATCCAAACTCTATTGCACAGGCGGCTGCAGTAGAAGCACTGAATGGACCACAGGATTCAATAAAAATGATGAATGAGCACTTCAAAAGTCGTCATGACTTCATTGTCTCCAGTCTGAATGAAATCAAGGGGATGCATTGTCTGGCAGGTGATGGTGCATTTTACGCCTTTCCTGACTGCCGAGAGATCATTGAATCGACTGACGGTATCAATACTGATGTGGAATTATCACAATTCATTCTGAACGAAGGGGAAGTTGCTGTAGTGCCTGGCAGTGCATTTGGTGGCAACGGATATATCCGACTATCCTTCGCCACAGGAATGGATACCCTGCAAGAGGCTATGAGGAGACTAAAGAGGTTATTTGGCACTTAATTTCGCTAAATTGCCCAACACCTCATATCCTTTAATATTCCAGCTGGCTGGAATTATTTATTTGAAATTCAAACTTAAATTCTTAATGAGGAACTATTGAACGATGTTTGACCCAGAGTGGAGCGATGACGCAATTGTTGACTATCTTCGTAAGTTGAATTGCTGGTCAGGGGGCATTGAAGTTGAACCGCTTTTTGGCGGTCTTTGTAATCGAAGCTTTGTCGTGACAGACAGTAATAGTCGCGCAGTCGCTCGAATCGGCACCGATATCCTTGTGCACGGAATCATTCAAACCTCCGTTCGAGCTTCCATGATAGCAGCCGCAGATATTGGAGTCAGCCCTCAGATTCGTCACTCTGAACCGGGACTTGCTATTGTTGAATTCATACCAGGCGGTTGTCTAAGAATGGAAGACATGGAGGCTCACCTAAAAAATTTGGAAAACATCGTCGAATTGCTAAAACAACTTCATCAGGGGTCAAGTCAAGTTCGTGGCTCCCTCACCTATTTTTGGCCATTTCAGGTCATACGCAACTACGTAGACGTTGGACAGAAAAAGGGGTCTCGCTTGGTGGATGTTCTACCAGAGATCATTCGAATCAATAATTTGATTGAATCAACAGTCGAACCTTACACACCCGTGTTCACCCATAACGACACTGTGCCACAGAATTTCATGTTTGATGACGAAAATAAAATTTGGCTGATCGACTGGGATTACGGTGGCTACGGGCACCCAATGTTTGACTTGGTGGGCGTCAGCTGTAATGCTGATATGAGTGAAGAATCCGAGGCCGAGTTGTTTGAAATGTACTGCGGAACGGTTGATGATGCAACGCACCGGCAGTTGACTGCCTTTAAACTAGCACTGAATCTTCGCGAGTATATGTGGGGAATGGTACAGGAAGTAACATCAGATCTTGACAGCGATAACGTCGCTGCATCAATGACTGACCTTTATCCAGACCAGGAACCTGGTTATGTGGGCTATACCAACATGAACCGCACCCGCTTCGAATCGAATTGGGAGCGGTACCGGGAAATGTTCGAATAATCATTGTTAGAAATAATTTGTAAGTTTTGGCATTAATTGGATAATGTGAACAGAGCAAATGAAGTTAGCTTGAAGTTGACAGGGAGTCATTTCATAGCTAAATTGCTATATTCTTCCAAATTCGGCTAGATAAAGATTTCTGAAACTGCATGATCGATTCTCAAGTTAGTTCTTTTTCATCGAAAAATAGATTGACAGAAAATTGTCATGCTGAATTTAATTTTTGATTGTTTTGCTTGTAGAACAAATTGGAGGTATTTGAAATGAGAAGATTACTACAAAGCGCAATTCTCGCAGGCACGGTTGCATTATTTACCTATGCTCCCATTGCATCTGCAGAGGTCGAGTCTACTGACCCGATCAAAATCACCTGGCACGATTGGACTGGCCAGTTCATTACTGCAACGCTGGTTGGAGAAATGTTGAAGTCAATGGGATACAACGTTGAGTTTGTACCCGCTGACTACATTGCCCAATTTGTCGGATTGGAGTCCGGTGATTTGCACGTTGCCGTAGAAATTTGGGAAACAACAGGAAAGGATGCACTTGAGGCATCACTGGCCACCGGTAACACCGTCGATCTCGGAGAAACGGGAATGGACGCGATTGAAGAATGGTGGTATCCGCTGTACATGAAAGAAAAGTGCCCAGGACTACCGGACTGGACAGCACTTAACGACTGCGCTGAAGCGTTCTCCACCCCTGAGACTCATCCGAAAGGACGTTATCTCGGCGGCCCGGTTACATGGAGCGGCTACGATGATGAACGAGCCGAATCTTTAGGTTTGAACTACGAAGTCGTACATGCTGGAACTGACGCAGCGCTGTTCGGTGAAATTGAATCCGCTTATCAGCGTCAGGCCCCTATCCTGGCATGGGTCTATGCACCACACTGGGCACCTGCTAAATATGAAGGTGAGTGGGTCGAATTTCCTAGATATACGGATGAATGCTACAACGACCCTGCTTGGGGCAGTAATCCAGATATGGCTTATGACTGCGGAAAACCCAGAGGTTGGATTAAAGCAGTTGGCTGGGCTGGTGGTGAAGATAAATGGCCGAAAGCCTATCAGGCCATTCGCAACTTCACAATTGATAATGCCACAATGGCTGCATTGATCATCAAGGTTGATCTTGAAGGACAGTCCGTTGAAGATGTTGTTGCAGAATGGTTGGCTGAGAATGAATCGACCTGGAAAGCCTGGACAATGTAATCGGGTATATTTGGTTCAAGTAGATTGATTCTTTGAGCGCGCCGGTGTCTGAAGCAGACACTGGCGCGTTTTGTTTATATCGCCTGAAAAAACAATTGATTTCTAATGGACTCCAAACCTGATCCCATACTTTCCTGCTCTGAGGTGTGGAAATTGTTTGGCAGGAATGCTCAGCAATTCCTGAAAGAGAACAATAACGTCACCGACGACATGCTGTCGGAAAATGGACTGATTGGTGCCGTTCGAGATGCAAGTATCGAAGTCGACGAGGGCGAGATATTTATCATCATGGGATTGTCGGGGTCTGGTAAATCAACCCTACTCCGCTGTCTCGCACGCTTGATCGAACCAACTTCTGGTCAAGTGATGTTTGAAGGCGAGAATCTGCTCAATCATTCTGAAAAACAGATGATTCAAATTCGCCGACACAAGATGGGAATGGTGTTTCAACATTTTGCGCTGATGCCGCATTTAACCGTATTGGGCAATGTCGCATTTCCGTTGGAAGTTCAGGGTATCGACCGGTCTGAACGCGAAAATCGTGCGCTGGAGGTTATTGAACTCGTCGGCCTGCAGGGCCGGGAATCATACTACCCTCGGGAGCTGTCCGGCGGCCAACAACAGCGTGTCGGAATTGCCCGTTCGCTATCCGTAGAACCCAAAATCTGGTTTCTAGACGAACCCTTTTCTGCCCTTGATCCACTTATTCGTCGAGAAATGCAAGATGAATTCTTGAGAATTCAGTCAGTGCTGAACAAGACAATTGTGTTTATCACTCATGACTTCAATGAAGCTGTAAGACTGGCAGACCGTATCGCCATCATGAAAGATGGTGCAATCATTCAAATCGGTACACCAGAAGAACTGGTGATCAATCCAGCCGACGATTACGTTGAGGAATTTACCAATGATCTGTCTAGGGCGAAGGTACTGTCTGCTAAAACTGTGATGTCTGAACCTGAACCAGACGCACAAGTTGGTGGCAGGGTTTCCAGTTCAGCCAAAATTCAGGACCTGGCAGAAGAACTGATTAAATCCGAATTACCCTTCCATGTTGTCGACAAGAATGACAACGTCATTGGGAAACTGACGCGTGACGCAGTCGTTGATGTACTGGTTAAGCAACCGTAGTCAACGTATTGACTGACTGACATGAACTCAACTGTCGGCCTGTCATCTCGACACAAATTTGCATATACATGGCCACTTGCCTGGGGAGTGGCATTCGCAGTGGTCGCATTCATCTGGATAGGTGGCGATCTGTGGCAGTGGGCAGTCAAAGCACCCAAGGAATTAACCTGGAAAGTTGAAGCGCTGGGCAGTTGCACTAGTGTGCGATTATGCGTTACGGGTTTTTTCAAGTTCATGGTTAGCAATGAAGCCTATATATTCCCCTGGACATTTAAAGAATTTACCCGCTTTGTTGCAGCGTGTATTGAATTCCCCTACCAGATCATCCGTTCGTTTCTTGCATCCGGTTTTACGATTCCACTGAGCGGCGGCGAATCTTGGCAGTCACCGCCTATTTCATGGCTCGGACTTACTGTTGTGCTGACTGCAGTGGCCTATCGTTTGAGGGACTGGAAGCTGGCTCTCATGGTTTTTCTATGCGTCGCTTACCTTGCTGTCTTTGGAAATTGGGAAAGCGCCGCTATCACATTGTCCTCGATTGCAGTCGCTGTACCAATTGGAATCGTATTTGGTGCGCTGATCGGAATTCTCGGTTATCGCTATGAAAAGTTCGAACGGGCGATTACGCCGATATTGGACCTGATGCAAACTGTTCCCATATTTGCCTACCTGGTTCCGGTGTTGTTTCTTTTTGGATTTGGACCGGTTTCAGCAGTTGCTGCCACGGTTATTTATGCCATGCCACCCATGGTTCGCATCACCATGCTGGCACTTAAGACGGTACCGTTAGAAATCAAGGAATTTGGCAAGATGGTCGGGTGCACCAAACGTCAAATGACCTGGCGCGTTTTGATTCCTGCTGCCGCACCTGGACTGATGGTTGGAGTCAATCAGGTGATTATGCTGTCGCTGAACATGGTCATTATTGCGTCCATGATTGGTGCAGGTGGATTGGGCTTTGATGTTCTTGCATCTCTGAGGCGACAAGCGATTGGAGATGGACTTGAAGCGGGAATTGCAATTACTCTGATCGCAATTGTCTTGGATCGATTGACACAGGCTTGGGCATCAAGGAGTCCAGCGCCACATCACGAGACCAAGCCAACATTACTGCAGAGACACAAGAATCTTATGCTGGCATTGTTGATTTTGGTGGGAACGACGGCGATCAGTTTTGTTGCACCATTTTTTGCACAGTGGCCAGAGCAGTTTGAAATTTCTACCGGCCAGTTTTGGAATGATCTGATCAAGTGGATCAACATTAACTTCTTTGACGAACTTGAAGCAGTCAAAGTATTCCTGTTGCTTAATGTACTTAAACCAGTTAAAGCATTTCTGCTTGCTTTGCCCTGGCCTGGTGTACTGCTGTTTCTGGCACTTGCAGGACTTCAACTAGGTGGGATCAGACTGGCAATTCTGGTTGTTTCATGTGCGAGTTTCATTTTGATAACCGGACAATGGACAAAGGCGATGATTACCGTTTACCTCTGTGGAATCTCGGTGGTCATTGCAGCAATGATCGGTATAACAATCGGTGTGATTGCATCTCGCTACCCGGTTCTCAAACGCTCGGTGCTGGTTTTTATTGATACACTGCAAACTTTGCCAAGCTTTGTATATTTGCTGCCGGTAGTCATGTTATTTCGAGTGGGAGATTTTTCAGCCATGGTGGCTGTCGTTCTCTACGCCCTGCCCCCTGCGGTACGTTACACTCTCTATGGAATTCAGCAGATCTCACCATCGTTGATTGAAGCGGCAAAAACATCTGGCTGTACAAAAAGACAGTTGTTAACCAAGGTTCAATTTCGTCTCGCCTGGCCCGAAATTATGCTTGGAGTGAATCAGACGGTTATGTTTGCTCTTTCCATGCTTGTTATTACTGCTTTGGTCGGTACAAGGGACTTAGGCCAGGAAGTCTATATTGCCTTAACCAAAGCAGATACTGGCAGAGGACTTGTTGCCGGATTGTCAGTGGCATTTATTGCCATCATCACCGACCGTCTGATTTCCGCTGCTGCAAAAAAACGTAAGCAAGCTTTAGGACTCTAGATATTTCGAGACGATTCGAGTGTCCATTCCACAACATTGCAAAATCGTGATAATCGGGGGCGGAATCATTGGTTCTTCCACTGCCTACCATCTGGCTCAACGAGGAGAAACTGACTGTATCGTTCTTGAACAGGGTGAATTCACAAACGGTTCAACCTGGCATGCAGCGGGCTTGGTTGGTCAGTTGCGCAGTAGTGCAAACATTACTCAACTGCTTAAATATTCTGTTGATCTTTACGACCGATTGGAAGCCGAAACTGGACAGGCAACGGGCTGGAAAATGAACGGTGGCCTACGATTGGCCTGTGATCCGGAACGCGTTCGGGAGATAAAACGCCAGACAACAATGGCACACTCTTTTGGACTCGAAATGCATTATCTGACGCCACAAGAGGCATCAGATTTGTGCCCTATATTGTCGACTTCTGATCTACTGGGAGCGGCATTTTTACCCACTGACGGACAAGCCAACCCCTCAGATCTCACTCGATCACTAATCACGGGCGCAAGGCAGAAGGGTATAAGGTTTGTTGAACAGGTTTGCGTAAAATCAATTGGCACCGAAAATCAGTCGGTTAAATCGGTGATTACAAGCCAAGGTACGATTGAATGTGAATACGTCGTCAACTGTACCGGCTTGTGGTCTAGGGCACTAGGTGCCCTATCCGGCGTCAATGTGCCAATTGTTCCAATGAAACACCACTACATCGTAACCGGTCAAGTAGATGGAGTGGTCAGTAACATGCCTACTGTACGGGACCCAGACCGACTGATTTATTTTAAAGAAGAGGTCGGTGGACTGGTTTTTGGCGGTTATGAGTTAAATCCGCAACATTGGGATGTGAACCAACCCGGTGAAAAATTTGGTTTTACACTGCTTGATTTTGACGTAGACCATTTTGAACCTTTGATGCAAGCTGGCTTGAACCGGGTACCAGCAATGGAATCCGCCAGCATTAAACAGTTGATTTGTGGTCCAGAGTCTTTCACACCCGACGGCAACTTTATCCTCGGAGAAGCACCTGAACTTAAAAACTACTTTATCGGAACTGGTTTTAACGCGTTTGGAATTGCCAGTGCTGGTGGTGCTGGTTTGGCTCTTGCTGAATGGGTAGCTACCGGATCACCACCCATGGACCTTGGCGCGGTGGATATCCGACGATTTGGTAAAGTACATCGAGATACAAAATGGATTACCGAGCGAACAATTGAGCTGTGTTCAAAACACTACACAATGGCATGGCCAAATGAAGAACATAAAAGTGGCCGCCCCTACTACCACTCAGCACTCTACGAAGATCTTAGATCAGCTAACGCATGTTTCGGTGAAAAACTGGGCTGGGAACGACCTAACTGGTATGCTCCCATCGGCGAAAATCCGAAAGATATCTATTCATTCCAACGCCCTAACTGGTTTGATGCGGTAGGTATCGAACATCGAGCGATTCGAGAAGCTGTCGGAGTGATTGACCAGTCGTCTTTCGCAAAGTTTCGCCTGTCAGGCAAACATGCCTTAGCGCTGTTGAATTGGCTTTGCAGCAACCGAATGGATCGTCCGGTTGGTACCGTTGTTTACACGACAATGCTCAACTCAGCCGGTGGGATTGAGTGTGATGTGACGGTGACCCGAATAGCAGAAGATGAGTTTCTTATAGTTGCTGGAACTGGCTTTGCTACACATCATTATCATCACATTCTCAATTATTTACGTGATAAATTTAAGTTTGTTTCTCTTGATGATGTAACCACTCAGTATTCAACTCTTTCAGTTTCTGGTCCAAACACCCGAGATCTTTTACAACCATTGGTTGACTGCGACCTGTCGCGTGAGTCGTTTCCATTTCTCAAAGCCCGATCTGTCAAAATTGACAATCTGGACGCTCTAGCCCTTCGTGTCTCATTTGCAGGAGAATTAGGCTGGGAACTCCATATCCCAGTTTCCAATTCACTAGAAATTTTCAAGAAGATCATTGAGCGTGGTGCAGAATTTAATATCAAAAATGTCGGTTACCGGGCATTGGAATCGCTGCGTTTGGAGAAAGGATTTCTTGCATTGGGTTCAGACATTGGACCGGACTATACCCCTCTTGAAGCGGGGATGGAACGGATTGTGCGTCTAGACAGCGAAACCGAGTTCATTGGCCAAATTCAACTGTTGAAACAAAGGAACGACTCGTTAAAGCGTAGACTTGCATGCTTTACCACTCCTGACCAGTCGATCACATTACACGGTAGAGAAACGATTTACAGAAATGGTGAACGAGTAGGCTGGACTTCAAGTGGAGGCTGGGGGTATACGGTTAATTGCAATATTGCCTACGGATACGTTCGAAATGCTGACGGTGTTAGTGATGATTATCTATATGAAGGAGACTACGAACTAGAAGTGGAGCATTCGAATATTCCAGTCAAAATAGAACGTGAGAGTTTATATGATCCAACTTCCTCAAGAATGAGATCATGACAACGGAAACTACCATTCCAGACCAAGCAGAAATTGTTGTGGTCGGTGGTGGTGTAATCGGAGTTTCCGTAGCATATCACTTGGCACTGGCAGGAAAAACAGATGTTTTGCTGCTGGAAAAATCACAACTCACACACGGCTGCACCTGGCACGCAGCAGGACTTGTTGGTCAACTACGCGGCAAACTAGGACTGACCCGAATGATGCAGTACAGTGTCGAATTGTTTGATCAACTTGAAGCCGAAACCGGACTATCTACTGGTTGGAATCCAGTGGGTAGTTTACGAATCGCTTCCTCGAGCGATCGGTGGGTCGAAATTCAACAACTTGCACTTAGTGCGCGATCGTTCGATGTTGAGTTGCATCTGATAGATGCCAAAGAAACAGTCGATCTGTTTCCTTTAGTTCATCCAGACAGTATCTATGGTGCAGCTTATCTGCCAACTGACGGCTATGTCGATCCCAACGGTGTTACCCAATCAATGGCAAAGGGGTTTCGTGAACGCGGTGGGAAAATATTCGAAAGTACGGCCATTACTGGATTCGAACGCGTTGGAAGACGTATCACCGCAGTCCATACTCGCGAGAAAACGATTCAATGCGAAACGGTAGTCAACTGCGGTGGACTCTGGGCACGACAGATTGGAAAGCTGGCCGGTTTAAATATTCCCGCAGCGGTTGTCGAACACCAATACCTGATAACAGAAAAATCAAAACATATTACAGATGGATTGCCGACGCTTAGGGATCCCGATCATATTTTCTACCTCAAAGTTGCGGCTGGTGCCTTTGAGTTTGGAGGTTGGGAGAACGATTCCGTTGCGGTTCCATCGCTCGATTTTCCCCAGGAATTTACCCGGACACTCTATGAAAGTAATTTCGACCGATTCGATCAGACATTCAGTAATGCTGTCAAACGAATTCCTCTCGTGGAAAGTCTCGGGGTTCAGTCTCTGATCAATGGTCCAATTCCAGTAAGTCCGGACGGTGAACCAGTTATGGGATGCGCACCTGGCTTCGACAATTTATTTGTTGCATGTGGATTCACTGCAGGAATTGCAGCTTCTGGTGGTGCTGGGAAAGCGATGGCGGAATGGATACTTGAAGGACGGCCTTCTGTAGATCTTTGGTCGTTCGATATTCGACGATTTGGTGCAATTCATGCACAGTCGCCTTATCTTGAAAAGCGAGCCCTGATAAGCTATGGCAGTTACTACAAAATCCATTGGCCATTTGAAGAACCTCTGGCCGGTCAAAAGCAGCGCTGCTCGCCGCTATACGAAGAATTGAAAAGACAAGGTGCTGTTTTTGGATCAAAGTTTGGTTGGGAACGACCCAACTGGTTCGCAGACAAGGATACGGAAGCAGTTGACCTGCCCACCTTTGATCTGCCGAACTGCTATGAACGCGTAGCTCTTGAATGTCAGGCGATTCGAAATCGGGTTGCACTGATTGATCAAACTTCATTTTCAAAATTTGAAATTACAGGCAAAAATTCCCTTTCAGTATTGAATGACCTATCAACCTGTAATGTGGACCGGCCCGTCGGGTCAGTCATTTATGCTCAAATGTGCAATCAGCAAGGCGGCATTGAATGTGACGTTGTTCTTTTGAGGCTGGAAGATAAAAAATTCTGGCTCTTTTCTGGATCCGCGTTTGGAGTACATGACCGAGACTGGATTGAAAGGAATACACCAGTTGGCATGGATTTCACAATTAAGGACATATCTGACCACTATGCAGTGATCAACATCTGTGGACCTCGATCTCGCAAGGTACTCGAAGGTACAGTGGGTTGTGAAGTGTCTGAATCGGCATTTCCATACATGACATTTCAACAGAGCGTTATTGATGATGCGGAAGTGCTGCTGGCACGAATTGAGTACAGCGGAGAACTTGGCTGGGAGATTACCATACCGAATAAAGATGCTCTCCTGGTTTATCGAACTCTGGTTGAAGCAGGGCGAGAATTTGGAATCACAAATGCAGGTTTTCGGGCGCTAGACTCTTTGAGGTTGGAAAATCGATACCTGTACTGGAGCGGTGAAATCACTCCCTATGTCAATCCATACGAAGTCGGACTAAACTTCAGAATCAGCAAAACCAAGAAACACTTTATAGGCAAGGACGCTCTGGATATTATTGGTTCACAAGAACATCAACGAAAACTTTATTGTTTTCACAGCGAGGAATATGTTCCGATTCATGGCAATGAACCAATTCTGTTGGAGGAAAAGGTTGTTGCGTATACCCTGTCAGGAGGTTTTGGTCACTCGACTGGCCGGACTATATGCTATGCATTTCTGGACAAAGCACATCAGATTGACGGAAAATTCTATCTCCAGACGATCGATCGAGTCATCCCTCTGAAGAAACAATTGAAACCTCTATACAATCGTCGAAGATAACAATAGAGAGCCTGAATGGACCAATTAATGTAGCGAATCGTACTTGAAGTGACCTTATTAATTCAATTTATTCATTTCAAAACAAAAAGTTAATTGCTATTTTTAATCCTATTTTAACTATGTAATATATGATTGGAAGGCTTGTGACATGGAACAGAAACTGGAAGAGATCATTCGAACTATTCCTCATTTATCCAGTATTGAACCGAGTTCATTTCAAGTTAGACGTCTGGGCGGATTGACTAATGAAGTGTATCACCTAGCTAGTGAAGATCAGGAGTATTGCCTGCGAATTCCCGGTGCTGGAACAGAAGAGTATATTGACCGCAAGGTGGAAATGCACAATGCAAATGTAGCCGAGTATGCAGGCGTCAGTCCTAGAGTTCATTATTTTTCGGATGACGGCATCATGCTCACGGAGTTTATTCCAGATAGTGTAACCATGTCTCCTGAAAGATTTCAATCAGACCTGGAAGCAGCATTTCAGGCCGGTGAAAGCTTTCGACAACTACACGAGTGTGACAAGCCCTTTGAATTCCGCTTCGAAGTGTTTTCAATGATTGAGGAATATCTCCAGTTGCTTTCAAAAGGCAGAGCCATTGAACTGCCGGAAGGCTATCACGATGTGGTCGAGCAGAGCAAGTCGATTAAAGAAACACTTGACAGAAACCCAGTCAATTTGGCTCCTTGCCATTGTGATCCACTTTGCGAGAATTTTCTCAAACAGGACAAAAAAATGTGGATTGTGGATTGGGAATATTCTGGAATGAATGATCCATACTGGGACCTGGGTGATCTGTCAGTGGAAGCAGGCATGCCGGAAGAGGCAGAGATGGCTATGCTCCAAGGGTATTTCGGACGAGATCCTTCATCTCGTGATGTAGGCAGAATGATAATGTACAAAGCACTGTGCGACCTGCTTTGGACCTTATGGGGACTCATTCAGTTCATGAATGAAAATCCGGTAGAAGACTTTTGGGCGTACTCTATCGAGCGATTTTCGAGATGCATTAATCTCATGTCAACAGAAGATTTCTCAAGACACATGAGTGAAATTTAAATAATGAATTTATTACCTAGCGATCAGCGAATTTGAGGCAATGCGAGAGTGTTTTCCAATTGCAAAATGAGTCTGAAATTAACCACGGAGCGGAAATAAACCTGTTAATAAATCCATAAAAAACACCAGGAATTGCGCGCTTTTGGGAGGCGCATATCCTTGTTGCTACGCAACTGTTTTTTTACG
>JAJEHQ010000033.1 GCA_022823625.1 Gammaproteobacteria bacterium
CGTAAAAAAACAGTTGCGTAGCAACAAGGATATGCGCCTCCCAAAAGCGCGCAATTCCTGGTGTTTTTTATGGATTTATTAACAGGTTTATTTCCGCTCCGTGGTTAATTTCAGACTCATTTTGCAATTGGAAAACACTGCCAATAGTGTTATTGCACAGAATGTCGAATTCAACCATAGTCAACCGCAGGGCGATTTTTCAGTCTGAACAACTGATTGACAGGGTTAAATATACGAACCGATATTGCTATTCGGTTGATTTATTGTGGAACGGCGATTTGACAGCAATGAATGTGAGAACGTACAAGTATTGGACGAGGAACTGAAATCGATATCTAGGAACAATCATAAATTTCTAGTCTTCCCCGCGTTTTTCCCTCCAAAGCCCCAGTTTTTCTTGAACTGGACGATTGGAAAAGCTGAAAAGATAGGACTCCGTTGCAGGAAAATGTCGAATTTCAGTCCAACTGGGCACAACAAAGGTATCTCGCCGCTGCCATTCGATTATCTGATCTCCGACTGTAGACTTTCCGCTCCCCTCTGCAACAGAGAAAACCGTCGCATCTGTTGACCGATAGGTTTCAGATTCAAATCCTTTCGGCAACAGTTGCATGTGTGTTGCCATAGTCGGCATCGCATAGTCACCGGTTACTGGGTTGACAAATCTGGATTTCAATCCGTGACAAGGATCCCATTCATCCGCCAACTTCATTTGTTCCAATGCTTTGCGAGTTTTTGCGAAAGGATAGTTAAATACTGGCGATGTTGGCCGAGCGTGCTCATATCCTACTGGCAATAAACCCGAACCGTATCTAGCCAATGCATCACCGACTGGCCTTGATTGAGGGAATAGATCATCTGGATATTTTTCAAAAAACGAAGCGTCCAGCATGCTCACTAACGGTATGTCCAGACCGTCCAACCAGACCATTGGCTCAGTACTGTCGTTGCCGTGATCATGCCAAGTCCAGGACGGTGTAATGACAAAGTCACCTTCTTCCATAATGGTCTTCTCACCGTCTACCGCGGTATAGGCACCACTCCCTTCAACGATAAACCGAAGCGCGGATTGCGAGTGACGATGAGCTGGTGCAACCTCGCCCGGCAGAATCAACTGTAATCCGGCATACAGCGAATCAGTAATCTTCGATTCACCGGGCATGCCCGGATTTTCAAGAATCAAGACTCTTCTTTCCGCCTGCTTGGCCGTGATCAAGGACCCTGATTCTAAAATCAGAGGACGTACCTTTTTGTAATCCCAGTGCGCTGGCTGGCAGCGACTTACTGGAACCGGTGTGATCAAACTGCTTAAAACGGTCCACAAAGGGGCCAGACTATAGTCTGGTAGTCGCTTGTAAAATTCGCTTAGCTCGGGTGTGTCAGGTACAAGCTGTGACATCAATGATTTCTTCTGGTTAAGGGGTGGCAACCGACTCTGGCAGGCTAAGTCCAAAGCGGTTCACAATGACTTCCTCAATTCGATTCGCATAGTCTTCGGCCATTGCTTCATTGGTACGCTGCTTGATTCCCCATTTTCGATAAATTCGATTGTTCTCTGAATTCGGTCGACCAAAAAACTTACGCATCATTGGGTAATATCGATTCACAACATTCTGCACATCTTGAGGTCCAGATTCTGTCTGAAGGATTTCTTCAGTAAAATCAAGTCCGAACTGAACATGAAACTTCTCCTCTGGCATCGTCATCCGTGCCAGTTTACGCAAGGGAACAAATGTGCAGCGTATGAGATCTTCAACCTGAATGACCTCCGCCATATCAGCAAGAATCTTAATCACACAAAACTCAGTCCAGGAATTTAAATCAAACGCAAAGATCGATAACGGCTGCTTGTGCTGGGTGGTCATTCGTTCCGGTGCAATTTGCAATTCCTCACCCAAATCGGAGAACCTTACATGGTGACCATATTCTTCCATCGCCACCCTGCACGCCAGCCATTTTGCGTAAGGTGATGGTGCCAGGGCGACTGCAGGCTCATCAAAAACCTGCGCCCCGTAATACTCGTTCACAGCATGGCTAATCACAATCTTTTCGACTGCGATCCGAAATTCTTCCGGACCCGCCAGCAATTCTTCGCAGGTATGAACTTCACTTCCAGGTGCAATACTCATAAGCTTGTCTTCAGTTACAGTACCGGTTCACTATTAAATGATTCAAGATCAGTAACCAATTCAGTATAGGCGTCTTCAAAGTGTTCTTTTGCCTGTTCTGCCAGACTTTCTGGTTTGGCATCCGATTCCATTACAAAATTTCTTACAGGTCGAGGCTGGGAAAAGAGAAATACCTCTCTACCCCGCACTCCAAACAATTGCCCGCTGATGCCCTGCCCCTGATCTGAACACAGCCAATTGACTATCGATGACACATGCTTCGGTTCGATACGCAAAGCCCTTTCTTTGTACGTTGCCTGCTCTTCGTTAGCCGGAACAATGATTTCCGTAACGCGCGATCTTGCGAATGGCGCAATAGCATTGACTGAGACCTTGGAGCGGGCAAGATCCAATGCAGCGACGCGTGTCAGTCCGATGACACCGTTTTTCGCACTTGCATAAGCGGACTGGCCGTAATTTCCGTAAAATCCGGCCGTTGACACAATGTTGATCACTCTTCCCCAAGTGTATGGAGCCTCAGGGTTTCCCGCTTTTGCCTGTTCTCGAAATATCGGAGTAGCAGTCGACAGCACGTGATAATAACCGGCCAAATTGACTCGAACGACTTCATCAAAATCTTCTGGTCTGGCCTTGAAAATAAAGTGGTCCCGCAAAATGGCAGCATTATTGACAACGATATCCAGTCTGCCCCACTTTTCCTTTGCGAGTGCCACTGCTTTCGCAGCGGACTCGGTACTGCCGATGTCCATAAAGCTACCGACTGCAGATTCTCCGAGTTGATTTGCCGCATCCTTCACAATGTCAGGGTCTGGATTTCTCCCATCAATATCCCCACCGCTATCGACGATGATCACCCGTGCACCCGACTGAACGAAATTTTCAGCAATTGACTTTCCAATGCCTCGTGCACCGCCGGTAATCAAAGCAACTCTTCCCTCAAGGGTTTGTTTGAAATGAGACATCGTCAACTTTGCTCATCTGCTGTTGTAAAGAATGGATCAGCATGAATGTGCATAGATTCCAAGCCCTTGATTTGCAGAACATTGCTACAGCGTCTCACCATCGGCGGAGGCCCTGCTAGATAGGCCTTACCATCAGCACAGTCCTGAATTTCTTCACTCAGCACTTCGTGTAACATACCCGTCTTCTGATCACCCGCTCCGGTGGCTTCTGAGAGTACAGGATGGTACTCGAATGCTGAATGTCGGTCGCTCAAAGCCTCAAAGATCTCAGAGCGATAAATATCCGTCTCTTCCCGAACACCGTGATACAAAAATAGTGACCGCTCGGGTTGGCACCTTACTGATTCCACTACAATCGGCTGAATGGCGGACAGGCCTGAACCACCCGCAATAGCAATGACAGGTCCATCATGCTGTTCGCGAAAAAACATATTCCCATAAGGACCGCTCACTCTAACCGTTTCTCCAATAACCAGATAATCCCAAACAAAGTTACTCACTGTTCCATCTGGAATTTTACGGATATAGAATTCAAGCGTATCATCAACATAACTTGCGATTGAATATTCTCGCTTTGGGAATCCCTCGAATTCAACATAAACAAATTGACCGGGACTGAATGCAAACGGCTCGGTGCTGGTAACTCTGAGTTTCAGGCTGACAATATCCTGTGTCAGCTTTTCCAGTTGTTGGACTCGACAGGTCAGATCAAGTATCGGATGAACTGCTACATCATCCAACTCACACCACGAAATATCGCAATTCGACCAGGGAACAGCCCGACAAGCCAGAATTAATCCATCTGAGTATTCTGCTTGCGATAAGGCAAATTCAGAATATGGCGATAGCTCTACGTCACCCGAATGAAGCCTTGACTTACAACCGCCACAGTTGCCGGCGCGGCAACCATGGGGGTAATCTATACCGGCCTGTAATGCTGTTTCAAGAATCGTTGAACCGATTTCAACGTCAATTGAGCGTTCAGCCTGCCTGATATTTACGCTGAACATGGCTGTCAATTAGTAGTATTTTGGAAGGCTCCTGTGCCAAAACGCAACGCGTGTGCAAGCGGTACCAGTGCGTCGAAGTGAAAATCAGATCACTTTTGCTTGGTCAGTTTGAATTTCTCTCTCGCTTGTTCCGGTCCGACAACTTTTGCACCCAACATTTCAACGATTTTTACCGCTTTTTCTACAAGTTGTCCGTTACTCGCAAATTTGCCGCGTTCAAGATACAAATTGTCTTCAAGGCCAACACGGACATGTCCGCCCAGCAAAACCGCTTGGGCAACCATCGGCATCTGGTGGCGACTGATTCCAAAAGCGGTCCAATTTGCCCCTTCCGGAAGCATGTCACACATCGTTTTCATCGCAGCAGTTGTCGCAGGCGCACCGTACGGAATTCCAAGGCAAATTTGATAAAGCGGCGGATCATCAATTAAACCTTCTTCAAGCATCCTGTTCGCCATCCAGACATGTCCAGTATCAAACACTTCAAGTTCCGGCTTAACGCCAAGCTTTTGTATATGCTTCGCAGCGACTCTCAGATGATCAGGTGTATTGATCATTAACAAATTCCCGTCACCAAAATTCATCGTACCGCAATCCAGTGAGCAGATTTCTGGAAGAATGCCGTCTACATGAGACACCCTTTCGATCGGTAGCACAAAGTCGGTTCCTGGGCCGGGATCCGTCGGCACCTTTTCGCCAACAAAATAGTCTCCACCCATGCCAGTCGTCAGATTCAAAACAACATCAACGCCAGATGCACGAACACGGTTCGCAACTTCAGCAAACATAGCGGGGTCCCTGCCACCAGAGCCAGTCTCTGGATCGCGCACATGTATGTGTGTGACTGCGGCGCCAGCATTCGCCGCTTCAATACACGCGTCAGCGATCTGCTTTGGCGTAATTGGTAAATTGGGGTGTTTGTGCTGAGTTTCACCTGAGCCGGTTACGGCGCAGGTAATTACGACTTCCTGATTCATGTAACGCTACCTGAATATGGACAAATGGATTAAATGATTGAGGTCACTTACTTCGGACTCATGTACTCTCGTGGCAGACGCACTGGAAACTGTTCTCTCAGCAACTGATCCGTAGCATCATCAATATATCTCGGAAAATGCGCAGACAAAATGTTGTCCACCACCAATCTTGACTTCTGTAGGACATCAGTCGATCCCTGCTCTACCCACTCCTTAGGACTGGTTCGGTCACCCACATCGGGATAAACATAATCTTTCTGCATTAGGTTCATTGTCTGATCATGACCCAAATAGTGTTTGGGTCCATCTACACAGACATCGTGCATGGCTTGAACCGATAGTGATTCTTCATTAATTTCAATGCCTCGGATCGATCGGTTGACAGCGCCTAGCATGTCATTATCGACAACAAACCCCTCCTTACTGACTCCAAGCAGACTTGCTTGCATTCCAGCGGATTCATAGACCATATTGGCTCCGCTGTGCCCAGCCAGCGTTGTGGTATAGCCTTTCTCAAATCCGGATTGAGCATCCGGCAATTTTGAATCAGCCATCCCGGCCGCAATGCCTGTGGGGAGCCCATAGTACCGACCCATTTGTCCGCACGCAGCCATCAGAATGGATTGTTCGCCGCTACCGCCGCTCATCGCACCGGTGCGCAAATCAGAGACAAATGGCCAAATTCCCAAGATTGCAGGATGACCTTTCTTAATCAGATTGACATATACCAGACCAGCCAGCGTTTCAGCCACCTCTTGTACGACTGCACCTGCAAGTGATGCCGGACTTGTCGCACCGGCCTGCCCTGCTGCTAACAACAGGATTGGCATACCGGCTCTTACGGTAACTTCTAATACTTCGCAGGCGTCTTCGGCGAACCTGAGTGGTGGTACAACAAAACATGAGGAACAACTAACAAATGGCCGCTCTCGCCACCTGGCTTCCCCTCCCGCTACGATGTGCAGCATTTCCATCGTATGTTCCAAATGCTCCGGCAGTACCCAGCTTGAACCAACGTGTTTGGAAGTCCCCGAAATGCATGCGTAGGTGGTGTTGAAATCCAGTTCGCTCGGAATTTCCATATCGCGACAAACAATGGGTCGCTGAAAGAAATGGATATGCTCCATCTGGTCGACAATTCGGGCAATATCGTACAGATCGGCGAGTGTTGATTCGCGATATTCTCGAGTTTCAAGATCAACCACATGAACTGCAGCACCTGCTGTTCCAAAGTAAACCTTATTTCCCGAAAGGTCAAGATCGTGCTTAGGGTCGCGACCGCAAAGTGTAAAGTTCTGGCATGCGTTGGCAATTGTGTCTTCAACCAGAGATCTCGGAAAAGTCAATCGACCTTCGCCGGTATATGTGCCTCCGGCATTGGTGACCAACTCAATGCAGGATGGAATCGCCTGGGACAAACCCAAGTTCTCCAGTACGTCCATAACCGCTTCGTTAACACTGTTGATATCGGAATCCGAGAGTGGCTTGAATCGTCCTCCCAGCATGCCTGGACGAACGGCTTTATCTTCTTCTGCCAGAGGAGCTGCACGCAATGCCTTACGAGCGGCGCGCCCTCCCATTCTACGCTTTTCTACCATTGAGTTGACCAGTGCTCCAATTGAAAAATGTTGGAATTATGTAGTTTATTCAAGGTCAAAAATGGACAACCTGCGAGAGGTGTTACACAATAATCATGTCCAAACTATGTCGACTTAGCTTCTGACACCCGTTTTCAGTTACGCGGACTGTTTCACCTAGCGTCATAGCCAGTGATTGATCCGAATCGAACAGAATCATATGAACGAAATATACCATGTTTGCTTCAATTACAACCGGATTGCCAGTGTAAAACATCGGCCAATCCATCCAAGTCGGGGCGTAGGTGGTCCCAAGACTGTAACCACAGGCATTCATACGCATATTCTTAAAGCCGTGAGCGTCCATTACCTCAGCATGAGTATCAAAGACTTCCCCCACAGTCGCCCCCGGTTCTATGACGGACTCACACGCTTCCTGAGCTTCAACGCAGGCTCGATGCATGGCCACTTGTTGGGCATTGGGTTCGCCAATTACAACAGTTCTCATCATAGCCGCATGATAGTGATGGTATACGCCTGCAAACTCCAAAGTTAACTGGTCCTGCTCGGATAAATGACGCCTGGCAGATTGGTATCGGCAAAGCATAGCGTTCTCGCCTGATCCCAGAATGAATTCGTTGGCTGGATCATCACCGCCGCCGCGGTAGATGGCACCGTGCATGGCAGCCAGTATCTCACCATCAAATACGCCAGGAGCAGTCACACGAATGGCTTCATCCAGGGCGTCGTCAGCCAGTTGTGCAGCTCGTTCAACATACTCAATTTCGGCCGGTGATTTAATAACCCGCTGCTGATTGACTAGGTCTGAAACATCTTCCAGAGTGCAGTAGTCTGAAAGTGTAGGTCTGAGGCTATTCCACAGATGTGCTGTCAAGCCGTAAGCGTGCAGTTCGACACCCAGCTTTTTACCTCTACATCCAAAATCGTCAAGCATCTTCACCAGATCGTTGACCGGGTTGTGACCGGCCTGGTCAACCCAAACTCTGATATCTTCAATGGTTGAGGTGATTTGTGCCTGCAAACGATCAGGCGCTCTAGTCAGTAAAGCGTAGCTTCCATCGCAACTCAAGTACAGACATTGAAAGAAACAGTAGCCAAAAGTATCGTATCCCGTCAGGTAGTACATACTTTCCTGGCGGAATATCAGGATTCCATCCAACTCTTTTTGCTTTAGCAGTTCGATTAACTGCTGCCGACGATCTTGATATTCTGACCTTTCAAAGTGAAGTGCCATTATTCTGTTCCATTTCCCTGAGAATTGAAACGCTGAAGTTCCAAAATCAACGCCCTTGGAATCAGGCATATTCGATCGCGATTGACGACCGGTTATTTGCTTGGCGAAATTATAAATTTGTGATTCATTTGGCGGGTACACAAATCAATATAGTAATGTCAATGCCTAACCGTAAATCTGGTAAGTTTTCTGGAGTAGAAAGGAGAGATGTGTATAGACGAAATTAGGAAACAAATCTGTCGATTGTGCAATTGAATTTGAATTCACACCACACCGATATATTGTGCACAGTGTGCTCAAGTGACGAGGTTTCAAATCAGAATTAGTCCTATCGCGGATCTGGCAGGACTGTAGTCGAATCTCGGTTAGTTTGAAATTTCAATTTGATTGGGAGTTTAGCGATATCAGAACCTCTCAACACAAACGAGATTCCTACTCCAGTCGTAATTCAATATATGGAATTGTCTCAAAATGCCCATATCATCTGTCGCTATGACCCAGTGAAAACATTTGAAGCCTACTCGGTTTTATCCGTATCTATCTGAAATTTTCGTGACAGTTCCGTCAAAAAAACAATTGCCACATCAAAATTGGCTAAAGCCTGCTGTCCGGCATAGGACATACTTAATACATAGCTTTCGTACTCTGCTTCATACAATTCGTCTTTACTTAATTTACCCAACATCTGTTCAATCGCTTCTTGCAGAGCCATACCAAGAAAACGGTTTGGCTTCTTGTTATCTGCTTCAAATGAAGCATGTACCATCTCCCTAAAGTCATTTACGTTGTGAAACACATAGTTCCTCAGGATGTACAAATCATGGAGATGTCTGATCATAGCAGGATCATCCTGCTCATTACTGCGGTTTCTTTTGTTCACTCGCCATAGGAGTGCGCTGAATCTATCCGCAGCTGTCTCTAACGGGGCTAAACATAAGATTCTAGCATCCGGTTGATTCTTTGAAAACTCTGAGTGTTGTCCAACGAGAAATGAGTCTGAAGCAGGATTCCGTTTCCAACGAGAAATGAGTCTGAAAAACCGAGGTGATCGGGTTCATCATAGGCGGATGAAGACGATCATGAAACTGGAAGAAATCAGGACTCTGGAAGACG
>JAJEHQ010000030.1 GCA_022823625.1 Gammaproteobacteria bacterium
CCTCGATTCGCTGCATGATCCCGGCAGCGAATTCCGACTTTCAAATCAGATTGAAAACGTTGGTGTGTTGCTTTGTCTTCAACCAGTTCAATTGCTGCAATCAGCCCCACACCTCGTACTTCTCCGACAAGGGGATGATGGCTGAGTTCTGCGAGTCGACTCTGAAAATAAGGGCCTATTTCAGTCCCGACTTTTTTCACTATCCCTTCTTCAGATAGGAGACGAATATTCTCAGAAGCGACGGCACACGAAACCGGGTGACCGGAATAGGTGAATCCGTGAGCGAATTCCCCACCGTCATCGATCATAACTGATGCTACATCGTTCGACACCATAACACCCGCAATGGGCAGATAACCCGAAGACAAGCCCTTGGCCAGCACCATCAGATCCGGTTTAAGACCGAAATAGTCTGTTGCAAACCACTTGCCGGTTCGGCCGAAACCGCAGATCACTTCATCAGCAACAAACAGAATCTGGTAAGCTTGACAAATTCTGGAAATTTCATTCCAGTAGGTCTGTGTGGGTACGATGACGCCTCCTGCTCCCTGAATCGGTTCTGCGATGAAAGCAGCAACGTTCTCAATGCCCAGCTCAAGGATTTTTTCCTCAAGACACTGAGCGGTTTTCTTGCCGAACTCGTCGGGATCAAGATCACCACCTTCCTGATACCAGTAAGGTTGCTGAATATGCTCGATTCCGGGAATTGGGATACCGGATTCGTGCATGGCCGACATGCCGCCCAGACTTGCCGCTCCGAAAGTACTGCCGTGATATGCATTGGTTCGACTGATGACGACAGTCTTTGATTCCTGGCCTTGAAGGGCCCAATAGCGACGAACCATTCGAATGACTGTGTCATTCGCTTCCGATCCAGAATTAGTGAGAAAAACGTGATTGAATTGGGACGGTGTAATCTCAGCCAGGCGCTGTGATAACTCGATCACCGGTGGGTGAGATGTCATGAAAAAAGTGTTGTAGTAGGGTAATTTTCGAAGTTGACCAGTTGCAGCTTCGATAAGCTCTTCACGTCCATACCCAATATTGACGCACCAAAGACCAGCCATTCCATCGATGATCTTGTTGCCATCTGAGTCCCAAACATAAACACCTTCAGCGTCCGTAATGATTCTGCTGCCAACTTTGTGAAGATGTTTGGTATCTGTAAATGGGTGAAGATGAAATTCGTTGTCGATTGACTGAAGTTCTCTTGTGTTGAGCAGTTGGAGATCGTTCATTTTTTCTTGGTGATTAACGCTATTGATAACGGGCAGAAGACAGCGATTCTGTTAAGCCGACTAGTTTACTTTGAGAAGTGGATGAAAAATGCCAATAGATCGGCGTGGACTGAAAAGAGAAATTCAGTGAAGACGCGGATCGTCGATTAGTATTGCTTCTCGCTTGTATGGAGTGAAGCCGGCTTTTTGATAAATCGCAATGGCGTGTGGAGAGTCAAAATTACAGCTATGCACCCATAAACGTTTGGGCTCTTTCACCCAAGCTTTTTCGATGGTCCATTGAAGAAAGTACGATCCTAGGCCACGACCGATAAATTCGGGCATCAAACCGAAATAGGCCAGTTCAATTTCATCCTTCTGGCGACTATCCAGTTCACTAAATCCAGCAGGTGTACCATTGACATACAGGACAAAAACTTGAACTTTTTTGTGCTGGATGATTGATTCGAGCTGAGCATCAGCCATTTGGTTTCTTTCGTACCACAGCCATTCCTCACCAACGCTTTGATATAAAAATCGGTAAAACCTAACGGTCGGCTTTTGGGTTCGAATAATGGAAATGTTTTCGGCTCGCTTTGACTGATGAGGAAATTTTGGCAACTTAAACATTTCCAGATAGGTGATAACCATTCGTAGTTGACCCGGCGGAATATCTTCGTGTTCAGCCAGCTCAAAATTCTGTTTACCGCGCAGTAGCGTGACGGGATTGGATGATGAATCAGAGTCGCTTGGCATGGTGAGTTTAAGGTGGTGCTTCAATCATTTTATTTTACATGCCTTTGCAGATGATTAAGTAATGTAGTACAAATATTTCATCTATCTTGTTGAATTTGCGTAAGAAACTTACCGATATAGCAACAATCCACGTGTTTCCTCGAATGGTGCACAAAACACGCCACTGAGAAGGTTTGCAAGGAAACTCTGGTTCGTCAGCACTGGCGCAACGGATTCATGCTCGAAGTGCGGTCACAAACACGCCCACCATCTGAATGACCGATATTTATGATAGTGAGCCAACTGCCACGACCAAATTCGAGTACAGATCAGTGCCGCTGACCAAGTGGTTCGTAGCGATTGATTTGACGAGCGCCGACAAGTGCGGTATTTCAGCACCGAGACTGTCGAAGATGATCGGGGTGCAGCATGTACAACCTTATTGGCCGCTCAGCAGTGAACTGATCATAGAACTGACGATATTACTTACGTGCACCCTGAACAAGACGATCAAGAATCATGGCACAGAACAGGATGGAAAACCCTGCTAGAATTCCCTGTCCTACATTGGCGTATTGCAGTGCTTCCAAGACATCTTCGCCTAAGCCCTTGGCACCAATCAATGAAGCGACGACTACCATAGCCAGAGACAACATAATCGTCTGGTTGATCCCAGCTCGTATTGACGGAGCGGCCAGTGGAAGGTCGACTCGCGTAAACAGGTAAAACTTACTGGCACCGAACGAAATTGCTGCTTCGCGGACACTCTCAGGAACTCCGCGTAATCCCAACACCGTCAGACGTACCACGGGGGTTCCACCAAAGATCATTGTGGTGACTACGGCGGCCGGTTTACCGGTTCCAAAAAATGCAATCACCGGAATCATGAAAACGAATGCAGGCATGGTTTGCATGAAATCCATGATCGGTTGAATAAAGGCGTAGAAACGAGGTCTACGCGCACTGAACATGCCCAATGGAATTCCAATCACGATGGAAAGACATGCAGCGGTTCCGAGGAGTGCCAAAGTCGTCATAGCTTTATCCCAAAAACCCAGCAGCCCCATGTAGGCCAAAAACGCACCGGAATAAATTGCGGTACGAATGCCAGCCGTAAGCCATGTCAATAAGACAATAAAACTAAAGATTACGATCCATGGAGTGCTGACGAAGACAAGCTCTAGAGCGTCAAGGATCAGGCGTATACCGTAAGTGATGAAATCGAACAACGCCTCACCTTGTGTTACACAGAATGTAAAGAAAGCCTCCACCCAAACGATACCGGTAAGACGAATATCGGGATCAGTGGGAAATTCAGCTAAGGTTTCCAGCTGTCCAGGGAAACTGTAGTGGTACATGGCTGTACCAACAATCACAGCCATAAAAAGTGTACTCAATATTACTTGCCGGAGTGACACACCAGACCGGATACTTCGGTCGGACAACCAATCCGAAAACCTCGCTTCTAGCGCTGAATTAGCGATTACAGATTGTGCGAATTTAACAGCGATCAAAATGATCAAGCCGGTTAACGCAATCCAAATTCCCTGATCTGCAATTTCCTGTGCCTCCAGTCTAATTCCGTCAATCGAATCTTCTAAAGATTTAACTGTACGTTTATAGACATCGACCTTGTCGGACTGAGACTCAATTGCTGATGCCAACTGCTGACGACGCAATTCCAGGGTACCCTCAATCGACTCGATTCGGGCTCGCGCATCAGCCGCCAAGTCACCAATCAGTCCACGTGCAATCTGCACATAACCCAGTGTTTCGATGATTAAAAAAGGCAAAGCCCACATCCACAGCCCGCGAGCGCCAAACCAGATAGGTCCAAGTATTCCGGCAGACGCGTTAAATGTTGGTGTAAAGCGAGAACTACCCCCGATCTTGTCAAATTGTTTGATGTAGTAGTCTGGATTGGTTTGCACGAAGGTACGAATGTTGTCCAGACGTTCCTCAGCAAATTTTTCTGCAACTTTGAAATCGATAGCATCATCAAGTTGGGTTTGTACTGTTTCTGTCATGACACATCGGCTCCTTCTATCACGGTACGTAAGATATCTTTCCTGGTGATTACACCGACATCGGTATTCCCGCTTTGCACCAGGATTGCTGAATCACTGTTGATTGCCATTTTAATGAGTTTACTAAGCATTTCGTCTTCACTGACACGTTGCATATCGACGGGCAGGGGGGCGTTGTTGGCTAGATACTGGTCCAGCGGTTGCATGACGACGTGCGCACGTACTATCTTTAGCCGGGAAATGCCTGCCACGAAATCGGCCACATAGTCGTCAGCCGGGTTCATCACAATATCTTCGGCAGTTCCGATCTGAACCACTCTTCCGTCATGCATAATCGCGATCCGGTTCCCGATTCGCACGGCCTCGTCCAGATCATGAGTGATGAACACAGTTGTTTTTTTCATTATTTTTGACAGTCTGAGAAATTCATCCTGCAGCTGGCGGCGGATCAAGGGATCAAGTGCGCTGAAGGGTTCGTCCATCAACAGAACATCGGGATTGGCAGCCAGTGCTCGTGCAAGGCCGACACGTTGCTGCATTCCTCCGGACAACTCATGGGCAAATTTACTGCCCCATGCCCCAAGTTCCACAATGTCGAGGATCGCCGCAGCATGACGCATCCGATCATTTTTGCTCATCTGCCGAATTTCCAAGGGCATCGCCACATTGTCGAGAACCGATCTGTGTGGCAACAGTGCAAAATTCTGGAATACCATCCCGATTCTGCGATTTCGAAATTGTTGCAACTCCGCAGGTTTCAGAGCTAGTACATCGGTTCCGTCGATCTCGATCTTTCCTGCAGTTGGTTCCAGCAAGCGGTTGAAATGGCGCACAAGGGTGGATTTACCGCTGCCTGACAGCCCCATCACACAAAATATTTCACCCCGATTGACGCTTAGGCTGACATCGGCGACGCCAACCACCGCATTGTATTTTGCTAGCGTTTCCGCTTTCGTCAGCCCTTCCTCCTGAACGGCACGCATAGCTTCAATAGCTTTCGTTCCAAAGACTTTCCAGACATTCGAAATCTTAATGACAATGTCTTCTGTCGTTTCTGGCGAATCGACTGACACTAGGTTGGATCCACTTTAATGAGATAATTTGATTGTTGAAATAACACCTGGAGCACTCACTCCAGGTGTTATTGATTACTTGTTCTAACTGTTGCGAATTAAAGCCCAAGCCAGGCGTCTACGCGATCAGGATTGTTGTTAACCCATTCTACCGCGACATCTCTCGCCTCTCGGCCTTTGCCTGAGACTTCAAATGCAAAGCCACTGACATCATCCGCGGTGAGTGCGAATCGTTCGAAAAACTCGACAATTGCGGGTGATCGATCAGCCAGGGAGTTGGACCAGGCGATCTGAACGTTTTTCAGTGCATCTTTGCTGGCAACCATGGATTGTTCATACCAATCTGGGGAGTCAGATGGTTGCAACATGACGTATTTTTCTGGATCGTAAGGTGGTTCACTCAGCATTTTTACATCAAACATGAACCAGATCGCGTGTGGTTTGTAGCAGTAGAATGCATAACCTTCGTCTTTGGCAATCGAGTCCTTGACGCGTGCGGTTTTTACACTTTCCTCGGCTCGAATCGGCTCGATGAAGTCCAATAATCCATAGTCGCGTACCTTGACTTCATTAACATTGGCTGAGGCCCAACCTGGGGCACCGATCCACATCTCGCCTCGCCCGTTGCCATCACTGTCCATGAGTGCTGCAACTTCGGGACGTCCCAGATCCGCAATGTCTGTAATGGAGTTTGCCTCTCCGAAATTCTTGGAAACGCAAAAACCTTGGTTTCCTTCATAGGGATTGCTTGACAACGTAACCGTGCCTGCACCATCTACGTATTTCTTGGTGAAACTCTCTTGGTTTGGAAGCCAAACGTCTGGGTGCACGTCAATATCGCCTTTGCCCTGGTCCATTGCCTGAAAGATCGTCGCATTGTTACCGGGTACCAGTTCGGCCTTTCCGCCAATACGCATTTCAACGACAGCTGCCAGCAAATTGGCAATTGCCTGGGCACCAGTCCATGATGGCACACCAATTTTTACTTCCTCAGCTGCAAATGCCGGGGCAGTGAACATGGTGATCGCTACAGCCAATACCATTGCTTTAAATTTTGATTTCATAGTTTTCTCCGAATTGAAGTGAATACCGGTTTCTCCGGCGTTTGGTGATTTCGGGACAAGTCTTTGTCCGAGCGAAAGGGTAACTATATATTACGTATATACACAGTTACAAAAAATCAGCGCTGTTGTAGTTCGATGAGCCCGGTAAGGTTGCAGTATGGAAGCGTATTACCACACACATACTGGTCGCATCCATACGTACACATTAACGATTAGGGCGTTCTATCCTAAGTGATTGACGGCAATCCAGCCAAATATCTACTGTATCTGCAAATGAGTCAGCACCGAATCGAAGAAGTATGCTTGTGCTCGTACCTTCTAATCCAGAATTTCCAACTTGCGAGAAATTCAAAGTGATCTGAAAGTAGGTTACAAATTTGAATGTTTCTGGAAATTAAGCAGCAAAATCTGGACGTTCTTCAACCTTTTTTGACAATCATCTTTGCATTGTTGAACTTAGGTTTGAATTTTGCTAGGGAATTAATACTGGTTAACCAGGGAAAATTATGTGAATACACAAAAAACTCGGCGTTTCCGCGAAAGGTATTTTTTCGTTGAGGGTAGCTCACTGAACTACTAAACTTCACTTTGATGTTTCAGCAAACTCCGTTTCAGATTTAACTACCTGTTTGATTGGTGGTGGCTCTTTGTGTACAGCATGAGGTGGCCATAGATCACCGAGACTGAAACTGATCGCCTCAAATGGCGGCAGCGAAACTGGCGCATCATCGAACAGCGTGTCCATCAATACCCACTCGGAACCACGCAACTTAAATGCTTCCAGCGACCGTGCATCTGGATCCACCAACCAAAGATAGGTGACCCCTTCACGGGCATAGATAGCCCTTTTGCCGCCAAGGTCTAGCGCTCGGGTCGAAGGTGAAATCACCTCACACACCCAATCCGGAGCCAACGTGAAGTAGGCGGTGGTTGGCAACTCGAGCATTCGTTCACGTCGCCATCCGGCGATATCGGGCACCAGAATGTCCTCTCCTAGATGCACTTCAGGCTCAAAGAGAATCCACCAGCCACCGGGTCCACCGCGACCTTTGTGAAAAGGCGAACCAATGCAAAGTCCAAGCTCCGAGCTAGCTAAGGAGTGACGAGGGCCCGGTCTTGGCTGGGTGTATAAAGTACCGTCGACAATTTCTGCAACCATGTGTGGCGGTGCATTCAGCACGTCCTGATAGGTCGCCCGAGTTGAAGTCGGCTCGGGATTGGCTGTTTGCGATTTAGTCATTGTGTCTTGAACCTTCAAAGGTGTTGTAATTCAATTTTATTCGAAGTGTGTAGTATTCAATAAATCCATGACGTTCCGCTTGATTACACTCAATTGACTGACCTATTACCACCCCCTCGAAATTCGCTTGCTTTTTGAACCACTGATAAATTGAAGGTGCGTCTGGGTTTCGCGACACTGGGTTGACAGACGGATCTACGTGGTTTGGTTACTACATTGCCCCGTATCGTCGCAGACCGTTCTCGCAAAAAACCTAAGATCTTCGCCAATCACAGGTTGACGAGTCAACATAGATAAATTGAGGGTTACCACCGGGATCGCACCATCAACGTTAAATTAAATTGTTAAAGACGAAATATACCAACCTGTACTACAACTTAAGTAGCTGATATTAAGTAAATAAAATATTTTCTGATGATTTTTCTGACAGATAATTGCAAGTGTGTGAATGCTGTGGCAATCTCTTAAAATTCTCTTTGGTCAGTTTGATGATTTCAAATTATTAATATGCTCAGGTGGAATTAAATGGAATTATCTGGAAGCACGATTGTGCCATATCCGCGGGATGTCGTTTGGCAATCGCTTTTTGATGCGGAAACCATGCGTCGCTCAATTTCCGGTTGTACAGAGTTGGAGTGGATATCAGAAAACGAACTTCAGGGAAAAATCAAGAAAAAATTCGGTCCCATAAAAGCTACATTTCCACTGAATTTATCGGTCAGCGATGTTGTGCAATTCGAAAGTTACACCATGCAAGGTTCTTCAAAAGGTGGTTCTTTCGGCTATGTTAACGGTGAAGCGCGATTTAATTTGGTCGATATAGACGAAGACTGTGAATTCTTTTATGAGGCTGAAGTCAAAATGGGTGGTAAATTGGCTCAGATCGGCTCGCGGTTGATGAGCAGCGCAGCAAAAAAAATCGTTGGAGATTTTTTCGAGGCTCTTTTGGCAGAAATTGAGTCCCAGAATTCTCCTGAAACTGATGAGGAGAAAGAACCAGATTGAATTCGGTAAGTTCAAGCACAAGCTACAAATTGCTAAGTTGCCCCAATCACCGAATAATTCATTAAAATTGTTTGAAGGAATTCATTTGAATCAAGTACTCGTTTCGTGCTCAATCGTTCGAGAGTGGATGGTTTGAGTTAGCGATTTAGGTAATCTAAAGAGGAGGTCAGTTTATGACTGTATCAATTTCAATGACGATTAACGGAAGCAGTGTGTCAGCTGATGTAGATGCACGGACTCTGTTGGTCGATTTTTTGCGGGTAAACCAGCGATTGACAGGCACACATGTCGGATGTGACACGAGTCAGTGTGGCGCATGTGTCATCCATGTAAATGGGAAGTCCGTCAAGAGTTGTACGATACTCGCGGCACAAGCTAACGGTGCGGATGTCACGACAATTGAAGGCGTTGCCAACGGCAGTGAATTGCATCCAATGCAAGAGGCGTTTCGCGAAAATCATGGCTTGCAATGTGGATTCTGTACGCCCGGCATGATCATGAGTGCGTTGGATCTCATCAACGTAAATGCTGACCCTTCCGAGCAGGAAGTTCGGGAGTGGCTGGAAGGTAACTTGTGTCGATGCACGGGTTATCACAATATTGTCAAATCGATACAGGCTGGCGCTAAAGCCATGCGGGAGGCATAAGAATGAGTGGTACCGGAATTGGCGCCTCCGTGCGCCGAAAAGAAGACCTGAGATTTGTCCGTGGTGCAGGTAAATACACCGACGATATGAATTTACAGGGTCAGGCATATGCGTACATTCTGCGCTCGCCGCATGCTCACGCAGCCATCAAATCGATCGACGCATCTTCAGCTGCAAGCAGCGATGGAGTCGTCGCTGTGTATACGTCCGAAGATATGGCTGCGGTTGGCGGCATTCCTTGCGGTTGGCAAGTACACGGTAAAGATGGTAGCCCGATGCATGAACCGAAGCATCCGGCTTTGGCTGAAGGCAAAGTAAGGCATGTGGGAGATCCCGTAGCAGTCGTTATCGCTGAGTCGCGTGAACAGGCCCGAGATGCGGCGGAAATGATCGATGTTGACTACGATGTGCTCGAAGCCGTCTTGGATATGAATCAGGCCATTACAGATGATTCACCCAATGTTCATGATGATGTAGGCACTAATGTTTGCTATGACTGGGCCTTGGGAGACCCAGATGTAGTTAACGAAGCGTTCTCCAACGCTGCACATGTTGCAAAACTGGACCTCATCAATAATCGGCTGATTCCGAACGCAATAGAGCCGCGATGTGCTATTGGTGATTTTGACCAGGCGTCCGGGCAATACACGCTACACACCACCAGCCAGAATCCTCACGTCATTCGACTGCTGATGGGTGCTTTCGTTCTGGGTATTCCAGAGCACAAGCTGCGCGTCAATGCCCCGGATGTTGGTGGTGGATTTGGCTCGAAAATATATCACTATGCGGAAGAAGCGATCGTAACCTGGTCGGCTGCTCAGCTTAACAGACCAGTCAAGTGGACTGCAGATCGAAGTGAGTCCTTTATTTCTGATGCTCATGGGCGAGATCACGTAACTTCGGTCGAACTGGCACTGGATGAAAACGGAAAATTTCTCGCACTTCGCGAGTCGACTCTTGCCAATATGGGTGCATATTTGTCGACTTTCGCACCGTGTATTCCGACCTATCTACATGCTACATTGCTGGCGGGACAGTATTCAACTCCGCTCGTCTACTGTGAAATAAAGGCGGTGTTTACCAATACTGTACCGGTTGATGCTTATCGTGGCGCAGGACGCCCTGAGGCAACTTATTTGCTTGAGCGAATCGTTCAGGTTGCTGCCGATCAGATGGGATTGGATCCAACGGAAATTCGACGACGCAACTTCATTCAGCCCGACCAGTTTCCATATCAGACACCTGTCGCACTGGTGTACGATACTGGCGACTATGAGTCGAGTCTGAACAAAGCACTTGAGTCCTCGGATTACGCTGGTTTTGCGGCCCGAAAAGAAGCTTCAAAAGCAGCGGGTAAATTGCGGGGAATCGGAGTTTCCTCCTATATTGAAGCCTGCGGAATTGCACCGTCCAATGTTGTTGGTTCACTTGGTGCAAGAGCTGGACTTTATGAAGCAGCAACGATTCGAGTCAATCCAACCGGTTCAATTAGCGTACTGACTGGTTCACATTCGCACGGTCAGGGCCATGAAACAACTTTTGCACAGGTGGTTTCTGAAAAGCTGGGAGTTGATATTGACAGTGTCGAAATCGTTCACGGTGACACCGACAAAATTCCATTTGGAATGGGCACTTACGGTTCACGTTCAATCGCAGTGGGCGGTACGGCAATTGTGAATGCGCTTGACAAAATTATTGCCAAGGGTAAAAAGATTGCCGCACACCTGCTTGAAGCGTCTGAATCGGATATCGAGTTTGAAAACGGAAGTTTTGTGGTGCCGGGAACCGACAAAGCGAAGGCTTTTGGTGAAATTGCCCTCACTGCTTACGTTCCTCATCAATATCCATTAGAGGAATTGGAACCCGGGCTCGAAGAAACCGCATTTTACGACCCGAAAAACTTCACGTTTCCGGCCGGCACGTATATCTGCGAGGTTGAAGTCGACCCGGAAACTGGTGTTGTGGATATAGCGAGTTTTCATGCAACAGACGATTTTGGAACGGTAATTAATCCGATGATCGTGGAAGGTCAGGTACATGGCGGACTCGTCCAGGGTATTGGACAGGCGTTGCTGGAATCAGCTGCCTATGATGAAAATGGTCAGTTGCTATCGGGTTCGTATATGGACTACACCATGCCGCGGGCCTCTGATGTGCCTTCTTTCTCGGTCGACACGACCGTTACGGTATGTGGGCATAATCCGTTGGGTGTGAAGGGCTGTGGTGAAGCCGGTGCAATCGGATCGCCGCCAGCGGTAATTAACGCAATTCTGAATGCGCTAGCTGAGGTTGGCGTTACCAATATCGACATGCCTGCGACACCGCATCGGGTCTGGCAGGCCATTCGAAACGCTCAGGCTTCCTGAAAGGAGGAATAATCATGTATTCATTTGACTACAAAAGTCCATCAAGTCTGAGCGAAGCAGTTGCAATGCTGCAAAGCTCGGATGACGGATTATTACTCGCTGGAGGACACACGTTGCTGCCGACTATGAAACAGCGACTTGCCTCGGCGAGTGATTTGATCGATCTCGGTGGAGTCAGCGAACTTAGAGGAATCTCGGTGTCTGGCGACGCCGTTACAGTCGGCGCTATGACCACACATGCAGAAGTTGCTGCTTCATCTGATGTCAGAGGCGCCATATCGGCGCTGGCAGATCTTGCAGGTGGCATTGGTGACCCTCAGGTTCGAAATGCTGGCACCATTGGTGGTTCTATCGCCAATAGTGACCCATCAGCCGATTACCCGGCTGCTTTAGTGGGTTTGTGTGCGACAGTAAACACGAACTCGAGATCCATTGCAGCTGAAGATTTTTTCACCGGGATGTTTGAAACAGCACTAGCAGAGAATGAAATCATCACTTCGGTATCGTTTCATATTCCAAAGTGTGCTGCATATTGCAAGTTTCCAAACCCAGCGTCTCGGTATGCGATTGTCGGAGTGATGTTTGCCGATTGCAGTCATGGAATGCGGGTTGCGGTAACCGGAGCTGGGCCGAGTGTTTTCCGGGTCAGTGAGATGGAATCCGCATTAGCGCAATCGTGTGCCGCCTCTAGTATCGCAGACATCAGCATCTCAGCTGATGGTCTCAACAGTGATATTCATGCGAGTGCTGAGTATCGGGCGCACCTGGTGACTGTAATGGCGAAACGAGCCGTTGAAAAGGCCTGTGCTTCCTGTTAATCTGCTTGGTAAATAACAAACTGTTTGGGCGCTTGAACCCACAAAAGGCTCAAGCGCCCAAGAGCCTTTCAAATCCGTGATTGTGAGTGATCACTTTCAATCGAATTTTCTTCAATGAACTTTCCTTCCGACATTACGGCAACTGAATCCCTACTGGCATCTGGTAACTACATTGCAGATCGAAGCCTGGCGACTGCCGTTTACCTTTCTTTGTCTCTAGGCAGGCCGCTGTTGTTGGAAGGTGAGGCTGGTGTCGGTAAGACCGAAGTCGCTAAAGTTCTGTCAGCGACTCTGAACTGTGAGTTTATCCGCCTTCAGTGTTATGAGGGACTTGATGTAGCCTCTGCAGTCTATGAGTGGGACTATTCCAGGCAAATGATTGAAATTCGTTTGGCCGAAGCAGAGGGCGTGCATGATCGGACAACCATTGCCAAAGACATTTACTCTGAAAAATTTTTAATTGCGCGACCTTTGTTAAAGGCGTTGAGAGCAGGTGCGGGTGAAGCACCACCGGTTCTGCTCATTGATGAAATTGACCGGACAGATGAACCCTTTGAGGCTTATCTACTGGAACTGCTTTCCGAATATCAGGTTTCGATTCCTGAAATAGGCACAGTCAAGGCAACACACCCACCCGTAATCATCATCACGTCGAATCGGACGCGGGAAATTCATGACGCACTGAAACGAAGGTGTTTCTATCACTGGGTGGATTACCCGAATGCTGATCGGGAGCTTGAGATTTTGCGGGTGAAAGCACCTGATACCAGACTTCATCTTGCCAGACAAATCGTTGGCTTTGTGCAGAAGCTGCGCGGCGAAGATCTCTATAAAGCTCCCGGGGTCGCTGAAACAATCGATTGGGCACATGCGCTGGTGCAAATTGATGCGATTGAATTAAAACCTGCGGAGGTTGACAGCACTCTCGGTGTGTTATTGAAATATCAGGATGATCTTGAAAAAATTCGCGGTTCCGAAGCTGCTCGTCTGCTGGAAACCATACCTGTCGCCGCTGGAATCAACGTGTGAACCATGGGGGCTTTGACCAGTGGATTCTACTAACCATGGTACGTTCGTTAATAACATCGTCCATTTTGGTCGGATACTAAGAGCTGCAGGTTTACCGGTAGGAACCGGTAGAATTCTGGATGCGGTTCGCGCGGTTGAACTCGTTGGCGTTGCTGACAAGGACGACTTTTATTGGACGTTGCACTCGGTTTTTGTGAGCCATCCACGACATCGATATCTATTCGAACAGGCATTTCAGGTTTTCTGGCGGAATCCGAGAATTCTCGAACGTTCAATTTCAGCACTATTGCCTGAAATACGAGTACCTGAGTCTGAAAAATCCACCAAGGAGATAGCTCGTCGCCTGGCCGAATCTCTTTATCCACAACAAGTTTCTGATGATCTACTTGAAGAATTGGAACCCGAGTTTGAGTTTCGAGCGTCAATGACATATAGCGACCGGGAACGACTACAGAGTGTTGACTTTGATACCATGTCGACGGCCGAGATGCAGCAGGCCAAACAGGCGGTAGCCGATCTCGGAGTGGCGTTTCGTGAAATTCCGACCCGCCGGTTCCGAGCAACTGAACTTGGCGAGAAACTTGATATGAGAAATTCACTCAGGGCGAGTCTGAAAGGATCGGCAGACGTAATCACGCTGATTAGGAAGAAGCGTCGAATGGAACCGCCGCCGGTCGTGCTTATTTGTGACATATCAGGCTCCATGAGTGAATACTCGCGGATGATTTTGCATTTTGCACATACCCTGATGTTTAACCGAAAACAGGTTTTCTGCTTTGTATTTGGAACGCGGCTGACCAATGTTACCCGGCAGTTGAGAGTTCGCGATGTAGACTGTGCGTTGGCGGATGTTTCTGAATCGGTTGAGGACTGGTATGGCGGTACTCGTATCGGAGAGTGCCTGAAGCTTATTAATCAAACCTGGGTACGTCGATTGCCGTTGCACAAGGCAACTATACTGCTCGTTACAGACGGGTTAGATCGTTCAGAGTCTGTTGCTCTCACACCGCAAATTCAAATGCTGCATCGTTCTTGCAAAGAATTAATTTGGCTGAACCCATTGCTTCGCTATACTGAATTTGAACCAAGAGTTAGTGGAATTCGGGCAATGCTTCCGCATGTTGATGCCTTCCTGCCCGTGCACAATTTAAATAGCTTGCAGTCTCTAGCTGAGATGTTAAGTCGAAGGTCTAGCGCGAACAATTTAGAACTCAATAAACAAAGGTTCTTTTGGCGACGGAAATTACACGATTCGACACCATTTATTCCTCAGACTTCAGTGAGTTGACATGCTGAATAAAGACGAAGAACACTCGGCATTGGAAACTGCACTCGGTTGGTATGAACAGGGGCTAAACGTAGCGATAGCAACGGTTATCTCAACGTGGGGTTCGTCACCACGGCCGACTGGTAGTCAGTTGGTGGTCAACGAAGAGCGACAGTTTGAAGGTTCGGTATCCGGAGGCTGCGTTGAAACAGCTGTGATTGAGGAGGCTATGGATGTGATGGACACCGGGTTACCACGACTTTTGTCCTATGGCGTGAGTAATGAACAGGCTTGGGAAGTAGGATTGGCGTGTGGTGGTCAAATTGAAGTTTATGTAGAGCCTTTGTGGGACGAAAAATCGGCCCCCGAGCAGTCGTGAAGGCATCGACACTCAAGACGCTGATTCAGGCAAAGGAGCAGGGACAGGCGATTGTGCTTGCAACCTCGCTTGAAAATCACTCTCAACTAGTTTTCTTTCCGGAGGCTGCAGAAACTGATGGGCCATTGGGAGTCGCAGTTCGTGATGGGTTTCGAACGGACCGTAGCCGGGTAGTCGAATTTGAAGGAAAGCGACATTTTATTCAGGTTATCAATCAGCCCTTAAAGTTGCTAGTTGTTGGTGCGGTTCACATTGCACAGACACTGATTCCAATGGCTCAGTCCTGTGGTTACGCGGTGACCTTGATCGATCCAAGAAAGGCGTTTGCGTCGAATGATCGATTTCCTGGAGTAGCCGTCAGAAACGAGTGGCCAGACAAGGCTTTAGCCGCTCTTGGACTGAATTCAAGAACAGCGATGGTAACCTTGACGCACGATCCCAAACTTGATGAACCAGCATTGATCAAGGCACTAGATTCCGATGTGTTTTACATCGGTGCTTTAGGAAGTCGCAGAACTCACCATGGGCGTTGCGAACGTTTAAGCGAAGCTGGTGTTTCTGAGGAAAAACTTGAACGGATTCATGCGCCGATTGGCCTGGATATCGGCGCAACTTCACCTGCTGAGATCGCAGTCTCCATAATGGGTGAGATTACATCAGCACTTAGAAAGAGAGTGAATCGATGAAGTTTGGGCGAATTCCAACTACTGAAGGCGTGGGCACTATTCTCGGAGCACCACTTTCGGTCTTGGGCAAGAAGTGGAAGAAAGGTCGAGAACTCACTCGTTACGATATCGAAGTCCTGCTGAGCCAGAATATTGACAGCATAGTTGTTGCACGGCTGGAAGACGGTGACGTCAGTGAAGATACTGCTGCAGAAGCCATCGCACGGGTTATTTGTGGTGATGGACTGGAAGTCCGCTCAGCTGCCACCGGACGTTGTAATCTCTATGCAAAACATCGTGGCCTGCTGCAACTGCGTTCCGACCGCATACATGCAATCAATTCAGTTGATGAGGCGTTCACCATTGCATCTCTTCCGAATTACAGCACTGTCTATGCTGGCAGGCTGGTGGTTTCTGTCAAAATCATTCCGTACGCTGTTGACCGCGTACTACTCAATGAATGTATCACAGAGGCAAGCTTCGGAGTGCCTCCGATCAATGTATTCAAGTTTCAATCACTGTCGATAGGTTTAATTCAGACCCAGACCGACTGGTTTGCACAGAAGTTGCTGGATAAGGGTAAATCAATGCTTGAGAGCAGGGCGGAGCTTGTTGAATCTGAGATCACGGAGTACGATGTTTGTGAACATCATGAAGATGCAGTATCTAAACTGATTGTTGAGTACGGCAAGAAAAATTTGGATCTCATACTTCTGCTTGGCGCTTCGGCGATTCAGGATCGGGAAGATGTCATACCGAAAGCGATTGTTAATGCGGGTGGTCGAATTGAACATTTAGGGATGCCAGTCGATCCCGGAAACCTGCTGCTGACGGCGAAGTACAGAAAAATCGATGTTTTGGGACTGCCTGGATGTGTAAGATCACCGAAACGGAATGGATTCGATTTCGTGTTTGAACGACTAGCAGCCGGGATCGAAGTGTTACCGGAAGATGTTATGCATATGGGTATTGGTGGGATTATTCCTGAACCACCTAAACGGCCGGTACGACGTACTGTTGTCGAATCTTCTGAGTTGACAGGCGAAATGCATGTCGCCGCTGTTGTATTGGCAGCCGGTCAATCAACACGTATGGGAGATCAGAACAAACTGTTTCTCAAACTAGGGGAACGCAGCATGATTCAGCAGGTGGTAGCCAACCTGACTGATTCAGCAGTTGACAGAGTATTTGTCGTGACTGGCCATGATAGAGAGCGAGTGCGAGAAGAACTGCAGGGTACATCGGTTACGTTCATACACAACAGCGAATATGCAAAAGGTCTTAGCACTTCGCTTCGAACCGCTCTGGCGCAAATACCAAAGAAAACGACTGCAGCGTTGATATGTCTGGGAGACATGCCGTTTGTTGGAAGTGCCAATGTCAATGCATTGATTTCTGCATTCGATCCGGCCAATCAGCAAACAATCTGTGTGCCAACTTTTCGGGGCAAGCGTGGCAACCCGGTGTTATGGGGAAGAAATTATTTTCAGCAGATAATGGAAATTCAGGGGGATGTCGGTGCCAAGCACATCATTGGTGAGTACGAAAATTGTGTGGTCGAAATAGAAATGCGTGATGTTGGCGTTCTAACTGATTTTGATACACCGGAGGCATATGCCAAGTTTGGTATCAAACAGGAAAAAGAAGATTCGGGTGTCGCGGTAGAGGAACCCTCCTAACGGGAAGTTCGGCGATGGAAAACGAGATTTACTGGCGATTGGGTATGTTCTTCATACTGCTGCTGACAATGGCACTATGGGAAACGATCAGTCCGAGGCGACAGTGGCAGCTGTCGAGAGGTGCGAGATGGCTTAATCACTTGACGCTTTCCGTAATCAACACACTTGTCGTTCGAATCCTGATTCCAATGACTGTCGCAGCATTCGCGCTCATTCTTGAGAGCCGAGGAATCGGATTGCTGAATTGGCTGAGTCTTCCAGTTTGGCTCTCGGTTCTGGCCGGAGTATTACTGCTGGATCTTGCCATCTATGCTCAGCACTACTGGTTCCACAAAATTGATTTCTTCTGGCGATTTCACAGGATGCATCATACTGATCTGGATTGTGATGTCACCACGGGTGTGCGGTTTCATCCAGTAGAGATTGTTATCTCAATGATCATTAAATTTGCTGTGGTCGCGGTCATTGGTGCGCCGGCACTCGCCATCGTCTTATTCGAGATATTGCTGAATGCCACTTCCATGTTCAATCATGGCAACGTAAAGATGCCGCACGCGTTGGATCGGGTGCTGAGATCTGTGATTGTGACCCCCGACATGCACCGGGTACATCATTCAATTATTCGAAACGAGACTGACAGTAACTTTGGATTTAATCTGTCGGTCTGGGACCGAATCTTCGGAACTTACCGAGCCCAGCCAGAAGAGGGACATCTGGGCATGACGATTGGCTTGCCGATCTATCGCGATGAAATCGAAAATCGGCTGGATCGGTTAATAACCCAGCCGTTCAGAAAAATCGAAACTTAAGCTGCAACAGCAGTGATTTCGGCCATACTGTCGTCAATCGACTGGCTCATTTTTTCGACGATTTCATCAACTATGGCATCATTGATGATGAAGGCCGGTGCCAACATGACGTGATTACCACGTACGCCATCTATGCTTCCTCCTCCCGTATAGCACATAAGTCCGTTGCGTTCTGCGTTGCGTTTCAGGACGGAGTGAAAGAGAAAATTTGGATCGAGTGGCTCTTTGCTTGTCTTATCTGAGACAAACTCTATTCCGATAAAGAGTCCTCGTCCTCTGATGTCACCGACGTTTGAATGAGAACCAAGTTCTGACCTCAGTTTCGCAATCAGGTTCTTGCCTTGGATTCGGACGTTTTCCAACAGATTTTCTGACTCAATTGTGTTCACTACAGCAAGTGATGCGGCACAGGCGATGGCGTGTCCCATGTAAGTGTGACTTTGCATCAATGCACCACTGCCACCATGAACCGCTTGGTAGATTGTCTGAGAGACGATCGTAGCGGCAATTGGCTGGTAACCTGCTCCCAATCCTTTAGCCAGTATTACCATATCAGGTGCGATGTCGTCTTGCGTGAAGCTGAAAAACGTACCGGTCCGTCCCGAACCGCACATGACTTCATCGAGAATCAACAAAATGCCATACTGATCACAAATTTCCCGGATACGCTTCAGATAACCGGGAACTGGAGGAAGCACTCCTGCGGTAGCGCCACCCACTGTTTCGGCGACGAATCCAATGACTTTGTCAGCTCCGAGTTCAAGAATTTTCTCTTCAAGTTCATTTGCAACCCGAATGCCGTACTCATGCGTGGACTCATTCTCCCGCTGTTCCCGGTAGGGAAAGCATGGAGCGATTGTGTGATGATCAGAGTTGAGCATAGGCAGATACGGTTTGCGACGCGCTACGTGGCTGCCGATAGATAGTGCGCCAAATGTGTTACCATGAAAACTCTGGCGACGTGAAATCAAGAATTTTCTGCTGGTTTCTCCCGTCTCAACAAAATACTGTCGAGCGAGTTTGAAGGCTGTCTCCATTGCTTCTGAACCGCCGGATAGAAATACAACATGATCCAGTGGTGCCGGTGCCAGATCAGCCAGCTTTTCGGCCAGTGATTCAGCGGTAAACGACGTGAAAAATTCCGAATGAATGTAAGCAAGTTCAGTAGCCTGTTTTCGAATGGCCTCGATAGGGGCGGGATGGTTATAACCAAGACAGGATACGGCTGCGCCACCGCAGGCATCCAGATATTGACGATTATTCTCATCGTAAACATAAACGCCTTCACCTCGGATGGCAGTTGGAGGAGTGTGTATAGGATGGCGGTGGATGATCTTTGTCATGATGCTAAATTCTGAATTGAATTAATGATTGGCGGAATGGTTTCTTTGCTAGAAATTTTGACGAGCAAATCAAGGTATTAACTGATTGAAATTATATAGAACAGTATGACTTGCGAATTGGTCATGGGTCCGATTTCAGCTTTCAAAATTCATTTTGAGATCATTTGAGTTGTATCCAGTAGAGCAACAATGCCGATACAATCTGTCTAACGTCTTCACCTCGTCAGCCAATCTTTAAGCAACGTAACTTCACGCGCTTGACACGGCTTGAAACTCCTCTAGAGTGTTGCTCAATAACACATAATGTGGCGTGAGTTTGAGCCAGTTCAAACTGTACGAATAATCTGAATCTATTGTTTAGAGACTCATGAGTGACATAAAAATTTTATTCCTGTCGAAAGATGACATAGACACCTTGAATGTTGGTATTGACGATGCGTTGGATGCAATTGAGAAAGGTTTGATCGCACATGGCCAACAAAAGGTCATCATGCCTTCCAAGAGCCATCTTGTTTTAGACTTTCCCAATAAGCTGTTCAACATCCTCAAAGGATATGTTGAGCCGGTAAATGCCGCAGGAGTCAAAATCATTGGTGATTTTCACGATAACTATCAGCATAATTTACCGTCTGAATTGGCATTGGTGACACTTTATGATCCGAAGACTGGGATGCCAATGGCAATCGTCGATGGAACCGTCAACACTTGGATGAGGACTGGTGCAGTCACAGCTCTGGGTGCTAAATATCTGGCGAGCAAGGACTCTAAGGTGTTGGGGCATATCGGCGCACGGGGAACTTCGTGGTACAACGTTCGAATGCTGGACAAGTTCTTTGATTTTGAGGAAATTCGTGTTACCAGTCGACGTCCTGAATCGAGAGAAAGGTTTGCTGAGACACTGTCAGCGGAATTGAACAAAGAAATTAAAGTAATGGACAACTGTAAAGATACGGTGAAGGATGCTGACATCATTATTGACGCATCTCGATTGCTCGAACACCAAGTGTTAGTTGCCGACTCCGATGTTAAACCTGGAGCGCATCTGCAGGCCTATGGAGCTGTGCTGTCAGTTGCGCCGACGCTTCCATTCACTGTTGACAAGTTTGTTGTTGATGACTGGAATCAGTGCAAAATTTCTCCTTATGGACAGTTTGCAGACCTTTGCCAGAGAGGTGAATTGAGAGACGAGCACGTATACTGCGATATTGGAGAAATTGCTGCAGGCCTCAAGCCCGGCAGGGAATCTGAAACTGAAAGAAGTCTTTTTTGGCATAAAGGTTTCGCAATCAGTGACATTATGTTGGGTATGCTGGCAGTCGAAAAAGCCCGCGAACGCGGGATTGGCACCGAATTGGTGTATTACAAAGCACCGCGCGACATGTAATTGGAAATGAACTAGGAAGATTTTGTGGCCAAAGATCACTTAGTCAGGAAAAAATCCAATTTGGTTTGGATTGACCTCGAAATGACTGGACTGTCACCGGAAAATGACCGAATAATTGAAATTGCGACAGTTGTAACCAACATTCACCTGGAGGTAGTCGCAGAAGGACCAGAGATCGTAATTCATCAAAGCGATGAGAGACTTGCAGCGATGGATGACTGGAATCAGACGACGCATCGTGAGAGTGGGTTAATCAAACTCGTCAGAGAGTCAACGGTTGATGAAAAGGAAGCGGAACGGAAAACGCTGGCATTCTTAAAACGCCATGCAACAAAGCAACGATCTCCGCTATGTGGTAACGCGATCTGTCAGGACCGGCGGTTTCTGGATCGATATATGCCTGAACTTTCTGGCTATCTGCACTATCGACATCTCGATGTAAGCACGATTAAGGAATTGGCAAAACGCTGGCGGCCAGACCTTGCAGACATGCACATCAAGAAAAGTGCCCATCGGGCTAAAGATGACATATTGGAATCAATTGAAGAACTTCGTCGCTATCGAGACAATTTTTTCTTGACTAATCCAGTCGAATTCGAGTGAGAAAAAAGCAAATGTGCTGCAACGGTTCGTTTGCAGAGTTTCATTCAGTTGAAGATTGTGAGAACAACACCTGTAACAGAGCTTACGGGTTGAAATAATTCAGCTCCCTAGGATTCATCCGTAATCCAATAGATTCGGAAAGTATTCCTCACGCCGTCCTGATGAAAATAAGAAAAATCGAAAAAGAAATGCTCGAGGGAAAACACGGTTATCCTCGACAATGGGCCATGCAGCAGCAACTGCAAGTTGGCCAATTTTTCTCAGCTGATTGCTTCGTTGAAGTTACACAGGCACACATAATGTGCGATACCGAATCGTTGGGCTTGGCTGGAATTGAGCATTTGGAGCGCCTGGCGAGTTACAGTGAGGAGGAACGGTCAGTTGGAATACCAACCATCACTGATCCTCGAGGCATGGATCTCATGAATTATCGTCGGCTCAATCAGTCGGAAGACTTTGCGGAGCGCGAACGTCGTGCAACGGCGGCACTGGAAGCGATGGGAATTATGATGACCGATACATGCATCAATTACCAGACCATATCACCTCCAGTACTCGGGGAACATGTCGCGTTTGGCGATACAGGTGTTGTCATTTATTCCAACAGTGTATTTGGCGCGCGTAGCAATTTCGAAGGTGGGCCGGCAGCTTTGGCTGCTGCACTGACTGGCCGCGTTCCGTCTTATGGTTATCACGTCGATTCCAATCGTCAGGCAACTCAACGATTTACATTGAATTTTGATCCGAAAACACTGACGGACTGGGGTGCATTCGGGGCGATTGTAGGGGAGTTCACCGGTGATTATTGGGAAGTGCCAATCATTGAGGGACTTGGTGACAGTCCGACTTCAGACCAGCTTAAGCACTTTGGTGCAGCACTTGCCAGCCATGGTTCCGTTGCACTTTTCCACCTTGACGATATCACACCGGAAGCACTCGACTTTATGGCGGTTGCAGCGGATCTCGACGGACAAGAACCCATTTCAATCACACGGGATCAAATTAGATCAATGTATGCAAAGGCAGATGGTTCCATTGACGTAGATGTGGTCGTGTTTGCTGCACCACAGTTGTCGTTGTTTGAAATACAGGAAATAGCCAGACAACTAGATGGAAAACAAATCAACAAGAGAACGGATTTGTTGATTGCAACATCGCCTGAAATCAAATCTGCCTGCGATCGATTTGGAATTACTGCCCGAATTGAGGACAGTGGTGCAATTCTGTTGAGTGGCGTATGTTTTTATCAAATGTATGCCAGGGAGTTGAGTGAGGCGAACAGCTGGAAGACTCTCGTATCCAACTCAGCTAAATTGGTGAACATTATTTCTGGTTACGGATACGAACCCAAGTTTGCGACAACTGAACAATGCGTCGAGGCAGCGATTACAGGTAGACTATGAGCAATAAGCGAACGTATAGTTTCGAAGCCGGGATTGGAACTTCCGTTACGGGTGAAGCGCTGGTAGCCAGTGATAACTTCAGTGCCCGTTATGATCTTGACCGACTCCGAGGAATATTTTCCAGGCGTTCGCACCAACTTTACGGTCAGAGTTATGTTGGTAAGATACTGGTGCTGAATACTGCCAAGGGTGGGGTCGCAACCGCCTGGATGCTTTTGGATATGGTTGAACGAGGAATGGCACCAGCCGCGTTGGTGTTGAATTTAACTAATCCAATTTTGGCTCAAGGAGCTGCGTTTGCGGCGCTTCCACTAGTTCATGATTTTGCTGTTGACATCACCTTGTGTATTGAAACGGGTGATCAACTTTCAATTTTTCCAGACGAAGGGCTATTGATTCAAGAATCAGCTGCAGGTATCAAAGAGAGTGTCAGAACTGTCTAAATTCAAGTGGGTGGGGTTCTCAAGAAACAGACTTGCCAAGTGTCGCTTTCGGTAATTTTGGGGTTAAATCATCTATGAGTTCATACAAGTTGAATTGAATCAGAACTCACCTCATTTGTTTTATTGGTGGATGATGTCAGTGCCGACTGGACTATTCAATTTCTGACACCTCTCCTACGAATCCACAAATTGCCAATTCTGTCATCAGAATCTCCTACGCGGCTTGAATGAGTGAATTCGCTTCACTCGTTCGTAGACAAAGGTTCCGCATTTCAAGTAATAGATTCCTATTTGGCAAAATTAATCAAACACATCAAATTGCTAAATTACGCATTGGTTATAATTCTCGTGCCTCGCTACCAAACAATCGATAGGAAGCAAACTTGGGTAGAGAGTTTGCTTCTCCAATCTCGATTTGCGGACTTTTGTTTAATGAAATCAACTGACAGGTTGATATTGGTTCATCAAAGCAATTGTGCGGAAATAGGGCCGTTAGCTCAGTCGGTAGAGCATCTGACTTTTAATCAGGGTGTCGCAGGTTCGATTCCTGCACGGCCCACCAATTACTTGCAAAGGGATTCACAAAGAGTGCGAGGTATTTCGCTTTTTAGCAACCACTTCTTAGTGATAGTCTAGGAGCGACCAGTGTTCTGAGATTGATGAGGACCATCAACAAAGAAAACTCAATTTTATTCACAACATCCTTGAACATTTCGGTCGCAAACAAGTATGCCATTGGAAGTGAATATTCCCAGGTGAGTTTAATGCCGTGGAGGCGAAGCACCGTTTAACTCGTTTGAATTTTCAAGTTAATGATCGCCGCGAAAAAAGAAAATCATACCTCTAAACATGAGTGGCACGAATTGGAACAAGAACGTAATTGACGGCATTTGTTCTCATGTTTTTTCTATGGCTCTGCACTTAGGAAAACTCTTGCATCCCCAGAATTGACGACCTTCATTCGGCCCCCTTTGCGTTGTCCTTAACACCATTTGCTCCCCGCATCGCGGGCATCGCCTTTGGTCGGATTCCTTCCACTTCTTCAAATTCCTGACATGTTGCTGGTTAGTCGCCCACGACTGGTCCATACGGGCGGACTCGATTACCGCGCAGATTTGCAGAACCTGTACCGCGGTCAACACTTGGGATTTGAACGAGCGAATGTACTCGGCAGCACCGAATCCCAATGTCACGTTCTCTGGCATTTCCGTCTTAAACTCGGCATCGCCCACAAACACAACCACTGATTTCACAATTCCTCCCGGTAAATCCATCCCATTCAGAACCTCCTGAATTGCTTTTACATGTCCGTAGTTCTGTCGAAGGGGATTCTGGAACTTGTATTTTTGCCCATTCGGAAACGTCTGAGTCCATTCCCGACCTCTTTCGCTCCCGAAAATCCACCCACCCTTATTCTTCGTTTCCACCACAAAAATTCCAAACACTGAAACGAACACATGATCAATTTGTGTTGTGTTCCCCACTGCCGTTGTGAGCGTAACATCGTGATACCGTCGGTATACCGACGACGGGAGTGTCAGTGCCGCTCCAACCTTCACTCCAGATTCGCCCAAGGCTCCTTTAACCGGCGCGCGGAAAACGGACCAGAGTAGTCGACCGAAAGTTCTCATTAATTTCCATGTTCAATTACTCATTCCTCTCGTTTCAACAATTGACTGCTGCTGAATCATTGAAGACAGAGTAATCTGATCTTCTTGAAACTTCATCTTTGAACAATGTGTTCCAATGATATGTTGTTATATATAAATGTGCAGATTCGTCCGACAGCATGTGTGCTCCAGTCCAGAAGATTCTAGAATTAATAAACGTTTTTGTGGAAGTTCAATAAAGTGTTAAACAAATCGGCATCAAAAATGACAAGTGTATATATTTGAAGCGATTTATTTCTAGAAGTGAGTAATGAGAATTTATCCGACAGGCGATAATCGCTTAACTTTGATTCGATCTGCTTTTTTCAATGCCTGAGCCATTTCATAAGTAGCTTGGAGGCGATACCAGGTTTCCGCTCCACCACCAAATGCCTTGTCTAAACGGATTGCCATTTCGGGCGAGATTCCAGCCCGGCAATTTACAATGTCTGAAAGTTGTTTTCGACTCACCCCTAGTTGCTGTGCAGCTTCTGTGACACTGATATTCAACGGTTCAAGGCAATCGTACCGTACCGATAATCCTGGATGCGGGGGATTTTTCATAGGCATATTGACTTCTCCTAGTGGTAATCGACCAAATCAACATCTCGAACATTTTGACCTTCAAATCGAAAGACAATTCGCCAATTCTTCGACACTTGGACGGCCCAAAAACCGGCTAAATCACCTTTTAATGGGTGAAGTCTGTATCCAGGCAGATTCATGTCCTGTGGCTGAGTTGCTTCATCTAAACGAGCGAGTATACGACTAATTTTGTCCTTGTAATGTGGTGTGATTTTTCTACGGTCATCATTTTCGAATAACTGCTTGAGTCCTCTGTGGCGAAATCCAAGAATCATGTGTGTATTGTAACCTATCACCTCTCAGATAATTCACACCAATTTTCCATCCTATATCACCTCAATCTGCTGGATATTTTTTGACAAATCAGTTTGCTACACATAATAAGAGCGTTGAAATACATTGCAAGATCTCTCATACAAGTCAAATATCGTCAATTTCATAAATTAATGTTTTCTGGTTGTTGGCTGAATTTCGTCTAAGTCGAGATGGAGTGATGATGCGATTGTTTTAGAATTGTAGAATTGATTGAATGTTAACGACGGAAGTTCAAGTCTCAGCATAGCAGGCAGACCGAACCAAGTTAGATGAAAGGTGGATTGGAAGTTCACAACAGAGCATATATGGATCAATTAAAAAACGACTTTATCCGACAATTGAGAGTTAAAACGATAGTTGGCGAGGACGACACGCAATTCACAGCATTTGTCCTACAGGTGAGATTCAATAAAGTTAAATATCAACCATTGTTCATCATGTCAATGAATGAACAGTTATTTTTCCAACATACATTTGTTGTCAAATGTCCAAAGATTTCACTCACTGAAAAAGTAGTTCAATAGCATTTCACAGTTTACGCTGATGACGGTTCAAAACTTTTCATACATATTTGTATAAACACGCCAGATCCTTGATCTGACTGTATCTAATTGAAAAGATTAAATAAATAGAGTGTATTAAGCGAAAGCGGGAACGATTGGACATTATCATTGCCGCAATCAATGAAAAATTATTGCCATAATTAACAACTTTATGTGAGTTCATTGACAGCCAAGCGCGCTGTTGGGGAAAGAATTTCGAGATCGCAAAATCGCAAGTTTCACTGTCTCTTGCGAAAAATCCGAACAGGGAATAAATTGAATGCCCGCTGAAAAATCCCAATTGTCGAATAACACTGATGCGGTTATTGAGTGTCGCCACCTTTGGAAAATATTTGGTGACCGTTCAGCGGACGCAATGCAAGCGGTTCAGAATGAAGGGTTGTCGAAAAACGAAATTCGCGATAAGTACCGCTGTGTCGTGGGTGTTCAGGATGCAAGCTTTTCCGTAGGAGAGGGTGAAGTTTTCTGCATTATGGGATTGTCAGGGTCTGGTAAATCAACACTAATTCGCCACATCAATCTCCTGATTGAACCAACTTATGGAGAAGTACTTATCGAAGGACAGGACATCAGTCAGCTTGGTACTTTAGAACTCAGAGCTTTGCGGTCCACAAAAATTGGAATGGTATTTCAGAATATGGCATTGATGCCGCATCGGACAGTTCGAGATAACGTTGCTTTTGCACTAGAGGTTCGAGGGATTGATCGCGATGTTCGGTATCAAACTGCAGACCAGGCAATTGAAACAGTAGAGCTTCAGGGTTGGAACGATCGATATCCAGACGAATTATCCGGCGGTATGCAACAGCGTGTTGGATTGGCACGGGCAATAGCAGCTGATCCACACATTTTGCTGATGGATGAACCATTTTCAGCGTTAGATCCTCTCATTCGAAGACAGTTACAAGATCAGTTTCTGACTCTGTCAGCCGAAATGAAAAAAACAACATTATTCATCACTCATGATCTTGATGAAGCAATTCGCATTGGGCACCGAATAGCCATCATGAAAGACGGAGCACTGGTTCAAATCGGTACACCAGAAGAGATCGTTACAGATCCGGTCGATGAATACGTGGCAGATTTTGTTGCTGGTATCTCAAAGTTGCAATTGGTGACCGCTCAGAAAGTGATGCAGTCGATAGAACAATACGAAAATAGTTATGGCCCCCTAAATTCCACTGATTGTCCAGTGGCAAAATTAGACGATAGTCTCGATCATTTGGTTGACCTGTCAATTGACACGGATCATCCAATCATTGTGAAACAAGATGACACGGTAATCGGAGTTGTGTCAAAACGCACTTTGCTGCGCGGAATTCAAGGGAAGCAGGAGTAAGAAGCACATTTCTGGTGTGGGAGTGAATCAATGGCCGACAAAGAATCAGTAAACCTGCTAAGTCCATTCAGAAGCATAGATTTTGGAATTGCAGATTGGGCTGACGGTATCAAGAATTGGGCTGCAGAAAATCGGGATGTGGTTCAACCGATCAAGTGGTTTGTAAATGACCTGATTGTTACAGTAGAAGCCATCATGCATGCCATTCCGCCAGTTGCGATGCTTGGATTAATTTTTCTTCTTGCTTGGCAGGCAGCAGGTGTCAGAGTTGCAGCTTTTGTAGCTTGCTGCCTAATATTCTTAGGTCTAAGCGACCCATATGCCTGGGGATTGGCTATGACGACGCTCGCAGTTGTGACAACTTCTGTAGCCATCTGTGTATTTTTTGGTTTGCCATTGGGATTATTGGCAGGAAAAAGCGACCGATTCGAAATCGCGATTCGGCCAGTTCTGGACACAATGCAAACCATTCCCGCATTTGTGTATCTGGTGCCTGTAGTTATGCTAATCGGTATTGGCAATGTTTCTGGCGTCATTGTTACGGTTGTTTTCGCTTTACCGCCGATCATTCGTTTGACTTCACTTGGTATCCGACAAGTCGATGTGAGTGTGGTAGAGGCAGCAAGAGCATTTGGATCTTCACCCAGGCAAATTCTGTTCAAAGTAGAACTACCACTCGCAACCCCTTCAATAATGGCTGGATTAAATCAAACCATAATGATGGCGCTGTCAGTCGTTGTGATTGCGTCACTCATCGCTGTAAAGGGACTTGGAAATGAGGTATTGCGCGCGATGGGACGTCTAGACGCAGGAAAGGCTTTGGTGGGCGGTTTCGGAATCGTCGTTTTGGCGATTGTGCTGGACAGAATTACACAGGGATTGGGACGGACTGGTAGAGAACGAGGACATCGACACTGGTGGCAAGGTGGACCTGTCGGACTTTGCCTCCGTTTACTCGGAAAAAATCCTAAAGAAACCAGTCCAGTCTAGTCTGATTCACTTTCAATCTGGTCCTCCTCTCTGAATGCAATAGAAATGGGTCGTTCCACAGGATCATCCCGTCTGGAGTGATAGGAACAGCTTGTTCAGACCAGATTTTTCAACTGCAACGATAAATTTCAAGTGCTATAGTTACTTCCAAGGATGAGACTCTCTTTTTGAGGAGTTTGATTCGAAGTTGCCGCTGTACTGCGAACCGTAGTTATTTGAGGCTAGAGAGTTGAAATACAACATAGTTCTCGCACGGTTCTGTTGCAGCAATTTTTTATTTTGGAGGAACATATATGTTTAGTGTAAAAAAACTCGTTGGCTCTCTAGCGCTCGGAATTGGACTATTTGCTGTAGCCACTGCTAGTATGGCTGATTCAATGATGCCGGGCAAGGGCGTTACGGTTAGGCCAATTGAAGGTACAAATTTGGAAGAAAAGTTTCAACACCAGATTATTTACAAAGCGCTGATGGAATTGGGGTATGAAGTCGCCGAACCGCAGGAAGTTGAGTACCAAACCATTCACTTAGCACTTGGTACCGGCGATGGTGATTTCACTGCCGTACATTGGGACCCGCTTCATAAAGCCTTTTTCGAAGAATCTGGCGGTGATGCCAAGATGACAAAAGTTGGCAGTTATATTGAAGGCGCTCTTCAGGGTTACCTGGTTGATTCAGCTTCGTATGCCGCAGGCGTACAGAATTTGGGCGATCTGAAGGACCCGGAAGTTGCTAAGAGATTTGATGCTGATGGAAATGGAACTGCTGATCTGGCAGGCTGTGTTCCTGGATGGGGCTGTGAACGTGTCATTGAACACCATCTGACTGAGTTTGAATTGCGAGACACAGTAACGCACAATCAAGGCGCTTACAATGCAATTATTGCTGAAACCGTTGCAAGAGAACAGAATGGCGAACCAATCATTTATTACACGTGGACACCTTTTTGGGTATCTGGCGTTCTTGTTCCAGGCGACAACGTCGAATGGATTTCTGTACCGTACTCTTCATTGCCAGACGGTCGGGAAGCCGATACGATGTTTAAAGGAAAAAACCTGGGTTTTGAAGTCAATGCACTGCGTGTTGTAGCGAACAATGACTTCCTGAGCGCAAATCCTGCCGCTCATGCCGTTTTTGAGATGGCAAAACTTGATATTAACGATGTATCCGCACAGAACAATAAAATGCGTGATGGCGAAGATTCAATCGACGACATTGCCAGACATGTTGATGAGTGGATTGCTGCTAATCAGGATACTTTCAACAGTTGGGTTGAAGCGGGGCTAGCAGCCGCTAAGTAAGTCTAGAATTTACACCTAAAGCAAGGAAAGCACTGTTCTGTGCTTTCCTTGCCATCCATTGAATCTCTTTGCTGACTTGTCCGCGGTTGCGGTTCCCAACTGAAGACGCTGGGTTTTTAAATTTTGATATTTTTTATTTGAGAATTAATTTCTTCCGGCGACAAGGGATAGGTTAGAGAAACTGTTGGTTTTACTAAAAATTCAACAACTGTTCTTCCGTTTTCCATCTATGTCTATTCATTCCATTTGGCGTTGATGATCCTGGCGGAATTTATATCGGCCCTGTCCGAGAATTCACACTTGACACGCTGAATGCGAGACTGCGAGCCGCGAATCTTGCTGTTGACAACGAACACAATAATTAAGGTGTGCTTCTACAATCAATCGGGCACCAACTCGTGTATAGAGTAAAGTACATAATGTGCTTAAATTGAAACCAACCACGGTATCCTTCTGATGAATGTTCTGATAATTGGACTGACTCTATTTGTAGCTCTGCATCTAATTCCCAGTGTCCCGCCATTACGTACTTCACTGATTGAAAGTCTCGGTGAAAAAAAGTATCGAGCGATATTCGCGGCCGTTGCATTTGCGGGCCTGGCGCTGATCATATGGGGTTTTTCCAGGGCTGATTTTGAACCTGTCTATCAGCCTGCAACTTGGGGACGCTCACTGGCGTTTGGATTGGTACCCATCGCAGTGATTCTATTCGCGGCAGCAAACATGCCAACGCACATCCGGGCATTTGTACGTCACCCCATGCTAGCTGGACTTTTCTTGTGGGCGATCGCTCACCTTGCAGCAAACGGTGATCTCAGGTCGATTCTGCTATTCGGGACGCTAGGTGCGTTTTCTGTACTTGCAACGGTAAGCATTGTCATGCGAAGCAATCAGTCTTCCCAAGAAAAGGCTCCCCGGTTGACAATGGATGCTGTGGCAATCGTGTCTGGAATTGTTGTCGCTGGGTTGCTCGCGAAATTTCATGGCGTATTGTTCGGAATGCCTCTGATGTAGAATCAATTACGCAATCAATATTTGACTGCATATCGCCACAGGTTAATTCCATGGGTTCAAAAAGAACTTCCTTGGAGCACAATCTTACCTTTCAATTGAGTTGCATTGCTTCTGTTTATCCATAGATTGAAAAAAATTCAAATCAATCTGACGGGTGTGGTGCTGTGATCTCTTGTTTCATGGTGAGAAGAATTCGCCAGACAGTTCAAATTGCCTGTTCACAATCAAAGTACAGGTTACTACCTTTTTCAGGATGCTATGAATGATCGAAGGATTAAGTACTGAAGAGCTTAGACAAAGGCGAGGTGGGCGTCAAAAACGACGGAGTATAAGAAGCAATGTTATAGAACCGATGCTTCCGGCATTGATGAATCGATTGCCCTTGACAGAACCGATGACGCAGGAAGAGGTTGAGCGTATTCATAATGCGTCCTTGGAAATTCTCGAAAATGTTGGGGTTGTATTTCGAGATCCGCAAGCAATCATGGACTGGAAGTCTGTCGGTGCAGACATTCGGGATGAATACAGGTTGCACCTGGATCGTGGATTGCTAAGTGAGCTGATTTCATCCATTCCTTCAGAGATGACGCTTCATGCCAGGGACCCCGAAAAGTCTGTCAGGGTCGGAGGACGCTCTACCATATTTGTACCAATGGCTGGAGCACCGTACATACGAGATCTGGAAGATCGTCGTAGAAATCCAACGCTGGATGATCTTGCTATGCTGCACAGACTTGCTCATCTTTCTCCGGCAATTCACTCGACTTCACATCACATTGTAGAGCCGATGGATCACCCCGTATCACACCGTCATCTTCGTATTGCATACTCGTCGATGAAAAACTCCGACAAAACAATGATGGGAATGACGACTTCTCCCAAAAATGCTGCCGACGTACTGGAAATGTGCGCAATATTGTTTGGAGAGGAGTTCATGGAATTACATCCGGTTGTAGTCGGCAACTGCAATGGGAATTCCCCTCTGTTATGGGATGAGACAATGTTGGGAGCACTGCGAGAATTTTCTAAACGTAATCAGCCCATACTTTGCTCACCTTTTGTCTTAGGTGGTGCCAATACCCCCGCCTCTACTGCACCCGCTGTGGCACAGCTTAATGCAGAAGCCTTGTCTGCACTCGCGTACACGCAGGTTGTAAGAAAGGGCAGCCCGGCGATTTATGGGCATTACCTCTCTACAGTATCGATGGCCTCAGGTGCACCTATGGCCGGCACTCCTGAGATCAGTTTGATGAATTTCATGATCGGCCAGATGGCACGTTTCTACAATCTGCCCTGGCGAACTTCAAACACATTGGGTGGTTCAAAAACTTTAGATGCACAAGCAGGCTATGAGAGTGCATCGACAATGATGGCAGTCCTGCTTTCTGGTGGAAACTATCTGTGGCACTCAGCGGGATGGAACGAAGCAGGGATGCATTGTTCAGTGGCGAAGTTCATTGTTGATGCAGAGCAGTGTGCTATGGGATATCGAATGGCTGAAGGAATTCGTTGGGATGATTTTGAGGAGGCTTTGGCAGCTGTTTCGGACATCGGTCCCGGAGGGCATTACTTAGGCCACCCGCACACCTTATTGAACTTTCAGCGGGGATTCTTCATGCCTAAGCAGTTTGACAACAATACTTACGAGCAGTGGGAAGCAGATGGCGCAACGACCATCACTGAACGCGCTTTGCAGACTGCAAAAGAGATGCTCATGTCCTATGAGTTGCCACCTCTGGATGAATCTTTGGATGAAGCTTTACTGGACTATATTACCCGTCGGGAAAGGGAAATCCCAACATCCGACGAACTGAACTGGACACATTAACCATCTTCGGTTGCAGTTTTTCTTTATTTTGAATGTCGCTCAGCGATTCAGCAATTTAGGTAACTAACGGGTCACTTTTCTATGCAAGTCAGTCGTCTGCCATTTGATCCTGGGCCAGCCGGGTGGGCAAGCATTGTAGCCCGTGGGCCGACTTACCCGAAACTGGAAAATGACATAACGGTCGATTTTGCAGTAGTTGGGGCAGGATTTGCCGGTTTATCTGCCGCCAGACGCCTACGACAGTTGGAACCAAAGAGCAAAATTGCGATTTTTGAAGCAAGAGAAATTTGTGAAGGTTCCTCAGGACGAAATTCCGGCTTTATGATTGATTTGCCTCATAACTTGGGTTCGAAAGATTATGTTGGGCAGATCGAAATTGATCGACAGCAAACAGCACTGAATCGCGAAGCCATTCAGTTTGCTCAGGAAGCCGCTGAGGAATACCATCTGACGGAAGAGACTTTTAGTATTGCTGGAAAAATAAACGCGGCAGCTACTAAAACCGGACTCAAACACAATTCAGATTATGCGGCACATCTGTCGAAACTGAACGAGCCTTGTGAAATTCTTGACGCAAAACAGATGTATGAGATTTGCGGGTCACGTTACTACCTTGGTGGGCTTGCAACCCCAGGCAACGGTCTGATTAAACCAGGGCTGTATGTCCGCGGCATCGCGAAGGGTATAAGTCAAAGTGATGTTCAAATTTACGAAAAATCTCCGATCTTAAGCCTGAAAAAATTTGGAAACGCCTGGAAGTTAAAGACACCAGAGGGTGCTGTTGAGGCAAAAATCGTTGTCTTGGCAGTGAATGGTCACATTGAGAGTTTTGGTTTTTTTCGCCATCGATTGATGCACATTTATCTGTACGCTTCGATAACAAGGCAATTGACCAGCGACGAGATCAAAACACTGAGTGGAGAGCCAGCCTGGGGATTTACTCCTGCGGATTCCTTGGGTTCAACTGTACGCCGAATATCTGGGGCAGGGGGAGATCGTATTGTGATGAGAAACGGAATCAGTTGGGCGCCAAACAGAACCGTACCGATTTCACGACTGGAAAGAGCAAGGCGGTCTCACGTTCGATCCTTTAAGCGGAGGTTTCCTAACTTGGCTAAAGTGAACATGGAATACAGTTGGGGCGGTTTATTGTGTCTTAGTCGAAATGCTGTACCTGTGTTTGGAGAGCTTGATACGGGTCTTCATTCTGCTTGTTGTCAAAATGGTCTCGGTACGGTGCAGGGTACACTGCACGGAAAATTGGTTGCTGAATTCATCTGTGGACATCGATCAAGTTCAGTAGATCATGTCCTTAAGCTCGCTAAGCCAGTTAAATTGCCACCTGAACCATTCTGTACGATTGGAGCCGAAGTTGTTACACGCTGGGGTGAATTCAAAGCGGGAAGAGAACGTTAAAATTCTTCATCCATAAAGTTCTTCAATTGAATATTTTCGTACCGTATTGATTCAAGTCTTGAAAAATCAGAGCATATTGCTGAGCTCAAACGGAGTATTCAGACTTTGTCTATGTTTGGCACTTTCTTTGGTTGTCGGTCGCGTATCTGCAGATACCTGGCAGGGACTCAATGTCGAGCCAGAATATCGATGCTCACCCTATAACTCAAAGGATTACACCTATCCTCAAGCTGTAGAACCCGAAATTATTCGTCTGATTGGAAAAATTTACAGCCCTTATACGGGGCGATGTTTTGCCAGCCGTTACGAAACCGATATTGAGCACATTGTTGCTCGGAGTGAAGCGCATGACAGCGGTTTGTGTGCGGCTAGCTTAGCTGTTCGCAAGAAGTTTGCTTCAGATCTGTTGAACCTCACCCTCGCAAGCCCCTATGTCAATCGAAATCAAAAGTCTCATCACGATGCCGCAGAGTGGGTGCCGGACTTGAATCAATGCTGGTTTGCAAACCGGGTCATTGCTGTCAAGCGAAAGTATGGCTTAAGTGTTGACCAACGTGAGGCTGCGGCTCTACGGGCAATCCTATCTCGTTGTGATTCATTCGAAATGATTGTGCTCGAATGTTCCGATACGACCGAAGTAGCGCCTACTCAACCCACACTACAGCAATCAACGTCAGATCCCTTGGCGGTATGGGACGACAACCGAAACGGTCGCATCACTTGCAAGGAAGCCTTGCGACACGGTATTGCACCTGTTTACAGAGACCATCCCGCATATCCGTTCATGCGAGATGCTGATGGTGACGGTGTCGTCTGCGAATAGTCCTGATTAAGAGATAGCGACTTCTCTCGTCCAGTTATGAGTGTCTTCGACCTCGCCTCGCTGAATTCCCAAGATTAACTTGTACAGTTTTTGACTGAGTGGCCCGATCTCGCCATTTCCAATTACATACTGCTGGCCGCGATAGCCGATGCTGCCAACAGCATTGACCACAACTGCTGTCCCACAACCAAATGCTTCCTGGAGTGTTTGATTTTTAATTCCGTCAATCACTTCATTGATATCAATCATTCTTTCTTCGCACTCAATTCCCATGTCGTGCGTCAACTGAATGACACTGTCTCGAGTAACGCCTGGTAAGATAGTACCCCTCAACGGTGGGGTAACCAGTTTTCCGTCAAGGACGAAGCAGATGTTCATCTGTCCGACCTCTTCGATGTACCGGTGCTCAACCCCATCTAACCACAAAATCTGGGCAAAGCCCTCATCTCGTCCTTGACATGAAGCTAGAAAGGTTGCTGCATAATTTCCTCCAACTTTGGCAGATCCAGTACCGCCTTGAATCGCGCGGGTGTACTTTTCCTCAGCTTTGAGTGCGACTGCAGGTGAACCCGCACCAAAGTATCCGCGTACCGGGGAGGTGATGATCAGAAAACGGTATCGATTTGCGGGCCGAACATCCAGACTACCTTCATCGGCGAAAAGTACGGGCCGAACGTAAAGCGCCTGACCTTCATAGGGTGGTACCCATTGATGATCAACTCGAACCAACTCCTCGATAGCACTCAGAAACGTTTCTAATTCGACTGGTGGTATGCACATTCTGATGCATGAGTCGGTCAGTCGCTTGTGATTCATATCCGGACGAAAAAGCCGGATTTTTCCATCTACTCCGCGGTACGCCTTCATTCCTTCGAATATTGTCTGACCATAGTGAAGTGAGGCGGATACCGGATGAACTTCGATCAATCCAAATGGCTCAATTCGATGATTCTGCCATTGACCATCGATGTACTCCATGGCAAACATATGGTCGCTGAATTGGGAGCCAAATTGTAAATTTTTGAAATCGATTTCTGATATTCGGCTATGTTTGGTTCTGCTGATTTTTATCTGGGTAACCATTGAATTTGTTGGTGTTTTCTAAGTGATTGACGATTCAGCTGTTGAATCGCGCTGAGGGAATCTGACCTGAAGTGGGATAAAGTACGTCAAGTCAAATTGTCGAACAGAGCACTATTTTATGTATCGATCCACTTCCAAGCTATCACGTGGACACACTTGACACAGTAGACAAGGTGATATTCAATCATTCGCATACAAATTGGTTTGTGGCAATTCCACAATGGTACGGTCAAGTGGTTCAAGCGTGCGTGTGTTCGTGGAGATTATACGTGCAGCACACTAGCGAGGCAGTTGCGCGAATGTGGCCAATTGCGCACTAGCAGAAAGCGGTTGCGCGAAGCTCACGCCCACAAGATACTGCTGGAAACTGGCAAGCGAGTTAACGATTCAGTTGTAGGCTGAGTCATTCACAGTAGATCTATAAGGTTATCTACGCTTGTTGATATTTCAATCAGATTGCTGGTAAAAATTCTTGACGGTATCATGCGCCACTTGTTGCAAAAATAGCCTCGTTTCGGCATCGATCGCACCAAAAATATCGTATTGGTTGCCGACAGGTGACTGATTGTACAGGCTCGCAAACACCGTGGCTGCGCCTAGGTAAGTACCGAGTAGAGATGGATGCGTACCGTCGTACGCCTTGTGCAATTGAAGATCTGGGCGACGACGATACGACTCCTCGAATGCGAGACCCACTGGCACAACCAAAGCGTCAACTTTATTCCCCATGTTTGTATACAGTGAATCGATATCTCGCATCATATCGTTTCGCTGAAGTTTGTGAGGAAACACATAAGCTGGAGTCATGTAGAGGGCAACTTCGCCACCTCGGCTACGGATGGATTTCGCATGCTGTTCGACAGCATTTTCAAATTGTGCACTTTGTTCCTCGATCAGAGCCGCAGAACTATGTCCTTGCAGAATCACCACCTGAAATGGTTCGTCAACTCCTAGTTGACCGGGTTTAAGGTAATTTGCCACTTCGTGATGGTTAAGTCTCGCACCGTTGATCGTAACGGATTTAAAATTTGTGTCAGCGCGGTCGTGCAGTCCCGCGGAAATTACCATTCGTAGCAGATGATCGTGAAGGCTGTCGTTGTAGTAAAAATAACTGTTTCCGACAAAAAGCAGGTGTGAAGGATTGGTGACAGCTAATGTCTTGACCGATGGTGATTCGCTCGCAAGAGCGGTCCCTGATAGTCCGACAATTGTGAAAAGCAGCAAATGAATAATCTTCATTTTTGTGCCTTTCAGATTTATTCTGTAAAGGTTCATTTTTCTTCATTGGTGGTCAAATCGCTTGTTCAAATGACGAAAATCTCACCCATTCCGTGAATTTTGAGATCGCCGACAAAGCGTTTTCGAGGAGAACAGGAGAGAAGGGTTTGATGGATTCTTTCATTACAACCTTCCATGTATGAACAAAAGATATTCCAATATGTGTTGTCTTTACATACCTGTTCGAAGAACGAATCAGCCGATAAACTCGGTTCGGATGCGCAAATGATTGTACCGCGCCGCATATGGGTGCCAGGTAGGTTCGCCTGACCGCCAAGTAACAGTACAGTGCCACTAATCATACTGCAACAGGCACCAACACCAACATCACCGTAGACTGCGATAAGCCCTCGTCTCATCCGATTTCCCAATCGAGACCCGGCGTTGCCTTTAACGACAATCCTTCCCTCATTCATACCAATTTTTTCACCTGGTAAGCTCGCTCCAAGCCCATTTCCTGCGTCTGCGTCAATCACGAGTTGACCACCATTTAAACCGCATCCTGAAAAATCACCAACTGAACCTTCGACGTGAACACATCCTCCTCGCTGTGACTGCGCTGTAAACGAACCAGCGTTACCAATCACCTTAATCGTTCCGCGTTTCCAACCTGTACCGATTCCTTCTAACTTGGCATTTGAATTTTCGATCACAATGTTCTGGTGATCTTTTCCTGAAACTTTGAATAAGTCTCCAATCCGTAACGCATCGGGTCGACTTGACATCAGAACCTGCTCAGCCTTCTTGTTTGACATCCTCGAATCGACAATTTTTTTCAAAATTCTCATATCAACAGGAAAGTCCATTTTTTCCTTGCGAGTGAATGTTAGTGGTTTTACAGAACTCATTACTTACTGTTTGCTATCAGATCGGTAGTTTCAATTCCAGATCACTTTGTTGGATTCAATTTGAAGCTTAAGCGCAGTCAATCAAGGAGTGTAGGTGAAAATGATAGGGTCCGAGTTTACCGCCAAAGTTTGAAGCGGTAATTTCCAAAATTCTTTCGGATCGTTCTCCCAAACAGGCGGCAACAATCCCGTCGCGCATCGCATCACCGACGGCAGATTCATTTAACCCATCAATGACTATCTCCAATACAGCATTTGCGTCATCTGGCAAATTGGTTGGCACCAGTCCTCGAAGAGTCGGGCAGTAAGCATCGTTTGTGGATGCAATGAGTCTGCGGTATTTTGAACCAACTTTGGAACCCGAACGTACCACACCACCAGGAAAAGGTGTAATCACACTGGCTACTTTATTGATTGCTGCGACGGCAGATTCTGCTACACTCAGCGCACTGTCAATGTCTTTTGCGACAATCAGAAAATTTCCACCACCAATAGCATCAATCCGGTGTGTCACATCTTCGCAGACAAACTCGCCATCCATAACAGGAATTCGCCAGTACCGCTTGTTTCCTAGCTTCTTAGAGATCTGATAACCGTCACCGAAGTACCGGATTGCCCTTCCCAATGCAACTGGTTTGCCTTCGTCCATGCCAGAAAAAACTGCACTAGTTGGTGAAGTCAAAAGACATTGACCGACTCTGTCTCTTAGTTGGGCTTCCAACTGATCGCCCGACATTGCAAAGAACAAAATTGCAGCGCCTTCACGTCCATCTGGAGTTTGCGAAGGTTTCAGCCACCGCTCAACTCCTGCTTCAACCTTGCAGGCAATGACTGATGTCGCAAATCCTGTAACCGAGTTGACGGCATGCTTCAACCAAACTGTGTTTCGCGCGGTTACCACGATACGAGTCGCTTTCATCGGAAATGCCTCAGCAAAGGTTTTCCGAATCAGTATGCCATTGAGTGTGATGTTGGGATGACTCATACCTGCCTAATAGTAAACGACATCTGATCCGATCGCATTGGACATTTCATCGTCGCTGATTTTGAAATTGCTGAATCGTGTGGTTCTATACATCTCAAAGTGTGGTTTTAGTTCCTTTTCAATTCCTGAATCGAAATCGACGCCTTGACGAAGGGTACGTCCTCTTGGCATATGAATGATTTCACCATTCCTGACAACGGTTTGACCGCCCTTGATGACGAGAACTGGATGCCGAAAAACGGTATCCCAGTTTTCAGCAGGGCGATAGAGAACAACATCAGCGACGGCACCTGCTCCAAGATGTCCACGGTCTTTCAGTCCAAGTGACCGGGCAGGACCGGCACGTGTTAAAACAGCTATCTCGTACAGTGAGTATTCGCGCGAAATGTCTTTGATTGTGCTCATTTCCACTGCACCGCGATGAATGGTTGACAGCATGTCGTTTCGAAAACTTCGATCCATCAGTAATCGAATAAGGTGGGGATAAGTTGTAAAGGATGCCCCGTTTGGATGATCGGTGGTAAGGAATACCTGCCACGGATTGTCAATCGTTAGAAATAGCTCAAGTCCGATTGCCCACTGCAGAGCATTGACAAAATTCTTTGACCGATATTTGAACGGGACGACACCACAGCCTGCTTCACATTCAATATCCATAAACGTAGATTTATTGGGTGATGCCAAATCTTTGGTTCTAAATTGTGCCATCGTATCGGCAGATATCGTTACTGTTTGTCCAAACATTACGTGTCCGACATCAACCGAGACGCTAGAGTCGCTGTTCACCGCCTGGGCAATCTCCAACGTTGCGGAGGAAAATTTCCGCTTGCCTTCAGTACCGTAGCTGTGAAACTGGACATGCGCCAGATGAATCGGTTTGCCATCAGCTGCATTGATCGTGCTTAACGTTGATCCAAAATTTCCAGGTATTCCCAGATTGCTGCAATGCGTATGCAAAGGATGGGACAATCCAATATCCGAAATTGCAGTGGTAAGGGAACGCACGATCTGTCCGGGAGTGATGCCAAAATGTGAATGGGGTTCATCCACATCCAGCTTTCGCTGATTGAATTTAAAAGCACTGATTCCACCGGGATTGACTGCTTTGATCGCAATGCATTGAGTTGCATCCAACATCCATGCAACGTAGTCACGCAACTTCTGTGCATCAGCTTTTTCTGCCAGCAGTTTCAGAAAATAGTCATCATTTCCCAACACCAAATAACCACCAGTATCAAGGAGTGGGGTATCCGCCATTTCCAGATGTGCCTGTCGGGCGTTTGATGGCACAACCGCAGGCTCAAAGCACAGCGTGTATCCAAGTCTGGCATATTCTTTACCAGTGATTAGAGTTGATGGCACGGCATGTTTACATACTGAATGATCAGCATCAAGTTCATTCAAATGTTCAGGTTCAAAGTAGTTCGCCATCATCATTCGCGCAATGTTCGCTTTTCCGCCACCGATGTGAGAGTGAATGTCGATGCCACCTGCCATGACAATCATGCCGTGCGCATCAATGACATGATCAATGTGCTGATCAGTTGCAGGGCAGGGCACTAGTCGATCACTATCGATATAGAGGTCTCGGACCTCTCCGTTGATACCATTGGCTGGGTCGTAGATGGTACCGCCTTTAATTACTGTCAACATTTGAATTGCGAGTAGATCTCTTCTAGCGTTTCAGCACCAGAATGACCGTCGTTCATGTGAAGATTTTTAAGGTAGTGCGCTAATGTCAAGTCGGTTCGAAAAAGGTGTGCATCATGATCGAGCCCAGGGATTGCAATCGGAATAAAAACATCCGCGTCTTCATGATCTTTACTGGAAAGCACAATTTTTTGCATGGAGCAATCCGGCATTTCAATGGATTGATCCAATCCCCCGACCCAAATGACAAGATCTGTGTCTCCGCGATTGATAATCGAATCCCATGCGTAGTAATCTGGATGATGTTCCGGGCCGCCACTTCTGAAACTAAGCGGTAGCGGCTTACCGTATCTCCATGTCGAAACAGCGTTGGCAGTGGTGGTTGATGGAGTCGTTGTCAGCATGAGACCGGCTGCTCGACGCGACTGGTTGATTACATCAATCAACCGAAAGATAGAGTCTACTACCAGGTCGCCTAACGGAAATGAAATCTCTTCTGCTGCCCAGACAAACACAGTGTAATCCGACTGTTCAAGGTCCTGGACTAACGATTGAATTGCAGAGATTGGGAAACTGTGAGTGATTGGAGCACGATCTTTTCTTTTTCCCAACTGGTTCTGAATGACTGATATTACATGTCCTGATTGCTGCAAATCACACTCGATGGTAACGCTAACATCAATCTTTTCCAGAATCGTTGCAAATTCCTCACATGGCTCCCCAATGACGGTGATCTTTCGAGGTCTCTTGAACCGAGGATTGTCTGTTTTTGAGAAATCAAGAATCTCTATCAGTCGTGGAAATATTTTTGGAATTTGTGAGCCAATCAGCACCAACATGTCAGCTCTGTTTCGCGTTTCAGAAAGAGTGGTGAAGTACCCACCATTGGTCTGAATGTGGCTCGCGTTAATTCCAAAAGAGCGATTTGAATATTGATCAATTGTGGCGTGCAAGTACTCAACCAGGTTCAGTGCAGTACGAATACCAGCAACATCAGTCATCAACCCTGTGACTAGAGGTAGTTTTGCATTCGAGATTAGATTTACTGCGGCCTGAATAGCCGTCTTTCGAGTCACGAACTTTCCGTTAACCCGGGGTTTCAGAGCAGTGCGCGTACTTGCTTCAAGAAAGCCTGCTTTAGATAACGGGCAATCCGATGAATCGATTTGAAATGAATTGCCTTCAACTTGCAGGCTTAAGTCATCGCAAAGCAGCCCGCAAAAAGGACACACGACATCAAGGAACCTGTACATTTTCTGATCAGTCATTTTTAGCTGCAATGCGCTGGCGTTCTGCAGACTGACATCAGTAGGTAGATCAATTGACTGAATATTTTTTGTGTAGAGAAACTTTCTGAATTAAGTTTAGAGCATAAAATCAGATAGATATCACAGTTGATTCTTACGTTAACTCATTGCCTAAGAAACTGGAATTGTGAAATTACAGCCGCGTTCTGGCCCAATTTATAATGCAACTTAAACTCGATTAAGGCCAACAATTTATCGATGAAGAGCATTAAGATCACCGCACCAGCGAGATTACACCTGGGATTTGTTGGACTTGGAGGGCGGTCAGCAAAGACTCATGGTGCTCTGGGATTGGCGATTGACCAGCCTGCCACTGTGCTGGAAGCGCACCACCATCCACAGTGGAAATCTTCGGGAATCGCTCCGAACAAGACTGTGAAATATATGAACACTGTCAGAGCGGCTTTTGCGCTGAAACAGCCAATTTACATAAAATCAATTCAGAGTATTCCAGAGCACATCGGACTCGGTTCAGGAACCCAGTTGGCATTGTCGGTTGCCACAGTCTGTATGCAACTTAATGGTCATGATGTATCACCAGAAAAGATTTCCGGACTGCTAGGTCGAGGTTCCCGATCCGGTATCGGGACAGCGGCATTTTTCAAAGGTGGTTTTCTGGTCGACTGCCAGGCAGAAAAAACCCGTTACGCAAGAGCAATATCCAAACGACTGGAATTTCCGGAAAGTTGGCGAATTATCCTGATCATTGATGAGACCTACCAAGGCATACATGATGAATCGGAAGTCAATGCATTCGAAAGCTTGGGTGGATTTTCTGAAAAACTGAGTACCGATTTGAAGGGTGTATTACTGAATCAGGTCGTGCCGGCGTTGGAAGTCCAAGATATCACAGCATTTGGCAGTGGAATCTCGTTGATTCAGAAACAGGTTGGAGACTTCTTTAAGCCAGCTCAGGGCGGTAGATTTCTGAGTCAGCAAGTGGCGAAGATTCTGGATTATGCTGAACGAAATGGCGCTGCCGGAATTGGTCAAAGTTCGTGGGGACCCACTGGATTCATAATTGTTGATGGCACAGCAGCCGCCCTTCGAATGAAATCAAATCTGGAGAACCTGTCACGTGGCAGTGATGTACGATTTGAAGTACGTGCCCCGCGAAATTCTGGAGCAACGATCGAGGTGGAACTTTTGGATGCTCTAGCTCATCATGCCATGACCGGGAATTGAAGTGAACACAGGAGGAGTTATGTCAAAACGCAGGATAATGCACATGATTACACCAACTGACAGTGTAAGTCCCTTCGATGTCAACATGGCCGTCGATGCGGGTTATGCGGTCATTGTTCCACACTGTGGAATCGGTGAATCAAGTGTTGCCGACTTTGTTCAGGATGCAATTTTTTCGCGACCACCAAAGAGTGCATCAACAACTGGAATGTTTATCGGAGGTGGTGATGTCAATCGAGCTTCCGAGATGCTGGAAATTGCAAAAGGAGCAATGGTGCCTCCATTTGAAGTGTCTGTGTTAGCCGACCCCAATGGTGCATTTACGACTTCAGCTGCTTTAGTTGCAGTCATTGAAAGGTGTTTGAAAGAACATGCCTCTGCAAATCTGAAAGGCAGCAATATGAAGATCTTTGGAGGTGGTCCTGTCGGATTGTCGACTGCAGTTCTTGCAAAAGAGCGCGGTGCTTGTGTGAGCCTCATCAGATTGACAGCGAGTGCGGATGATGGATCAGTGAGTGAATTTTCGGCACGATTTGGCGTTGACATTGACTCACGGCGGGCAGTCGAAAATTCAGAAAGACTTGCAGAAGCTGCTGATGCTCAAGTGATCGTAACCACTGCAAAGGCAGGCATTCAGGTTTTAGGTCAGGAAGCCGTGGATCAGGCAAGCGGCCTGCTGATCGCTGCAGACGTGAATGCAGTACCGCCAACCGGAATTGAAGGGGTCGAGGTGATGCACAATGGAGATGACGTTGTCTGCAAGTGGGGCTCTTTCAAGTCAATTGGTGCCTTGGGTATTGGACGCGTCAAGTACAAAACACAGTTGGAAATGTTGAAGTCAATGCTAACTTCAGAAGATTCACTGGTGTTGGGTCTGTCAGATGCCTATACCGAAGCCGCTCGGCACGCTTGAGGTGCAGGATTGTCTCCTAATCGGTTTGACGGTTCGCTCTCTGGTCGCTTCGGTTCATAAGGCTGGAATCGGCGCTTATGCCCTGGATTTGTTTAGCGATCTGGACACTCGAGAAAAGTCAATTAAGTCGTTCACTGTCGAGTACGATGGACGCGGATTTGAATCGAATTCTCTATTTGCGCGCATCGAACAGTTAGACCCGAATGCGACACTTCCAGTCGTGTATGCTGGTGGATTTGAACACAATCCAAGCCAGATTGAGCGAATTGCTGATGGCCGACAGGTGCTAGGAAACTCAGCGTCGGTACTGGCCAAACTCAAGAACCCCAGGCTTTTTTCAAACACAGTCAGCGAGTTGGGAATTCCAGCGCCTCGAACTCGTTTTGATTGTCCGGAAAATTCCGACGGCTGGCTCTACAAAAGTGCTGGCGGCTCTGGAGGTCTTGAAGTAAGGCGAGCAACAGAATTCGATTTTGAGTGCCACTCAGATAATTACTATCAGGAATTCAGGAGTGGACAGATCGTAACAGCAACTGTGCTTTGTACTGACAAGCACACTCAAACCGTGGGATTTTCTGAGCAATGGTGTGCTGAGTCACATTCAGACGGTGAGTTTATTTATGGTGGAGCTGTAGCACGTAGTTCTAACTCGCTAGAATCGAATGTTAGAAGCTCAATAGAAAATGCTGCAGCTTTGCTGGCCGCACATTATCAATTTCGAGGGCTAGTATCTCTCGATACCATCGTTCAGAATGATGAATGGTGGCTATTGGAAGTGAATCCGCGACCTGGAGCTACGTTTGAGTTGCACGAAGGTGCTGAATCATTTCTGGCGGCACATTGTCTTGCATTTTCTGATCAAAGTCCGACATTGAAGTCCGTCACAAATTTGGGAGAATATACTGCGCACTCTGTCATCTATGCCTCAAATGCAATGACTTTACCTTCAGATTGGGTATGGCCGATGTGGGTTCGGGATCGGGCTGCACCGGGAGAGTCATTTGAACCGGGCGACCCGGTCTGTACTGCTTATGCTACAGCTGGAAGCTCCGAAGTGGCAAGACAACTTGTTGAAGACAGACACCATCATATAGTTGATATGATTGGTAAACTGCGGTAGATCTAAAGAATGGAGAATAGACGCGACAACTGGCCTGGTGTCAATCAATTGTCGGCACCTTTGGTTGATCAACTGGTTGCAGATGCGTCAGATTTGGAGATTCAGGTGAGTCGGAGTGCTAATGACAGTCGAATTATTGATGCAGGCCTCAAATCTCCTGGCTCCGTTGAGGCAGGACGCCGAATTGCTGAAATTTGCATGGCTGACCTGGGGCATGTAACGATTGTTCCTTCAGATATCACAGAGATGAATTTTCGTATCGTGCATGTCGATTCCGAGCATCCGGTATTGAGTTGTCTGGGCAGCCAATACGCCGGTTGGAGTCTGAAATACGACGCTGCAAGAAAGTTTCGGGCCTTGGGTTCAGGACCTGCTCGTGCACTGGCGGTTAAGGAACCGCTATTTGAAGAGTTAGGTTACCGTGATGAATTTGACCGAACTTGCCTGATCATTGAAACGTCAGATTTACCACCAGACGATCTACTGGACAAAGTCAGTCACGATTGTGGTGTTTCGCCCGATAGTCTGACAGTGATTTTGACTCCGACGGGCAGTTTGGCTGGTGTAACTCAGATAGCAGCGAGGGTGGTTGAGGTGGCTCTTCATAAAGCTCATGAAATGAAGTTCAATCTGGATTCCATTTTAAGTGCTGAAGGGTCAACGCCATTACCGCCTCCAACAGATGATGATCTGCTGGCCATGGGCCGTACGAATGACACGATTCTGTTTGCAGGGTCGGTCTCAATTCGAGTCGATTGTGGCGACGATGCGGCACGTCAGTTAGCAGAATCCATGCCGAGCAGCAATTCCAGAGACTACGGCAAACCCTTTGCTCAAGTGTTCAAAGACTACAACTATGATTTTTTTGAAATAGATCCGATGTTGTTCAGTCCAGCACAAGTGACCGTCCATGAAATCTCCACTGGGCATACATTCACCGGAGGAGCCTTGGACTACGGACTTCTCTGCAAATCGTTCTTTGGCTGATGTCTGAGATTCGAATTGTTGTTTTTACTGACGCCAGGGGATGGCACGAAAAACATCTTGAAAGTGCTTTTCTGGGTGTTGGTGCCAATCTACATTTTGTTTCGCTATCTCAGTGCAGATTTACTGATCATACCGATTTCGGCGGGTTAACCATACCTGGATTAAAGAATGCATTACCGCAGGGAGTTTTCGTAAGAAGTATTTCAGCCGGCACCTTCGAACAGGTTACTTTGAGGCTTGGGTTTCTTCACGCTTTGGCGGCAATGTCTGTACCGGTGATGAATTCTGCCAGTGTGATCGAAAGAACGGTTGACAAGAGCATGACCAGTCACCTCCTGCAAAAGGAACAGGTTGCAACAGTACCTTCGTGGACTTGCGAGTCTAGAGAATCTGCAACGCAACAACTCGAAATGCTACTGTCTGAGGGCAAGAAAGTGGTTCTTAAGCCACTATTTGGTTCAAGGGGGAGAGGGTTGAGATTAATTGAGTCGACTGACCACCTACCTGGGCCGGAAGAAGTCAATCATGTTTACTATCTTCAGGAATACATTCCGTCAAAAGACAGATATTGGCGAGATTGGCGGGTTATGGTTGTCGACGGAAAGGCAATTTGTGCAATGGAACGCCGGTCTGATCAATGGATAACAAATCGAGCACAAGGGGCTCAGTGTTTGCCGACAAAGCTGGATTTTGAGCCACAGCAATTGGCTGAGCGCGCTGCTGATGCAGTTGGTGCAGATTATGCTGGCGTCGATTTGATTTGTACTAAAGAAGGAAAATGGCTGGTGCTTGAGGTCAATGGTGTACCAGCCTGGCAGGGTTTGCAAGCGGTTTCAGAGGTGAATATTGCAGGCCAGTTTGCCGATAAGATGGTGAAAATGACTTTCCTTGGTAATTTCTCAACTTAAGACTGCTATGTTCTGACCTGTTACCACCCTTCGAAAATTGCTAACATTTTTAGTCACTGGTCAATATCAACCCAGTCTGCCAATATGCGAGGAGAAGGCAATATCTGTCGAATCCGGGAATTGATGTCGACGAGTTCCCTAAATTGAATTTGAGTGCCTACTTCAGATCACTGTTAGCAATGGCTTGATGCGTTCGACTACCCAGAAAGAAGAGATCAGTAAGCAAGGTACAGCTACGGCCCACTTCGTGAGGTACTTCAAGTCGAGATTTTTCACTTGCGCTTTCAACCGGCCAATCAACATCAGCAACACCCATATTACCAGCACAATCCCAACTTGGCCAATCTCAACTCCAATGTTGAATGACAGCAAAGATTTCCACAAATGAGCGCCATCAGGTAGTAGTATTTCGTGCAAAACAAAAGAGAATCCAAGTCCATGCAACAGCCCTATGGCCAGTGTGACGATAAACGACGCATGACGGTCGATTGACGCAGTTGAGGTGCGAAGAGCAATCAATGCGACATAAATGATTGAAAGAGCAATACAAAGCTCTACAGTTGGTACGAACCAGGCACCTTCTGGAACGAATCCCCAAAATCCCGCAATCAGAGTAATTGTGTGTCCAATCGTAAATCCGGTAACGCGCCACAAAAGATTAATGAGATGAGCTGCTCCAATTGTGAGACAGACTACGAATAAAACATGGTCGAGTCCAATAAGAATGTGAACGATGCCTGCGACCACGAAAGATAGTGCTGCATCAAACCATGAGTTCGATATTTCGACCGGCTCGTGAAGCAGCCCGGAAACACGGAATATTTGGGCACTGCCGGGATAATGATCAACAATCAGATTAGCGGTGTCTTCCACACCCGGTAAATCGGGGTTAAACGTACTCCGTATGGAATATGTATCGATAGTTCTGTCAAATTTGAATCTCAAAAACAAATCCGTTACGGTATCCCCGACATAAATTTCCTCATACGGATAGTTGATTACATCACCTTCCAATGCGAACTTCGCCTCCGAAACCGAGGCAAATGGAGGTTGAAGCAATGCCTCATGAACCCTGACGGCGATGATCTCATGTTTTAGTGGAGTGCCTTCCACAGAGAATTCCAATCCTCTTGCTGCAATTGCTGCAAACCCGAATGGATCAGTCCGCACTTTGTCGAGATCAAGATTATGTAGGACTACGCCACCTTCAGTTTCGTTGTAGGTAAAAGGTGCGGGTGTAGCCCTTTCAGGGTCGGTGGAATCAATAAACAACTCTGCTAGAAAATAGGGTGTTGGCATTCGTACATACACATCCATTCCGGAGTTGGTATGAACGACATGAATGGTTCGAATATTGACATCCAGATTGAAGTGGGCAAAGGCTGTATTACAACCTAATGCAAGAATTAGGACGGTTGCAATTCGCAAAGTGATTGAGTTCTTCAGCAGTCGCTCATGAAATGGGGCATCTGGCATTATGCACCAATTACAGAGAAAGGGGAATAATCTGCCTGGAAGTGGGTAGTTTCTTCCAGGCAGTTCAGTTCTTCAGTAGACTTATCCGTCTTGTGGAACAGCTAAATTGTGCGAGCCGAAATACATGACGTGGCCATTCATGTCAGCGATATCAGCAGCGCTGATCTGAATTGTTGGGCCATCAAGTATGGTGTGTGGGTGGGTTTGAGTCCACTCCATCGCATCTAGCAGGGTAGATGTATAGAAAGTTGTCTCAGGAACTAAATAATGGTGCGGAATGCCGACTTTGGCACCAACCGCGGCCATTACATCGTCAGCCTGTTGGTAATCCAGAATGTGTCTGGAACCGTCAACAGGGACAAATACGATGTCAACCTGTCCGACTTTGTCAAGAACTTCTTGTGGTGGATACGGTCTGTTGTCGCCCCACATTAGCAGGCGAAGTCCACCAGTTTCAATGACATAGAGGCTGTTGTCCATGTGTCTGAAATTATTCGTGCATGGATCATCACGGCCTTCGAACTGTTTCACAGCTTCGGTCCACGGCACAATACCGGGAGCAACACACTGGTGTTTGTCTGCGATGCCTGTGATTTTGACATCGCCCAATTCAAAGGATCCACCCATTCGATCTAACAGCATGTTTGCATCAAGCCGGTCCAGTGCATCGTGATCGAAGTGTGCATGTGTTGATAGTCCAATGTCAACTTCAACTTGAGGGAATTCCATTCTGTACCAAAGACCCCAGGCTCCCGATGGATCATTTCGCCAAGGATCAACAATCATCGATATACCTCGTGGTGAGGTAATTCCAAAAGATGAATTGCTGTAAAAAGAAATTTCGACGGAATCTGTCGAAGCGCGGGTGCCACCCTCATTTTGGATCTGAATGATACGATCGTGGTTCTTGCCGGACATCCAAGCATTCATTTGCCCGACAACATCATCGCCTAAACCGATCATCCCTCCAACAGAAATTGCAACTGCAATTACGGTAAATTTCAATATTTTCATAGACTATTCCCCATTCTTATTGATACAAATATTAAGATGTATTCTATATCAACTTAATACGGCTGAATTGTTATTGTTTCTGAAGAATAATTGCATTGAATGACTTTCAATCTTTGAACTGACCAACATTCAGACATGCTACAAATTGAATGTTTGTAGTCTCACCATCCAAAATCTGCCAGAATAATTCAATCTATCTTCTCAAGAGGAGTGAGCGAAAAAACTCCACAAAAGATTGCAGGTAGCTTCTATCGACAAGAGCATTGACCTTGTCATTCGAATGCCACCAAATAACTAGTTCATAGTCGATAATTCGAGTCTTCACCACTCGGTTCTGTGAAATTCGATTGCAAAATATATCAGTGGAACAGTAGTCACCAATAATCTCCAATATTGATTCACCTTGAATTGTAAGCATGCATTTCCCGTGACTGATATCGAAAAACTTCTTCCGATGTTCAGAACTAAATTTGGCTGGTTGCTGTTGTTCCAGTACGACATATACCGAAAAAGGACTAAATCGCAATAATTGGATACCATTCGAAGCAGCCATCTGTCCTGGTTGGATGTCAAGGTGCGTGATTGAATGACAGGTATGGTCCAGTTCATTTTTACTTCTAAACTGGCCTTCATAAACGAAAACCGGGCATTCAATAATCGAAATGCCGTGGCCGATCATCTCACACTCGATGAAGTCAAAAACGGTTTCACGGACCAGATAGTCAGCCATTCAATTGCTCTCCTGCTTCATCGTAAAAGTTTGTGGAGCGTACCCTGACCTCGGTTGATTGACCAGTAATTGGTGATACCACCCAAATCGTGTCGTCATACCGGTGATGGCCATTGCGCAGAAGGCCCAGAGCGATCCACATGTTTAGAGTGGGGCTGTAAATGGATGCTGTTAAGTGTCCGATAACATCTTGTCGGGTGCCTTTTGAATATTGTTGGGAAGCAAGTACTCCGCCCGTTGATATTGTTGAATGTTGGTTCGTGGCAGTTAATCCAACCAACTGCATTCTCTCAGTACTTTTTAAGCCGGATCTATTGAGGAGGGAACGGCCAATAAAGTCCTTATTTACAGATACCATCTTTTCCAGCCCGAGATCGTAGGGGGTTGTTCTACCGTCGATTTCCCGTCCCACGCTAATGTGACCTTTCTCGATTCGCAATACGTCCAGCGCTTCAAGACCGTAAGGTGTTAGACCGTAGTTCTGACCGATGTCTACAAGTTGATCAATAAAACTGTTTGCGTATCCTGCTGGAATATTGACTTCAAAACTCAACTCACCAGAGTAGCTGATAGAGTAAATTCGGCAGGGCACGTCAGTGTCTACGACTCCCACTCTGATTGAGGCAAATGGAAATTCACGTCGGTCTGTTTCAAAATCAAAATTAAATTTGCTCAATACATCACGTGATCTTGGTCCTGCGATTGCAATTGTCGCCCAATGCTCGCTAACGTTTGCCAGTGTTACATTCAATTCTGACCATTGAGTTTGAGCAAGTCTTGTCATCCAGCGCCATACTGCCTCTGAATTTGCTGTTGTTGCGGTAACAACATAGTGGTGATCTCCCATCCGTGCAATAGTGCCATCATCAAAAAGGATGCCGTCTTCCCGAAGCATCAAGCCATAGCGAACCTTACCGATCGGCATAGCAGCAACGTTACTGCAGTAGAGTCTGGAAAGAAACGTTTCTGCATCGGGACCTTTAATTTCGAATTTGCCAAGCGTGGACATGTCTACGAAACCCACACTGCTGCGAACTGCACGGACTTCTCGGTTGACAGCCTGTTCCAGAGTCTCGTCTTCTTGTGGAAAATACCGGGAATAAAGCCAGTCACCGGATGTTTGAAATACACAGTTCAATTTTTTAAGTGCTTTATGGAGTGGCGTTCTGCGAATGGGTTTCATGAAATCGCCTATTCTCGCTCCAGCAATCGCTGAAAATGGTACCGGGGAGTAGGGCGGACGAAAAGTGGTGTGACCCATTGCTTCTGGTTGTTCTCCGATGGCTGCAGCAATGCGTTGAGATGCGTTGACCCAACTGGTTTTGCCCTGATCGGTGCCCATCCCTGTCGCGGTATACCGCTTTACCAACTCAATGTCGTGATAACCCTCTGCTACGGCCTGTGTCAGGTCAGCTTGAGTCACATCATTCTGAAAATCGACAAACGCGTTGTGACCGGCAACTGGTTTTATGCTCACAGGAAAAGAAGCCGACTCAACTGTAGCGGGTTGTGAAACCGTGAAATCTGCTGTAACTTCTATCTGAGACATGGCTTGATGTGCCTGGTACTGGCCATCTTTGAGAATGGAATTCAAATCAAAGATTCCGCGGCTTGCACCAACCGAGAACAGTGGCCCGTTTTGGTTGGGAGGAATGGGCACCTGCATGTTTTTATCAACACTGAGTTTGCCTTGGATATGAGCTGCAAGATGCACAGTTGGCGTCCAACCGCCGGATACACACATAAGGTCGCAGGTGTACCGGACTTTTTCACCATTTGATTTATTGACTGAAACTGCTTTGACTCTGTGTCGTCCATGTACATTGACGATCTCTTGGTCTGGTTTCAAGCACTCGACAACTTCAATACCAGCGGCTCCACAGTTAGCAATCGCTGCATCTCTTTCAGTTTCATCTGCAATTGCTACAAATGCCTTAGTTCCCGGCTTGACAGCATAGCAATTGATGTACTTTCTAACCGCACCAGCTAGCATGATGCCTGGTCGGTCATTGTTGGGAAATGTCAGGGGTCTTTCGATTGACCCACTCGCCAATAGAATTCGATCAGCACGAATTTTCCAGAGAATATCAGAATCATTAATTGAACGCTTTTGATAAGCAAGTGCCAGCCCATGATCGTAGTGTCCAAAGACCATTGTGTGCGAGAAAAGATCAACATTAGGATTCTGTTTCAACTCTTCAACAGTCTGTGAAATCCATTGATTCCCGGCAACTTCTCCGACGAAACCCTTTCGCCACAAAAGGCTACCTCCAAAAACTGGCTCTTGCTCAACCAGAACGACGCGAATTCCGTTTCTGGAACAGGACAATGCCGCACTCAAACCCGCTGGTCCACTTCCAATGATCAAAACTTGGCAGTATTTGTGTCTCTTATCCGCAGTTTCAGCAAAGGTACCCGACCCATTAATTTGAACACGTCCTATGCCAGCAAAGATCCTGATCACTTTCTCATAAATTCGATGCCAGCCCCAACTAGGCCAAAGAAAGGTTTTGTAGTAGAAGCCTGTTGTTAATAACCGAGAGCCGCACGACAATACACCAAATGCATCAAATTTTCTAGAAGGCCAGTTATTCTGGCTTTTGACTACTAGTCCCTCTGAAAGCAATACCTCGGTGGCTTTCAAGTTCGGGACAGGTCCGTCTCCGGGCATTGCACACTCCACAATTGCGGAAGGTTCTTCGATACCGCTCGATAGTATCCCGCGGGGGCGGTGGAGTTTTATTGATCGTCCAACCAGATGAATGTTATTCGCCAGTAGTGCTGAGGCGACCGTATCACCAGCAAATCCAGTGAGTTTTCGGCCATCAAAAATGAACTCTAAAGGTTTGGACCGGTCAATCGCGTTCCCGAATTCTAATGAGGAAATGCGGTTAGTCTGCATCACAGTTCCTGGAGGATTCCTCCTCATCGCCTGCCGACGGTTCGCTGAATTCGTGAGTTAGAGAGTTTCGGGTAGTTGATATCCAGCGTTCGCACCCGGATCTGTGATACCAAATCTCTCGGATTTCACCCTTGGCGTTTTCTCTCAAGTGAACTGCCTTGTGCCAGTCATCAATTGAAGTTTCGGGAGAGTGACGAAGATCGGGGAATTTAACATTAGCACCGCCGTAATCAAACTCGCATTGATCACGCGGACCGCACCAGGGACAGGGAATCAGCAACATGACATCAATGGAGCCAGGTGTAAGGGCCAGTACCGCTGTCGTCAATCAGATTTCCTGCTTCAAATCGACTGAGCGAGAAAGGTGCAATTAGATCTGGAGGTTTTTCTTGAGTCAGCAATTCAGCCATCAGCAAACCGACTGCTGGGGTTGCCTTAAATCCGGAATAGCCCCATCCGCTATTGAGATACAGGTTTTCGATCGGGGTGCTACCCAGAATTGCGTTTCCATCCATCGGGATGTCAGCAGTGCCAGACCAATGACGCATGAGTCTGAGTCCTGACAGAAAGGGAAAGATTTGGATTGATCTAACAATAACATCTTCAATACTGGAAAACGAGCCTCGTTTTGCATATGACGGATACCCATCCGTCGCACCACCCAAAATAAACTCTCCCTTGTCAGTCTGACTGATATAGCAAAGTCCTGCGTTGTAGTTCACAACGACATCAAGGGCAGGTTTAACTGGTTCGGATACAAATGCCTGGACATTAAGCGATTCAATCGGCAGCAACAATCCAGCGAGTCTAGCAACCTCAGAACTTGCACCAGCAACACTGATCAAAACCTTCTCACATCCGATCACACCTTGGTTCGTCCTTACCCCTGTAACTTTTCCAGCATTGATCTCGAAACTGGTAACTGGACAGTTTTGAACAACATCAACTCCAGCTTCAACAGCAGATTTTGCGAATCCCCAGGCCACGGCATCATGTCGAACGATGCCTCCTTTCTCCTGAACCAGTCCGCCAACAATGGGAAAGCGCGTTGATTCACTGAGGTTGATTTGTGGCACTCGCTTCTGGAGTTGATGTCGATCAAGAATTTTTGCTTCTGCACCCCGCAGGCACATGGCATTCGCCCGCAGAATGAAGTCCTCAAGTTCGCCATCAGAGTGTGCAAGATCAATGTATCCCCTAGGTGAATACATCAAGTTAAACCCAAGTTCTGACCCGAGAGTTCCCCACAACTGCAGGGCCAGATTTTTCAGTTCAAAACTTGCGTCCAGCAGATAGTCGGAGCGAACGATTGCTGTATTTCGAGCAGTATTTCCACCGCCCAGCCAACCGGCTTCCAATACCGCTACGTTAGTTTCGCCGAAGCGAGAGGAAAGATAGTGTGCAGTTGCGAGTCCGTGACCGCCGCCTCCAACTATGATGATGTCGTAGTGTGGCCGAAGCTCTGGAGTAGGGAAGATGTTCGGCCAGAAATTAGACCCTAACGAATTTCGTAACAGCGAGAAACCTGAATACTTGACTTTACGCGATTTGCGCACAAGAATTAGAACTTCACAGGAGGTGTTTAACCGATGAGCCAATCATCGTCTTCAACTACCACAATGATTGATGGACCTTCGTGTTCAAGTGCGTCATTCAAGGCACTGAAAAAGTCTTCCTGATTACGAGTCAGCGACCCTGGGCATCCAAAGGCATCAGCGAGTTTAACAAAATCCGGTGCGCTCGGGTTGACACCAATTTCCGGAATCTTTCGTTTGACCATACCATCCCGAATCATGGCATAGCTGTGATTGTGCCAAATCACAATTGGAATGCAAAGAGATTCTTCAACCGCAGTGGCGACTTCGTTGACAGTAAACATAAATCCACCATCTCCGACCAGCGCCACGACGGGTGTGTCGGGTTTGGCGAGTTTCGCACCAATCGCGCCGGGTACGGCACAACCCAGCGTGCCGAACCCGGCAGGGTAAAACCAGGTACGTGGCAATTCCACTTTCATCACTGCTGTCCCGGTGTAGACAACCTGGGCTATATCTCCCATGATGATGGTTTCATCTGGGAGTACAGAGCGCATTGCGTCGAGTACCTTAATGTGCTGCCGTTCAACATCGGTGAATTCATTCTCCTGATCAGTTCGCACCTGATCAAGTTCTGCAATAACATCTCTTTCACTACCGGATATTTCTCTTGCCAGCCATTCGGTGATCATCATCTCACAAGCCGCTTTTGAATCGCCGTGCACTGCGACAACTGCAGGAAATGCGTCATTGAAACGCGACGAATCGATGTCAATGCGGATAACTTTACCATTGACAGGCAAATCGTAAATAAAACTGTCAGCTTCAGCGAGTTCTGTACCGATTGCAAGAACTACATCTGCTTTAGCGAGATAGCGTTGGACTGCAGGGCTCAAAACACCGCCAGTCAAACTCAGGGGGTTGGAGTCCGGGACGATACCTTTACCTGCATTGGACGAGATGACACCTGCATTTACGAGTTCCGCCAGCAATATGACCTCCTTGGAAGCATGTTGAGCACCGCCGCCTACCGCAATAACCGGTGAAGTCGCTTTGCTTAGCAGATCAACAGCTGAATTGATTGCAGCAGGGGTCGGAAGTGGTTTGTCTGAAGGAGCTGCAATATGCCATTCTTCATCAACAGGTAATTCCATGACATCAATCGGAATGGCGATATGAACCGGACGCGGTCGGTCTGATTCAAAAATGGTGAATGCTCTTGCGATTAATTCCGGCACTTCATTCGGGTGATGAACCATCGCACTGAACGCAGTCAGTGGTCGGGTGATGGCACAAAGATCGGTGGTTTCATGCAGTCTGCCCCAGCCTTTACCCAACGAAGGGCTGTCGTTTGCACTCGAAATAACAAGCATGGGAATTGAGTCTGCGTAAGCCTGACCGATTCCAGTTGTAGCATTGGTCACACCTGGCCCGGTGATCAGTGCGCAGACTCCAGGCTTACCAGTCACGCGAGCGAAGCCATCGGCCATGAAACTGGCTCCCTGTTCGTTTCTGGGAGTTACGGCTTTCACCTTGCTCGCTTCGATGCCTCTGTAAAGTTCCAGTGTGTGCTCACCTGGAATTCCAAACACCAGTGACACGCCGTATTGCGCCAGCAGGTCCATCAAAGCTTCTCCGCAGGTTCTAGTTTTGATCATGAGTGTCTCCTGGACCGAATGGGGACAGAAACGAAGGATTGTGACATTAAAATTTGAAATCTGACGATTGCAAAATTTCGAATTAGTATACCAGCAGTGAAAATGTTCTGAATGCTGAACGGATTCAACAGATTGAAGATAGACATCCGCAGTTGTAGGAAGACACAGAGAGGCCAGCGAATTTGACTTCTAGTACTAATTTCAAGTGATTTTGCATAATTGTCATTAATTCAAAGTATTAGCAAACACTGGACTCCATAGTTATGCGAAATAGCGCTTCAATTGCACCAAAACCGGTACTGAAAACAATTGACTATTACATGGTCGGAATTTCCAAGCTTGAAGGATTTTCCAAACCGATTAAGCTTTCTTCCAACGAATCTGCTCTTGGCATGAGCCCATTGGCAATTGAAGCGGGTATGAAGTCGCTTGAAAGGGGTTATTTATATCCGGAAGTGGACACAGAGCAACTCGCAGTTGCTATCGGAGACTACTATCAGCTGAGTCCCGAGCGGATGGCTTTTGGACCGGGTTCCGATGAATTGCTTCAGAGAATCGTCAATACATTTGCTGGACCGGGTGAAGAGATGATTTACAGCAAGAACGCGTACATGCAGTTTCCGATTTATGCAATGCTGGCGGGTGCGACTCCAGTTGCAGCAGACGACATAGATTTCCGCTATAGCGTTGACGATATTCTCAGTTTGGTCAATGATCGGACACGAATTGTGCTACTGGCGAATCCTGACAATCCTTCGGGCACATATTTGACGGGTCCTGAGATGCGGTACTTGCACAAAAGATTGCCATCCAATGTGCTTCTGATCATTGATGCAGCTTATGAAGAATATGCGCGGGTTGATGACTATGAATCAGGAACGAATTTGGTTCACGAATTTGACAATGTCATTGTGACTCGAACCTTTTCCAAGGTTCACGGTATGGCTGGTCTTCGTCTAGGTTGGTGTTATGGACCGGAGTGGGTTGTTAATCTGATTACCAAAATTGGTCCTTCATTTCCGGTTAACTGCGCGGCCTACGCTGCGGGTATTGCAAGTCTGAAAGACACAGAATTTACCCAGAAGGTACTTGATCACAACGAGCGATGGACCAAAACGCTGATCAGTGAGTTCAGAGGTCTGGGTCTCAACGCTTATTCCAGTCAAACTAATTTTGTTCTATTGGGGTTTCCGCCAGAGTGTGGGCGAAGTTCGGATGAGACAAACAGGCATCTCAATTCGAAGGGAATTATTCCTCGACAATTTGCACTTTCAGATTTTGTGGACAAATTGCGAATTACCGTAGGGACAGATGAAGAGATGCAAAAGACAATTGATGTCATGCAACAGTTTCTTCGTTCAGCGTAGATGAGTATTAGATTAGTTCAGATGAGTCAGAATCTGAATCTGAGGGTTTCAAACTTCAGATTGAAAGAGGGCAGTTGCCCATTTTCGGCTCAGGAAATTTCAAAAACTAAGGTAGTGAGTTAGTTTGTGAAGTGTATTGGTGGGTACTGTGCGCTGTCCAGTAGTTGTCCGTCCTTCAGTTCTGGATTGTTGATGAGTTGGTTGATTTCTCCATCGGTATGGTACGTTGCTCCTGCACCGGTGTAGCGGATGGCATACCCTCTGCGCGTTGCCTGTGATATATTTGCTTTTGCACCGTGCACCGTCATACCGTCAAACACGAGAACATCTCCTGGCTCCATTTCCCAACAGAGTATTTTGTGTTTTTCTCTTTCTGATTCAAAATCAGGCAACGGATCAAATTTTCCATCTGTGCCTTCATAATAATCAGCCTGACTGCCATCTTTCACGACCGTGAAAGGTTGAAACCACTTATCCCACAAGTGGGATCCGGCAATAAATTCCAAAGGTCCTGATTCAAATTTGATTGGATCAACTGTTAGCCAGACAGTGAGTGCCTTCCCGTTTCTTACCGGCCAGTAGGGCAAATCGTTGTGCCAAGGAGTTGCAGGATCACCAGTAACTTTGGCAAATACCTGATCGTACAGCAGGTTGATTTTTGACGATTGGAGGAAAGTGGCGGCAATTTCTGGTGCCACGGAATCGAGGCAAAACTCACGACAGGCTTCATCGTGCTCCCATACTCTTTGACGGTGAAAATAACTGTCGACCAGTTCGAGAGAATGATCTATGGAAGTGCGAAGGTTGGAAAGCATGCTTTCGTCAACCACAGACTCAAGTAATATTGCACCATCTATAAGGTAGGAGTTTAGTGTTTCCGGTTCAACTTCAAAAGTGTTCCGAAGCAGATTTGGTTCATTATGAAGATCTGTCAACATGGTCAGTACACAAGATGGGTGAGAAGGTATGAAAACCTGGGTTTCTACATGAATGAATTTGGATTTCCGGCGGTAGTGTTTCAGATTTGTAATAAGTTGCAACGAAGTATATTACAGAAATCAAAGATATCCAGACAGCAGAGACCAGACTATTTGGTATCTGATCAATTGCGCTTGAATCACGTCAATTGTTCAACATATTTTTGTTCTGGAGTAACCTTGTTCTATGATTGACGTTTCTTGCAGTCTACAAGAAGGTCAATATCAATTTTGTTAACTTAAAATGTTGAACAAACGCCTTAATTCATTGGAATTCTAGTCGAAGTAGAGGAGCTCTTGTGATGTCTTATTCGTATAACCTCGGTCCATATTTTGACTCAATAAACAGCACTAGCAACGAGCAGGAGACCTGGTTAAACCGCGGCCTAGTCTGGCTCTATGGCTTTGATCTGGAAATGTCATTTCAGTGTTTCAAGCAAGCTTCTGAACTCAATCCGTCATCTGGAATGGCCTTTTGGGGAATGGCATGTACCTCTGGAAGCTACTACAACAAACCTTGGGCGAGGATGCAGAAAGACGAACTGGTTCAGAAGCTGGAAAAGACTTATCGGTTGTCCCGCGAAGCGAAGCTAAGAGTATCAGATGCTACAGACTGGCAGGCGATGATGATTGAAGCGTTGCCGGCGCGCTATCAGTCTCCAACTCCGGTTGCTTTGGAAGAATATGAACGTTGGAATGATGAATACGCTGAGGCAATGCGACATGTGTATGAGGCTTTCCATGAAAATGATCACGTCTGTGCCCTATTTGCTGAAGCGCTGATGACGCGAACACCATGGGCGTTATGGAACTTGAGGTCAGGTAAACCTTCTGAAGGTTCATCGACTCTAGAGGCAATTGAGGTTCTGGAAAAGGCGATGGAGCGAAGAGAAAGCTCCGGAAAAATTCCACATCCAGGTGTACTGCATATGTACATCCATGTGATGGAAATGTCTCCGGTTCCAGAAAAAGCCCTTAGGGCGAGTGACCAACTCCGACAGCTTGTTCCAGATTCAGGTCATTTGTGTCACATGCCATCTCATATCGATGTACGGTGCGGTCTTTACTACGAAGCCGTCATTGCGAACGACAGAGCAGCTGTCGCAGACAAGACTTACGTGAAAAACGAAGGCATCCTAAATTACCATGCGTTTTCGCGTATCCATAATTTGCATCTGAAAGTGTATGCAGCCATGTTTCTGGGTCAGTATTTTCCTGCACTTGATGCTGCGAATAAAATCATTGAAACCGCCCCAGAGGAGTTGCTCAGAATTGAGAATCCGGCAATGGCGGACTGGTTGGAAGGCTATGTTGCAGTTGAGGCACACGTTTACATACGTTTCGGACGCTGGGAGGAAATCATCCATCACCAACTTCCCGAAGATTCGGACCTTTACTCAATGACGACTGCCACCTGGCACTACGCAAAAGGTATAGCCCATGCAGTACGCAGCGAGACCGATGATGCGAAGGCAGAACAGAAAAAGTTCTACGATGCTGTAAAACGGGTTCCCAATTCTCGCTATTTGTTTAACAACTCTTGTCAGGATGTTCTAAAGATTGCAGATCAGATGCTTTGTGGTGAACTTCACTACCGACAGGAAAACTACGATGAAGCATTTAAGCATTTGCGAAGGGCGGTCTACCTCGATGACAACCTGAAGTATGACGAACCTTGGGGATGGATGCAACCAGCCCGTCATGCATTGGGTGCCCTGTTGCTGGAGCAGGGGCGAATAGAAGAAGCCAGACAGGTTTATCTGGATGATCTAGGACTCTCCGATACATTGGTTAGCACATCTCAACACGTCGATAATCTTTGGAGCCTGCATGGCCTGGTAGAGTGTCTGGAACGAATGGGTAAAAAGAAGAAAGCCAAGTATTTCCGGAGTCGGCTAAATCTCGCCAAGGCCAGAGCAGACGTACCCATAAACGCATCCTGCGCCTGTAGGCTTGAGCATCACTGTTGTGACGGATAGGTTAACGGCCACAGAGGGTTTGTGCTACAGGAATCAGTGAATGCACAAGCTTTATTTGATGATGACAGGTTCTTCCGACATAGCCTGGCGAAATTATTACCGGTTGCGTCGACCGCAGGTTGTAACCCTTTCAAGAGTCTCCATCTTTTTGTCTGCTGTTGTCATACAGCCGCTTAAAGTTGAGCTTTCCCAAAAATCGGCTACTCGGTTAATTTTTTTAAATTTCGAGAAATCTCAAGTAGCCGTGAGCACAGCAGGACAAACTGAATTGTGGTTTCTGGAATTGGATCTCCAAGCCTCTCAACCTTAACGTCACTAAAGTTTCGCATTGTAACTAGCCAGATTCCCAATTCGATCTGGATTACCTACCTGGCTGGCACCGTCTCATTTACAGTATGCGGTCCCTAAATTTTTCATTTTAAAATTCATCGCTTCAAACGGAGGAAACGCAGCTTCGCTGAAATCACCAATATTTCATACGAGCATAACATCCTTTTCAGATCATTCGTTTAGGGAATTTTGTCTTTTTTACAGCAGGGTACTTGAGAGCGACAGTCTATTGTGACAAAAGTCAGCGTTGTAACACATGGGAATTCGGTAACTCTGTACTAACTTTAACTAAAATTGCAATACGTTGCGATTCGGGATGTGTGTAGACAATAGTTGATGCAAAGCCTGAGTCCGGATGGTTTATCACTTTGATAATTCAAATTTGAGGAGATGAAATATGGCTAAAGCGATACATTCGATGCTTCGGGTTCTTGACGAGGAACGTTCGATTGATTTTTATGATAGGGCCTTTGGTCTACAAGTTGCCGAAAGAATGGATTTCCCTGAATTCACCTTGGTGTATTTGCGTAATTCTGAAGCCGATTTCGAACTTGAACTGACGATTAACAAAGACCGAACCGAACCTTACGAACTCGGAGACGGGTATGGACATCTAGCGGTTACGGTACCCGATCTGGATTCCGAACACGCTCGATTTGAAGCTGAGGGGCTCAGTCCGCGCAACCTCGTTGAATTTGCTCCAGGAGGCGAAATAGTAGCACGATTCTTTTTCGTACAGGATCCCGACGGTTACCAGATTGAGGTAATCGAATCCGGTGGTCGCTACGTATAAACCAACAATACAGGGTAATTAGGCAAGCTAATATTAATGAATATCAGAATCTAAAACTTCTGACGCGGCAGAAGCCGCAGCCGCCCTTGAAGGCAGGCACCTGACTAATGTCAATGATTCCTTTGACATCGTCGTCGTCAAAAAACATGGCACCATCGAAGCGGTGCAATCGGTATTCAGACAACAGGGATTTGACGGATCTGTTAACTCCAATGCGTCCAATTACAGGAAACCGGCACTCGTCATGATCGCTGCCTGAATCAGTTTCACTAACAACTAACCTTCCCAGAATCGACTGTCGAAACGGAACAGAAACTTATAGATATACTCTTGCAGAATTTTGCGCGACATACCATGACATGTGCGTCTGATGAATTGTTTTGCGGTGGAACCGATCCTAAATTGAATCTAGCTCGGCAGTAGGTGCAAGCCAAGGTAAAGGATTCGAAATCTACAGGCCAAATTTGTCGGTATCGACCCCAATCAAAAACGCTCGACTGGATTCAGGGCGCGACAACTGATGATGAAGCAGTGTCGCGAACCTGAAAATTCCTTTAAGCGGCTTTTTCGAAAGAGGGTGGATTGTAAAAAGGCCGGTCGCCAACGATCGTAACACGATTCATGAGCCGGTGTTCTGCTCCATAGTCATGTGATGCGTAGTGTTGCGTGCACCGATTGTCCCAGAATGCGATATCACCTGTCTGCCACGTATGTCGAATCTGAAAATCGGGCAACTGGGAATGACGAAACAGCAGTCTTAGCAGGGCATCGCTTTCGAGCTCCGATAATTCATTGATCCGCTGTGTGTAGTATTCATTCACATAAAGCGAGGTTCGTCCGGTCTCTGGATGCGTTCGAAGAACTGGGTGAGTCATTAGCGGGAAAGCTTCTTTGAGTTTCTGAACTCGCTGCTCTCCACCTGGCTTCAATCTTAAAGCAGTACCCCAGCCACGCTCAATAGAATGTTGAGCAGTCAGTTCATGAAGTAGATTCCTGATCGGTTTAGACAGCTTGTCATAAGCAGCATACATACTGGCGAAAAGGGTGTCTCCGCCAGCTCCTGGTATTTTCCTGGCAATCAGGATGGAACCCATAGATGGCGCTTCCTGATAAGTCACATCAGTGTGCCACTGGTGCTCGGAATCGCCGGCTCGACCCTTTGATTCAATGACGGTGAGACGCGGATCTTCGTCTTTGCAATCAAACACCGGGTGAGGTTCGTCAAGCTCACCAAAATAAGCGGCAAATCGCAAATGATCGGATTCGGAAATTGATTGTTTTCTGAAAAACAGAACACCAAATTCCAACAGTGCACTTCTGATTTCTGATACCGCCTCTTGAGAAAGAGGTTGACTCAGATCTATATCGTCGATAAACCCTCCCAAATGAGGCGATCGGCGGGTGGCGGTGAAATGTTTGAATTTCATAATTACTCCACGAATTCAGGCGTTAGGTGTTATCTGGTTGGTAAGCCTAATTGCGTTGATAGACTGCTACACGTAGCGATAAACCTTGTTATTCTAATCCGTTGATTTCATTTGATGCAAATAATTTTGATCGCTAGCAGCCAACTGATGTGACCCGATATTTCAGATTCAACGTCTATCAGCACGCTACAAAAATACTGATTCTCGCCTGGCAGAAAATCGTATTTGGTGAACAGGAAGGCTCCAAATTGGCCGGAGTAGTGGTAGCAAAAGGTGATAGTCATTCAATTGCACCTACGAAATTTTCTTCCGGCTCAACGACTCGAACGTAATCCCATAATACATTGTAGTTACAAGATTGAAATCTTCTAAATGAATCCTGTCCTGCACTAACTTGCATAATACGCGGTTAGGAACTCATGGTTCAATGTAGAAATAGGCACATCAGTCAGCAAAATTTTGGTATCAAGTTAGTCGTGTTTGCTCTTTCGGATTTTTAATCGCTCTACAGCCAGTGCAGTTCGCTGTATTCCTGTGACTGAAAAATCGGATGGCACGTTCTACGTAAACAAAAACATTTAACGTTCAGAAATCTGACGTGAAAATACTGTAGGACGCCGAACCACCTGACTGATCAACTCAATAGGAATTGAAATGTACGGTGATTATTTAAGACGTGAATTCAAATGTTCGGGAGTCGTGGTACTTCCTGTCATTCATGTGATTGATTTTGAACAAACCCGGCGAAACATTGATGTCGTTATCGACGAAGGGGCTCTAGGGTGTTTTCCAATTAATCATGACTTTGACATTGATGAATTTCTCCCAATCATCAAAAAGGTCAGGAGAAATTATCCGACGCTTTGGTTTGGAGTTAATTTTCTAGGCGTATCGGCTGATCGTGCAGTTCCTATTTTGGAGGATCTGCAAGAAGTTCACGATTGTGATGTAGACGCTTACTGGGCAGATAATGCCAGAATTGATGAATCCGCCAAACTCGAAGACCAATTTGAAGCAGCGGAAACTGAAGAAATTCGAGTGTCCAGCGAATGGCAAGGACTTTATTTTGGAGGTGTCGCATTCAAGAAGCAGCGGGAGGTTGACTTTGAAGATTTGAGTCGTGCCGCGGAACTTGCAGCTAATTATCTCGACATTGTCGTAACTTCTGGTGAAGCGACAGGCACAGCAGCACCAATTGACAAAATTAAACAAATCAGATCGGGTTCGAATCAAACAGCAGTCGCTCTTGCTTCTGGTGTCACTCCCGAGAATATTGATTGCTATCGAGACCATATTGATGCGACGTTGGTAGCCACCGGCATCAACTACCCAGGTGATTTTTACAATATAGACCCGCTTCGACTACGCATGCTCTTGGAGGCTGCTCGTGAACCCTCTAGAAGCAGTGACTACAGTGATCGCGATCATCGATGGTACGTTCAGTTGATGGCACCTCGCTCAAGAAGTGAAGAATATGCATGGCTAGATCCTAGTTCGGCATACATCAATGCCAAGTCATTTGCCACAATCGTCGATGACCTGATCGAACCATTTAGTCCACTATCGGTTGATCTTGTAGCTGGTATTGACGCGGTTACAGAAGCAGCTTGGCATTACTTTCATTTATGTCACGCACAGTCAATCTGAAGCATTAGCGATGACTGATCGAGTCATCATTATGAGCAAAGGACGAATCGAACAAATTGCTACCGCGCAAGAAATTTTTCGACGCCGAGCCAATCGATTTGTCGCAGAATTTGTCGGTTCAAACAACATATTGGATGGGAGCGTGACTGCAATAGAAGACGGTTCAATGGTCGTTGATACCAATATTGGAACTGTGACAGTCAATGCGCCGCAAAACGATGAGTTCAAAGTTGATGATCATGTTGAAATGGTGATCAGCGCAGACAAAATCGAACTAAGTGCACAGCCAACAGGGTCCACCAATGAATTTCGCTGTTCGCTCATCAGCGAGGAATTCATCGGTTCCATCATCGGATTACTGGTAGAAACTACGAACGGTTTCGAAATAAAAATTCAAAAGCCACATCATGAACTTGAGCTACACAATCTAACTGAAGAAGGTACACTTTGGTTTAGCTGGAAACTGGATACGCCCTATTTGCTCCCTCGTAAATCATAAGTGAGTGGGGCGCTTATCGCAAATTTTCAATTTGTTTTACCTGAATAACTCTTACTTCATGGTTGATTCAGTCCTCAAAATCACTCCCCTCTGCCTGAAGCGCATTTAGTGAGTAGGATTAAGGTGACTTCATAGGTTTGCATGACAATTCAATTTCAAAAAATTTGGCTGACACTCATTCATATTGATTTGCGGATTCCGCTCGCATGCTATATTTTTTTGGAAGAGTATGACTCGCTGTAAGAATCAAATTTGACGAACACCTATCCCACTATAAATATCCGTGCGTATCGACATTGAATTGATGAGGAGCGTAGCAGTTCATTTGATGAACTACGTAGGCCGATAATTAGGGATAGTGCAGAGAGAGAAAAGGAGTGGAAAATAATCGACTGAATCCAATGACCAAGAAGATACTGGCGTGGGCCACAATAGTGTTGGCGCTATATGTGCTGCTCGTTGCTGTTGGAGTGGTTGGCAAAGGCTTTAAACAGGTGTTTGGCGGACCGAATGGAATCGAATCACTGTTCGTATTGGCAACGAATCCGTTCATTGGGCTTGTCTTCGGAATTTTGGCAACCGCGCTAATACAGTCTTCGAGTACCGTCACAGCCATAATTGTCGGTCTTGTCGCAGGCGGATTGCCAATTTCGGTAGCAATTCCCATGGTGATGGGGGCCAATGTCGGGACCACAGTGACCAATACGATTGTCAGTTTCGGTCATATAAATCGGCCATCGGAGTTCAAAAAAGCTTTTGCAACTGCCACCGTGCACGATTTTTTTAACCTCCTCAGCATTGTGATCTTCCTCCCGCTGGAAATTGCATTTGGACTTTTGGAAAAGCTGAGTTATTGGTTAACTAGCGTCGTTGAAAATATTGGAACCGTTGACGCTTCTGGCAAGAGTATTTTCAAAACAATAGTGGGTTCAGGTGCAGAATTTGCGGAGTTCTTGTTATCTGGTTTATCAGACGTTTGGGCTGGAGTTACACTCATCATAATTGGAGTTGTGTTCATTTTTATATCGGTTTTGCTTCTTGGAAAAGTGCTAAGAGAGGCGTTCGTTGGTAAAGCTCGGAACTATCTTCAAACCGCTGTAGGCAAGGGTCCAGTCACCGGTATATGTTCTGGAGCATTGGTTACAGTACTAGTTCAGTCATCTTCCACTACAACCAGCATTATCGTGCCATTGGCGGGAAATGGGGTCATTGAACTTCGACACGCCTACCCATTTACACTTGGAGCCAATATCGGCACTACGATTACTGCCCTATTAGCTGCAATTGCAATTACGGGGCCTACTCATGAAGTGGCACATCAAATTGCATTTGCTCACTTTCTCTACAATCTTCTTGGTGTCATCGTCATTTACAGCATTAAGTGGTTGCGAAACATCCCAATTGCAGGGGCAAATTGGATTGCGCAACTTGGTGCCGAGCATAAATCATTGGCAATTGCCTACATTATCCTGGTGTTCTTTGGCATTCCAGGAGCACTCGTATTTTCCAAAGCTTGGATAGGTTGAAGTTTTCTGCTCTTTGGACCATCATGCAAGTCGCTGCGAAGAATTGCTATTGGGTTGCATTATTTAAGAGCACCCTCAATATAGCATCAGCAGGAAATTAACTATTAGTGCAAATATTGAAACTAAATGAAGAAGCGGACTGAAGCCTGTTTAACTGTCAGTCAAAGCTTGTTCACAATTAAGTCGATGGTTTCCGCTCTTTCGGTTATTTCGTTTCTTGTTCAGAGAGCAGGAATCATTAAGACCAGTTACCAATGTTAAGGGCTAAATTGAAGACTTGCGTTACTCTAGCAACAACCATGACGTAAATTATTCCTACGAATTCAATTAATTGTGATAGTTAGACTCACCATCAGTGAGAAACTGACTACGATAGAGATTGATTCAATTCCGCTTTCACGCAACACTAGCGGGTGAGTTCCCCTTCACACGCCTCAGATACCCTCAATTAACCTACCTAATCAGACTTTGTACTGGTCTGGCTGACTTGATTTGATCGTCTATTCATCAGCGAATAGCTCAAAAAAGTTCTTTTATAACATTACATAGGTAATTGATTCTGTTGGGAATCTAAGGCAGTTTAGATTTTCCAATCATGTCTGAATGTGCTATATTTTCAACCATGCTTTCGATAGTTTCTTCAGTTATTGATGCGCTCATTCATGTACTTGTAAGTGCTTGGGAAGTCTATCTTCTCTTGTCACCGTATTTCATGTTTGGTTTGGCGTTTGCTGGGGTGCTTTACATTCTGATATCCCAACGTACGGTTATTCGACTTATGGGACGTGAAGGACTAGCAAGCGTAACAACAGCAGCAGCATTTGGGTTGCCTCTGCCGATATGCTCCTGCGGTGTAATTCCTATCACTGCTACCCTTAGAAAGAAAGGCGCTAGCCGTTCAGCCTGCATGTCATTCCTGATCACGACACCAGAAACGGGGATGGATTCGATACTTGTCACATGGGGGCTAATGGGGCCGATTATGGCAATACTCCGACCCATCGGTGCTTTCTTCTCGGCATTGATAGCCGGAATATGTTCGATCGCGATGATACGCGGCCCCGATCCTGTGCATGAACAGACCGAAAAAGATCACCACCACCATCATCATGATCACGACCACAGCCATGATTTTGAAGATGACCCTGCGGTTGTGGGAGTTGGTGGCTTGATGACGTCAATCAAGGTTTCCAGTATCAAGGTATGGAACAAATTCATAAGTTGGACACAAATTTCCGAATGGAATCGCCCCACGCTTGACCGCGGCGAGCTCGCTCTCCCTACGCGCGAAGTTCCAGACGCCGTACCATTGAGTCAAGTGGGCAAACGCATGTTCACATTTGCGTTCATTGAAATGGCAGACGACATACTCTTCGCGTTAGTCATAGGTGTGCTTCTGAGCGGTGTTGTTATGGTTCTTGTCCCAGACAATATTGCAGAGTATGGTCTATACGGTTGGCGTATGTATCTTGTAATGTTGGTTGCAGGTGTACCGCTTTATATGTGCGCTTCTGCCAGCACTCCGATTGCCGCCGCACTCGTTGCAAAAGGATTCAGTCCGGGATCTGCACTGGTATTTCTTATGACTGGACCGGCAACCAATACAGCAACCATCATTGTCCTGTTGCAACAGTTCGGTTTGCGTTTTGTTTCAATATATATCGGCAGTATCGTCTTCGGAGCTGTTGTTACAGGGGTTGCACTGGATCTCATGCTGATCTATTTTGGTTGGGAAATTGCTCTGAACTTGGAGGGAAGTGGATCGGGATTCGTGGGATTTCTCGAATGGAGCGGAGCTACGTTGCTAATGATCTTGATAGTATGGCGATTTTGGAAAGGAGCTGCCATTTCTGGATACCATGACTTGATGGGTAACATTAATTCAATCATACTGAGCATTAGCGGGCTGGCCAAAGATGCGCGAATGAGAGAGATTTTTTCTCTGAAATCCAAGCTTATTCGAGTAGGCGTTCCACTGATCTTGGTTGCCTACGTCGCTACAGGATTTACCGCAGTTCCAATTGGCCATTTGGGATATGGCAAGCTGTTCGGTGAAGTTCGATGGCCTGCGCTTGCTCCAGGTCTGCACTACGCTCCACCTCGACCCTTCGGAATGATTGACATAAGACCCAGCACTATCCACCACCGACTGGTTGTGGGGTTGAAGGAGAATTTGAATATAGAAAATGAATCTCTAACCTCTGCAAAAGGCAATTCTGCCAGAAAAGTGCAATCAAATCAGTGGCATTCGAATAACGACAAGCTAGCACGAAAGACTTCTTTGTCGGAATTTCTGACTGGGGATGAAAGTCTGCTGCGAATATTGATTACGGTTCATTACAGAATAACAAATCCATATACTTTTTATTATCGATACCAAAACAGGGAAGATATTCTTGCTCACTACGTACAGGCGGTCACGCGGGAATACATTGCCGTTCACGGATTGGATGACTTGATTTCAAGGAAACGTAGCGAAATTGAACATTTTCTGTTGCACGATCTGAAAGAACATCTTGGAATTTCAGGTGAGGATTTGCATGGATCGCAACATACTGAAGCTCACGATTTGCTTTTTCAAGATGACCAAGGGGCTATTAGTGGTGTGTCGGAGGGTCAGAACGACTTGCAAATTCTTTCTGTGAATGTCGTGGACATTCATCCAACACCTGAAACAATACAGGCGTTTCGGGATGTAACAGATGCTAGCCAAGATCGCAGAACATCTGTTTTGGAAGCGGAGCGGTCATTCACGCTGCTAGTACCGCGTGCAGTTGGGAATGCAGATATCAAACTAAGGCGTAATCAGGCTTTGGCTGATGGTCGCCTGATGAAAGCCCAAGCTGAACAGCAAGCATTTCTTGCAAAAGCAGAGTCAGTTAGCAAGGCTCCAATCATATTGCAGGATCTCTTGTGGTATGAAACAATCGAGTCTGCCTACTACAACCGGCAGACTTTCATTTTACCAGAGCAGAAAAACCCGCAGAATCTTACTCTATGGCGTCGTGTCCCTAACATCTTTAGTCGACCTGACCATGACGAAGGAATTGAACCAAATGAAAAATCGGAGCATGATTGATGAAACGTAGTGTAGCAATTGTAGTTGTGCTAGTACTGGCGTATTGGATTCTTGGCACCAGTTTGTACACGGTAGACGAGACTGAAGTTGCAGTCGTCACTCGTTTCGGCGAACCACTGGAGGATGTCCGCAACCCTGGATTGCAAGTCAAGCTGCCATGGCCAGTCGACAGAGTCATTCGTGTCGATATGCGACAGTTCATCATCAAAAGCAGCGCACAGGAATTGCTTACGGATGACGAAAAAAACGTAGTTATAGAGTTGTTCATGACTTGGCGAGTAAAGAATCCCAAGCAGTTCGTAGCTACGGTGCAGAATAAACTAGGTGCGGAAGCAAGACTGGAGGATTTATATGTTGCTCGACTAGGTGCAGCAGTTGGCAATTTGGCGCTTGAAGATTTCATCAACGTCGGGACAGACAAAGTAGATTTTCACTTTCTGTCTGAAAGAATCCGCGAACAAGTTGACCAAACAGCATTCCAGAATTTTGGTGTTGGCGTAATTTCTGTTCAAATCGCCGGTTTTACCTTGCCCATTGAAAACCGAGCGAGCGTGGTCGGTCGAATGAAAGCAGAGCGGGCGAGAATCGCTGCGAGATACCGTAGTGAAGGTGCCGAGGAAGCGCTCAGGATAGAAGCCAAGGCTACCGCAGAACATGAAAAAATATTGGCACGCGCCCATGCGGAAGCGACAAAAATTCTAGGTGAAGCGGAAGCGGAATCACTGAAAATTCTTGGCGATGCCTACGCGAAAGATCCAGAGTTCTATCGCTTCATTCGTAGTCTGGAGAGCTACGAATCCATCATCGGGAAACAGACCACACTGTTTCTGGAGTCTGATTCCAAATTGTTGAAAGTGCTAAATGGCGAATGAACCGATTCCAAACGAATCTGAATTAGAACAGGAAACGCCAAGCGTTCGCATAATTCAGAAGTCGTTCGACCGCATCAGGAGCATTCCGTTAGCATATTTCGGAGTGGGCTTGATTGTCATCACACTTATCGCAGTGATATTTTCCGGTTTCTATCGGGTGAACATCGATGAAACTGCCGCCAAGCGCCGCTTCGGTGAACTGATAAACGCGGAAGTTCAGCCCGGTCTTCGCTGGCATGTTCCGTTTGGAATTGAGCGTGTTAACAAATTCAAGACAGCGCGTGTCCATTCAATTCGAGTTGACACTCGAATCAATCCTCAGATGTCTACCCTCTCAGGAGACTTCAATTTTGTCGATGCTACATTCGTTGTTCAATACAGGGTTAATGATCTCGAAAAATTTCTGTTCCGAACTCAAGATGCCATAGCAATGCTGCGGGAAGAAATTCGTGGTGGTTTCATACAGTTGATTTCAAACATGTACATATACATGGTTTTGGTGACAGAGAAGCAATACATAGAAAATTCGATTGTGGACTTGGTATCCGACAGAATTGATTTATTAGAAATTGGAATAGAAATCGTTTCACTGAACATGGTATCAGTTTCACCACCAGTAGACGTTGTACCCGCGTTCCGCTCAGTTAATGATGCTAAGGCGCAACGACACGAAGTTGTCAACGCTGCACTGAAGAGAAAAGAACTGACTCTCGCACAGGCCAATGGCGTCGCGGCGCTCATTGTTGATAGTGCCGCTGCCAGTGCCGAAGCTCATGTTGAGCAGGCACGTAGCGATGCTAATACTTTTTTGGCACTACTAGCCCGGAACCGTATTAATCCAGACCAGACTCAGCACACTCACTACTGGAATACAGTCAGAAAAATTTTGAGTAATGCGCGCGTCGTGGTCTTACAGCCCGGAGAAACGCCGAATATTGCGATTAATTTGCTTGAAAGTCCAAGCAACATTCCAGGGGTTGATGGCGAGGGAAAAGACGAACATGAAGACAAACGTCTTTCAATGAGGCAAATGAGCGAAGAGGCTCAACATCCGGGGTCAGCTGCCGGTCACGTTGCTGGCGAGATTCCAGACCGAGTACCTGGTTATGGCGGACATCAACCGGGGCTGGAACCGCATCATCTGGCTAATATACCGGACAACACTCGACGGTTGCCGAGTCATGAACTTGATCCGAATGTGAGAAGTCCAATGCGATCTGAACCCGGTCATCTCGGACTTCCACACAATGCGAAAGAATCAGAGATGGATATTGGGGGGCAACACACCGAAAACGGGGATCAACAGGCGCACATTAGCGATGAAAAAGGCGCAAATGACGGACAGAATGAGACTATGCATCAGAATAAGGGAAATGAACAGATGCATCAGGAGCAACCGGATGGGCAGCAAGCACAACATAATGAGGAAGGACAGCAGCACGCGAATGGAGATACTCAACAGCGTATAAACCAAACAGTCTCGCAAGGACAACATGGTAGTATGGAAGCAAATCCGATGTACAAAAATAGACAATAGAAATCATTTAGAGTCGTGGATGATGTTTCGAAGGAAATGGAAATGCGTGGTGGATCGCTGAGGTTAGCAGACCTGCGAAATAGAAGGGCTAGCGGACAAAAAGTCCTGTGTTGCATTCTATTGATGCTTGTACTGATTTCTTTATCAGCTACCTCGGAAGTCTGGGCATCTGAATCAGGTGTATTTTCCGATCGAATCGTATTCGGCCAATCGGCGTCTCTTAGTGGTCGAACTGAGAAAATCGCGCAAAGCATGGCCGCTGGTATACGAGCTGCATTCAGCGAGATTAACTTGCAGGGAGGAATCAGCGGACGTCGGCTACTCTTGGTGAGTGAAGATGATTCCTACGATCCTGAAATGACCAGACAGATTACGCAGTCATTCATTGATTCAAAAAATATTTTTGCAATTATTGGTAACATCGGCACGCCAACATCAAAAGTTGCCGCTGCTTTGTCAGATCAATATAACGTGCCATTTATTGCGCCTTTCTCAGGTGCTGGTCTGCTTCGAAACAAGAAACGCTATAGCACCATCGTCAATCTACGTCCGACATACAAGCAGGAAACAAGAGCCTGGGTGGAGTATCTCACTAGTATTGGCGTTGACAGAATTGCTGTCTTCTACCGAGATGATGCATACGGCAGAACTGGTTTGCGGGGAGTAGTGGAGGAACTCAGAAAACGAGACTTGTTATTGGCAGCAAGAGGTTCTCATGCTCGCAACCTAACTGTCGCGTCTTCCGCAGTTTGGGAAATTCGCGATTCGGAACCGCAGGCAATCGGTATGGTTTCCTCCTACCGAGCAGCTTCGGATTTTATTCGCTACACCCGTTTGCAAGGGTTAAATCCATTGTTTATAAATCTTTCTGTCGTTGGTGTTCAGGCTCTTATAGACGAGCTAGGTGACGAAGCACAGGGGCTTGTATTTTCCCAAGTCTTTCCATCGTTGACTGATCAGTCTCTGCCTGTAGTCGCCCAATTCACGAAATCGATGGATGATTTCGCAAGGAATAACTCTCTAGACGCAAAATCGGCGAAAAACTACATATCTTTCGAAGGATATTTGGCCGCACGTTTTGTAATTCATGTCCTTCAACGAATTGATGAAAGTGGTTTGACTAGACAATCAATGTTGGATTACATATTCAATACACAAGAATTTGATATTGGGGGTGTGAAGTTATTCTTCAAAGAAGGTGAGAATCAGGGATTGCACAGAGTTTACATTACTGAAGTTGGAGCAGGCAATCAGATTGTGACGTTGGGTTCAATAGACATGCTAGAAAACAATTGAAAGCCATCTTGCCAAGACATTTTCTTTAAAAAATTGAGATAGACGACCGTGAAACTTTCAGAGTTTGAATTCGCTGCGCAGCAATACTGGCTTCGCAAATTACTAGAAGTGCTCTATATGCGGCGCTCCACGATGTTTCGGTTTATCGTGGAATCTGCACGTATACTTATTCTAGGGAACGGTGGTGGCGTTGCAATTACATTCGGTATGCTGAACTACCTCGACTTGGTCGGGGTATATCATTGGGTTTGTGTGTTCATGTTGCTGACATTCGTTCTTGGCACTCTTTTTTCGACCATCACATTGTTTATGGTTACTGCGACGACGATCAAGGAAGCGCATTCTGCTGAAGTCGCTATGCACGAATTCATTCACGACCGTCTGGAGCGGGATGAGGTACTGTTCTACTATGATGATACGACTAGGCGCCTTGCCTATTACTCAACCTGCATGGGAATCGTCAGTGTAGTTATGCTCATTCTAGGTGCCTTGCAGGGCATGGCTTTGGTGTCCATCTATTTATAAAACTTCACGAATACAAATCCAACCGAGCCTTTGTATAGTCTCCGCGCAGAGGCTTCGTATTCAAAAATCTCTCAGCATTTATCGTATGCACCTAGATGCGTAGAATAAAGCGCATATGCATGCTACATCAATTAAATGACTGCTTTGGTCGTCACTGACCTGTTCACTCGAACAGGTCAATTGAATTCAATGTAACAAATATTTTTAATCGCTACCCATTTTTCCAATCGATAGTTTTAGTTACTCTATTGGATAAAATCGTGCTTTGATTCAGTGTTCCATTTGCACAACAGTCAATTTGATTTAAATGCCAGACTGATTAATTCTTCAAACCGATTGCTGACTTAAGCCATTAGATGAAAGACTCAGCCCAAGTTGTTGTGATAGGCGGTGGTATTGTTGGTTGCTCCGTCGCCTACCATTTGGCAAAGTACGGATGGTCCGATGTCGTGCTACTTGAACGAAAGGAACTCACTTCCGGTTCAAGCTGGCACGCAGCTGGTGGTTTATTTACAGTGACTCGTCCCAATGCAGCTGCTCTGGTACACAAATATACGTTCGATATCTATCGAGAAATTGAAAAGGAAAGCGGTCAGTCCTGCGGCTTTCACTTTACTGGTGGTATTAACATTTGTCGAACACAGGAGGAAATCGAAAGCAATCGAATGATGCAGAGTGCCTGTCGAATTTTAGGAATTGAAAGCCATTTTCTCACTCCTCAGGAAGCACAAAACAAAGCTCCTATTCTTGATACCCGAGATATTCTTGCCTGTCTTTGGGAAGAAGATGGGGGATATGTTGACCCTGCATCGGCAACTCAAGCATTTGCACAGGCCGCAAGATATTTGGGTGTTGACATCTATCGTCAAACGCCAGTGATTCGTACCACTCGACCGTCTGGTGGGCCCTGGTTAATTGGAACGAATAGAGGTGAGATCAAGGCAGAATTTGTAGTCAACGCGGCAGGTCTTTGGGGACGGGAAGTCGGCAGACTTTCAGGCATCGAATTACCACTCATGCCTGTCGAGCATCACTACCTGGTAACAGAAACGATTCCCCTGATTGAAGAATTGGAGTTTGAATTACCGCAGATCAACGACAACGAGACGGGATGTTATGCCCGACAGGAAGGACAGGGCCTGTTACTTGGCGCGTACGAAAATACTTGTACTCACTGGGCTGAAGATGGTACTCCGCTGGATTTTGGCCACGAACTGCTCCCCGATGATCTGTCGCGTATGGAATGGAATTTTGAGAAGTCGGTAGGAATCATGCCTTGTCTTGTTGAAGCGGGAATCAAGCGAATAATCAATGGTCCGATGATCTTTTCTCCAGACCTGGGGCCGTTGATCGGCCCGCATCCCGACCTCGTTAACTATTTCTGCGCGAATGGGGTAATGGCGGGATTCAATCAAGGTGCCGGTATAGGAAGAACGATCGCCGAGTGGTTGATTCAGGGGGAGCCAGAGTTTGACATATTCTGTTGGGATGTAGCCCGATTTGGAGAGTGGGCTTCGAGATCCTATACACGAGAGTCAACACGATACTTTTATGAAAATCGTTCCGAAAAAATTTATCCCTATCAGGAATTTGACGTTGGACGTCCGATTCACAAGCCACCGGTATACGAGAAGTTAAAAGCGGCTGGAGCGGTATTCGGAGCATCTTTTGGGTTAGAACACGCAAACTGGTTTGCGACCGAGACATCCGGTTCATTTGACTCCCTTAGCTACCGTCAGCCCAATTGGTGGAAGCCAGTAATTGACGAAGGTAAACGTGTTCGCAATGAACTTGGTTTGATGGAATTTACAGCGATGGCAAAGTTTGAGGTAAGTGGACCTAATGCTGAGAGCTGGCTCAATTACGTATTTGCGAATCGTTTGCCTACGCTAGGTCGCATGACCCTGTCCCCTATGCTTTCACAGGGTGGTCGCTTGGTTGGTGACTTTTCAGTTTCGAAAATCGCTGAAAATCGCTATTTCGTGTTGAGTGCCGATATTATGCAACGTTCATTTATGCGGCACTTTCGTCAGTTTCTTCCTCGTGATGGTGTGAAGCTCATGAATTTGTCATTTGACTACGCGGGCTTGCATATTTGTGGACCTCAGGCTCAACCCTTGATGGCTAAAATTGCTGACCGGGATTTGGACACCCTGAATTTTCCCTTTATGAGTGCTGCAATAGTCTCGATTGGTAAGATTCCCGAAGTCATCACTCTGCGCGTTTCATACACGGGCGAAACCGGTTATGAAATGTATTTGCCATCACAGCATCAGGTAGAGTTGTTTGAGTTGCTTTTGAAAGAAGGGCGGAAATTCGGTATTGGACTTGTGGGTACGCGGTGTTTGATGCACACGCGTCTTGAAAAGAGTTTTCCAGCCTGGGGGTTTGAGCTTTCAGCAGATTACACCGCTATTGAAGCCGGTGTGGAGCGTTTCGTCAATATGAACAAGGGTGACTTCATTGGTCGCAGTGCTGTAGTTAACTACCCATCTCCCAGGTACAAACTGATCACTCTGGTAGTCGATGCGGGGAATTGTGCAATCTGGGGTGATGAGGCGATATTTCTGGATGGTCAGTTAGTCGGTGCTGTGACTTCAGGTGGCTTTGGTCCGCACTGTGAGCAGCATATCGCATTGGGCTATATTGAACATGAAGCATGTAATTCCACAGGTCAGTTCAGTGTCGAAATTTTGGGAGAGTTGCGGGACGCCGAACTTTGTGAGCAGCCAGTTTATGATCCTTCAGGTATTCGAATGCGAGCTTGATCTTAATCAAGTCTGAAACTTACCAATTTGTGGGCGTTAATACTATGAGTTCAATATTTATTTCTGGCTACACTCGAACTGGACGTTCACGCTCGCGAACTTAACCTGATTCAGTACATCATAAGAGTGATTCAGTGACTCGTCGTCAGTCTAGATCGAGGATGCGTAGACAGGCAAACCAAAGCCAGTCACTAGTGCAAAGACCATTTAAGGAGGTACGAAATCCCTACCCGCCAATGGAATTAATTTCCGCTGATCAAGTCGAGTCAATTCATGATGCGAGTTTAAAAATATTGCGCGATATTGGAATTCGTATTGAAAGCAAAACAGCGTTGAAGTTGTTAAAGGATGTACGTGCAGACGTTGACTTGGATAGTCAGTATGTTCGCTTCGATCCCGACCTAATAAACGAGTTGGTTTCGGGTCTGCCAGAAGAATTTACCATTCACGCGCGAAATCCAGCAAAAACGGTAACAATGGGTAAGAACTCAATAGTGTTCGCAACGGTATGTGGGCCCTCGTTTGTAACCGATATTGATCGTGGACGACGGGCTGGCACTAAGGCAGATATGGAAGACTTTGTGAAACTGTCTGGTTCGTTAAATGCGTTTCATCACGAAGGAGGTGGCGGATTGGAACCATTGGATCTTCCGCCTGATACTCGCCATCTGGACATGATGTATGCCCAAATTACTCTGACTGACAAGGCTTGGCAGCCAAACTGGATGAATACTGGTAAAAGGGCTCGGGATTGTATCGAAATGGCCAAAATTGCGCGACAGACTGATGATGAAGGCATTAGACAACGACCGGCAATTGTCGGTGGTGTGAATACGAATTCTCCACTGCTGTTCGATGAAGGTCAAGCAGATGGTATGCGAGAATTTGCTTTGGCAGGTCAGCCTGTTCATGTAACACCTTTTACACTTGCTGGGGCTATGGCTCCAGCAACAGTCGCGGGTGCGGTTACACTGCAAAATGCTGAAGCCCTGGGCTGCATTGCACTGACCCAAGCCGCAGCACCAGGCGCACCGACGTTTTACGGACACTTCACTTCCAATGTTGATATGAGAAGTGGTTCGCCAGCATTTGGTACACCGGAGTATGCTCAATCCGTAATCATGTCGGGTCAACTGGCGCGCCGTTATAGGCTACCGTATCGCTCCTCTAGCACGACTGCTTCAGCGTGTGTAGACTTACAGGCAACCTACGAGAGCGATATATCGATATACGCCTGTATTCAGGCGCATGTCAACAATGTTATGCATGCGGGCGGTTGGTTGGAAGGCGGATTGACCTGTTCATTTGAGAAGTTGATTCTGGATGCTGAACTTCTTCAGCTTCAGTCCGCATTTTTAGATCCGGTGATCGTCAATGAAGACGCTATCGGACTTGAAGCAATTGCAGAAGTTGGATCCGGAGGCCACTTTTTTGGTGCAACGCATACGCTTGAGCGATATCAGAACGCATTTTATGAGCCGATACTATCGGACTGGCGCAACTATGAAACCTGGCGTGATGATGGCAGCCGAACTGCGCTGGATCGGGCAAATGGAATTTGGAAGCAACTTTTACGCGAGTATGAAAAACCACCTATTGATCCCACAGTTGAAGAAGAACTGCAGTCCTATATGGCAAAACGCAAAGAAGAAATCAAAGCCAAAGGAAGTTAGCTTGTGAACTACGCTACACAGATGACAAACGAAATCAATTACTCGACTTCAGAAGATCTGGCTACCGGTATTGACAATCTGCTTCTACGCTGCGTTCGTGCCAAGTCTGGTGAAAAACTGCTGCTCGTCGGTGAAGTCGGGAAAGGTACCTATTACGAGAGCGATTTATGCCTGCTAGTCAAGGAAGAGGCACTAAAGCAGGGTATTAATGCCAGTGTTTTGTACGCTGAACCCGTAGTCGATGCAGCAAGTGTCTCAGATCAGGTTCGTGAACAAATGTCGTCCTCAGATGCAGTTGTATTTTTCTCTAGACTGGGTGATCAGACCCGATTTCTACCGTCACCCGGTAATGGAAAGAAGGTGATGTGCTATACGCTCACCAAAGCCCATCTTCGGTCTCCCTTTGCGACAGTTGATCATCAAAAAATGACACAAATGCTACAGATGCTGGAAACGTCAATTCGTTCTGCTTCAAACTATCAGATTGAAACATCTGACGGCACAAACCTGACCGGAGAAATTATCGCGGATGGTAGCAGGGAGACAAGCACCGCGTTTCACGTTGAACTTTTTCCTGTCATGATTTTCGAGCCAATTAACTGTTTCAACCTTACCGGGAGTTTGATTGTTTCAAAGTTCATAACATCAACTTCCACACGGGCCTATGATGACAGTGTGCTGATGATTGAAACACCTGTCAACGCTCGTGTTGAAAACTCCGTCATTACGTCGATTGATGGTGATCGCCAAACGGTTCATAAAATCGTTGAGCAACTTGAGCGTGCTGCTCGGCTTAGCGGTGGTGATCCTTATGTGATGCATTCCTGGCATACTGGAATTAATCCTGGAACATTTTTTGAAGGCAACCCTTTTGATAATTTAGAGTATTGGGGTACTGTCGCGTACGGTTCCCCTCGATATACACACGTCCACGCAACTGGACTCGAGCCCGGTGATGTTGCCTATCATCTTATGGATGCAACGATCAAGTTCGATGATGAAATATTCTGGGAAAACGGACGATTTTTATTTCTGGAAAGACCCGAAGTATCCGCTCTTTTTACACCAGAAGAGCGTAAAGTCTTGAATGCGCGCCATCAACTCGATATAGGAATGTAGAAAACGAAACGTCAATGTTTTCACGATGTGATTATTCGTATAAACAATAACTTGCATAATCTGCTTTGGAGATTTCAAAAGCAAAATGCAAACTATTTGACAATCAATCAGACACAGATTACCGATTGATCACAGATCAATTTTGAGAACACATCACTCTGGAGTATTTTGTCATGCTTAAAGGTCAGCCGCCTTGCTGGATAGATACCATCAATTACGAAAACGCCAGCACCGAATTGAAGGAGATGTACAGTCAACTGAGTTCTGTTCACAACAAAATTCACAATCTCTACCTTGCATTTTCCTTGCAACCCAAACCACTGATGGCGGCTGATCAGCACTATCGGGATGTTTTACACAACGAAGCAAATCATTCTTCCCTGTGGTTTCTGGAATTACTGGCGACGCAGGTCGCAATAATTGCTGACTGTCTCTATGCGTCTACCCATCATGGTGCAAACTTCAAGCACTTACTCGGCGATGAAGACCTTGGTGAGAAGATGCTACAGGCAGTTAGAGAAGACGACTTTGACGACAACCCAATATTTGATTCGAAACAGGCTTCTCTGCTCAAATTCGGGGCTAAGCTTGCCCGTACTCCGGAAAGCATGACAGAAGATGATATCGATGCCATTCGACAGGCTGGGGCATCAGATACTGAAATTCTTGAAGCTGTTCAGGCGACTGCCTGTTTTGCTTACTGGGTGCGTTTCATCAATGCACTCGGCATCAATCTGGGTGAAGAACGAGTTGGGATGTACAAACAAAAATAGTCACTGTGCTGCTATTGAACGCTCAGTTGCCTGCTGACCGCATACCTTTCCCACTCGCGCGTTCAGCCATAATGCGGTCCATCCAGTCTGGATTCATTTCGGGGACTGAAGATAGCAGAAGCTCCGTGTATTCATGGTGAGGCGGTTGGAGGACTACGCCCTTTTCACCCTGTTCAACAATGCGTCCCTGAAGCATGACGATCACTCTGTCGGCAATAGCACGAACGGTTGCAAGATCATGAGTAATGAACATGTAAGCGAGGTTGAGTTCCTGTTGCAGTCGATCGAGCAGTCGAAGTATCCCTTCCGCCACAAGTTGATCCAAAGCAGAGGTGATTTCATCACAAATTATGAACTTCGGGTCAGCTGCCAAAGCTCTGGCAATACAGATTCTTTGCTTCTGCCCGCCAGATAGTTCCGCTGGATATCGGTCGAGATAAAGTTTCGGGTCCATTTCAATCATGTCCATCAGTTCATTGAGCCTACGGTGTTTTTCATCTCCTTCCATACCCAAATAAAAACTTAATGGTCGTCCGACAATTTTGCGAATTTTGTGTCTCGGATTGATAGCCGTGTCTGCCATCTGGTAAATCATTTGAGCGGACTTCAGCTGCTCTTTGGTGCGGTCATGATAGTCGGAGGGCAACAGTTCGCCATCAAGCATGATTGAGCCTTCAAGAGGCGGCAACAATCCGGTAATGACACGAGCTGCGGTACTTTTACCACTACCCGATTCTCCCACAATTGCAACCGTTTCTCGAGGATGTACTTCGAAATCCACATCGTACAACACAGGCTCCTTTGTTTTGGGGTACTGTGCAGTTACATGGTTTACCTTGACAATGGGTTCAGACTCCCTACTACCTGCAACAGTAGTCTTTTTGAAAGTTCTGACTGCCCACAGAGACTTGGTATAGTCTTCCTTGGGGTCATCTAGCATCCTACGTGTTTCAGCTTCTTCGACAAGGTCCCCATAGCGCAAAACAATAATATTGTCAGCCATTTGCGCAACAACTGCCAAATCGTGGGAGATGTAGATAGCTGCGGTATTGAATAGTTCAACAATATCTCGAATTGTAGCCAATACTTCAATTTGAGTGGTTACGTCGAGTGCTGTGGTGGGTTCATCAAAAATGATCAGGTCCGGACGACAGGACAGCGCCATCGCAGTCATGGCTCGCTGCAATTGTCCTCCAGAAACCTGATGCGGGTACCTGAACCCAATCGTATCAGGTTCCGGCATTTTGATTTTTGAGTAAAGATCCTTGGCATCTGCATAGGCCTCTTCACGGCTGCCAACACCATGCTGGACAACAGACTCGCTAAACTGATCAATTATTTTGTGCGCTGGGTTAAATGCGGCGGCAGCGCTTTGTGCAACATAGGCGATTCGTGCACCGCGCAAACGTCGTTTTTCTTCTTCGGAGGCGGAGGTCAGTTCCAAGCCGTCAAATACAACACTGCTGCCGGGTTTAAATCTGCATCCTGCTTTGCAGAATCCCATGGCAGCAATTCCTATGGTGGATTTGCCGGCACCGGATTCACCAATCAATCCTAAAATTTCACCGCGCTTCAAATTCAGATCAATTCCATTGACAATATCGTGCCAGCGTCGATCGCTGAAACCTTCGATCTTCACATTCTTCATTTCCAGCAGATATTCAGCTGAATTAGACTTCATCTTTTAGACCTGAAGTTTTGTGTAAGAACCAGTCAATCACAAAATTGACGGCGACTGTCAATAATGCAATGGCTGCCGCGGGAATGAGTGGGGTATAGTCATCAAACGTAATCAAAACCGCAGTCTGTCGAACCATTGACCCCCAGTCAGCAATTGGAGGTTGTATGCCAATTCCGAGAAAACTCAAAGCACTTATGGTCAGGAATACGAAACAAAAACGAAGTCCGAATTCTGCCGCAAGCGGTGCAGATATATTTGGCAGAATTTCTGAGATTGTCAGCCAGGTCAGCTTTTCTCCGCGCAGTCTCGCCGCTTCGATGTAATCCATCACGACGACGTTCAGACTCACGGCCCTCGCTATCCTAAATATCCGAGTCGCGTCAATGACACTCATGATGATAATAAGGTTGATGATCGAGGTACCAAAAATGGAAAGGAGCATCATGGCAAAAATGAGAGCAGGTATTGCCATGAACACGTCGACGATACGGCTCAGTAACTGATCAAGCCATCCACCAAGCACAGCCGCCAGTATTCCCAGCACTCCGCCCAGTATGAAGGCAAGAAAAGTGGTTAGCAAGGCAATACCAACGGTATTTCGCGCACCATACAGAATTCGGGTCAGCATATCCCGGCCCAGGTGATCCGTTCCGAGCAGGAATTGTTCGTCCCACGGTTGGAACTTTCTTCCGACAATCTCGGATTCTCCGAAAGGAGCAACCCAAGGTGCAAATAATGCAACAAAGACATAGATTGCAATCACCAGCAATCCAAATTTGGCGCTCAACGGTGCATCGTAAATTTCAAGAAGAGCACGAGTCAAGTGTGCGCGATAGGAAGGTTTCTGTACTTGTACGTTCAAACCAGATTCTTCCTATTTGGGATGTAACAACCGAGGATTTGTCAATATTGACAGAATGTCAGCGATTAGATTGAGGATCACATATGTCGCTGCGAATATCAGACAGCAGGCCTGCACCACTGGCATGTCACGACGTTGCACCGCATCCACCAGATACTGGCCAAGTCCGGGATATACAAAAACGACTTCTACCACAATGACGCCAACAATCAGGTAAGCGAGATTGATTACCACCACATTTACGATGGGTGCCCAGGCATTGGGCAATGCGTGGTGAACAATGATTCGAAATCTCTTCATCCCCTTGAGTGCAGCCATTTCTATGTAGGCATTGGCCAGCAGGTTAATGATCGCTGCACGGGTCATACGCATCATATGAGCCATAGAAACCAGCGTGAGCACAAGTGCAGGCAACAGAGTTTTTTCGAGGTGTTCGGTAAATGTGGTATCTAGTCTGACGTTGGATAGACTTGGCAGCCAACCAGCTTTCACAGAGATCAGGAGCAGCAGGATGTAGGCAACAAAGAATTCGGGTGTCGAGATTGAGGAAAGTGTCACGACATTGACTGTTCGGTCATAGAGACTGTTTCGGTAGAGAGCCGCGAGAATTCCACAAAATAATGCGAGGGGTACTGCGATGCTTGCCGCGAACAGTGCTAGAAAAATTGTGTTATAGACCCTGGTTCCAAGCACCTCGTTAATTTCTCGACCATTTCCAATTGACGTACCAAAGTCTCCCTGCAGAATACCACCAAGCCAATCCAGGTAGCGAATGTGTGGCGGTAAGTCAAGTCCTAACTGTCTTCTTAAGGCTGCTACCGTCTCTGGTGTGGCTGCCTGACCGAGAATCGCTTCTGCTGCATCACCAGGCAGCATTGATACCGCCAGAAAAATAATCAGCGAAATGGCAAACAGAGTAAGCAAACCCAACAGGATTCGCTGTGCCAGCATTTTTAGAATGTGAGTCAAGTACGGTTGTCTGGCAAAAATTACTCTAACAACAATTGCAAGAGTTTATTCGAAATAGAATTGAAGTGATTTTAGCCGAGTAGTTCAGCCATACGCTGACGAATTCTCTGCTGCATGTCTTGAGCACCTGCTTCCAGCCAGGCGTCGGCATCAGACCGCTCGCACAGATTCGGATACCAATTTTCTGTCAGAAATCGATCCTGAGTGTGCGGGTCAGTTAGAAATTCATTCGTCGGTGCGGAACGTTCGATGACCTCCACTGCCAGAGTGTCCGCATCGACTGCAAGGCCGTGTGCCATTTTTGAAGACCAGCCAATCAATTCATCACACAAAGTCAACATTTCCAACGACCCGGTACGACCGCCCGACAGAAATCCCAGATTATGTACAAGAGGAGTTTTCGCCATCGCAGCGATAGCCAGATTTGCACCAGCTTCTGCCGCGGCCTGCGCATCAAACTGGTGAGAATCGGAACAGCCTGCCCCAATCCAGGAAGGAATTCCAATCGAACGAAAGTAATCACTGGCACCTAGTCCAGTCAGCATGTATTCGGGTGAACCATAGGCGAGGTTCGCCTGCCTCATATCCATAGGCAGGACTGCCGACCCGCTGATCACTGGAGCGCCTGGTTCGGTCAGTTGATGAATAACGATCCCGGAAATGGCCTCGGCAGATGATTGAGCGATTGCGCCGGCCATAGAAATCGGGCTGGACATTCCGGGAAAGGTGGCGGGATAGCACACCAATGGCACCCGCCAGCGTGCGCAGTTGACGATTCTCGCACAAAGTTCATCCGGAAGTCTCAGTGGCGAAATTGGTCCCATCAATTCCAGGGAAACCGGCTTGTCTGCAAGTTGGTTCCAGCCACCGACCCTTTCAGCAATGGCTTTCATCATCCGCAATTGAATTTCATCATCATGTGCTAGAAGCGCAGCGGGTTTGCTGCAGTGATCGTACATGGCCTTAGTAGTTTCAACAACTTCATCTTCTGGTGGTATTTCACTGGGGTATCCCAGTGAACACACCATGTCAATGTTTGGAAGCTGTTCACACAACCTTGCGGTTTCGCGGATGTCCTCAAGGCTGCATGGTCTTAGTTCGCCAGTTCTGAAATCAAGAATGCGCACACAGTTATGTCCGGGACAGTAACTGGACACTTGGCTGCTCGTATCAACTTTAACATTGCCGTCTCTGTCGTAGAGTAATACACTGCGTGGCACCGTCGAAATCGCTTTTTCAACCAGGTCTGGTGGCAGGCGAATGTAGTCGTTGTCGCTTTCGATGCATCCATGATCGCGAATTAGACTGTTACGGATGGCTCGATGTTCGACAACGATTCCAACATTCCAGAGTATCGCCTTGACAGCGTCGTGGATCAGTCTGGAGTCTTTAGAATCAGCCAATTCCAACGATAACTTTTGGATCTGCTTGGTGTGCTGACGCCGAGCATCAACTTGTCGTTGTGCCTTTTGTTCTCGAGAAATTGACCGTTTGGAGCTACGTCTAGTCATAAAAAAAATTCGGCGAAACGCGAATTTCGCCGAATTCAATAGTCAGTGTTAAACGGAAAACAAGGCTTCCATCAACCTTTGTTCCACCAACGTTCGATCAGTTTGTAGCCGTCATAATTCCAGTTACCAGCAACGACTTCTGGAATGCCGGCTCTACTCGAAACGCCTGAAACATGGTTTGCAAACGAAGCGATCACTGCACCGCCATCATCTCGTACTAAAGCCTGCATCTCCCAGTACATCTGGCGACGCTTGTCTTCATCGAGTTCAGATTTTGCCGCAACAAGCAGTTCATCAAAGCGCTCGTTCTTCCAGTAGGTTTCATTCCAGTTGGAAGATCCTGAATACGCCTGGGTGAACATCCAGTCTTCAGTCGGACGCCCGCTCCAGTAACTTGCACACCACGGATGCTGCAGCCAGACATCTTTCCAATAGCCATCGTCTGGAACCTGATTTGGAATGATGTTGATGCCGGAAGCCTTAGCGTGCTCACTATAAAGGACGGCTGTATCAGTAGCGCCTTTGTACAGGTTGTCAGCTGCACTCAATTCGACTTCCAGACTGTCCAGCCCAGCCTGCTTGAGGTGCCATTTGGCTTTTTCAGGATCATAGACCCTTTGCTCAAGCTCGTGGTTGAAGTAGCGATTGTTTGGTGAGATAGGTTGATCGTTTCCGAGGCTGCCATATCCACTCAAAATTGTTTCGAGTACGGCTTCCCGATCGATAGACAGCTTAAGTGCCATTCGTACATGATTATTATCAAACGGCGGAAGGTCAACACGCATCGGAAATGTGTAGTGCTTTGGACTCTGTACATTCAGAATGTCGATGTCTGCAGTCGCACCCAACCTTTCTGCAGTTGCTCGGTCTACGTCGCCAACTACATCAACTTCACCTGTAATCAGAGCATTCTGTCTAGCAGTGGCATCGGCGATGGTCAACAGTTCAGCTGTATCCAGAAAACCGCGGTCTGTTTTATAGTGATCCGCATAGCGTTCGTATTTTGAGTATTGACCTGGTTGAAACTCGGCCAAGCGGTAGACTCCACAACCGACATCGAATGCCTCAATTTCTCCATCTTTGGATGGCAGAATAGACAGCACTGAATCGCTCAAAATGACAGGGAAGTCCACATTACCTTCTTTCAATTTGAACTTCACTACCAGATCGCCGTCTTTGGTGATTGAATCGACGTTTTCAATGAATGATTTCATCGAAGATGCTGAATCTTCACCGATATGGCGACCAATTGACGTGATTACGTCGTCTGAAGTGACAGATTTACCGTTATGGAAGGTGACACCTGATCGCAACTTGAAAATCCACTCTGTCGGGTCAGCACCGGGCTCATAGGATTCAGCCAGCAAAGGAACCAATTGGCCGTCTGGCGTCACTTCAGTCAGTGTGTTATGTATGCTGTAAAACATCATAATCGAGTGACCGCTGATAAGCTGGATGGGGTCAGTCGAATCAGAAGAGGAGCCATGTGGCATTGCAATGCTCAAATGACCACCCTTGACAGGCATTGCAGCCTGAGCGGCTGAACCTACCAGTAGCCCTGGTGCGGCACTGGCAATACCCAAAGCACCACCTGCCTGCATGAATTTACGTCGCGATACCTTCTGGTTAGAGAGATCGCGCAAAGTTTTATTGATGATACCCATATTTTCTCCACAAAATATTGATTGTTAATTTACCGACTAATCATCAGGTCAAGTAGATATTTAAATGCTCTATTACTTCATTTGTCCAAGCAACAATTACCTGACCGTGCCTAAATTCTAAACCAAATAATCAGTCCATCAATCGTATATTTGAGAAAAACCAGGTATTAACGAGCGGAAGTCCAGCGATATGCTCGCTTAGTGGAAGAATTCCAAAGCAGCACCGATTGCAGCCGGTCCGACAAGCTGAATGAACACTTCCTGATTTAGTGCTCGTGTTTTGTTTTACGAATTTCAAAAAAACACCTACGCGCCCCAAATATCTTTCCACTTGTAAAATTCTGACTGGGTTATTCGATAGCGCGCGAAATTTCCACTGTGAACACTTAAGAGTGTCCGCTCGGCGGCATGACGAAACTGATCCTGATTCTCTTGATGAATGTTTTGTTGTGTCCATGAGTCGATGTGTTTAGCTGCTCGCGATTTGTTCAACCTATTTCGGATGACTTCAGCAACGACTTCATGCAACTCTGTTCGATATTTCATTCGAAACGGATCTGGTTCTCCAACTGTCTGTCGAATCGTTGCATAACGAGCGACTGATCGCTCATAAGCAAACACAAATACATCTCGAAGCAGGTCTATCCTGTTCAGCTCATAGATGCCAAGCAAAGCCTCAATGTAGACTTCTCTAGGAACATCTTCAAAGCAAATAGGCACCAGATTCGCCTTGAATAACGGAATGTTCGCACATAAACGCGACACTCGTTTATTGACATCATCGAATGGCTGCAGATAAGGAAGTTGTGCAAAGACAAAAAAACTCTGTTCGAACGGGTCAATAATTTCTGAAGCTGACATCAGCATCCGATCAAAACATTCTTCTATCTGCTGCGGAATGGCAAGCGGCGTATAGACAGATCCTTCGATTCCAACACCAATCTGACGCAGCCGCCCTTCGGAAGCTGCCTGCATAAGCAGATTCTCTGCGAGAATCCCATGAAGATTCAAGATACTATAGCGATTGAACCCAATTTCGTCCACTGCATCGACAAGAATCTCAATTGCGGTCTTGTGGTTCAAGATCATTTGAGTCTCATGGCTCGATTTGCTTTCTGCTTCAATTCCCTCTTCAATAAGGCGCTCAGTATCGAGAATCGAATATGTGTTCCCTTCCAGCCTGCTTGAGTTCCAAGAAAGATCAATCAGCAACCTGTTGAAAATCTTTTTCGCATAGGTGCCAGCTGGCTGTCCTGTCACATCTGGTGTTGTTCCGATCCTCAAGAGGTGGGACCGTTCCTCTGGGGATAAATAATTCGTATCATTCGGTCGATAGGAGTCAAGAAACTGTCGGTTATAACCAATTGGTTGGCGCACACTTTGAGGCTGAGTCAAGTATCTTTGAATCTCCCTCCCAGATTCAGAGATGGAAATTTCGTGAACTTCGACCTCGGGTTTCTCAATACCCGGAGTGGCAGTAATATTCAGGTACTTCGTCGAACGACGCTGACCTACCTTTTTGATTCTATGATTGTCAACCAGAAACTTCAGGTGAAATTGCAGAGCGCGCTTGGACGGTGGGTCTGTTAACGCAGCTAAGATTTCCCGCGCACTCAATCCATCAGGATGGCTCTGCAACAAATCCTCAATGAGAATTAGCGATTCTTCTGGAATTCTCTTTGGCAAGTTGGGCTTTTATTATTGCGCATAAACTAATCAATACGCAATATATCAGAATTATGCGCAATATTCAACTAATAGCGCAATAAAAATCGCCAATATTCAGATTTATATTGCGCATAAATTAATTGAAGGAATTTTTTGCGCAACGCGAAAAATTAGGTGAAATATCTTACGTCTGATCTGTGCAACCGAGTGATTTGCCTGCCAATTGGCAACTCCAACTGGCACAATTAAGTAATTTCGTGTATTTTTCGAACCCTGTGCAGAGACATCAAATTGATCTTGCAATCATCTGAAATAGTGAGTTAGAAAATCTTCTAATTATTTCCCATGGAAAAAGCAACGATACATTTTCATGCGGACCTTCATAAGTCACGAGCCCTTCCCGAAAAAGGAATAAGTGAATCCACTTCGTTACGGTCTGAATGAAGTGCAGACAATATAGAAAACCCGGCGCAGTTTTGCTACGCCGGGTTTGAATAGTTGATTACGCGAGGCTTGCTACATTAGCCTTTAAGCCACCAACGTTCAACCAGTTTGTAGCCGTCGAACTCCCAGTTACCGGCAACCTGTTCAGGCACGCCAACTTTGTCTGTGTGTGCTGAAATGTGATTGGCAAAAGCGTGAATGACAGATCCGCAATCGTCTCGAGTGATTGCCTGCATTTCCCAGTACATTTCTCGACGTTTGTTTTCATCCACTTCAGCCCTTGCTGCAACCAGAAGCTGATTGAAACGTTCGTTTTGCCAGTAGCTCTCATTCCAATTCGACTCGGCTGAATAACCCTGGGTGAACATCCAGTCTTCAGTCGGCCGACCACTCCAGTAACTAGCGCACCAGGGGTGCTTGAGCCAGACATCACTCCAGTAACCATCATCTGGAACCTGCTTTGGAATGAGTTCGATACCCGAAGCCTTGGCATGCTCACTGTATAGAACTGCGGTATCGACACAACCGGCATAGAGGCTGTCCGAGACACTCAATTCCACTTTGAGATTACTCATACCCGCTTGCTTGAGATGCCATTTTGCCTTTTCAGGATCGTAAACCCTCTGCTCAAGTTCGGGGTTATGGTAGCGATTCGCTGGTGAAATTGGATGGTCATTTCCGAGACTGCCATAGCCGCTCAAAATTGTGTCAAGTACGGCTTCCCGGTCAATGGATAGCTTCAGTGCCATTCGCACATCGTTGTTGTCAAATGGTGCGAGATCGGTTCGCATTGGGAAGGTGTAATGCTGAGTGCTTGCGATATCCAGAATCTTAACATCACTGCCTCTGCTGAGCAGATCTGCAGTAGTCGCATCGACATCACCAATTACATCAACAGCGTCGGTAACTAATGCATTCTGTCGAGCAGTGGAATCAGCGATGGTCAAAATCTCTGCTGTGTCTGCCCATCCGCGATCCGATCTGAAATCGTTCGGATTGCGTTCAAACCTTGAATACTGACCAGGTTCGAAACCTACCAGCTTATAGGCGCCACAACCAACATCAAACGATTCGATTGCACCGTCCTTTGTTGGTAGAATTGACAGCACGCTTGCGCTCAGAATTACTGGAAAATCCACACTGGCTGACTTCAACTTGAATTTCACAACCCGGTCGCCGTCTTTGGTGAGCGAATCGACAGTTTGCATCACAGATTTGAGCGACGAGGCGGAATCTTCACTCCAGTGACGGCTGAGTGAAACAACAACATCATCTGCGGTGACGGTTTTACCATTGTGAAAGGTTAAGTCCTGACGCAATTTGAAAATCCATTCTGAAGAATCAGCCCCGGTTTCAAAGGACTCCGCTACCAGGGGTATTAACTGTCCATCAGGTGCAACTTCAGTCAACGCATTGTGCAATGTAGAGAACAGGAAATTTGTGTGCCCGCTGGTCAGCTTGATTGGGTCCAGGTCATCGGTTGACGAGCCTTGTACGGTTGCGACACGCAGATGTCCACCTCTGGAAGGCGCAGCTTGAGCTGAAGACCCTATCAGTAATCCAGGCGTTGCACTTGCAACACCTAACGCACCTGACGCTTTCATGAACTTGCGCCGAGATACATTTCGATTAGCCAAATCAAATATCAGTTTATTTTTCGACTTCATTCCTCATCTCCTCTAAATAGTAATAAATTCGAATTATTTAACGTCGGAATGACTGATCCTCTCAACTCAATTGATGCTCTGTTTCGGCACAGTCAATCCTAGCAGAACTTGGTACATGCGCCAATTCTATTTCAAAAATTTAACTGGTACATAGTTATTTCGGTAGTCTAATTGGCCAAGCATTCAGATGTTCGAATTCATATTGAGTTCAGAAGTCTCCAACCCGTATTTTTGTATCTGGATCAAGTATTCCTCGAACTGTGGCTTCGGTTTCCAGATCTAGTGTCTTTTCGAAGTCAGGTATGTTGACTTGACTAAGCACTCGTTTAAGGTCACGAACGGCAGTTCGCGGTAAGGCAGCAATTTTTTCTGCTGTTTCGTGTGCCATCTCAAGCACTTCATCATCCGGCACGACTTTCCAGGCAAGTCCCATAGCTAGTGCATCATTCGCATCGAATGTTTCTCCTAGCAGCATCAGTTCCCTGGTTTTAATCAGCCCAATCATTTTGGGTAGCATGGCGGTAACTCCACCAGTTGGAAACATCCCCCATTTGAGTTCTGGAAAAAAGCATCGAGTGTTTTCCGAAAACACCGCCAGGTCGCAATTTATCGCCCACTCCAAACCCCCGCCAACAGCCCAGCCTCGAATTGCACCGACGACAACTTTTTCACCGAACACAAGCTGGCGTGTAATGTCCTGAATGGATTCGACAAATTTGTGAGTGTGTTTCGGATTGGAGGACTGTTCATCAAATTCTTTGAGATCATCGCCTGAGCAGAATGATGAACCGGTTCCAGTCAGAACTATTGCACCGACACTATCGTCTCTGTTTGCATCTTCAAGTGTTGCCCGGAACTCCTCAAGCATTGTAGAATTTAAGGCATTCAATCGTTCCGGCCGATTGAGCGTCAGTGTACAGACAAAATTATTTCTGGACACCAGGACAGTGCTAGCCATCACTCTTCCTCCCGAATTAATCTCTTGGTCTTGCCTTCGGTACGAGGCAGGGAATATGCTGGAACAAGTGTTACACGTGCTGACGCACGGGTTCGAAACTGCATCGCATTTTCAACTTGCTCCTTGAGGGTATCGCTCGGTTCGATACCTGGCGCGAGTTCTGCCTCAACGTTAAGGCGATCATAGGGTCCTTTGCCCTTCATTCGAATTCGGTATTCACCCGACAACTGAATAAATTCGCCGATGACGCCATAAACAGCAGCCGGATAAACATTGACTGCTCGGACAATAATCATATCGTCTGTGCGACCCAGAACCCGAAATCGGGTTGTCGTCCTGCCGCATACGCAAGGTCCAGTTCCGGAAATGACGATAGCGTCATTGGTGCGAAAGCGAACCAATGGCTGTGCCAGACGAGAAAGGTGTGTCAGTACCAATTCCCCGCTGTTGCCTTCTTCCCAAGGGATAGGTTCCTGCGTTTCCGGATGAATTAATTCACCATATAGAACGTCGTGCCCCAGAAAGTGCAGATCCTGATTGAGCTCACACTGGCTTGCAAAATTACAGTAAACATCGGCCATTCCGTAATTTGCATTGCGAACTTTAAGGCCCCAGGTTTCCTCAATCCGATTTCGAAAGGATTGTTGATCCAACGCGGCTTCACCCCCGAATAATCCCAATTTCAGGTTGAGATCAAGGGGTTTAACACCAGGGAAATGTTCATGCAGCGTTTGTTCCAAGACAGCGGGATATGATGGCGTGCACTGAATCGCGTCAACTTTGATTTCGAGCAGAGTTTGAATGAGAAGACGCGTATTACCAACTCCGAAGGGAATAACTGTTGCGCCGCATGCTTCGACACAGAGATGATCGGTAAATCCTCCCATCCACATTTGATAGTTCAGACAGTGGATGACCCTGTCGCTTGGCTTAATTCCAGCGGCTCGATGGCTTCTGGCACCAACTTGTGCTGTCTGTTCAGCGTCAAATTTTGTGAGGGCCACGTTCATTGCGTTCCCGGTTGAACCGGAGGTTCGATGCAGACGAATGACTTGCTCATCCGAGGCCGCTAGATAGTCACCAAATGGCGGGTCTTCTGCCTGCGACTTTCGGAGCATAACCTTTTCGCAGAGTGGCAATTCAGGAAGATCTTCCAGTTGCTGCGGTGGCAATAAGCCATCCCAGAATTCTGCAAAAAACTCTGAATTCTTAAGTAAGTAATTGCGTTGAGATTGCCATCTTCTTTGGCGAAGTTTGGCTAACTGAGCATCTGGCAAATACTCAATTTCTGTATTGTTCATATTGTTCAACAGGCAATTCCGTCTGATGTTCGGCAAACTAGATTTATACCCCGAAAATCAAAGTGTCTAGTGAACTTTAGTGGATTCAATTGGCGATGGATTTCATGAAGTCAACTGGTTCATTTGAGTTCAAATGTATTTGAGATAGAGTTAGAAACCGAAGTTAGCGGATTGTTGCTGATCGATGAATTGTTAAAGCGGAACACTCCAGAATAATTGCCGATGAACGAACTGGAAGTGTTCAAAATTTTGCTTTTCATCTGATTCGGGCAACGAATGAGTCGACTGAACGAAATATTTCGCCAAAACGCCTTGTGTACTACAACGTAAGCTGGTACCTGTATGGTTGGTGCCATCTAGATCTTTGAACATTCAGATTGTGGAACTTAACCTGTGCCAACCTGACCGAACAAAGGATGATTGAAGATGATGATGAGGAATTGAATACTCAGCTGACTGTGGGATTTGGTATCTTTGGAGGCAAGGAGATTCGACAGGCTAAATTGAAGTTCGGTTCAGCCATTTCTCCTTGGGTTAGCCTTGAGAAGTAGACACTGATCAGAGCATCCAACTGGGCAAGTCGGAATCCGTGCTGACGTTTCCCCATTTGAATGATCCTGAACTGATTATGCGAACTCTTCGGTATGACCCTGATGTCGAAGTGCGATTCTGGTGCTTCTAACCCATCGTCAGTATGATCGATAAACAATTGAGTTAATTGTCCAAGTTGGCTTGTATTAAATGTCACTAATACATTTTATTTACTGTAACAACTCATAATCTAATTGTTGTTATCATTCATTGTTCGACATCTGAAGTATGAATATTTCGAAAAATCTGACTGAATCAGATAATTGTATTAGAAACAGATAATTATGACACTAATTAATAATTATGATGTCGTATAATTGCATTTAGTCAATGTCGTATATTTGTAGAATAGCATTATGGTTCTCAATACATTGGAAAGCAGGGTTAGATACAGATTGAGTCGCAGCAAAGATTCGGTCTTCACACCCATGGATTTCTTAGACTTATCAGACCGCGACCAGACAGGCCGAGTGTTGAGAAAATTGGTTGCTGAACAGTCTCTTGTCAAGATTGGCCGCGGTTTGTATGCGAAGACTAAGACATCCTCAGTAACAGGCAAAAAAATACCTGCTAAACCCCTACCTGATTTGGCAAAGGAGGGACTGACTAAAATTGGTGCGCGTGTTGTGCCGTCACGTGCTGAGCTGGCATATAACTTGGGCAAAACAACTCAAGTGCCAACAGGGCGAGTTTTAGCAATCAAGGGCAAGCGTGTTTCTCGTAAGATCAGTTATAACGAAAATTTCATTGTTTTAGAACGTGGCGCTCGACAGTGAATTGATAATCGATGTAGCGACCGAGATGAATGTTGACGCCTCATTCATCGAAAAGGACTACTACGCAACTAAAGTTGTCCAGGCAATCGCTAATTGTACTCATAGCAAGATTAAGCCTATATTTTGTGGTGGTACAAGCCTCTCCAAAGGATACGGGATTCTCAAGAGATTTTCTGAAGATGTGGACTTTCGTGCACAGTTCAGCGTCGGCACAACGCCAACTAAATCGATTCGTAGAAACTTTAGGCGTGAAATATGCAGCTTGGTTGAATCTATAGAAGGGATTACACCTGACATGGAGCAAATGGAAACGGGAGGGGATCATTTCAAAATCCCTTTGATGTATCAACAAATTGCCGATGTCTCGTCAGCATTAAGACCACACTTGAAACTAGATTTCAGCTACACACAAGCCAGACTCAAGCCCCAAAGTCGTCCAATATCTTCTTTTGTAACAGAGTGTTTTCCAATTGCAAAATGAGTCTGAAATTAACCACGGAGCGGAAATAAACCTGTTAATAAATCCATAAAAAACACCAGGAATTGCGCGCTTTTGGGAGGCGCATATCCTTGTTGCTACGCAACTGTTTTTTTACG
>JAJEHQ010000032.1 GCA_022823625.1 Gammaproteobacteria bacterium
ACTTTGAGTTTGATGATGTTATGCGGGTGCTACTGGGCGTAAAACCGAAATCCTATCAGAGAACTCAAAAGCAAAAATCTTCTAAAAATGCCAAGAAATTGGATTGATTTTATGCCTGTCAACTCAAATGGATAAATCCCAAACACAAATGTAGGTCTGAACGATGATCCAGTCAGGTGGTCATTGATTGAATACTAAAGATCGAATCGTTTGCGAATAAACGCTGTAACCGACCGACGTTCTTTACGCTCTAGATTTTCACCAATCGCACCACGTCTTTTCAGATCTTTTTTCAATTGACGCCAGACGGATCCAACGCCTTCGGAAGTGTGTTCAAGATTAGCGTAAGGGCAACTCTCGCAAATGACATGCTCATAGAAAACTTTCTTTCCCAATTCGTACGTCGATTTAGAGACAGTGTAACCTGATCCGTTACCACCTCCTGAACCGCCCGCTGAACCGCCGGCTGAACCACCGCCGGAACCACCGCCGGAACCACCGCCGGAGGAACCGCCACCGTCACCACCTGAAGCGAATACCAAAGAAATTGCAAAGACACTGCAAAGCAATAACATTGCAATGCGCAGGGAGGACGATCTACCTAAAGAAGAAATGAATGACATCATAGTTCCCTAACTGTAGTGTTTCTAAATGTTTATTCTAAATATAGATTGATCTAGCAGCTTCATCGGCAATTTTACTAGATAAACGGAAAAAAGTATATTTGAGTGCGTCTTGATCATCCAATTCAAGTCATAGCTGAAATTTCCAGAAATAAATTGCAAGCATCAAGCAGAGTTCAATTGACATTCAACATCGTCGGAGCATTTCTGGCGGGTTTATTCGTACTCCAGGCCATACTCTCCCGAGACACGTCCGGATATGATCTGATCGAATTTTTGAGTGGCATTGGAATTGCCGCTGCAATTGTCTTCGGACTATGGCTGTGGCTGATCAGGGGAGATCACCATGTCAGTTTTGGTATTGTTTTTCTCTGGGCCTGTGTATTCAGATTGATCGGTGTTTGGGGCGAGCCCATTCTGGAAGACGATTATTTCCGTTACCTGCTAGATGCCTGTCTCTTTATCAGTTACGGGTCTCCCTACGGAATTCCACCCGAATCTCTCTTTACTGAAAACACTTTAAGCCCGGCATGTGTGGAGATGCTCACTGGGGTAAACAACCCTCATCTGCCTACGATATATGCACCAATGCTCCAATATGTCTTTGTTCTATCACATATTCTTTCCCCAGTTAATCTCGATTTACTGCAGTTCATCATTGTGCTGTTTGACCTGGCAGTGATCTACATACTCGGCAAACTGGCACCCGCAAGAATGGTTCTGCTTTATGCTTGGTGCCCTCTCGTCATCAAAGAGTTTGCATTTACCGCACATCCAGATGTCATTGGTGTATGTCTGTTGTTGGCGGCTTTCATTTTCAGGAAGCACAATCAAACGGCTCTAAGTTGTATTCTGGTTGGATTAGCCATTTGTACAAAAATTCTTGCTGTTGTAGCATTGCCGTTTTTTCTGTTTCGGCAGCCTGCTCGCTACTGGCTACTGATTCCGGCAACCGCAGTAATTGTGTATTTACCTTTTCTCGTTGGACAGCAGCAGACTGACCTAACCATTCTCGCTTACTTTGCGGCAAACTGGCAATTCAACGCCCCAATTTTCAATCTACTGAGTTATCTGACAACTGATGAACTCGCTCGGTACATTTGTCTTGCAACTTTCCTGATCTGGTTTGGCTATTTTTTCAAACGACACACCGCGCTGTACCAAGCTTGTGACATTCCCCGAATGGACTGGATATTTGGCGTGTTTTTTCTGCTTTCGCCTGTTCTGAATGCCTGGTATTGGGTCTGGGTTTTACCATTTGCTGTTCTTTGGCCAAGTGCCTGGGCATGGACGGTCTCTGTCACAATCTTACTGTCTTACATTATTGGTCTGAACATTCCCGGATCGGAGCTTGGCAACTATCAAGTCGCATTCTTTGCACAGGTCATTCAACTATTGTGTGTCGCTGTCGCCTTAATTTTTGACTATCGCCACAATCGGTTCAGAATGTCCCCTTCGGATTAGCGGTAAGCCGGTAATTTGGATGAAACAGCGAGCCGAAATATCCAGTAAAAAATTTTATACCCCGCCATCAGCGATCCCTTCATGGTACCAGAAATTTTAGATTTACCAATTCTCTTTCGATAGCGGACGGGTATCTGAAGGATAGTCTGACGGGCCTTGACCGCTTTGACCTGCATTTCAGCGGTCCAGCCAAAATCTTTGTCTTGCATGTGCAAATGCTGCAGCGCCGGTGCTGAAATGCAACGAAGAGGACCTAAATCCTTGAACCGGTATCGGTGGAGTAGCCAAATCGTGAGACAAGCCAGTTGAGTACCCCACTTTTGGTGTCTGAATAAACCTCTCGCCTCATTCGGGTTTTCCTGTCGACAACCAATTGCGAGATCACACTGATCCGCTGCAACGGATTTGACCAGAGGATTCAAATCATCCGGATAGTCGCTGTAGCTCCCGTTGATGAATGCAAATATATCCGTCTTGCCGGCTGCCTCAATACCGGTCAGACAAGCCTGACCATATCCCGTACGTGGTTCCTGAATGACTCGGGCACCGGCCTTTTCTGCAACATCCCTTGTGGCATCCGTGGAATTATTGTCAACGACTACTACCTGATCAACGAATTTTGGTATTTCCCTGATAACTCTGCCAATCGAAGCTTCTTCATTCAACGCTGGAATGATGACCGTAATGTGCTTCTGGCCTAGCATACCCTTACTCGTTCAGCCTCCAGTCGTATTCGTAGTCATCAATCTCATCAAAGTCTTGCAGTTCCTCTACTAGTTCATTTGAGGCATATTCCAGCAAGTGCTCAATAACACCAAATTCTGAATCACCAAAATCCTCACGATACCAGTCATAAATGCTTGAGACAATTAATTCATCGTCTTCGATTCTGGCTCCACGTGGATGATTGACATATTCTCTGGCAGCCTTCTCTAGTAGCTCTTCCAGATTTTCAGCGGTGAATGCAACATTCTGCAGGTTTGGACAGCCAATTGAAGCGCAATTGACAGCGTAGTGAATTCTGTTGTCTGCATAAACCGGACGTAAGATATCGTGTTCGATGTTATCCAGAGTCAAATCGACATCTTGTACTGATACAAACTCCTCTTTCCAAGGTCCGCGTGTCAGCAGACTGAACGAAATGTCTCGTATCGTATCAACGGGATAGTGCTCGAGAATGACCCAAACGGTCAACGCGTTATAGAGATTGACCCAGTAGGCAAACTGCTGATCAGCATTCAACTCCGTTACGGCTACAGACTCTAGGTCTTCAATGTAATCTTCAAGTCGTTCAAAATCATCTTCAGTAACCTGACCGTAGCGAAAATAATTCAGGCCATCCTGTTGACTAATGTACTTTGACAGAATATCTGTCCACTCTGAATGATCAAGAGTTCTTGAACTGGATTCAGACGGTTTAGTGTGAAAAATGGATAGGTCTGCTGCATGTGCAAAGGCTGTTAGAGGCAATAAAATAAACAGCAGTGTCAACCGAACCGAGTTCTTGAACAGATTCAATTTCATAGTCTCAACCTCTAGTAATACTCTTGATATCATGGATTTTAAGCCGAACGTGTGCACAGTAAGTTCAGGATACCTTTATCCGACAATACAAACAGCCCGTATGTTCTGTCTGACACTGCTGATGGCATCATTTATTTTAATTTACTCTGTCTCGACAAGCGCCGATGAGGTCAAGCTACTGGCTGACAATACTCTTAAATATCAAGGTGATAAGATTGCGCTCGCTGACATTTCTGTTCCGCAGGCCACTGCAAAGTGTCAGGGCGCTGGCGAATCATGGCCGTGTGGTGCCAAGGCAACACTGAGGCTCAACGAACTGATCAAAAGTTCGTCGTTTAGGTGCACCATCATACAAAAAAATGACAGTATGTCACTCGCTCGCTGCAGTGTTGGTGAAGTTGACCTTGGCAGACAGTTAGTCGAAGAAGGATGGGCACTGACTGTGGGGATGAATTCGGAGTACACGCAGGTCGAACAGGAAGCGAAGCGAATTCAATCTGGAATCTGGCGTGATGAGTTTTCACCGCCTGATACATGGCGGCAATACCCCGACAGCGCACTTAACCCTTATCTGGACCTGCTATGCAGCGTCTGCGCGACGCGTAAACAATCTCGAAGTCAATGACCTTCGGCACCTGTACCGAGTGATTTCTGTATTAAATCTAGCTGATACCCAGTAGTGGCAGAAGTTCGGTCAGGTCCTTAATTTCAGCACGCGGTTTGGCTGGCAATCGATCAAGCTGCTGATTGTAGCGATTACACCAAGCCACTTGATATCCAAAATGTGCCCCGCCTATGGCATCCCAGCAATTAGACGACAAAAATGCAATCTCTTCCGGCTTAACATTGAAGTGATCGCAGGGCATCTGATAGACTTGGGCAGTTGGTTTGAAGATACCAACTTCATCAACTGACAGACATATATCCATATGGTCTGAAAATCCAGAGTTTTCCACGACAGGCAGAAGCATGTTTGGGGAGCCATTCGACAGAATGGCTGTCTTCAATCCATTTTCCTTGAGTGTTTTCAACACTCCCGGCACTTCCTGGAAGCAGCCGAGTGTCAAGTACGCATTCATTAGATTTTCTCGAAGCTCTGGATTAACAACACCGTGAGATGCCAAAGCGTAATCGAGCGACTCACCGGTTACCTGCCAAAAATCATCATAAGCACCCATCAGACTTCGAAGCCACGTGTATTGCAGTTGTTTGCTTCGCCACATCTCTGAAACCGGCTGTTCCAATTCACCAAGCGCAGCACTGTGCTGAGCCGCTGCCGAATGGACATCCAATAGTGTTCCATAAGCATCGAATACGCAGACGCGAATATTGGAAAACGACTGAGACATTCTGAATCTCCTCCTTAGTTGTTGGGTTGTGGGGGTAAAGAATAAGTGCAGGTTACATGGGCAACCAAATCACTCTGCTGGTGGTTGCCAAAGAGTTCAACAACACCGACTGCAAGACGTTTGCCCAGCTTGATTACTTTCGCTTCTGCAACAATGTCGCCAGGTTCCGGTCGAATCAGAAAATTGATGTTGAGGTTTGAAGTTACTGCCATCTGAACTCGTCCCGCACGACTCATGATTGCACCCCACATGGCAAAGTCGGCCAAGGCCATCATTATTGGTCCAGAAACGGTACCACCAGGGCGCAGAAAATCCTCTTTATAATTCGCACGCACCGTGCATTCTCCATTCTCAAGACGTTCCACATTAAAGCCAAACACCTCCAACAGCGGCAGTTCCTTATGAGCGATGCGGCTAAATTCTAGTAGCGTGATTGTGGACATCGAACTTTCCAACTTGCAGTGAATAACCAATTGAGCATAAAATTATAGAAATCGTCGTCTCTACCGAGAAAATGTCATGAGTCAACTAGCGACAGACCTTTCCACATCAATTGAACCGCTACTATATCGCGAAGATTTTGATTCGATCACCCGAATCACTCTTAACCGACCTCAGAAATATAACCCCCTGTCGCGGGAAATGCTCGCACAGTTGCAGTCAACTTTCGACGAGATCGCCAGCGATGAGTCCACTCGGGTCGTCATACTGGCAGCAAAAGGAAAGGCTTTCTCCGCGGGACATGACCTTCATGAAATGCTCAGTCATTCAGATTCTGAATTCGCTGCGACCCTACTGGCTGAATGCAGTCGGATGATGGTAACCATTAATCGGCTACCGCAACCGGTGATTGCGCAGGTACAAGGGATTGCCACCGCCGCAGGCTGTCAGCTGGTTGCAAACTGTGATCTCGCAATTGCATCGACAGAATCCAAGTTTGCCGTATCCGGCATCAATCTTGGACTTTTCTGTTCTACCCCTGGAGTCGCGCTCAGCCGAAACGTCTCCCGCAAGACTGCCCTGGAAATGCTTTTAACCGGTGATTTTATTGACGCACAGACTGCTTTGGAAAAAGGCTTGGTAAACCGACTAGCCGATTCCGAAGAATTGGAAGATGCCGCATTAGATTTTGCCCAAAGCATCGCAGTCAAACCCAGGGAAGTGCTAGCACTCGGAAAGCGACTATTCTACGACCAAATCGACCAGCAACTGGAAGATGCCTATCAAGTTGCCAGTGAGCGCATGGTCTGCAATCTGGGTTTTCCATCAGCCGCTGAGGGCATAAGTGCATTTGTCGAAAAACGCAAGCCTGACTGGTCCTGATCTTCCCTAACCGAGTCTACCATCGACTCACAAGTTGACATACGTGCCTGGCGCATCTGCCAGTGGCGTGTACAAATCACTTCCGGGTTCACGAGCAGGAACTTTCTTACAGCTATAGCGCTTGATCCACTTTTCCCACTTTGGCCACCACGAACCAGCATTAGAAGTCGCCGATTCAAGCCACTCGTCGGCTGAAACCGACAGTTCTTTGGTACTGGTCCAGTAACCGTATTTGTTTTTCGACGGTGGATTGATGATGCCGGCAATGTGTCCGGACTGTCCGAGAATGAACTGAACTTCGCTAGTGAATAGCTTTGCTCCGTTGTACGTCGAACGCCATGGCGCAATGTGATCGAGTTCGGTAGAAACGAAAGTGGTCGGTAGATTTACTTTTGCAAGATCGATCGACGTATTCAGAACACTGATACCATCAGGCTGAGCCAGTTTGTTATCAAGGTACATCTTTCTCAGATAGTAGCTGTGCATCGTGGCCGGCAATCGAGTGGAATCGGAATTCCAATACAAAAGATCAAACTGTGCTGGTGGTTTGCCAAGAAGATAGTTATTGATGACAAAATGCCAGATCAGATCATTGGAACGCATCATGTTAAATGTCGAGGCCATTGACTTGCCATCCAGATAGCCGTTGGCCTCCATTTTCGTCTCAAGCTGACTGACGCTTTCTTCGTCAACGAACACACCAAGATCGCCCGGCTCACCGAAGTCAATCATAGTAGTGAAAAAAGTTGCAGTTGAAACGTCAACGGATCTGTCGGGCTGACCTGCCAGATACCCGAGCAGTGTTGCCAATAAAGTTCCACCCAGGCAATAGCCAATCGCATTAATCTTGTTCTGGCCCGTGATGGACTGAATCACATCCATTGCCCAAAGTGGGCCGTCTTTCAAATAATCGTCAAATGTGGTTTCTCGATAGCTTTCGTCAGGATTCATCCACGAGATAACAAAAACTGTGTAACCCTGCCCCACAAGCCAACTGATAAATGAATTTTTCGGAGATAAATCAAGAATGTAAAACTTGTTAATCCACGGCGGGATGATCATAACCGGTCTTGAGTGCACCGTCTCAGTGGATGGTGCATACTGAATGAGTTCGGCCATGCGGTTTCTGGCAATGACTTTACCGGGTGTGACGGCGATGTTACGACCGAGTTCGAACGCGTCGTCATCGACCATTTTGACGCTTTTTCCTGCTTCCAAATCATCTGCCAGATTTCGAAGCCCATTCAGCAGATTTTCGCCCTTCGATTCGCGCGTGGCTTTTAGCACATCGGGATTGGTCTGCAAAAAATTGGTCGGGGCGAATGCATTCACAACCTGGTCGGAATAAAAATCAAGCTTTCTCTTTTCCTTACCGGTCAATCCATCGGTTTGTTGGAAAAAGCCTTGCAGATATTCCGAGCCAATGAGATAGGATTGTTTTAACGCATCAAACCATAGAGTCGTATTAGACGTTTCTGGATTGTTCACATCGGCATGCCACTCTGATGACCTGAATCGACCGTCATCAGTTTTCGGCTGAATCGCCGGGACTGCATCTATACCTTGCGACTTTTTGACGATGTAGTCTCCCAGAGCAGCGTACCTGGAAAATGCTTTCAACTGCACCTGCAACAGGCTATTAAGGTCATTCGCATTGTTTAATGCAGCTTTAGCAAATAATGTGCCGAGACGAATTGAAAATTTTGAAACATCAGCGCTCGGCGGAGTGTTCATCAAAGAAGTCATGATCCGAGAATACTGTTGATTGAACTCGGACAGTAAATGTGCGGGGTTGAAGTCAGTGTTCTTTTCTGAAAGTTGTTCCTGCATAAACCAATCTCATTATTTATTGCACTGCATTATGAAGTAATGTTTCTGCATTGGGTGAGATTTCGATCGAATTCTCTCAGGTAGATCCGTTAGTGGAGCCGTTCGTTCGTCTTGGAACTTTGACTTTAGCCTGACCAATCAGCACTACCTCCCCATCGACGGTACAGGTCGTATCCAGTATGGCATATGGTCGTTCACTGTCTAATTCTGAAACAACAACATTTGCGGTAACCGTATCACCAACTCTTACTGGAACCGTAAACTTAAGACTCTGGTTCATGTATATACAACCAGGGCCTGGAAGACGAGTGCCAATCAATGTCGATATCAAACTTGCGGTCAGCATCCCGTGAACAATTGGTTCACCAAATGCTGTTTGACTGGCAAATTCGCGATTCTGATGCAAAGGATTCGTATCGCCGGACACTCCAGTAAACATCAATACATCGGCATCGGTTAAAGTTTTACCGTAGGCTGCAGTCATTCCGACTTTCAAATCCTCGAAGTAATATCCATGCAGTTCAACGTCTTTGCGTGATTCACTCATTTGATTCCTCGTAAGTATTTATAAATAATATATTTTATCCTGTTAAAGTGGCCAAGAATTCCAATTGAATATAATTCAAATCCATTCAATTTCCAGCGCCTTGGTCAACCGATGCAAAGCAAGAGTCCATACGAATCTGGTTTAGACAAAAACCCAGCAAACTACGTGCCGTTGTCCCCATTGGGTTTTCTGGAAAGAAGTGCACGCATTTTTCCCGACCGTATCTCGCTGATTCACGGTGATCAACACTATACGTGGAAAGAAACTTATAGTCGCTGTCAGCAGCTGGCATCTGCATTAACTGAGTTAGGGGTAAAACGCAACGATACAGTTTCCATTATTGCACCAAATATCCCCCCGATGTATGAAGCCCACTTTGGTGTGCCAATGACGGGTGCGGTGCTGAACACAATCAATATACGTCTGGACGCAGACACGATCGCATTTATCCTTGAACATGCAGAATCAAAAGTACTGATTGCAGACAGTGAATTTTCAGATGTTGTTGGTACCGCACTAAGCAAACTCAATCGAGATATAACAGTTATCGACATTCTTGATGATGCGGTGCAACATGGCTCAAAAGTGGGTAGTATGGACTATGAGACCTTCATAAGTCAAGCCAAATCTGATTATTTCCCTATTCAACATCCCGAATCAGAGTGGGATGCGATCTCACTCAATTACACCTCTGGAACAACGGGCAACCCCAAGGGTGTTGTTTATCACTACCGCGGCGCCTATCTGAATGCACTAAGCAATGCACTTAATTGGAAGATGCGACCGCACCCAATCTATCTTTGGACGCTGCCAATGTTTCACTGCAATGGCTGGTGTTTTCCCTGGACTATCGCATTACTTGGCGGTACTAATGTCTGTCTGCGTCGAGTCGCGGCAAATACAATCTTTGATGCGATAGCTGAGTACAAGGTCACTCACTTTTGCGGTGCGCCAGTTGTGCTCAACATGGTCGTTAACGCTAGTGAGAGCGAGCGCAAGTCATTTTACCATCCTGTTGAAGTCATGACCGCAGCCGCCCCGCCACCTGCAGTCGTTCTCGAAAAGATGGAGCAAAACGGATTTTTGATGACGCATGTTTATGGTCTAACTGAGACCTACGGACCTGCGGTAATTTGCGAGTGGCACCAAGAGTGGGATGAGTACGACAGTGCCAAACAGGCACAGCTCAAGTCTCGTCAAGGTGTACCTTATCTAGCGCTAGCCGGTCTTGAAATCATGGACCCAAAAACGATGTCGTCGATAAAGGCGGATGGTGCCACTATGGGAGAAACCATGTTTCGCGGCAATATCGTAATGAAAGGTTATCTGAAAAACCCGAATGCGACGAAAGAAGCATTTGACGGTGGCTGGTTTCACTCCGGTGATCTCGGTGTGATGTATCCGGATCACTACATTCAACTCAAGGACCGATCAAAGGACATCATCATTTCTGGTGGTGAAAACATTTCATCAATTGAGATCGAAGATACCCTGTTTCGACATCCAGCAGTGATGGAAGCAGCAGTAGTAGCACTGGCTGACGATAAATGGGGTGAAGTCCCGTGCGCGTTTGTAAGTTTGAAACCACAACACTCACCGCAACCAAGTGAAGCTGACTTAATTCAGTATTGCAAAGAGAATATGGCTCGCTACAAGGCACCAAAAAAGATTGTGTTCGGTCAACTTCCGAAAACCTCGACTGGTAAAGTTCAAAAATTCCGCTTGCGCGAACGTGCAGAACTAATCGCTAAGAACAATGCGTCATGACAAAGTTGGATTACTATTACGACTTCGTATCGCCGTTTTCCTACCTGCTACACGAACAGCTTCATCGGCTGCCAAAAACTGTTGAGTTGATCTACATTCCAGTTCTGTTCGCCGGACTGCTCAAGCACTGGGGTAATTTGGGACCTGTTGAAATCGACCAAAAGAAAATTTTTACTTATCGTCATACCACCTGGCTGGCGAATAAACTCGAATTGCCTTTCAGAATACCAGATACACACCCTTTTAATCCTCTACCTTATCTGCGTCTCTCAATCGCGAAAGACAATGACCCCGAACTGGTCACATCAATTTTTCGAGCGATTTGGACCAGCGAGGATAATCCAGCAACCGATACTGGGCGACAGGCGATTTGGCGTTCGATTGGAATTCCTGATGCTGATGATTTGATCAATAATGCCGAGGTCAAGTCAGCATTAATCTCAAACACTCAAATGGCGACCGAACAAGGTGTTTTTGGTGTGCCATCAATTTGCGTAAATGGAGAGATGTTCTGGGGACTGGATTCTTTTGAGATCTTGCTGGATTACCTCAAAAATCCAGACTTGCTCGACAGCGCCTCAATGGCCCGCCTAAAGCAAATTAATTGACATCCCTCTAGATATGACCAAGTTTAGGTGCGAATTGGAACAAAAGCTATGACTACCTGAATCTGCCTCTCTGGTAACTGATTTTCCCAATACCGGCGATTGAAACGGAACCCGTACTCATCGATTTACTCTTTCAGATAACAGGTTCAGATTCGTCAGCAAAACCTACAAATATTTGAACTTGGCAAAAATTCAGTAGATCTGAACCACGAGTGTTATTGTTATTGCCAACGAATCAACTTGATTCCAGTGCTTCCGTTCCAAACGATTCGACTGCATCCAACGTTTCCTTTACATCTTCCCACGTAGTAGTGTAGTTAACCATGCAAATTCGTAAGGCGAACTTTCCGCTTACCATCGTCGACGACATAAATGCATGATCATCCCAGAATACGCGAACCAGGATACTCCGATTAATATTTTCAATTGCAGATTCACTTAAGTTTAAATTCTCAGGATTGAATCGAAAACACACAACACTCAAAACTGCGGGGCTGAGGAGCTGCAGGTTGGAACTATTTTGAATGTAATGCTGTGCTTTTTCTGCCAGCGCGAAACATTGCTCAACCGTGTCTCTAAATGCTTTCATCCCAAAAATTTGAACCGACATCCAAATCTTCAGTGCTCGAAAGGTTCGACTTAACTGTATACCGCGGTTAGCAATATTCGGGTGATCTTTACCCCAAACTGTATCTTGGAGAACATCAGAACGCATGCTGTAGACACTTTCCAAATTCTGTAAATCCTTGACAATCAGGCATCCAACTTCGTAAGGCTGGAACAACCATTTGTGAGCATCCAGCGTGATTGAATCAGCGCGTTCAATTCCTTTCAAGAGCCTTTTACCTCGCTCCGTGATACAGGCGAAACCTCCATACGCGGCATCAACATGAAACCATAAATTTTGCGACTCGCAAAAGTCGGCAATCCAATCTAATGAATCAATTGCACCAGTGGATGTTGTACCTGAATTGGCAACAACTAACAAAGGTTGAAATCCGTTTTCGACATCTTGAGCAACCGCCTCGGCCAACAGGTTGACATTGATCGCAAATTTATCGTCGCTGGGAATTTTCTTTATGTTCTCAGCTGTGATTCCAATCACACGAGCCGCGCGAATGATCGATTGATGAGTCTGATCACTCATATATACAGTTGCCCGCGATGGATTATCAGCAGATTCTCTTGCGACAACGAATGCTTCGACACTTGCTGCAGAACTTCCGCTGGTCAGAAGCCCACCAGCTGTGTCAGGATAGCCAAGCCACTGCCTGATCCATTCAATTACAGTCAGTTCGATTTGACTCGGGCCGCTAGCTACTAGCCACGTACAAACATTCTGGTTAATCCCTGAAGCCAAGAAATCCGCGATCACACTTGGCCAAGTTGGTGAAGAAGAAACAAATCCAAAACACTTTGGATGGGCAAGATTCAATGAGTATGGAAAAATTTTCTGGGTTACCTGTTCCAGCACTTCATCGATATTCTGACCATCTTCAGGAGGATCTGTCATAAAAATTTTTGCTAAACCATCACTGAATTCACCATCCCAGGCATCTTGTGACGCAAAGTTCAGGTTGTGGTCTACCAAGATTTCTGATGCCTTATTTGTCAGATTGAGCATTTCTTCGCGAGTCATGCTCAGTGGTGAAGTGTTTTCAAATTTTTTATCTGCGATTGGATTGTTTTTATCCATTAAGTCGTTTCCAGTGGAATTCAATTCAATATTAATTTAATGCAAATTACTAAGTGAAACAAGTATCACTTACTACCAGACAGCGCCAACTCCTTTAGTGGCTAGAATGGAACACGGGAGTCAAATAGACTTTCATTCGATATTTGAATCAGTTAAACCTTTTGGGGTTTACGAATAAATTAACGTTTGTTAATCTATGCCACATATATATGATAATTTTGTAGGGAGGCATGTCAATTAATTTGCACCGGATTTGCCCAGTTAACGGGGCTGCATGCGAATTGCACCATCCAATCGAATAACTTCGCCGTTTAGAAGTTGGTTTTCCAGTATGTGTTTAACAAGCTGCGCGAATTCATCCGGACTTCCAAGCCGTTTAGGAAACGGTACCTGATTGGCTAGGCTCCGCTGAACCTCATCTGGCATTCCAAACAGCATTGGTGTAGCGATCAGACCTGGAGCAATGGTCATCACCCGAATGCCGGCACTTGACAATTCTCTGGCTGCCTGAATAGTTAAAGCGACAATCGCACCTTTTGAAGAACTGTAAGCTGCCTGTCCGATCTGACCCTCAAACGCAGAAACCGAAGCAACGTTTACGATCACTCCCCGCTCTCCTGCTTCATCCAGTGGTGCTTCATTCCTTAGTGCAGCGGCCATCACTCGAATCGCATTGAAAGTGCCAATGAGATTCACATCAATGACCCGCTTGAATTCTTCCAGAGGCATCGCTCCATCTCGGCCGACAATGCGTTTTGCAGGTGCGATTCCAGCGCAGTTCACTAGTATTCTGGCAACTCCATTAACTGATTCTGCTTTAGCAATAGCATCTTCCATGCTCCCGGCCTGTGTTACATCGCACGGCAGTGCCAATGCGCCAATTTGATCAGCAGTCCATTGAATCTTCGCCTCATCTATATCCAGCAAACTGACGTTCGCACCGAGACTTGTCAGTAAGCGTGCAGTCGCTTCACCCATACCGGATGCTGCACCGGTCACCAAAGCCGGTTGACCTTCAATTTTCATCAATGACCTCGCATCTGTTGAATATGTCAATCAAAAAAAGTGAATGCGCGATTTATATAGCACAAGCAAACTTTTCACGAGCGAAACAGCCCAAAAGTTGAGCAGATTCTTAATTCAACGAGCAACCTTCTGGTCTGTAAAAATTTTGAAATTTGTCATTTTGTGTATACTTGACTGAGTGCTGAATATTGTGCATGTTGCTCACTCACTAAGCTAACTTAGAGGTTCGGTATGCAGGAATTGGATTCTCTAACAGATGAAATAGTCAAGCCCGGCGAAGGTTGGGAAAAGGTCATTCGACCACTACAAATCTTGAGGATAACCGACTTGGAAGGACAGCAGGGTGTCGATTTCCTGTGCTACAACGCTGATAATCCACAAGAGCGATATCACGCACCAAACACAATCAAAGCAGCACAAAGCATACACATCGCCAAGGGATCTGTCCTTTATTCAGATTACGCCAATCCATTGATGACAGTGGTGGAGGACACCACTCCCGGTGGACACGATACGATCGCTGGCTGTTGCTCAAGTTGGAGTAATGAGATGTTGTATGGCGTGCCAAATGCGCCAGGTTGCCGGGAAAATTTTCTTGACGCACTATCCAAGCATGGGCTGGACTGGACTGATATTGTGCCAAACATAAACTTTTTCTGTTCAGTGCCTGTTCACGAAGATGGCAGTACAGAAGAATCAGTTTTTGTTGACGGTAACTCTGTTGCGGGAGACTATATAGATTTGCGCGCTGAAACCAATGTGCTGGCAGTCATTTCCAATTGCCCTCAGGTGAACAATCCATGCAATAGCGGCAATCCGACACAGATTCGTGTTCAAGTCTTTTCACCGCATTCAATTGACTGATCTTGAATACAATACACGCGACTTTTGGTGGATTGAATTTAGACTAATCATTGCGACTGAGATGATCGAATCTGTACTCAATTCACTACCCACCCGCCCTATTCCATACTTCCTGATGAGATTACCCGAATGACTGTAGAAAGGGATTCACTTGAATATGACGTTGTCATTGTTGGAGCTGGACCAGCTGGTTTGACTGCAGGTATCAAGCTTCGCCAGTTGTGTGAAGAACATGGCAAGGATCTTAGTGTCTGTATTCTTGAAAAGGGTTCCGAAGTCGGTGCACATATCCTGTCAGGTGCAGTTTTGCAGCCGACTACCCTCAATGAACTGATTCCGGACTGGAAAGACAAGGGTGCGCCTCTGAACACACCGGTAACGGATGACAAATTTGTTTTACTGACGAAAAAGTCTGCCATTCGCATGCCGACTCCGCCACAAATGAATAATCATGGAAATTACATCATTTCCTTGGGCAATTTTTGCCGTTGGCTTGGTGAACAAGCCGAGCAGATTGGAGTTGATATTTTCCCTGGATATGCCGCATCAGAAGTTTTGTATGATGGAGAAAAAGTCATGGGAGTTGCATCTGGTGACATGGGTATCGGTCGAGATGGCGAGCCCACCGAAATGTACATGCCAGGTGCAGAACTTCATGCAAAGTACACTCTTTTTGCGGAGGGCTGCCGAGGCTCTCTAACGAAAACGCTATTCGAACGGTACTCTCTTCGGGAAAATGTTGACCCGCAAACTTTCGGGATCGGGATAAAGGAGTTGTGGGAAGTCGACGAAAGTAATCACAAACAAGGGACAGTCTGGCACAGTATTGGGTGGCCTTTGGACCGAAACACGTACGGTGGCTCATTCTTGTACCACTTGGAAGACAATCAAGTTGCGATTGGATTTGTCATCGGACTTGACTATCAGAATCCCTACTTGAGTCCTTTTGAAGAATTTCAGCGATTTAAGCATCATCCGAAAGTCAAACCGACTCTCGAAGGTGGACGGCGTATTGCTTATGGAGCACGCGCACTAAATGAAGGTGGATTTCAATCCATTCCTAAATTAACGTTTCCAGGCGGTGCACTGATTGGTGATGGTGCCGGATTCTTGAACACTCCGAAAATTAAGGGCACTCATACGGCGATGAAATCTGCAATGACTGCCGCTGAAGCAACCTTTGAATTCTTGACGTCAGAATCATCCGGTGAACAGTCCGATTATGAGGATAGGCTCAAAAAATCATGGCTTTGGGATGAACTTTACAGAGCCAGAAATATTCGACCGTCGTTTCAAAAAGGAATGTGGGCGGGATTGATGTATTCTGGAATTGACACTTATTTGTTCCGCGGACGAGCTCCTTGGACTTTTCATCATCATGAAGACCACAAGAGCCTCAAAAAAGCCAGCGAGTGCAAGCAGATTGAATATTCGAAACCCGATGGTGAGATCAGTTTCGATCGGAATTCTTCAGTATTTCTGTCGAATACGAATCACGAGGAAAACCAGCCCGTTCACCTGACTCTCAAGAATGATCAGGTGCCGATTGACATTAATTTAAAGGACTACGACGCACCTGAGCAGCGCTACTGCCCAGCCGGTGTCTATGAAATCATCCGAGACCAGGATGAAGAACCGCGACTTGTGATAAATGCGCAAAATTGTGTGCACTGTAAAACATGCGACATCAAGGATATAACTCAAAACATCAACTGGGTTGTTCCTGAAGGCGGCGGTGGTCCGAATTACCCGAATATGTAGAATTCAATTATTGCGACCGACCTGGAGTCTGCTTATAGCCGTAATCAACTCGCTAAAACCAGAGTGAACAGGCCACTGGTATGAATGACAAACTGTCAACCAAGCTCGGATTGTGGCTGTGTCGAATCGGATTTCACAAGTATCGAGTAATCGAGGTCAAGTTTGGCTTCGGAACGGCCGGAAAGGTCGAAACTGTCGAATGTGAACGTTGCGGTGAAGTCACAACTCGTAGAGCAAAATAGTTTTGATTTCTTGCAGTCAATTGGGGTTTTTATACGGATATAGCGTAGTCTGACCTCACCACAAGGTGTAATAGTTTGGAAGACTGAACGCATTCTTACAGATTCCCTGCTCTTGTATATTCAATCGACTTCGCTCGGAATCTCTTGCGAAATTCAACCCATTCCTCCATTTCATTCTCCCATCAACTGATCATCAATCTCCCCTGCGCACCGTCGACCCAGTGTCTTGGGTTGATTTATTAAACAGCACCATCTTTTTGATTCAATTTCAGAATCTCAGATTCTGTGCCTAATAATTCTTTCACCTCCTGAATTGAATTCAGGCGGAAAACTCAATTATTAAATTTTTTTTCAAATTTAGGCTTGACTTTTGTACTGTCTACTGTATTATTACACTAATACAGTTAAACAATGATCACCTCAAACAAAATCGGGAAAATGATTGAATTTGAAAACATACAGTTCGGTTACAAAAAGAAAACTCTGTTCAATGGGATGAATTTTGCACTTGAATCTGGCCAAATTTACGGCCTACTGGGACTCAACGGTGCAGGTAAATCAACTTTACTGCGTTTACTCAGTGGGTTGCTATTTCCTCAAGAAGGCAGTATCCGTGTACTCGATTATGACCCTGTTCAACGGAATCCGAGTATGCTCTCCGAAATTTACATGCTCCCAGAAACACCTCACTTACCGACACTCACAGACAAGAACTTTGTATCACGAATGGCTCGTTTCTATCCGAATTTTGATTCCAGCTATCTGGAAAGTCTACTTAAGGAGATGTCCGTGCCTCGTGGGCAAATACTGACTAGTCTGTCACTTGGTGAGAGAAAGAAATTTCATCTGGCATTTGGACTCGCCTGTAGACCTTCCGTCATGATTCTGGATGAACCAACCAACGGCTTGGACATTCCTGCAAAGGGGCAGTTTCGAAAAATTGTTGCCGAAGCTCTGGCTGAGGACAGAATATTGATTATCGCTACTCACCAAGTGAAAGACATTGAACTTCTAATCGATAACGTTCTGATCCTGCACGAAGGCAACTTCATCTGTTATCAAAGCCTCTCCCAAATTTCATCGGCAATTCGTATCAGCCAGGAGACTAATCGACCGGACTCAAACTCTGAGAAACTGTTGTACACAGAACCAAGTTTGGGTGGATACACAGCTGTATGGGCAGATACAGAAACGAATGGTGAGCACCAAGACCTGGAACTTCTGTTTAAGGCTGCCATCACGAACCCAGAAAAATTCACCCAGTTCACTAGCGGAGTCCATAAATTATGACATCATCATTTTCAGTGTATAGACTCTGGTCACTGATGCGCAGTGACTTTCTTGCTGAAAGGCGTGCTCTCACCTGGGCTGCGGGAATATTGATATTCACTGTTCTACTTATGTCTCTGCAACAAATGCAATGGGGGCAAATGGACTATTCAATGCATCAAAAGCTATATGGCTATGCCCTATTCATTTGGGGAATTTTCGCAACGAGTCGAGCTTTTCGTGTAGTTCATGATCCAACTCGAAATGAAGCATATTTGTTACTGCCCGCTTCGTCTCTCGAAAAATTTTTCGCACGACTTCTACCCATTACTGTAGGAATCGGAATTTTTCTGCCAATTTTTTTCTTTGCTTTGTCTGCCATCGTTGAATCAGTTCGAATGGTCATTGCTGGAACCAGCCTTCCACTGTTCAATCCCTTCAATTCAGAAATCTGGAAGTTATACGGATACTACATCATCATTCAGGCACCATTTTTCCTTGGTGCCATCTGGTTCAGACGATTTAATTTTCTAATCACAAGTTTCGCCATCATTCTGTTTTATCTACTTTTGGCAATCGCGATTCTGATCACAGCTCGCATCACCATCGGTGCCACTGAATGGCAGCAGCTGCACGGACAGAACTCTCTACAAGTCCCGGAAACAGGCGCTATCAATCACTATGATTATTTGAATTTCGGGATTGCGCACGACCTATTTCATCAACTGTTGACCACCAACTGGAGTTTTCTCGCAACGGTTTTCTGGATAGTGGTTGCATTACTTCCACCTGTTCTATGGTGGATCGCGTGGCTCCGACTAAAAGAGGTTCAGGTAGATCATGGAGTTCAGTGATCCCAAAGGAATTTATCAACAAATTGCGGACCGGGTTCAGGAACAGATATTACGGGGCATCTGGGTCGTAGGTGACCAAATTCCATCCGTGAGGGAGATGGCAGTGGAGTTGGGTGTCAATCCAAATACAGTAGCCCGAAGTTACCAAGCTTTGGTAGAGCGACGTATTTTGGCAAACCAGCGAGGGAGAGGATTTTTTGTAACTGAAGAAGCTGTTTCAAGCATTGTTCAAACTTTGAGAAATGAATTTTTGGAGAAGGATCTTCCGAAGATTATCAAGACTATGCGATTGCTTGGTATAGGACCTGAAGAAATTGCGAATCACTTTCATGGCAATGAAACCAATCCTGGAGAGGATACCGATGAAACGTAAATTTAAATCTAGTCAAATCGCCTTGTATTCAGTGCTTGGAGTTCTGATACTTTTGACAATTGTTTTGTCCATTTCTATTGTCAAGGGGAAATTACTTGCACACCAATCAAATGCGTCTCATGTTTTGGATGATGAGCATAGAGTAGTAAAGATTCTGAGTTTACGAGACATAGAAGAAATTCAAATTAAGGGCAGGTGGTTAATCGAATTGGAACAGAATGAAGAGTGGAGAGTGGAAATCTCTTATCCGGAAGCTACTGAGCACTGGTTGAATTACCGTCAACGAAACAAGCACTTTGAATTGGAGTACGATCCAGGCTTTGGTTCCAGTAAATATTCTGTGGCAGTAATTTCCATTCCCACACTGCCTACTCTGGAATTAACTGGGAAAAATGCTGTCAACATCAACAATTTTGAAGGTGAAAGAATGGATCTGTCAATCACAGGAAACAATGTTATTAAAGGTAAGGGAGGGCGATTTGACACACTGGTTCTAAGCGCGCTTGGAAGGAGCTATGTCAATCTCAAATCAGTTCCAACAAAGAACGCTTATGTCAGCAATACCGGAAAATCAAAAACCGTTCTTTCCATGGATGGCGGTAAACTCTCTGGTTCTTTAACTGGTGCCTCGATCCTGGATTATTACGGGACTACAATAGAAAATTCTGTCAAGGTAACAGGTAAGGCGAGAGTCAATGATCTCGATTGAGCAAGTTCCGGGCTGCTTCAATAACTCCAGTTGAAATTACTTTGTCAAGAAATTCTGTTACAAAGAGTGAATACTGTCCAAGTTCATTTTGTAGTAGATTACAACTAGAACCGAAGAAAGTTTCAATATGAACATTCTTCAAGCGAACAATATGTAGTTCCCGTCGACTGTAGTAACCTGATAATTTGGGAACTATGTACTAGACAATCCAACGTTCACTGTTCTTCGCAGTGGAAGCCAGCGTCGTGAAATTTGTCTAAATTATCGTCTCCTCAATATTCTTGGAATCATTGGATGAACAATACCAATCAATTCCATATTTACGAATATGCTCAATTAGTGGCTGGTGATCTATCTTATTGAAGAGAACCAGGTCGACAGATTGCGCCATGGGAATCAATTTCATGGCAGCACAAAGTTTGGCTTGATCGTCTATGGTAAGCGTATCTCCAAATAGTACGATATCTACGTCAGAAGTTACCGAATTGGTACCCATTGCCCGCGATCCGAAAAGCACTGCGCGCTCCACTCTGTTATTTTTTGCTATCTCGTTAATGATTGCAGCCCGATGCTTTGCTTTCAATCCGTCGGTCATTTCTTGGACTTCTCGGTCAATGTTTCATAAAGCCGTAGTAGCACGAAATAATAGGTGTCTTTGATTAAAGTTGCCGCTTCCTGTGCTGTGATTTCCCGGTATGCATGACTAAGCAGGTTGCGCTTTTCAAGTGCATCAAGCAATATTTCGCAATCGTACTCATCGACATATCCTGATTCGAAACCTTTGCGAATAATTGCTCTCGGTCCGTTCACTTCATAACCTTCGTAATATAGAAGGTCTTTCAAGACTTTCCAAGACAACTCAAAACTGAACTCAAACGTTTTAATGAGTCCAGCTTGTTCAAGTTTCGTGTACTCCTCCAGATCACAAGCGCTGGTCAATTGCGAAATAGCTTTCCCGAAATTCTCTAAGCGCTGCTTCCAGCGAATTTCATCAGAATTGCTCATTACTTTGATTTAGAAATTCAGATTCGATAGATTTAATGCAATTGCTGGGTACAATTTTATGGGACTATATATTTGTCAAGTAAGATTTATAAGTCCCTAAATTATCGTCGGAATTAGGGTAAATACAAATTTATCAGAATATCGGATTTTCTCTAACCATTCACCAATGTCCATTACTTGAATTTAGATGAATTTCAGAGTCATTTCCAAATGAGACAAAATGTGATTGTTACATCTTTTTGGGTAATGATTCGGGTTGAAAATAACACGCACAGAATCTTTACGTTGTTTCAAAATAATTGTATCGGCTCGAATCTATTCATCACCGGAGTACTTGATCTGCAATGTCGAAAAATAATCCGAAACACCTGAATCCTGAACAATTTCGTCAAAAGGGTTACCAAATGGTTGACCTGATTGCCGACTATATGCAGAACATTGAGCAATATCCAGTACTTTCTCAAGTTGAACCGGGTGAAGTCTATAGTAGCCTGCCCACCCGTCCTCCAGAACAGGGCGAGTTATTTCAGAATGTTCTGAACGACGTTAATTCGAAAATTATTCCAGGACTGACTCACTGGCAATCTCCAAACTTCTACGGATATTTTCCTACGCACGCATCCGGCCCATCAATCTTGGGCGACTTTCTGTCATCTGGATTTGGCATTCAGGGAATGTTGTGGTCAACCAGTCCTGCTTGTACAGAGCTGGAAACTCTAGTGCTCGATTGGATGGTTGATATAGCCGGTTTACCAGAGCATTTTCATTCAAGCCGGTCAGGCGGCGGCGTTATTCAGGACTCTGCATCAAGCGCGGCTCTATGCGCTGCGGTTGCGGCAAGGGAGAAAGCATTGTCTTTCGACTCCAAGCGAAACATTACAGATCTGACAGCCTATATTTCAGGACACACTCATTCCTCAGCAGAAAAAAGCCTGAAAATAGCAGGATTTCGAGACGAGCAGATTCGACGTCTCAACGTTGATGACAGCTTTGCGATCAAAGGTGATGATTTTGCCAGACGAGTCAAAATTGACATTGATAATGGTTTCATTCCTGCATTCATATGTGCAACAATCGGCACTACCTCGTCGCTAGCGATAGACCCTATACGTGAAATTTCTGAAGTTGCGAGCAAGAATCAAATCTGGGTGCACGTTGATGCAGCCTATGCAGGTTCCGCAACGGTGTGTCCTGAATTTCGCAATTTACTGGACGGCGTAGAGTTGGTCGATAGCTACTGCTTTAATCCACACAAATGGTTGCTGACTAATTTCGACAGCGATCTATTCTATGTAGCTAACAAACCCGATCTAGTTAATGCCTTGACAATAACTCCCGAGTATCTGCGAAACAAAGCAACCGAATCTGGTCAGGTTTTTGACTACAGTGGCTGGCAGATTTCACTTGGCCGACGCTTTCGTTCGCTAAAGCTCTGGTTTGTGATTCGTCACTACGGCGTGGAGGGATTGCGCGCACATATACGTAAACATATCGAACTCGCTGAGCATTTTGAATCGCTGGTCGAATCGAACTCAAGTTATGAGATATTTCACCCCAGAGTGTTAAATCTGGTGTGTTTCCGACATAAGGACGGAAACGAGAAAACCAAACAGATTCTTGAAAAGATTAATTCCGAAGGAAAAATCTTCTTAACTCACACGATTCTTGACGATATGTACGTAATGCGATTTGTACCGGGCGCAATTCATACTGAAATGCGGCACATTGATTCAGCTTGGGCGGAGTTTGTCAAAGCCGCGGTATAGCCCTGATTTGATTATTTATTCAGTGGGCTGACCAACCACCGTCAATGGACAATGTGGCACCGGTTATGCCACTGGCTTGATCGCCGCATAGATAGGCAGCCAGTGCACCAATTTCGCTTGACTCAATAAATTGTTCAGTCGGATGCTTGTCATGTAGCATCTCGTAAACAACTTGATCTGTAGATTTGTTCTCAGACGCAGATCGGTCTCGAATTTGATTGCGAATTATTTCTGTTTCCACATAACCAGGACAGATTGCATTACAGGTTATTCCAGATTTCGCATTTTCGAGCGCAATAACCTTAGTTAACCCGACCACACCGTGCTTGGCGGCTATATAAGCTGACTTGTCAACGCTTCCAACCAGCCCATGTACGGATGCAATATTGATGATTCGCCCCCACTGATTGGCAATCATTCCAGGAATGACCACCTTGGAGCAGTGAAATACCGCAGACAGGTTGACCGCTATGATCTCATTCCACTTTTCAGTTGGAAAATCCTCAATTCGGGAAACGAATTGAACGCCAGCGTTATTGACTAGAATGTTCACCTGTCCAAATTCCTTGCCGAAATTCGTCAACCCTTCATTGATTTCGTCAACCTCGCGCAAGTCAAAGCCAAAGTAAGCAACCTCAACTTCATAATCTGATTGAAACCTGTATGAAATTTCCTGAACTTGTTCAGAGGTCGCAAATCCGTTTAAACCGATATTACAGCCAGCAACCGCCAATTGCTCAGCAACTGCCAACCCTATACCTGAAGTTGAACCAGTGATGAACGCATTCTTGCCCGTTAAACTGCGATCGACATTCATGGCATGATCCAGATTTCAGTCATCCGGGATTAAGCTTTTAGCGACCTGCAATCGTTGGATCTTTCCAGATGGTCCTTTTGGCAGGTCATCGACAAAGAATATTCGACTGGGGCAGAGAAATGATCCAAGTTCTGTCCGACAATATTCCATCAGTTCTTCTTCACTGTAAGATTGATCCGCTTTCAAAACTACCGCAATGGCAACAACTTGCCCATAGGCTGGATCCGGATAACCAAAGGTCGCTACTTCTAGAATTGCCTTGTTCCTGTAAAGCACATCATCGATTTCTCTGGGTGAAATATTTTCGCCACCTTTGATAATTAACTCCTTAATTCGTCCTGTCACGAAGAAATAACCATCATCATCCTGGTAACCGAGGTCTCCAGTTCGAAACCACCCTTCCGGTGTGAAGGCAGACTCAGTCGCCTCTCGGGCATTGTAGTACTCCAAAATTACGTTACTACCGCTCACTACTATCTCACCAATTTCGCCATGTCCCAAATCACCGCCAGAATGATCAATGATCTTGACTTTGTTGCCGAACGGGATTCCTACTGATCCTGGCTTCCGTGTAGCGGGTGGCATCGGATTAGCCAAAATCGGCGCGGCCGATTCCGTCAATCCCATCGATTCCAGCATAGGAATACCAAAGGTCTCTTCAAAGTCCACTAGCATCGAAGCTGGCATGGCCGATGAAGCCGACCGGGCAAACCTTAAGCAAGAGGTGTCCCGAAGATTTTGTTCACCCTCTTTAGCATGCACATCATCCAGTAAATACTTGGTAATTGTCGGCACAGTACTGAACCATGTACACCGATTGTCCGTCAGCGTCGACCAAAACCTCGACAAACTGAACTTTCTCGGCATCACGACCTGAGAACTACTGACCAATTGTGCAACTACAGTTACAACTTGACCATTGATGTGGTACAGCGGAAGAATACAAAAGGCGATGTCATCTTCTTTCAGGTTCTGTGCCAATACTACATTCTTTCCACCTGCGATTAAGTTTCCGTGACTCAATACAGCACCCTTGGGTACACCGACCGTTCCCGAAGTATGCAAAATCATTGCAGGAGTGTCTTTAGTCAACTCAATATCCGATTCACACTCAGTAGACAAATTCAAAAACTTAAGATCAAATCCATGCTCCATATCCACTTCTATGACCAGTATGGATCTATCAATGTCAGACAATACTTTGTCTAGTAAGGAACGGTGTATAGTGCTCACGAAAATTAAATCGAGCTTGCCATTTTCAACAGCAAACTTCAAGTTCCGACGGCTCGCAACTGCGTTGAGCGGCACTGTTATCGAACCGTGATACATCGTACCCAGCATCACTATGACTGTCCAATAGCCATTGTCCATCAAGAATCCAATATTACTGGCAGACGATACACCTAACTGATTTAGCATGTTGCCAAATCGAGCAGTATTTTCTTTTAGTTCCAAATAGCTCATCTGATGAGCGGAATCCGGATCAACCAGAAAAATACGATCAGGAACTTCAACCGCGCGTTGATCGATCAATGATCGAAAAGATTCAGTCAAGGGGGTGAACCTCAGAGCGAATAGTCGGGATGATACTTTTGGAGAAATTCTCCGAACAGGTTCTCCTCGCTCGGTTTGTCCTCAGGAATTTCTGTGGACAAATGTGTGATGTTGATGAAGTGTCGGTAATTGAGATTTTCAGTGATGCTGTTTCCGCCCCAGGTACCACATCCCATACTCAAGGTAAACGGAAAGCCACTGGTAAAGCCGCCACCATTCCCAAATGTGTGGGCTTGGTTGACCAGTACTCGTACAACATCAAGTTCCTCTGCAAGGTACTTGGCTTTGCTCTGATCTGCGGTGTGAATACCACAGGAATGTCCTGCCCCCTGGTAATCAAGAATCGCGCGCACTTTGGCAACCGCGTCATCAAAATTCGAAACTCGATACGCGGTCATGAAAAGTGAAAGTTTTTCGCCCGATAGCGGGAATTCAGGACCCGTTCCCGATTCCTCAACAATGATGAATTTTGTTGTCTCAACGGGTGCACCCAAATTGCAGTGCCTGATAAGAACGTCTACGTCCTTGGCAATTAGCGAACGGTTCAACTTCCCAGGAGAAGTCCACAATGTATTTACAATTCGGTCTTTCTCTTCCTCAGTCGCTAGATATCCACCGACATCGGCAAAAGCGTTCATCATATCTTCATAAACTGAATCAAGCACAATAACCGAATTTTCGGACGAACAGGAGGTGCCATTATCAAAGGTTTTTGACATGCCAATCAATCTGCCGGCACGCTGCAAGTCGGCTGACTCATCCACGATCACCGGCACATTTCCCACACCGACGCCGATTGCCGGTGTACCGCTTGAATAACCGCCTTTTACATTGTTTTGTGAGCCGGTCACCAAAACCAAGTCAACAGACCGCATCAGCTGCTGGGTCATTTCCCGATTGACTGGTGCCGGAAGAATTTGAATCAGATCTTGTGGAGCACCGACAGTTTCCAGGCCTTCACGCATCAGTTCCACTGCATGATTCGTTGTTTTCCAACCGGCTGGTGAAGGTGCAACGATAATCGCATTGCGTCCCTTGATAGCCATCATACATTTATTGACGGGAGTCGCTGCTGGGTTGGTTGAAGGCGTAACTGCGCCGACAATACCAACAGGTTTTGCGTATTTGACTATGCCACGATCCTTGTCTTCTTCTATGATGCCTACCGTACGTGCGCGCAAAAGGTCGCGTAGAGTGCCAAATGTTTTACGTTGATTCTTAATGATCTTGTCGTTGACATTCCCAAGCTCGGTATTCTGCACCGCCAATTCCGCTAGTTTCTTAGCATTATTCGGCTTGTACAACGACCAGGCAACTGCCGTAACCGCTTCGTCTACAGATTGCTGATCGGCACTTCGAAACTCGTTAAACGCTTGCCGTGAGCGTTGAATAAGCGAATCGACAATGCTTTCAACGCTGATATATTCCAAGTTTTCCACCTCAGTCTCCAACTGCGATACAGGGGGAATCATTATAAGACCGTGGCATGAAGTATAGAAAATTGGAATATCCGAATCTGCGAGTCTAGTTCGACAATTTGCTTGAATATTAATTCAACGCGTTTATCCCATCGCTAAATTGCAACGATGGTTCGCTGTAAAATTCACTTTCTCTCACAAGAAGGTTGCTTAAGTCGGAATCGACCAAGCTACCGCGTTAATCAACCACTCAAATCCCTTAATTCTTATCCTCAAGGAGAATATTTTTGTGAAGCAGATAAACTGGAGCGAATTCGAAAAAGTTGAACTTCGAGTCGGAACTATTTTGACAGTTCAGGAGTTCCCCGAAGCGCGAAAGCCCGCCTACAAGATTACCGCCGATTTCGGTGAGGAAATTGGTACGCTCAAATCTAGTGCACAAATTACCGATCTTTATTCACCTGAAGACCTGATCGGCAGTCAAATCGTCGGTGTTGTTAACTTCCCGGACAAACAAATTGGTCCGTTTATGTCGCAGTTTCTGCTAACCGGATTTGTTCAAAATGACGGTAGTGTCGTCATCGCAAAGCCAGAGCGCCGCGTAGACAACGGTGCAAAGCTGGCTTGAAGAAGGACTAGAACTGACTTTCGGCCAATTCTAAAGCAACAGCCGAAGACTGGATTACTGCATCGGCATTCGCTTGGGCTCTGGGCAGAATATGGGTTGCAAAATATTTTGCAGAAATCAGTTTCTCTTGCAAGTGCTCTGTGTGGCCCGAACCTGTACGAAGATCAGTTGCTGCAATGGAAGCCATATCCAACATCAGCCAACCGGCAACAGTTAAGGCAAAAACATTCATATAACCAACACTGGCTGCAGCGGTTACCTGCGGTTGAGTCTCACCCGTTTGATAAACCCAATCTGTTGCTCTGTTGAAGTGACTAAGAGCAGTCTGTACCGCAGTTGAGATCAATGCGACGGTCTCATCTTCCTGGTCGTTTTGAGAAATCGACTGACGAATATTTTCGACCAAGCGTTCCAGAACTTCGCGATCACCTCGCAGAATTTTTCTTCCAATCAAGTCATTTGCCTGGATGCCGGTGGTGCCCTCATAGATCGGGGTGATTCTCACATCGCGCAAATACTGTGCGGCACCGGATTCCTCTATAAATCCCATTCCACCGTGAATCTGTACTCCTATGTATGCAACTTCATTTCCAGATTCCGCACACCAGCCTTTGACTAGCGGGATCAGCAAGGCTTGTAATTCACCATAGTTCTGTCGGGCGATTTCATCCGGATGTTTGATTGATAAATCAAATACTCCGGCTGTGAAGTAAGCAAGGCAACGCATCCCATCAATCAGCGACTTCATTGTCATTAGCATTCGTCTGACATCTGGATGCTCTACAATCGCAACCCGCTCCCGAGTACCGATTGCCGTACCCTGCACACGCTGCCTGGCATATTCGATCGCATGCTGATAAGCGCGTTCAGCTACTGCTAGTCCTTCAACGCCAACTGCATGTCGAGCCAGATTCATCATCGTAAACATGTACTCAAGCCCGCGGTTCTTTTCGCCAACTAAATAACCGATTGCACCCCCGTTATCGCCATACGACATCACAGCAGTAGGACTTGCATGAATACCGAGTTTATGCTCCAGCGAAACACATCGCAAGTCGTTACGCTCACCTAAACTACCATCTTCATTGACTAGGAATTTCGGCACGACAAACATCGAAATGCCTTTCACTCCAGCGGGTGAATCCGCACATCTTGCCAGTACAAAATGGATGATGTTTTCAGTTAGATCATGCTCACCGTAAGTGATGAATATTTTTTGGCCTTTGATTCGATAATAGCCATTTTCTGCAACGGCTCGGGTGCGAATGGCAGCGAGGTCGGAACCAGCTTGCGATTCAGTCAAGTTCATGGTGCCAGTCCACTCTCCAGAAATCAGTCGTTCCAGATACCGTTCCTGCTGTTCCTTGGACCCATGCAGTTCCAAAGCTCTAATTGCACCCTGTGTCAGTAATGGGCACAGTCCAAAGGACATGTTTGACGAGTGCCACATTTCCTGCACTGCTGTTGCAACAAGCCACGGCAGGCCTTGTCCACCACGCTCCACATCAAATGACAGACCATTCCAGCCACTATCAACAAACTGACGATATGCTTCCTTCCATCCAGGCGGTGTGGTCACTTCGCTGTTTTCGCATATGGACCCATGTTCATCACCAACTTTATTCAGGGGGTCCAGAACATTGGAGGAGAACTTGGAAGATTCATCTAGTATTGCCGCGATCAGTTCCCGGTCCATGCCCTGAAAATCATCGATTTCCAATATTTGATCAAGACCGGCGACGTTATGCAAGACGAACTGCATATCTTCGATTGGTGCGTGGTACTCTGACATTGCTACTCTTAGTGCTTGACTTTAAAATTTATTGAAAAATAGCCTGAATCTGGAAATTATAAATCTGACCTAGCCAATAGCTTCTATTTCTAATTCCGAGACGACAACGTGAATGTGCTGCTACGCTGTGCCGGACCAAATCTCCGGCTGATCCTAAAGCGATTGAGGGGCAGTTATGCTAATTTTTTGTGCAGTTAGTGAACGGATTAATCGCCTCAAATGTGCTGTATCTGGGGCAGATTACGGTATTGCGGCAATGAGAGCGTAGCGAGGACAAAATGAGAGGTGTTACCTGGAATATCAGAAGCTCCGGATTCATCAATATAGCACTGATTTGACGCGTCAGTTGTCAGCTAGGCTGGTCCTGATCACCTCCGCGGGCGTAGTGGCAAATGGGGCTGCCGCGATTGCGGTAGCTATAGAGCAGATTACCGGGTCGGAGGTCAATTGAATTATGCCCAAGATTCTGACGCACACCCTAGGGCGCACATTTCAGCTTTGCATTGTTGTACCGTAATTTATAGTGACTGAATCATGTTTTTAGGTCACTCGAAAATTTATCTGGAGAGAAATGGCATGAATATTCAAAGAAATATTGCACTAATTTTCTGTCTGACTGTATTTATTGTTGGCTTAGACACCGTCAAATCTGATGAATTGACAGTCGAATTCGCGGATTCAGCTTGGAACGGAATTACCATTCCGGAAGGCCAGTATTGCAAGAAATTCGGTGGCAAGGGATCGACTCCACCGTTGACGGTAAACAATATCCCCGCTCAAGCTAATGCAATTGTCATTGAGTTCAATGATCTTGACTATCAGCCGCTTTCAAAAAAGGGTGGCCATGGAAAGGTTGGATTTGAAATTGAGATGGGTGCTGGAACAGCCCAGCTGCCAGCCGTACCCGGCGGTACCAAAAAAATGCCGGACGGCGTTTAGTTGGTAAAGAAAAACCGAGCGACAGGTGGCTGGCGAAGCCCGGGGTATCTGCCTCCATGTTCAGGAGGTCAAGGTAACACCTACGTTGCTGATGTTCTTGCTGTGGAGAAAACCAGCAAGAAGAAGTACAAAGTTCTCTCCAAAGCGCGTATTGTCATGGGAAGTTACTGAGCCCTTTCCAGCGTTGTCGACTTGCGGATGGCGTGACTCTTCCAGACGATTTTTCAAATTTACGCCAAACGCATTCAGACCAATACTCAAATAGGTTTTAGTTTCTCATGCATGATCTTCCTAACAGGTAACTAATTTCCGCTTTCAGATTCATTAGAATACGCAACCACACCCAAACCGCTGAAATAGTCTGTGTATCGATAGCTTACTCTCAACGTCGTCTGAATCGTGGGCAGGTTTTTGTTTACGGTCGGACGTCTAATATAGATCGAATGATCAAATCATAAATCACGGATAGTTGCACCTGAAAAATCACTTAAATGCAGCCAAAGAATCAAGATCGCCACTCCAGCCGAGAATCCGCTTGTCCGCAGTCACCAGTCGATGTCCTGCTAGCGCGGTCGCAACGATCATTCGGTCAGCAGGATCGGAATGAAAATTCGCTAACTGTACTGCTCTTAAACCAATTTCGCCATCAATAGGAATCTCAACAATACCTTGCTCAATTTGTGTACGACGCCAATGCTCAAGATTTTCAGAAAGTGTAATTTTCTTTATACTTTGAAGCATTGCGATTTCCCAAATTGAAATCGCAGAGATCGCAAGTTCACCTGACTGCCATGCGTGGTCAATCTCTCTGTGTGCAATTGAACCTAATTCACGGGAACCACTTCGCAGCCACAATACGACATGTGTGTCAAGCAGAATCACTTTCATGTGTCCTAACTTATTTCACATCGACTTCCCACTTCGATTTGAGTGGTGTAATGATGTCATCAAGTATCACAATTTTGTCCCTGTCAATGCCGAACAAAGTTGGAGGTCTACTTCTATAGGGCACAAGACGAGCAACCGGACGGTTGTTTTTTGTAATGACCAACTCCCCTCCGGTATTCGCAACCTCGTCCATCAGTTTAAGGCATTTGACCTTGAATTCTGAGGCCTTTATCGTATGTTCACGAGAAGGGTCGTATGATTTCATTGCCGTTCTCCAGATCTTGATATAGTTTGAAATACTCAACCTATTGTATTACGAATGTGACCTTAGTCATGACCATAGTCATATTAAACAGAATCTCTTATCCAATATTTCCTCGGACTGCAAGTTCATAACTCTTCGTCAATCACTAATTTGGATTGTGGTGGCATGTCCCATTGATGGAAAGTCCTCTGCGTATCTTCGCAATATTCCGAACTATAGGTCGACTTATTCGGTTTTTCCTTCAGATATTACAAAGTGGAAATTTTGGTTGATATTTTGGTAAAGTTTTTAACCGGATCAGTTTGATTAACTGAATCTAAAAAAGTCGCAAATATTTAATTAAATCTTCCATCTATATGAGCAACTACTCATTTCTACATTAACTCCTGGATGTAGTTGCCTTAGACGCTGAAAGTCAACGAATTCTTGACCAGAATTCACATTTTTAATGACTTTTCTTCATACAACTGCAAATTAGTCATTACCATTTTGCAATGGTATGTGTGTTTAGTTATGCAAAGATTTTTATTGAATCATTTTTTGAGGTACCTTCAAAAACACTGCCAAATGCTGTTTTATTAGGGCCTAGACAACTCGGTAGAACTATTGCGGCTAAGTTGATTGGCGAGTTGATGAACAACTCTTACTACTTTAACTGGCATAATCCATCGGACAGATCAACCATCATGGATGGGTCTCTTGCAATCGCACAGCAAACCGTTGCAAATCAAATTACCGATAGCCTTCCGCTTTGTATTTTGACGAATTACACAAGTTTCAGTATTGGCGAGATTTTCTGAAAATCATGTTCGATACTTACGAATCAAACCTGAGACTTTTGATTTCCGTTCCAAGTATTTATTTTGTCTGGTGTTGTGCATTGCTCTTCTTCGTAAAATTTCGAACGGTTGTGAGAGTAACATGTTGAGAGCTTTTGCTTCCATTGTGGAACCGTGTCCGAATTATGATTCGAATTTACCCAATGGTGAATGGAGAATTTCGCTGGGCAAGTCTAGATAATGGTCCTTCATCTTAGATATTGAAACACTTCGCTACTACGAGTGTTCCTTGCTCAGTGGCAAACCGAAACCGACAAAACGCCTGATCCAATTCAAGAATTCTCAATAATGAATATTGATCCAAAATCGATGTTGATCGACCTATTTAGAGTAGCTGTCGACCGTGCTTCAGCGCCAAAGTGTCTGCCCTCATATCTAGACAACCTGCCTGATCGAAAAATTTATGTGATCGGTGCGGGAAAAGCTGCCGCCGCAATGGCAAATACCATAGAAAACCATGTTGCGAGTGAGATCACAGGTCTAGTTGTCACCCGTTATGGGCATGCGGTACCAACGAGATCCATCGAAGTTGTGGAAGCTGCACATCCAGTACCTGATGAATTGGGGTTAAGAGCAGCAAAGCGAGTCATCAATCTGGCTGCATCACTTAAAAATAGGGACCTCGTAGTCTGCGCGATTTCGGGAGGCGCATCCTCCCTGCTAGCTCGACCGCATCCTGAAATCGCTTTCGAAGATAAACAATCAATCACCCGACAACTGCTTTTGGCGGGGGCAACAATTCACGAGATGAATTGCGTTCGCAAACACTTGTCCGCCATAAAGGGTGGGCACCTCATGAGGCACATTTTTCCTGCCTCTGCGCTTACACTCTGCATATCAGATGTCGTCGGTGATGATCCCTCCATCATTGGCTCAGGCCCAACTGTTGGAGACCCATCAACCTGTGATGAAGTGCTTGATGCCATATCGCAGTACCGCATCAATGTCCCACAGTACATTTTGACGAAGTTGACTAAAGGTGAACTTGAGACACCGAAGCCGGACAACCCCGTATTTAAACAATCCAGAATTAGGATTGTGGCGAGACCTCAGGATGCGCTTGAAGCTAGTGCCGAGAAGGCAGCCAAACAGGGTTTAGAAATTTTTTCGCTCGGTGATGCCGTCGAGGGCGACACCAATCAGGTCGCAAAACAGCATGCAGCCTTCGTACGAGAAAAGCTCCCTCATAATTCGAAAGACAAGCCATTTGTGATCCTTTCCGGCGGAGAAACGACAGTGAATGTTACCGGCTCCGGAAAAGGCGGACCGAATTCTCAGTACGTATTGGCGATCGCAAAGGAGTTGGACGGCATGACAGGAGTTTATGCTATTGCCTGTGATACGGACGGGATTGATGGTTCCGAAGACAATGCCGGTGCTTTAATGACACCATCTACGTTAAAGCGCGCCCGTTCAAAAGGAATGGATGTTAGCCAATACTTGAAAAACAATGATGCCTATAGCTTTTTTGAAAACCTCGGGGATTTAGTGATGACTGGACCTACCCTGACTAATGTCAATGATTTTCGTGCGATCGCTTACCTGCCCGGCACTGACTAACCGACTGCTTTGGCCAATTCTCGCTTGCGGATATCCTTGTACTGAGACTCAAAATCATCTCTGACCGACTTGGCAGCTTCTTCGGCGGAACCGTCTACTTCGTACCGTTTGCCTTTAGCCCACTGCATCAGATATTCATCGGTTCCAGCAAGTTTTTTTTTCATAGCGATTAAGTCAATTAATTCCTGAAAACGCTCACTCAAAAGTTCTTTGTGAACTCCATTTTCGTCGCGCGCTTCGACCACTGACGGGATATCCTCCCAATACAGAATCTGAACTTTAGCCATGCTCCAACCTCACAAGAAAAATTACTAACATTCAAGCATTAAGGATATCGTTAATGCCGAATCAGTTGCTAGAATTACACTCAGTGTATATTCCCAATATATTAAAATACCTAGCAATTCTCAGCACTAATTTCACAACAGGTAGATCCGATGTGGGCAAAACGGTTTCCGGTTCCTGAATTTGACAGACATTCATTGAAAGACATGGACTGGACGGCCCCTGAGATCAAATCAGGGTCTGATCTAAGCGAGCACGCTTGTGTTGCAGTCGATGCGGATTCAGCTCTTTTTGAACGATTCAGTTTTGTTGGTGATCATCTGATGGCAGTTGCCTGCAGACTGCCTGAAACCACCGTTAGCATTACCGGAAATTCTTTCGCGTGGCCAATTCAACGCGCACTAATTCTCGATTCTCTCGATGCCGAGAACTGCCAGGTCATTGCAGATTGGAAAACTCCCCGCCCTATGAACACCCGATTTGGTCCTGATGGTGGCATCACCGTGAACGCTTCGCAAGTATTTGTGTTTATCGGTAATCAATACGCCGATCACTGGGTCGCAAACCGCATCATGCTGGACAATGATTGGGTTTCCGAAAGTGGCAATGGCTATAGAATTCTATCGTCAAGCGAAACCGAAATAAATGACTTCCACGATGCAGTCATTTACTTCGATTGGAATTAAAATTACTCGTCATAAATTTTTTTGACCTTCTGCAGGGATTGTTAGTCCATTGTCAGAATCCACTCAATTTGCGTTGAGCCAACTCGTTCGGGGTTATTCAGTCGAGACAACCCCAGGGGCGGCAACCAAGATTCCAGATTATCGCCTCATGTTGCCTGCTGGCACGACTGTTTACGTAACTTTGCTTCCAGGTTCAACCATTGATGACACAATTTCGGTTTGCATACGGCTGGCAAAAGAAGGATTCAATCCGGTTCCACACTACGCAGCGCGACAAATTTCGAATCGGCAGAAAATTGCATCATCACTTCAGCGATTCTGCGACGAAGCAGGAGGAACACAAGTATTGGTGCTTGCTGGCAGTTCAAGCAAACCAATCGGAGACTATGAAAACTCCATGCAACTTCTGGAAACCGGACTTTTTGATCAGGCAGGCATTTCCAAAATTGGAGTGGCGGGACATCCGGAAGGCAGTCCGGATATTTCTGCTCGGGAATTGGAAGACGCTCTGAAATGGAAAAATCAGTTTGCACAGCGGACTGACGCAGAGATGTATCTCGTAACGCAGTTCTGTTTTCAGGCTAAAGCTGTTGTTGAATGGGAACGGCAACTGGCTGAACTTGGTAATAAACTACCCGTTCACATCGGTATTCCAGGCGTCGCAACAATTGGAACACTTCTTAAGCACGCTGCGGCCTGTGGAATTGGTCCATCCATGAATTTTCTAAAGAAACAGGCGCGTAGCGCCAAGAAGTTGCTTCAAAATTCCACACCTGAGCTGCTGCTTTGCGACATTGCAGAGCACCGCAGTTGGAATTCAGACTCAATGATAGAAAAGTTGCACGTCTATCCGTTGGGTGGTTTAAGAAAATCCGCCGAGTGGCTAGAGCGTTTTCAGTCGGAGGCTGAAACTCGCAGTAAAAGTGTCGCGTGATTTTCATCTAGCACACCTCTCAAAGAATTCTCAATGTACCATCTGATCACAAACTGTTCAAGTGGCTGAATCGGCCACTAGGGGTAGATCAGGAATCCAGTCTACCCAATCTGAGAAATGCCATCATTGGTGAGTTTCTTTGAATATTGGTTGTGGAGTTCTTCGGAGTTAGGGCTGTCCAAGCGGCTGACATTTCAGTAACTCAGGTTGCAGGAGCAGTGGCGGTAACAGAGCTGTACGTCATGAATGCCGACGCAATTTTGAGTTGGACTAAGCCTGATTCGAGGCGAACCTGTAAGCCAGTTCACGAATGCCATGGGATTTGGCGATTACTTCCCTAACCCCGCAGTTTTCGGCACAACAGTAAAATCATTTAACTTCGTGCGCCTAACTCCTCCTTCGCGTAAAGACGGTTCGCTATAAACAAGGCAATTACAGCACCGATAAACTGTGCGATGATGAACATCGGTGCATGCGCGGGCAAAATGCCGGAAAAAGTATCTGTAAAACTGCGAGCAATTGTTACTGCAGGATTGGCAAATGATGTCGACGCTGTGAACCAGTATCCAGCGGTTATATACAGGCCCACTGCCATAGGAACTGCACTAGGTTTAGCACGCAAAGTGGCCAGTATTGTCAGCACGAGGCCGAAAGTCGCAACACCTTCAGAGAACCACTGAGAGTCTCCAGTTCGGATATTCTGTGAAAGCTGAAACAGCGGTTCCTCAAACATGTAATGAGCTGCCAGCATTCCGACTAGACCTCCTAATACCTGAACCAAGATGTAAGCGGCTGACCGTTTCCAGGAAATGTCCTTTTTCAGAGTAAAAGCTAAGGTTACCGCAGGATTGAAGTGAGCGCCAGAAACGGGACCTAGCATTGTAATGAGCACAACCAAAATGGCGCCAGTTGCGATCGTGTTGCCTAAAAGTGCAATTGCGACATTGCCGCCAGCGAGAGTTTCGCCCATTATTCCTGAACCGATAACTGTGGCAAGAAGCACGGCTGTGCCCAGCCACTCGGCTAGAAGTGCTCTGGCAAAAGGGGACCAAGTCATGATGACAGTCCGGAAACGTGAGAAACCTGTGTTGTACTTAAGCGTCTATAACGCATCAATCTGTTCTTGCTGGGTGATTCCGAATTGATCCAAATCGTGACGGTGAGTTAGAAATACTTCCCATTTTTCGTCGGCAACACCCTTGACCCAGGCTTTGTCCATCGTGGCATGACAGCAGTCTACCCGTTCCATTTCAAGAAACGGTTGACCGGAATCACGGACGCGGTGAGCAAGATCTTCAAGTTCTTCATCACAGTCAGCTTGAATTCCCACATGATCCACTCCCTGAAAACTTGAGTTTCTGCAGATTGCAAAATTCACGGCAGGATTGTCAACATCCCACTTGGCATATCCATCTTTTAAGACTTTTGGATCCTTTTTGAATAGCCCGGTGTAGAAATTGATTGCGGAATCGAAGTCTTTAACAGCTAACGATAGATGAAGTTTCATAAAAATTTCTCCAGTATTGAAAATGAAATTTATTCTTTCGGCAGACACGTTGCTACCGTATCGGGTTCATCGACACAACATTCCTCAAGCAAGTAATTTACCAGTTCATGTATATGATCGTAATTAGCACGATTGATAACAGTGCGTCCACACTTTTGCTGATCGATCAAACCGCCGTCAGCGAGTGCACGGAGGTGGTGTGCCAGCGTAGAAGCAGGAATGTCTAGTCGATTCCGAATTTCACCTACGCTAAGGCCACTAGGTCCTGCACGTACGAGCGAGCGCAACACTTTCAATCGCGCATCTGAACCGATTGCGGAAAATCCTTTGGACGCTTGTGCTGTACAGATCATTACTATATATCGAATAAACTAATTATATAGTTCTGTTGCAAAAATTTTGCAAAATGTAATCGAATGGAGCTACGGTTTGCATTCCCAGTAGTGAGTGCTGCCACGGCACTCCATGGCCACGGTGCAAGGCACCAGTCGACAAAAATAATTTCTCCATCGAACTGCGTCTGAGCTTGTTTTTCAGCACCGCCTTACTGACCTTGTCAACCGCATGAATCTAAAACATGTTTCTGCCAGGTCCAGTCCAAATATACTTATATTGCCGATAATTTCAATTGCTTTCATGGGTAATTTCCCCGCAATTCATAAAATCGATCAGTTATTCCGACTTCCTACAGATCATCTTTCGACTTCATCCGGGAATAGCGTCCATTCCATAGCTTTTGTCAATATCTCTTAGACTGCCCGATACTGAAGATTAGACAGCCTGTTTCCTTGTTCGCTGAACTCTGAATACGATATGGGTTTCAATAAAATCTGGAGAGTGAATTAAGAACAGTGTCTTTTCATTTTCTGATATATTTTCGATATACCAAAGTAGATCAATAAATATGAGTACGACACTGAACCTGATTCGCGGTCAGGCGACAACGCTGGAACTTGAAATCCCGCAACCAAAACTCGATGGAATACTCAAAATTCAGGGGTACAAAAACCTGGAGAAGGTCCGAAAAGTTATTCGCGCATCTGCGCTAACCGCGCGGGATAAATTCATCGAAAAAACGAAACCAGTCGTCTCCTACCGTATTGTCAATGTACATTCTGTCGACAGTAACGGTGCAGTACTTGGAAATGGCATTCATCTGCAAAGCGAGATATTTAAACAATATCTGAGTCAATCAGTTGAAGCGGTGGTTTTTGTACTGACGGTTGGTAGGGAAATCGATGAACAGACAATTCAGTGGATGGATGAGGAGAAACTGGTTGAAGCGCTGTTTTTGGAGTCTGCAGCCTGGTTGGGTGTCGAAGATGCAACTAAACAATTTGTCCTGATGGTTCGAAGTTGGGCAATGCAGCAATCAATGAGAATGACCAGACGATTGGGTCCGGGATATTCCTACCCCATTGATGGAAAGCAGGTCATGTGGGATTTGACTGATCAAAAACCACTGTTTGACCTTGTAGATGATCCTGACATGCCCGTCAGACTGCTTGAAAGTGCCGCAATGTTACCGAAAATGTCGCGCTCAGGATTATTTGGGCTGATCCCAACTTAACCAACACTAATTCTGGACAATGAAAGTAACCAACAATGGTCTCATCATCATCGGTGAGAACTTTAACGCCACCCGCAAAATCAAGGCATCTAGCCCACGCGTTCTGCGCGAAGAAGGGAAATGGTATGTCACTTACACACAGCTCGACGGTTCACAAGGTAGACTGGATGTAACCGACACCATCCCTGAGGACCCGAACCAACAGCGTGTGTTTGCAATTCCGCATATCGCTGAAGCGTGCCGACAAAAAAATATGGATTACATTACCTGGGCGATCAAGTCTCAGGAAGTTGCTGGCGCCCATATCATCGATCTCTGTGTGGATGAAATGTCGGTTTACCCGGAAGAACGCTATGATTGGATGCGCTGGCTGGTAACCACCGCACAAAGCATTACCTCAACCGTTGTCTCGATTGACTCGTCGGATTCTAACACGATTTACGCGGGACTTGAAGCACACGATGGCTCAATCAGCAGACCAGCAATCAACTCATTTAACCTTGAAGACGGTAGACAGGTTCTTGTTGATATGGCTCGGGAAAGAAATGCAATTCTGTTCGCTAATGCCAGCGGCAATCGAGGCATGCCGCAGAACGAAACAGAACGCATTGACAACCTGGAAAAATGCATGCAGATGATGGACGAAGGAAACATCCCGATAGAAGATCGCTTTTTGGACCCATTGGTGTTTCCGATTGGCGCCGGGCCTGATTTTGGCAATCACTACCTTGATGCCGTACGAGAAATGCGAGCTCGCTACCCCGATGTGCACATTTTTGGAGGGCACAGCAACGTCTCATTTGGACTTCCGCAACGAAAAATTCTCAACCATGCCTTTGTCGTTCTTTCCATTATGTCAGGCTGCGATGCTTTGATGATCGACCCGATCATGAACCAGGTTAAACCGTTTGATGATTTTCGATTTGCAGCAAACTCACTGACTGCAAAGGATGAATTTTCGGTAGCTTACCTGAAGTACATCCGATCTCTCAGTCAGCGCTCGACACGTCCAGCACGAAAACCAAAGGCAACCGCACAGGTGGCGTCAGGATAATAGAAAAAATCACACAGACATAGATGCAACCACAGAGAGACTCAGTATGAAAGAACTGTTACCGCGTGAGCGATTTGCACGTGCCGTCAGACACGAAAAAGTTGACCGGGTGCCGCTGCTGTACCGAATGAAAAGTGAAGCGAAAGAAAAAATAGCTCGCATTTATGGCATTACAAAGACTGGTACCGGAATGAAGCACAACCCCGAACTGGAACTTCGGCTCGGCAATGATGCCATCATCTACCAGATCGGCATTAATGCGCAATTTTCGCATCGACCCATCAAAATTGGTGAGACATGGTACAACCATTTCGGTGTCGGCTACGGGAAAAGCGGTCTTAAGGGTCGCACTCCCGAGGAACATGAAGAGTTCACCAAGACTCAGGATTTTTGGGGGCCTGCCAAAGTCGTGCCGGAAAACTTTCCCAATTTTCATCCCATTACCTCGATGGAGGATTTAAAGAATTACACATGGCCTGACCCCGCCGACCCCGAACTGCTTGATCCAATCAGAACGCTTTTGGAAGAGTACCAGGACGAATATTTCATCATTGTTGATCTTTCATCAACCTTGATTGAGGCCGCATATGCACACGTTGTTGGGACCCAGAACTTCTTCCTCTATATGTTCGATCAGCCTGAATTAATTGACGGCGTTCTTGATGGATTGACCGAGTACTACACCCAACTTGGCAAGAATGTAATTGACCTGGGCATTGACATGATTCGGGTCGGGGACGATGTCGGCGCTCAGCAATCGATGATGATTTCACCACTCCAATGGCGACAGCTTGCGAAGCCTCGTTTTCAGTACATGTTTGATGAATTTCGTAAGTCGAACAATGATATTTTCATCAAACTTCATTCTTGTGGAGACTATTCACCCATCATAGGCGATATGATCGAACTCGGTGTTGACCTGTCTGGATTGATGCAACCAACTGGCGGTAATAAGAACCAGGTTGAACTCAAGAAAATGTTTGGCAAGGATATTGCCTTCATCGGTGGTTTCGATGTACAGCGACTTTTACCGCGTGGTCAGGTCGAGCAGGTGCGCCAAGGCGTTTGCGACGTCATGAAAAATCTGGCAGTAGATGGCGGATACATCTTTTCACCGTCTCACTACATTCTGGCAGATGTACCCATTCAGAACATCTTCGCAATGCTGGAAGCACAGCGCGATTTTGGAACATACGGAAAATACCCATTGAACTGAGTAAAAAAATTGAATACAGAATTTTTAGATTACGAGGGTCCGGAAGAGCCCGAGTTACAAATACCGGAAGGTTGGGAAAGCCGTGCCCCCGAGGGCTGGGAATGGCAAACCCTGTGGGAGGCGGTAGAAACCGGCGACCATATATACACTGACGAGCGCGTGCGTGAAAGCATTGAAATGGGCATTGACCCACGTGTTATTTTGGATGACGGTTTGTTTCCGGGATTTAATCTTCAGGCCGACCGATTCAGTGCGATGGTTATATTCATTCCAGAGATGTTGATTACGGCCAGAGCCATGAAGGCCGGCCTGGCACTGATTCGTCCCCTTCTCGCCGCACAGGCAGAAAAGCCCATCGGTACATTCGTAATCGGCACGGTGCTCGGTGACATGCATGACATCGGACAATCAATTGTGACCATCATGCTAGAAAATGCTGGTTTTAATGTTATTAATCTTGGCACAGATGTCCATCCTGATAAATTCATTGAAACAGCACTCAATGAAAAAGCGGACCTGGTCGGTTTTTCAGCACTGCTTTCGACGACGGTTTACTATCAGAAAGTGACGATTGAAGAATTTCAAAATGCAGGGCATCGAGAGAAAGTAAAAATTCTGATTGGTGGTGCCCCAACCTCCCCTGAATGGGCCGAGGAATGCGGTGCAGATGGTTGGGGTAAAGATGCTGTTCAGGCAGTCAGACTAGCGTTAAAACTGGTGGAAACCCCGCGCGAAGTCTGGGCGTAACAATGTCTGACAGGATCTCCGTTACCTTTGTCAGCACCTCCGGGAAGCACGCTGACAAATCCGTACAGGTACCGCGAGATCTTACCATTCTCGATGCCGCACGATACGCCGGTATAAACATTGAAGCCACATGCGGGGTGCGCGGTCGCTGCAGAAGCTGCCGGGTAAAAATTCTTAAAGGCGCGATTCCCCCGCCATCTGTGCAGGACACAGTACAGCTGGGCCACGATGAAGTTCTGGAAGGCTTTCGACTTTCCTGTCAAACCCGCTTGCTTGACGATTCCACGGTGGCTCCCATGCCCCCAAAGACGGAAGAAGGTCACAAGATTCTTGAAGCACATGATCCGATGATGGATCCAGATGAGTTTCATTTGGATAGTGGTATCACTAAAGTCACAGTCACCGCAAAAGCACCGGTCGAAGAGCATCATCAAACTTCTGATGTTGAGGAAATTCTATCGACAATTGCAGATCTCGCAAATCACAATGTTCCAATTCAGTGTATGCGCAAGATTCCACCAATTCTGCGGGAAAAAAACGGCAAGCTCACAGTTACTCGATTCAACGGCCGAATTATCGATGTAGAAGCAGGAGACACAACAGATAAATTGTATGGCTTTGCCTTTGATATAGGAACGACAAGTCTGGTTGGCACTCTGCTTGATCTTCGAACCGGTGAGCAGTTGGCTTCTGCAGGTGGGGTCAATGCGCAAGCAGTATACGGTGGCGACTTAATGTCGCGAATTGCATACGCACAGTTCGATGAGAAAAAACTGACTACACTGCGGGCCAAAGTAATCAATCAGGTCAATCAGTACATTCGAGAATGCTGCGAGGAGGCAGGCGTTAATTCCGAACATGTCTACAAAATTGTCATTGTGGGCAACAGTTGCATGCACCACATATTTCTGGGAATCGATGTCAGCTACTTGGGGCTGGCGCCCTATGCCCCCGTGGTTCGGGAAAATCTGGTTATTCCCGCAACGGAACTTCCACTAAAAGCAGCTCCCAATGCACAGGTTTGTATGCTGCCAATCATCGCTGGATTTGTCGGGGCGGATACCGTCGCTTGCATATTAGCAACTCGCATTCACGAAAGTGCGGAAATCAGGGCTTTAGTCGATATCGGAACCAATGGTGAAGTGGTGATGGGCTCTCGTGATCGCTTGACAGCCTGTTCCGCGCCAGCCGGCCCTGCCCTCGAAGGTGCACAGATTCGAGATGGCATGCGTGGCGCAATCGGTGCCATCGAAAAAGTCGAAGTGAAAGATGATTTCAGTTGTTTGACGATTGGCGACGTACCAGCAATTGGTATTTGTGGCTCTGGATTGATTGATGCAGCAGCCAAGATGATCGATGCCAGCGTGATGGATCGTAACGGCAATTTTAGAAAGCATGAAGTTGAACAACTACCACCTGAAATACAAAAGCGTCTTGTTCTATCAGAAAAGGGCTCTCGCGAGTTTGCGTTGGTATGGGAAGAAGACTCGGGCAAAAACAGGAGAATTGGTGTTACACAGGGTGATGTAAGACAACTTCAGCTTGCGAAAAGCGCAATTTACTCCGGTATTCGAATGCTCCAGTCCGTCATGAACATCAGCGATGACGAAATACAGCTTTTGATGTTGTGCGGCGGTTTCGGCAACTATATCAACATTCAAAGCGCAAAAACGATTCGGCTTCTTCCAGATCTTGAGAACGAGCGGATTGCCTATGTCGGAAATGCAGCTCTACTCGGTGCACAAATGGCTTTGCTTTCAGAGTCCGAACGAATCAATGCTTATGAAATCACTAAGAACATTGAGCACGTCGCATTAGCCGCTCGACCCGACTTTCAGGATATTTTCGTCGACTCAATGGCGTTTAAAGGAGAACCATTCCCTGCTTCATCCAAGTCTAACCGCCGGAGAAGACAAGAGCGACGACAGAGGCAACTCGTATAAAATGCTGTAATATATGATGTAATATATTTTCAAGATATTCTTCAAGAAGCAGGCATGCAATCCGACAAAAGCGAATTGCGCACCTTGCCACAGATCCACTTGTTGTTTGGATTTCTGGGTGCTGGAAAGACTACATTAGTCAGAAATCTTCTGCAAACGGTAGACCCTGATTACCCGACTGCCGTCATTGTTAATGAGTTTGGCGACGTCGGAATTGACGGGGATATCATTCAGGGAAACACCATCGACACAGTTGAGCTGGCTTCAGGCTGTATCTGCTGCACCCTCAAAGGCTCGCTGATGAACGCAATTGAAGAGCTTGCAAACGACAAAGGTGCCAGACGTATCGTTGTTGAGGCGACAGGCGTTGCTGATCCCGAAGACATGCTTGATGATCTAGAGGACTCCACTATTGCCGAAAAAATGAACGTGGCACCGATAGTAGTGGTCGTTGATGCATCTTACTTCAACAAAGTCCGACCAATGCTGGGTGAGTTTTATGTCTCACAAGTTCTGAATGCAGACATTGTGATCATAAACAAAATTGATCGAACGGATGAGCAGGAACTAAAGAATGTGACTGAGCAGATTAAGGAAATCAATCCGTGGGCAGAGATTCGATTCACCGAGTTTTGTGATGTCGACTCAAGCCTGGTGTTTTCCAATGATGTTTCAGCTTTGCTTGAAAGATATGATTCTGCCAATGGCGAAGATCATTCACATCACAACCATGATCATGACGAACACCATCACCATCATCATGCACATGAATCGATGGAATCTTTTGTTATCGCACCACTCGAAGACGTTTCGCAAGTTGATCTGGAAAGAGTTTGCGGACAATTGCCTGATAACGTCTGGCGGATGAAAGGTCATATGGTGGTTAGTGGCCAACCTTCGCTTATTCAGTATTCAGCCGGTCAACTCGAAGTATTTGAAGCTGAAACGAAATCGCATTATCGACTGGTTTTTATTGGTCGAGATCTCAATCCAGAGTCTATTGCATCCGGGTTCGGTGTTCCAATTACTGATGCAGCCTAGTGAACATCTCCATAAAACCTATCCAAAAAGCCAAATCACTAAGCGATTTGGCTTATGAAGAGTTGGTTAAACGGATTACGCGTCTGGAATTACCACCGGGTTCAGTTCTTGCAGAAAGAAGTCTTGTTGAGGAACTAGGCATTGGCCGAACGCCAGTAAGAGAAGCACTGCAACGACTGGCAATTGAAGGACTTGTAGTTCACCGTCTCAATCGCGGAATGTTTGTATCTGAAGTCGGAATAACCGAAATTCAGGAAATCTACGAATTTCGCAGCATTATCGACGGGTCTGCGTGTCGACTTGCTGCAATGCGAGCGACAAAAGCACAATCAGACAGCCTTATGGAAATTCATCATGCACTAGTCGCTGCAACCGAGCAGGATGATATTGACGCATACGTTGATGCCAATCGTGACTTCTATAAGGTGCTCGCAAATTCAGTACGCAACACATTCATATCTGAAACTATCCCGCGTATCATGAACCTGCATTTACGACTTTGGTTCCTCATATCAGAGCGGCTTGGTAGTTGGCACTCAATAGCGCAGGCGCATGAAGTGATGACCCGCGATGTTGCAGAGGCAATCGCAGAGCGCGATGCGGACCGAGCAGAACGTGCAATGAAAACCTACATATCGCAGCGGCACGAAGACCTACGTCGGGCACTCTAGTTTCAGACTCAAACACGGGAAGTTCGTCTGAATTCACGCAAGGCTTGGGCAGTATGGGAGCGTTTGGATTTCGTTAGTTTATCCAAAGTTCCCTCTACAACAATTTTTCCCCCTGAATCGCCTCCTTCCGGGCCCAAATCAATTATCCAATCAGCCTCTGAGACCATGTCGAGATTGTGCTCGATGACAACAACAGTATTGCCGGCATCAACTAGAGCGTGGATGACCTTGAGCAATTTTTCGACATCCGCCGCATGTAGTCCAACAGTCGGTTCGTCCAGCACGTACAGAGTCCCAAGTATGGGTCTAGCCATATGAGCCGCCTGAATTTTGTAGTTATCACGCGGTAGTGCCTTTGCGAGTTCCGAAACCAATTTAATTCTCTGAGCCTCTCCTCCGCTCAAAGTCGGACTAGGCTGTCCAAGTCTCAGGTACCCAAGTCCCACATCTACGAGTAGACCAAACACACGTTCGAGTGACGGCAGTGCCGAGAAAAAGTCTAGAGCTTCTTCAACACTGAAATCCAGAACTTGAGCAATAGTCTTATCTCGATAGCGAACACTGAGCGTTTCCTGATTAAATCGAGCGCCATCACAACTTTCGCATCGTACCCTTACATCAGGTAAAAAGTTCATTTCAATTTTCTTCTCACCCTGTCCTCCGCAAGTTGGACATCGTCCTTCCGCAACATTGAAAGAAAATCTTGACGCCGTATACCCCCGAAGCCGTGCTTCCGCAGTCTCTGCGAATAACTTTCGAACTATTTGCCATACATTGACATAAGTTGCTGGACATGACCTTGGCGTTTTGCCAATGGGTGTCTGATCAACCTCCAGCACTCGACGGACCTGATTCCAACCAGTAATGTTGCTACAGTAGTCCCACGCAGGTTCAATTTCATCAGAATGCCTTTGTGATAGTACAGCTGATAGGTTTCGATAAAGCACGTCACGAACGAGCGTACTTTTTCCACTGCCACTGACACCGGTTACACATATCAATGCCTGAATCGGAAATGATGCATTGATAATTTGCAGGTTGTGTCGAAAAGCACCGCTAATTTCAATGGCATTTTTCGGCTCTACTGCAGCACGGGTTCTTGGCATGGGATGCTGCAACGGTGATTTCAGCATACATCCAGTAACTGAGTCGGAATTTTCGCGAATTTCTTGAACGGTCCCAGTCGCAATAACCTCACCACCGCGAACACCACCACCGGGCCCGAGATCAATGATGTGGTCAGCTGAAACTATTGTGTCTTCATCATGCTCAACCACCACAATCGTATTTCCTTTGTCCCTAAGCGACGCGAGAGCTGACAGCAGCAACTGATTATCCCGACTGTGCAATCCAATCGTCGGTTCGTCGAGCACGTAGCACGCACCACAGAGACTCGATCCCAATTGGGCAGCCAGACGAATTCTCTGTGCTTCACCGCCACTTAACGTTGGTGCTGCACGATCAAGTGAAAGGTAAGATAGTCCAACTGATTCAAGGAACGCAAGCCGTGAAGTCAATTCGGCCAAAATATCTTGTGCTGCCACCTGTTCACGGTCAGTCAGCGTCAATTTGGAAAGTCTAATTCTGGTTTCTCGCACTGACCAGCGAGTCATTTCATCAATTGTAATTCCGTGAAATTGAACAGCCAGCGCTTCGGGATTGAGTCTTCGCCCTTCACATGTACCACAGATTTCACCATCTGTAAGATGTTCCAGATCCTCATCATTCTGGCTATCGGCATTCTTTATCGCCAATCCGGTACCAAAGCATGCATCACACCAACCCTGACTTGAATTGTACGAAAACAGTCTCGGGTCCAACTCTTCAAAAGCTTTCCCACAACTGGTACAGGATCGACTGGTAGAAAAAAGTTCCAGTTTTCGGCCTTCGGTTTCCTGATCCAGCGCGGGATATGCAATACGAAATTGTCCATCCTTGACCTGCAATGATTCGCTAATTACCGATATTAGATTTTCTCTAGCAGATGCGTCATCCGGACCCAAATCTACCGTCGCTACTGGTAAATCAATGCTATGCAGACGATATCGATCAAGTGGCTTCCAATTCTGAGTCGAATGCAGTTCACCGTCCACAAGTAGAGAGAGCGCTCCACGCTTCAAGGCCCACTGCTGCCAGGGATTATGGTTGCCCTTGCGCGACACTACTAGCGGCGCGAGTACGCTAATCCTTGTATTCACTCGTTCGCGAATGATCTGTTGAACAATGGATTCGATCGATCGAGCATGAATCTTGACATGACATTCAGGACAGAATTGAATTCCGAATCTTACATAGAGCAAACGAATGTAGTGATAAATTTCTGTGAGAGTGGCTACGGTACTTCGGCGCCCTCCCCGGCTAATCATCTGTGAAATTGCAACAGTTGGCGGCAACCCGGCAATTGAATCGAAGTCAGCCCTGGAGGCCGGCTGAACAAACTGCCGTGCATAGGCATTGATGGTTGCAAGATACCGTTTCTGCCCCTCGGCAAACAAAATATCGAATGCCAGCGTGCTCTTGCCGCTGCCACTCATGCCAGTGATAACGGTCATCGCGTTGTATGGTATTGAAACAGAGATGTTTTTTAAGTTATGTTCGCGCGCGTTATGGACAACGATCTGCTGATCATTTTGTTGATTCGAGCTGACTTTACCGAGATCCTTTCGCTTTCGATTTGCTTCCCCATTGAAATACTCTTTCAGTGCTTCTGCGGTTGCCGTCGAATAGGATTGCGCAATTGATGAAGGTGTTCCCTCGCCGACAAGTTCACCGCCGAATTCCCCACCTTCTGGTCCCAAATCAATCAACCAGTCTGCACTCGATACAAGATCCAGATTGTGTTCAATAACAACGACCGAATGTCCGCTGTCGATCAGTTTATGAAGTGAACTGATCAATTTTGATACATCCGTAAAGTGCAATCCGGTTGTCGGTTCGTCAAACAAGAACACGATATGCTCGCGTTTCTTCCTTCTGATGCTCGTGTTTTTAGCTATATGGGCTGCCAGTTTTAGTCTCTGTGCTTCGCCTCCACTCAGGGTTGGAACTGGCTGCCCTAGGGTAAGGTAGTCCAATCCAACATCAACGAGAGGTGCAAGGGCTTTTACAACCTTTGTTTCATTTTGAAAAAACTCGATAGCATCCGCAACAGTAAGGTTCAGAACGTCGACAATTGAGAGTGGTTCTGAAAATGTATCTGAGATGAGACTTGAATCTGGATTAACTTTAACCTGACAAATCTCGGTGCGAAATCTGGTTCCATCGCACTCTGCACAACGCAGGTACACATCGCTAAGAAACTGCATTTCGATATGTTCAAATCCACTTCCCTCACAAGATTCGCAACGACCAAGTTTTGAATTAAAACTGAAGTGCCCTGCTGTGTAGCCCTTTGATTTGGCCAGCGGCTGTCGGGCAAAAATCTCGCGAATCGGAGTTAGCGCACCGACATAACTCACGGGATTGGAACGTGTGGTTCTACCAATTGCCGCCTGAGATACCATAACCATATCGTCGATTTTCTCGACGCCATCAATGGACCGGTGATGTCCCGGTGCCTCTGTGCTTCTACCCAATTGGCGGCATACGCCGCGAAACAAGACTTCCTCAATCAATGTCGATTTTCCAGAACCACTGACACCAGTGATGCACACGAGTTGACCTAGTGGAATTGACACGTCAATTCCCTTGAGATTATTCTGTTCAGCACCACGAATGAGCAGAGGCGACGATTTCTCTTGAAGGTGATCGTATGGTCGAATTTCAGGCAGATAGTCGCCATTACTGAGACAGTCTGCAGTCACAGACTTCGTTGAATTCAGCAGTTCCTCTAGCGACCCAAAATGCACCAGACTTCCACCTGACGATCCAGGGCCCGGACCTAGTTCTGCAATTTGATCGGCTGCACGAATAACCTGCTCCTCGTGCTCAACAACCAGAAGCGTGTTACCGGCGTCACGTAAACGGTGAAGTATTTCGATGACTCTTCCTATATCTCGACTGTGTAATCCAATCGTCGGTTCATCCAGAACAAATAACGTGTTTACGAGCGTCGTTCCCAAGGCAGTCGTTAGATTGATTCTTTGAACTTCACCGCCACTTAAGGTACGAGACTGACGATCAAGGTTGAGGTATCCCAACCCTACATTATTTAGATATCCAATTCGTGCACGAATTTCATCTAGCAGTAATGCGACTGCATCATCGTACGGGGAAGGAAGTTGAATACTTGAGAAAAATTCCACACAGCGGGTAATCGGTAAGGATGCAACATCGTGTATTGTCAGGCCAGGCAGACAAGCAAATTGAACATCCGTCATTCGAAAAGCCGGATGTCTATATTTTTGATAACTTTCAATTTCTTCGACTCGTTTTCCCAGACGCCAATTGAAGGCTTCTGGCTTCAGTCTTGCACCCCCACAGTCTTTACATCTCGTATAGGATCGATAGTAGGACAGGAAAACCCGAACATGCATGCGATGTTTGCGCCGTTCCAACCAGTCAAAAAAGAGTTTGACACCATACCACTTACCACTGTACCATCCACCTTCCCCTTCAAGTACCCATCGTTTGTGCTCGTCTTCCAGATCACACCAGGGAGTATCGAGAGGTATGCCGCTTTCGCTTCCGTATCTCAAAATATCGCGATAACTCTCGCTGTAAACGGGGGAATTGAACGCCCGAATCGCACCTTCTCGTAATGTTAGAGATTGATCTGGAATGACCTGGTCGTAGTCAATGCCAATCGTCCGGCCAAACCCGCGACACGTGTCACAAGCGCCAACCGGTGAATTGAAGGAGAACAGGTTAGGCGTAGACTCTGAATAGTCGTAACCGCAACATCGAAGTTTGTCAGTAAACTCTATTTCAGGTCCGACACCCTCGCCGCTTTCATCCAATCGCTGCGCAATGACTGTATCGGATCCTCGATAGAGAGACACCTCAATCGCTTCAATTAGACGGGAACGACTAGCGTCGTCTGGGCGAAGTCGGTCCTGAATAACCAGCATGGTCTCTCCCTTACGATACGCAATTCGCATATACCCTTGATTTCTGAGATGTTCAAGTGCAAACTCGGTGGAGAGACTTTTTGGTACTTGAACCGGAAACATCACCCGAATCATGTTTGCGTCTTCAAATTCCTTGAAGATTGCATCGCAGATTTCATCATTAGTGCGCTGCTTGACGAGTTTGCCGCAGTTGGGACAATAAAGTGAGGCAATTCGAGCAAAGAGAAGTTTTAGGTGATCATTGATTTCAGTCATCGTCCCGACAGTTGAACGCGTTGTTCGAACAGGGTTTACCTGATCAATTGCAACCGCTGGCGGAACATTTTCAATAGAGTCAGCTTTCGGACGGTCCATACGGTCCAAGAACTGCCGGGCGTAGGGTGAGAACGTTTCGACGTATCTTCGTTGCCCTTCTGCATAAACAGTATCAAAGGCCAAAGAAGACTTACCAGAGCCACTGACTCCGGTAATTACAGTGAGCTGATTCAGGGGGATGTCTAAATTAAGATCTTTGAGATTATTATGCTTGGCGCCACGAACCTCAAGATTCACATGCTTTTGATTTGATGAGTATTTTGACAAGATTCAGCTATTCTTGAGTGGATTGGATTTTTTTCAATGACGCACGTGAGCTTCGGGATTGAGGCATAAACTCTTGGATGGACTTATGATACTTAAGGGGCTCCAAGAGGACTGTACATCATTTACCGAATTGTGAAATGTCCAGTTCAATTTCTGATGACTGTTGCTAACCAGTATTTGCCAACTGGCATGAAATCAATCGTTCGGGTTATCTGAACCATTTTTTGATTGGCGGCAGATTCTAAGATATGTTGAATCCAACATCCAATGGGAAACTGGATGGAACGTCTTGCAGGCATGCTTCAAACCTTGATTCATTTGAACCAAGGTTGAGTAAAATTCTACTACGATGGAAATGGAAGTGTTCGGCACCAACAAATGGTTTCATGACGCATGACTGAAAAGAAAGCACCACCGATACAACCGATGAGCGGCTCGATTGTTCCTCGCTACGCAGGACCGTCTACATTTTGTCGATTGCCGGAACTTCGCGACGTTGGTTACTGTGATGTTGCGGTTCTTGGCATACCGTTTGATTCTGGCACGAGTTACAGACCTGGAGCCCGCTTCGGACCCCAGGCTATTCGACAGGCGTCGCGGCACCTTCGTTATAACTTTCATCCGGCCTATGGTACCGAACCGTTTCGGGAACTTCAGGTTGCTGACGCTGGCGACGTTCCGTGCAATCCTTACAGTATTTCAGAAGCCATTGAACAGATTGAAGCGGCAGCATCTGAACTATTGAGTAACGTCGGAACGTTGATCAGCCTGGGTGGTGATCACACCATCGCAGTTCCGCTGCTTAGAGCCATGCATCAACGTCACGGGCCGGTTGCGCTGGTTCACTTTGACGCCCATTTGGATACTTGGGATACCTACTTTGGTGCGCCCTATACGCACGGAACACCCTTTCGCCGCGCTGCGGAAGAAGGTTTATTCGATGATCAGGCATCAATGCACGTGGGAATTCGCGGTCCGCTCTATAGCAGTGAAGACCTTGCGCAGGATGCTGAGTTGGGCTTCAAGGTCATACACTGTGATGAACTCAACGAGCAGGGTCCCGACCACGTAGCCGCCAGAATTCGCGATCGAGTTGGTGATGTGCCTTTATATCTTTCCATCGACATTGACGTTCTCGACCCGGCGCATGCACCAGGGACAGGCACGCCAGAGGTGGCGGGTCTCAGTAGCCGAGAGCTAATTAACATTCTGCGCGGACTGAAAGGGATCAGAATGGTCGGTGGCGATATCGTCGAAGTCGCCCCGGCTTACGATCACGCTGAAATTACATCCTTGGCCGCTGCCACAATAGCATTCGAACTCGTGAACTTGATTCTTTGCGGTTCAAAATAACAGCACCGATGACCACCTGTTTCTGAAGCTTAGTTACCACGAAAGGGCTAGCTCCCGCGGTGTGTTCTTCGCGTCTCCATTCGGTATGCATGAGATTCGGCCTATACCAGCGACGAAAATACTGTGCAGCGACATAGCTGCATCAACGGTTTGGCGTTTTCAGCGCATGGTCAACGCGAGCCAACATGAATGGAGAAAATGACGCAACCCACAAAGTAAATCCCAAAGGTCAGTCACATTGATTTGTAGACGCTGATCAGTGCTTCACCAGATGCGCCAGCGCGTTCCAACCACTCCTTCGTCATGATATCGCCAATTTTCTTGAGGTCAGCCATCAGCTGTTCTCCTGGAGGCTGTACTGTCATGCCGTTGGCAGTGAGCTGTTCGGCATACCACTGTGCGAGACTTTCTGCTTTTGCCCAACCACTGGCCTCAGCTTCCGCGGCCGCGTTCAGAACGAAGTTTTGGGTAGCTTCATCAAGTTCGTTCCACGCATCAAGGTTGACGATCACCATGTTCTTTGGCACCCAAGCTTGAATGTCATACCAGAAATTAACATATTGCCAAATTTCGATGTCATATCCTGTCGAGCCTGATGAGACCATGCTTTCTGCCTGTCCAGTTGCAAATACCTGTGACAACTCAGTCACTTCAATTGTAGTGGGTACGGCACCCATCAGCTCAGCCAGCCTGGCTGTGGCCGGATTGTAAGCACGAAATTTGACATTCTTCATGTCAGCAGCACTGTTGATTGGGTTCTTGGTGTAAATTCCCTGTGGAGGCCAGGGAACTGCATAGAGCATCTTCACACCTTTGCTTGCGAGTAATTTCTGCATTGCAGGTTTGGCGGCTTCATGTAACTTCTTTGCATCTGCAAAGCTTGCAGCTAGAAATGGTAAAGTGTCCAATTCAAAAAGTGGATCTTCATTCCCCAAAGCAGAGATTAGTCGCTCACCAATTGGAGCCTGCCCAGTACGCACAGCAGGAAATATTTCGTCGCCTTTATAGAGAGAACCATCTGGATGTGTAACGATCGTCAGACTACCCCCTGTTGCCTCTGTAACTGCGGCCGCAAAAGCAGCGGCATTTTCTGATTGGTAATTTGTCGCAGAATATGCGAGTGGCATGTCCCACGTCTGAGAATCAGCGTTTACAACACCAAGGCTCAAAGCCAATGGAAGCGTTAATGATAAAAGTAGTTTTCGAATCACAGTGCAATCACCTTTACGCTAAATTTTTTTACTGAGCGAACTAGATTAAATCAGTTTCAGGAGAAACAAGCAAAATTTTTCGTTTTATGGGACAGGAGAACTGACCGGTTGAAATTATTTTGTAACAGCAGGAATGATGGTTCAATAGAAGTCTTGGTCACTGACCATGTTCCCAGATTTATATCTACTTTTCGGGTGCTGAGGTTATCGTAACAAGGAGTGATATCGGCTTCGAAATACGGATTTCGGTATCAACTACAGTACCTTGACACCTTGAATTTCATCACTGACCTTCCGACATTCAGCACAGCCTGGCAGGTAAGTGATGGTACAAATTAACAAAGTATCCTCCTGTTATAATCGCTGAAAATCATCAACTTACCACCCAATTTGATTTCAAAACCAGAGTCCTCGACGAATATGGATACCATTGCACCGCAACGTCCCTTGCAAACAGCCACACACTGGGGAGCATACCTGCCTGTCCTTAAAGACGGAAATCTTGTAGAAATGCGAGGTGTCGACTATGATCCCGACCCTTCCAGAATTTCCGAAGGTTGGATAGATGCTTACAACCACCCAGTCAGAATCAGTCAGCCTGCCATTCGAAAAAGCTTCTATGAAAATGGATTTCAGGCAGACCCGTCAGGACGAGGCCGGGAACCTTTTGTTGCGGTTTCCTGGGAAACAGTAGAAAAAATTACAGCTGATGCGCTAAAGAAAATCAAAACCAACTACGGGAATGAAGCAATCTATGCCGGATCATACGGTTGGGCCAGTGCGGGCAAGTTTCACAATGCGCCTGCCCAGCTACATCGGTTTTTGAACCTGTTTGGTGGATTCACTTATTCGATTAATTCCTACAGTTTCGCCTCAGCGGAAGTGATTCTTCCACATGTGATGGGGAATTTTTTCATTTTGCTGGTTAACTGCACTGCCTGGCCATCCATCATAGAGAACACAGGTCTGTTCGTAGCCTTTGGTGGGCTGCCGCTTAAAAACACCCAGGTCGAATTTGGTGGCCACGCCCGACATGTACAAAAGAATTACACGCAGGAAGCCGCTGACGCCGGCGTGAAATTTGTCAGCGTCAGCCCGATACGCGATGACAGTCGCCCAGAATTAAATCCAACCTGGTTTCCAATTGTTCCCAATACCGATGTCGCACTGATGTTGGGTATTGCGTACACATTACTGGAAAACGATCTACACGATCTCAAGTTTCTGAATCGGTATTGTGTAGGCTATGAGCGATTTGAGGCTTATCTTCTGGGTGAAACCGACCAGCAGCCCAAGACTGCAGCCTGGGCTTCATCGATATGTGGAATTTCAGAAGATGATATTCGTTCGCTTGCGATTGAGATAGCAGGCAACAGAACGTTGCTGACCGTCAGTTGGGCCCTGACGCGACAGGAGCACGGGGAGCATACCTACTGGATGGCAATTACACTGGCCGCCATGTTGGGACAGATTGGATTGCCAGGCGGAGGCGTTGGATTTGGGTATTCTTCCACCAACGGCGTCGGAAACCATATCGGCCGCCTCAGATGGGAGAACTATCCGGTTGGGAAAAACGCTCTATCAATGAAGAGTTTCATCCCGGTGGCAAGAATTTCCGACATGCTGCATAACCCGGGCAGCGACTTCACTTACAACGGCACCACGCATCAATATCCAAAAATCGAGTTAATCTACTGGGCTGGTGGAAATCCATTTCATCACCACCAGGACCTCAATCGTTTGATTGAGGGCTGGCGCAAGCCAAAGTGCACAATTATTCATGATTGTTTCTGGACTGCTGCTGCCCAATACTCAGATATCGTATTGCCAGCAGCAACAATGCTTGAACGAAGTGATGTGTCCTCATCCCCAAGGGATTGCTATGCAGTGTATATGGATCAGGTGTTGCCTAAATACGGACAGGCCAGAACCGACTACGAAATTTTTTCTGGCATTGCAAAGCGACTTGGTTTTGATGATGAGTTTACTGAAGGCAGAGATGAAAGCCAGTGGATTCGGTATTTGTTCGAACAAACTCGAGACCGTTGCATTTCTGAGGGGACTCCATTTCCTGAGTTTGATGATTTTGTGCAAGAAGGTCGTATGCAGGTTGACACACCTTCCAAACCTGGAGTCCTGCTGGAGCCTTTCCGAAACGATCCCGATGGTAAACCACTGAGAACACCCAGTGGGAAAATTGAAATTTTCTCTCAAAAAATCGATTCCTTCGGTTACGACGATTGTCCGGGGCATCCGACCTGGATGCCACCATCGGAATGGCTGGGTAAGGAGGGTATTGATGAAGACTGTCTGCACTTGATTTCCAATCAACCTACCCCACGATTACATTCTCAGTTAGATCACGGTGCGTATAGCCGCTCACACAAAATAAATGATCGTGAACCGCTCCGCATGAGTTCCAAAGATGCTGAAAAGAGAATGATTCGAGATGGTGATGCAGTAAGAGTGTACAACAATAGAGGCACGTTTTACGCAACTGCCGTAGTAGATGACAACTTGAAAGAAGGTGTCATTCAAATTGCTACCGGAGCATGGCTAGACCCTGTAGACCCAAACGCGGATAAGCTTGTCTGTAAGCATGGAAATGCCAACATGGTGACTCATGATCGCGGAACGTCTGGCCTGGCACAAGGACCAGCTGCGATGTCCTGCCTTGTCAAAGTAGAAAGAATTGCTGGTGAACTGCCATCCGTTACCGCATTTACTCCGCCTGAAATTATTTCGACAACCTAAAAGAGCCAGATTCAGCGGTATGGGAAGAATAGATGGTAACACATTAACAATTCCGAACTACTTTCTACCTGAATCAATCTTAGCCGACTAAGGCAGCCAATGACAATTCAGAGAAGTCAAGGCCAAGGCTCTTGGCATTGGTTTTATCTGCAAAATCAATTTTGCCAACCCGCGGTAGTAGTCCACCTGTAGGTGGACTACTACAAATTGTGCGGAAGCGCATTTTTCAGGTTGCAATTCTTAGTTAACGGCGCGCTTGATGCGGGCGGGTGTCCCATTCATCGCATGATACGCATCGCATTTACTGGATATGGTGTGTCACTGTTTATGGAATGGCAGTGTTGTTTTAACGGCCATTTTACAGCAGACGACAAATGTCACCAATAGATCGAAAATAAACCTGTATATCGAAAGGATTAAGATTATTATTCTTGAAAATCATAAGTTAATTATTATAATATCATGGATATATGATTGAATCTAAAATTCCAAGAACATTTGCCATAGCTAGAGTGAACCGTTCGTTTCAGGTGCATCCTGCAGTAGCGGTTGTAGGCCCGCGCCAGAGTGGCAAGACAACTTTGGCAAGACTGTTTACGCACAATGACCCGCAGGTAAGTTTTTTTGATCTGGAAAAGTATACGGACCGTCGGTTAATGGACAATGCGGAGTCGATTTTATTGAACCTATCGGGTACTGTCGTGATTGACGAGATACAGCGCGTACCTGAGCTTTTCGAGGTGATGCGCGTTGTTATTGATAATCCAAAGTGCGACGCGCGGTTTCTGGTGCTCGGCAGTGTATCACCGACATTGATAAAAGGCGTATCCGAATCTCTGGCTGGTCGAATCGGAATTGAATACTTAAGTGGATTTTCCATTGACGAGGTTCCTGAAATTCATTGGCACACACTATGGTACAGGGGTAGTTTCCCAAGAAGCGTACTAGCTGGCGACGACGAACTGTCTGCAATTTGGCGAGAGAGTTTCGTAGAAACATTTTTAGAACGCGATGTGCCGCAATACGGAATTATGGTACCGCCGGACACGCTGCGCCGATTCTGGACGATGCTCGCACACTACCATGGGCAGGTTTGGAATGGCGCAGAATTTGCCCGTGCCATCGGACAAAGTGAGATTACGGCCAGACGCTACCTGGACATACTCAGTTCCGCGTTTATGGTCAGGGTGCTGGCTCCCTGGCATGAGAATCTGAAAAAACGTCAGGTCAAATCGCCCAAAATATACATCCGTGATTCTGGCATTGCGCATTCCTTGCTTGAACTCAATTCGCGCCGCGCTGTGTTAAGTCACCCAAAGGCTGGTGCTTCATTCGAAGGGTTGGTCATCGAACACATCATCAATCGGCTACGTTCTCGCAGTTGCTACTTTTGGGGGACTCATGGCGGCGCAGAACTCGATCTTTTGGTGATCGTCAACGGAAAAAGATATGGATTCGAAATCAAGTACAGCGATTCGATTGGCACCACACGCTCAATGCGCTCTGCCATTCAGGACTTAAAACTTGAACACTTATGGATCGTCCATCCCGGTGCAGAAAATTATCAGTTAGATGAAACCATCTCAACAGTCTCATTCGAACGGATTACCACGCTGGTTGATTGTTTGAAACGGGGTGCAGGACGCCTGCAATAGACCATCAAAGTTCTGCTGTCGGGAGATAAAGTTGCAATGAAATTCAAAAGTTTCGGAGATTCGACAATCCAGTTCAGTGAACCTTGCCCCTCGGAAGTATGATCTGGGGGACGCCGAAGTCGAAAGTCATACGCAGACGGACTTGGTGGTTGAGCGTGATGTGAATTTCAGTGTCACCGCAGAAATGGACCCGGTTAATCCGAATAAATTGCTCTCACTGCCAGACCGCCTGTTCAAACCGCCCGAGCAGTTCCACTGATACGCAAATACCTAACGATCCGTATTGATACAATCTAAAACCAAGTCTCAACGTAATCATGTATCCAATGCTTGACCAAATTGCACGAATGTTAGTTTGGCCAAAGAGTTGGGCATAAAGAAATTTGTATCGTTTCAATTTATAACCGGAAGATATTGAATTGCCTGCAAAAGAACAACTCACCAGCAATCAAAGTCATTCTGCAAATTTGGTGCAAAGTGCTACGATTGGCTTTAAAGCGGAATTGTGGAGCATCGCCGATACCCTAAGCGTTCAATGGATGCAGCTGAATATAAATATGTTGTGCTTAGCTTGTCGACTGCATAGTCGCTCTGCCCGGTCAGTTGTTTTATACAAGCCAGATACCTGCTTGTTTGTGGTTTTTGGTGAGCGATCACGGCAACGGCAAGTATCGCGAGCGGCGCGATGAAGTTCTATTCATTGATGCCCGAGCGCTCGGCAACATGGTGAGCCGAATACATAGAGAGTCGTCGGAGAGTGAAATCCGCCGAATCGCAGATACTTACCATGCTTGGCGAAACGAAGACATTTCTGACAACTACGAAAATATTCCAATATTCTGCAAAAGTGCAAATATGGAAGAAATCCGCAAGCATGGGCACGTACTTACTTCTGAGCACCACGTTGGTGTGCCGCCAGAATAAGAGGACGGAGAGCCGTTTGAGGACAAAATGAAGCGGCTAGTCGCTCAATTGCTCGAACAGCAAGAATAGCGGGTGAAGTTGGATGCTACTATCGCGCAAAACCTGAAGGAAATTGGATTCTGGAGTGGTAAGCAGAATGTCGAATGACAAACCTGTGATCGCACCTTTCGAACGGGCAATTAAGCGTCTTGAAGAAGGACTGGTGCGTTATCGGTCCGACACAACCGACACATTGGTTCGCGACGGTCTGATTCATCGCTTCAAGTTTACCTATGGACTTGGACACAAGATTCTGAAACGCCATCTCCAATATGCTTCAGCAAACCCAGAGCAGTTTAATCGGATGACATTTCAGGACTTGATTCGCACGGCAAACGAACATGCACTGTTGCGCGGTGAATGGATTGATTGGCGCGATTTCCGAGAGATGCGCGCGAAAACCAATCATGCATACCAAGAGGAAATATCTCTCGACATAATTGAGAACCTGCCTCGCTTTATCGAAGAAGTAGTCTATCTTCGAGACAGACTGCGAGACGCATTGCGAAATTGAGATGGCGTTGCATCTTGATCTTCGTCCCAGTTAGGGGGTGAAATCCTGAATAAACGTGTGCCGGACAGAAAAGAATTGGCGTTCGGTTCTCGTGCAACCTGGACTGCAAAAGAGTATTCGGATCTTGATCTCACCATCCTCGACAGTGAACCCCTGCCTCTTTAATGTCATATCAACTCTGACTGAAAGATTTAGTGAATCCGACTTATCCTTCAAGGTTGATTTCGTTGAATGGGTTCGGTTTGACGAGACTTTTCGCGACAAGGTCCGTCTTGAAGGGTTGGTGGTGAAAGCACCGGCACAGAAATCTGAGGCACTTGGTCAGACAGATACTGTCTACGAAATTGGAGGCTCGGAGTCTAGTAATTGACGATTGCGTAGTATTGCTTCTGAATTCTACTTTGGCAAAAGAATCGTTTTGACTGGCGGACCGAAATGTCAATATGGATAAGCGGCTGAATTTCAGGTTAGTAAATCAATTGTCTGTTGCAAACTGTTTATTTTGTTGCAGTTCGAAACGCGATGCAACAATCCAGGTTTCAGATAAATACAATATTAGGGGATTCACTGCAAATCCAGTTCTATGAGAAATAAAGGAATAAATTCAATTGCCACAGAAAAAATCCCAGAGCCATTAAAAAAAGAAAACGCAAAAATTGACCAAGCTGTCGACATTGGTTATGAAGCTGAATTGTGGAGTATGGCAGACACTTTACGCGGGTCAATGGATGCTGCTGAATACAAGCATGTCGTGCTCGGCTTGATTTTTTTGAAATACATTTCTGACGCATTCGAGGAACGCAAAGCAATAGTGAAAGCAGAAGCGGGAGACGACGCTGCAAACGACCGAGACGAATATACTGCAAAAAACATATTTTGGGTGCCGTCTGAAGCGCGCTGGCAAAAAATATCTGATCAAGCGAAACAGTCAGATATCGGTCAGGTTGTTGACAATGCCATGATTGCAATTGAGCGTGAAAACAAATTCATCAAGGATGTATTACCGAAAGACTATGCCAGGCCAGTAGTAGACACTGTGAGGCTGGGGCAACTCATTGACGTGATTAGCAATATTACGGTTGGTGATGCGGAAGCGCGCTCGAAAGATGTCCTTGGCCGGGTTTATGAATACTTTCTGTCCCAATTTGCCAGTGCGGAGGGTAAGAAAGGAGGTGAGTTTTATACGCCTGGATGCATCGTCAAACTCTTGGTTGAGATGATTCAACCCTACAACGGGCGCGTCTATGACCCCTGTTGCGGTTCATCAGGAATGTTCGTTCAATCGATTGAGTTTATACACGCTCATGCAAAAGGCGTCGCCAGCAACTCAAACTTGCCACCTGGAGCGAAGTCGGACATTTCGATATACGGACAGGAGTCGAACTATACAACATGGCGACTTGCGAGAATGAATCTTGCCATCCGGGGTATTGAGGGACAAATTGCACACGGTGACAGTTTTCACAACGACCGTCATCCAGACCTAAAGGCCGACTATATTCTGGCCAATCCGCCGTTCAATGTTTCTGATTGGGGAGAAGAACGTTTGGGTGGGGATAAACGCTGGCAATACGGTATTCCGCCGAAGGGCAATGCGAATTTTGCATGGGTTCAGCATATGATTCATCACTTGGCTCCAAATGGTATCGCCGGCTTCGTTCTTGCGAATGGTTCTATGTCCTCCAGTCAATCGAAAGAAAAGGAAATCAGAAAAAATATCGTTGAAGCAGGTTTGGTAGATTGCATGGTTGCTTTGCCGGGACAATTGTTTTATTCCACACAAATTCCTGCTTGTCTATGGTTTTTAGTGCGTAATCAGTCGAATCGCAAAACAAGAATAAGAAAAACATTGTTTATTGATGCTCGGAATCTTGGCCGAATGGTTGATCGCACTCATCGCGAGCTGACAGATGAAGAAATTGCGAAAATTGCGGGAACTTATCAAGAATGGAAAAAGACAAAAGCGACCAACTACGAAGATATACCAGGTTTCTGTAAATGTGTGGAAATTGAAGAAATACGCAAACATGATTATGTCTTGACACCTGGGCGCTATGTTGGAATGGAAATTGTTGAAGAGGATGATGAGCTGTTTGAAGAAAAGATGGAACGACTGGTTGTGCAACTAGTGGAACAACAAAGAGAAGCAAGGGCATTGGATGAACAAATCACTGCCAATCTTAAACAGATTGGTTTTCTCAAAGATTAATACCAACATCTCCGCGATTGGTTTTCAATGATTACGCTTGTGTTATATCGTAAGGGCAATAAACTTTAACTGATTCAAGCGTAAATCATGGTTCATTATGAGAAATTCCAAAAATCGCTTAAACGATTGCAGGATCAATATGTGAATTATCAAACTTTAGATCCGGATTACCCTGAAATCGTTCAAGAAGGAGTCAGAGAGTCGGTGATCCAACGTTTCGAGATTTGTTATGACACGCTCTGGAAAACGCTTCGAAAGTACCTGATTGAGGATTTAGGAATTCCCGAGATTCCAAACAGCCCGAAGCCTATTTTCAGAATTGCTGACGAAAATAGTGTTCTTGAGTCTTCATTGGACCTTTGGTTTGATTATTCTAAAGCTCGAATAGATACATCACATGACTATGACGGCGAAAAAGCAGATTCCTGTCTTAATTTGATTCCCTGTTTTATCGAAGATGCGATTACACTGTACCACAGAATGAGCGGCAAAAATTGGAAGTAAGCTGCTCGCCTGATCTGACGTCGGAACAACGCAAGTCTATCCTTAACTTGCTTGACCAGTATTTGCCCAATACGACCATTTGGGCATTTGGTTCGCGCTCAAATTGGACTTCTCATGCTAAATCTGATCTGGATTTAGTTGCCTTTGCATCTGAAAATCAAAAACATCAGGTTGCCCTGTTGGACGATGCCTTTCAAGAAAGCGATTTGCCCTTCAAAATCGATCTGTCAATTTGGGAAGAACTGTCTGATGAATTCAAAGCACAAATCAAAGCACAATATGTTGTTTTAAAGAGAAAAAAACGCAAATCTGAGGATGGTTGGCTGAACTTGCCATTCAGCAAAGCGGTTCAATTAAATCCTTCTGTTAAACTCAAACGCGGGGAGTGTTATCAGTATGTAGATATGGCAACCATTTCCCCTCAAAATCCAGATGTCTCCGCTCGAACTAGCCGAAAGTATTTAGGTAGTGGATCACGTTTTCAAGATGGTGATGTACTGATGGCTAGAATTACACCGTGTCTCGAGAATGGCAAAATTGCGTATTTTAAATCGAATAGGTTGACATCGAAATTTTCGGTAGGTCATGGTTCAACTGAGTTCATTGTGATTAGGGGTCGGCCAGGCATTACTGATACTAAGTTCGCATATTATTTGGCTCAATGGGAATCGGTTCGTAGTTATGCAATTGATCAAATGACTGGTACATCTGGTCGTCAAAGAGTACCGATTGAATGCTTTGATCATAAATTTGTAGTTGTTCCCCCGATTCCAGAACAACATCGTATCACCAGTATTCTTAGTGCTTTCGACGACAAAATCGAAAAAAACCGACTAATGAATAAAACACTCGAGGAGATGGCTCGTGTTCTTTTCAAATCGTGGTTTATAGATTTCGAACCTGTTCGCGCAAAGATGGCGGAGAGAAATACTGGCCTACCCAAGCATATCGACGATCTGTTTCCAGATAGATTGGTGGATTCGGAGTTAGGAGCGGTGCCAAAAGGATGGGAAGTCGGGTTTCTAAGAGACGTGGCCGTTTTCCCTCGCAGAGTCGTAAATCCAGCAGAAAATTTCAACGATACACCATATGTTGGCCTTAAGCATATGCCTCGGCGTTCGATCGCACTTACAGATTGGGAGGTTTTGGACAATGTTAAGAGTAACAAATTTGCGTTTTGTGAAGGTGAAATTCTATTCGGTAAACTTAGACCTTATTTCCACAAGGTTGGTTTGGCTCCTTTTGACGGCGTATGTTCCACGGACATTGTAGTGGTAACTCCAAAGTTCGCAACATGGTCTGCATTTCTATTGTGCTTGGTATCTTCTACAGAATTCGTGAAGTATACGGATAGGACATCGACGGGTACTAAAATGCCACGAACAAGTTGGCAAACAATGAGCCAATACGAATTTTGTCTACCAACCGAATCAATAGTGCAGATCTTTCAAGAAATAGTCGGACTGATGCTACAACACGTTAGTACCAATATTCTGGTCACTTGTTCTCTAACTGAACTGCGTAACACGCTACTCCCCAAACTCATATCTGGAGAAATTCGCCTGCGCGATGCTGAAAAGATAACGGAAGCCGTGGCGTGAGCAGTCTCGAAGACACTGACAAACTTTACCTTGAGAAAATTCTGGGGATGGGTGCCGGCTATGTTTTGGACTACATTGATGCTTCCTATGGCCATTTTTAAGCGCCATAAGATCAACATCCACAGCTCAAAATATCAAATGTACGGCAATTCCAAAGCAAACAAAATGCAAGCATTTTGGGAGATGGAACCTGACTGGATAGTAGTGTTTTCCAATTGCAAAATGAGTCTGAAATTAACCACGGAGCGGAAATAAACCTGTTAATAAATCCATAAAAAACACCAGGAATTGCGCGCTTTTGGGAGGCGCATATCCTTGTTGCTACGCAACTGTTTTTTTACGGA
>JAJEHQ010000035.1 GCA_022823625.1 Gammaproteobacteria bacterium
GTATCTTTGCGTTGAGGGTCCTCTCGCAGGATATCGAGTTTTCTGGTGTACTCGTGCAGACTCTCTGAATCACCAAAAAATCCCATTCGAATCAGTCTTTCTTCGCGACATCGAATCAGCGATGCCAGCTCTCCGGTGTCATATTCGGGATGATACTGAAGAGCCCACATTGTCCCCTTGCCACAGGTAATCTCCATGGCCTGTACCCTTGAGACATGATTGCCCGACAAAATTTCTGACTTTGGTGGTGTACTGATGACTTCATCTTCATGGCTGGCAAAACCGTCAAAAACCGGTGGTTTGCCTTTGTACAACGGATGATTCAATCCACTGTCAGTCAGCTTAATTTTTCTTGCAAACCCCATCTCCCTGCCTTTTGGATTAATCCGGACTTCACCACCCGATGCAACCGTACCAATCTGCAATGCCCAACAACTGCCAAAGCTTGGCACCCCTTGCTTGAATACTTCTTTCTGAAAATCAACCTGTCTTCGAACACTGGGGTTAGAGTCGTCAAGGACGGACAGATTGGAACCTGTCATCGCAACACCATCGTAGGAATTGAGGGCAACGCCTTTCGGCAGCGAAGTGTCGATATCGGCCGGTGTCACAATATCAACGATAGCGTTCGGGGCAATCGACAGCAGCATCGCTTTATAGAGATCACTTGCCAAAGCCATGCCACTCTCGACTAGCGTATCCCGAGACTCGCGGGCGTATCCCTCCACAACGAGCAGTTTGATTGAATCATTAATCATCTTTAGTGGAAATTCAGTAAATCCGGTTGAATGTTTGAGATGAGTGTATTGTCAATTGAATCAATTAGTTCAATTGATTCAATATGGCTGGCAGTTGGGCGTAACTCTTGCAAACTGCATCAGCGGTCGTATTTTCAGCATCCGCATCACGCGTTGCAGTGAACAGAATTGCTCTCATACCTAATGCGTGAGCACCTCGAATATCGTTGTGTTCGCGATCTCCGATGTGTACTGCGTCTTCAAAACGAGCACCTAAACCATCAAGTGCGCAGGCAAATATATCACGGTGCGGTTTTGAGCGTCCAACTTCATCTGAAAAGGCAAAAACTCTGAAATACTGCTTAAGGTCGTGTTTTTCGAGCCAAGCCCTAAGACCCGTTCCGGGGGTATTGATGGTATCCGAGACTACAGCGAGAGGAAACTCTCTGGAAATTTCAGCCAATGCTTCGTGTGCTCCTTCGATGGGTTTCGGTGGAAGGTCAACTTCAAGCGACTCCAATTCTTCAACCGTATCATCAAAACTCTGATCAGAAAGCTGAATATTCAGTTTCAACAGTACCCGATTCAATCTCTGAGAAACTGTCCAGGTAATAAATTCATCGTGCCAAACCTGATTGAATTCGGCATTAATATCTTCGTAAGCAGACTTCACCATTTCCAACGGCAATGGTGTAACTTTGTTTACCGCTTGCCAAACCAGAAAATGTCGCTCTTCCCGTTTGGTTCGAAGCCCCATTTCCTTACGAATGGGTTCATCGGAATCATCATTGATTACGGTGTCCCACAAATCAAATGTAATCGCTTTAATTGATTTCAATGTAAATTCCTCATCCTTGTGAATTCTCAGACCTCCCTGTCCGAGTTGCCTGACCATAAGGTCTCTCGGTTAAGTAATCGTGAAATTAAACCTTATTTTTTGGAAAAATTTCGAAATTTCAAATTCAATAAACATGAAGAAGCAGCGGAAGCAGCTTCACCAGACTATAAATTTTGAAATTTACTTCACCTATATTTCAAAAGTACCAATCATCTACACGTTTTTTGCGCAAAGGCATCGTGTACGACATTTACCGGTACAGGTCGAAGCGGCAATCGCGGATGATTGAATCCGAATATTCTTGGGTCTAGGCCAAATTGGTTCGCTAGCAATCTTGATACAGCAACACCGCAGATACGTCCTTGACAGCGCCCCATTCCAAGCCGAGTCCAATACTTGACGGCCTGTAAATTTTGCGCACCATCATCCCAGGATTTCAGAACATCACCCCAGGTGACATCTTCACACCTGCAAACTAAAGTGTTGTCGTCAATTCTCGGCACCGCATTTTTGTTGAGTTCGAACAACTCAGCCAAGCCATCAGCAAACCTGACAGTTCGAAGTTGACGTTTTATCAGTCGTGCTCTTTTACGTTTAAATCCGTTCCTGGTCAATCCAAGTTTTTCACTCACACCCAACCCCGCCAGTGCGCCTTCGATCATAGCTGACTGAGCCCCGGTGACACCAGTTACTTCACCTGCTGCGTAAACATTATCGATTGAAGTTGCACCTGTTTCGGGGTCGGTTTTGCAATACCAACCACCCTTTCTTGTATCAAACTGATGTTCGCATCGGAGTAAAGCGGTCATTTCAGTAATGGGTCTGAATCCGTGACTGACCAGCAAACAGTCGGTCTCCATTTCCAGTTCTTGACCAGCAACTCGGTCGCTGTTCGAGACCTGTCGCAACTTTACGGCTTCGATACGATCTCCGCCTTGAGCATAATCGATGCAATAACCATTCAATCTTTGTACACCGGATCGCAGCACAGGAGATAACAGGCGTCTCGTTTCGGTCCATCGCGAGGGATACCGTCCAATTAGACCAAACAACCTGAATTGATTTGTGTTTGACTCGACCATTGCCTCTAAATTGCCTCCCGCTTTAACAATAGTCGCTGCTACCGCCCACAAAAATGCACCAGATCCAGCCAAAACAATTTTGTCGCCTGGTGGCTTTCCATACATTTTTACATAGCGCTGGCCTGCTCCTGCCGTCATTACTCCGGGAAGTGTCCAACCAGCAAATGGCATTACGAAGTCATGTGCTCCGGTACAAATCACTAACGCTCTTGCAGCAATCTCGATGGAATCTCCCAAGCCCTGTTGAATGAACACACGATACTTTGGCAGGATTCCCCAGACTTCCGCGTCGGTAATGGTCTTGATCCCCAAATTTTCACAATTGGTAATGAAGTTCGCACCTTCCTGCATTTGCGTGTCATTTCTCTCCAAGCCATGATTGGATTGCATCCAGTATTGCCCACCTGCCCTGGCAAAGCTGTCCACAATGACAGTATTGGCGCCGTTTCGATGTGCCTCAAGCGCGGCAGCCAGCCCCGATGGTCCGGAGCCAACGACTAGTACATCGACATTCAGTACGTTCACAGTGAGTTGGTTTTCACCTGCATACCCGGATAGACTTTGGTCATGCAGGAGCGTCTATTCGAATCATCGTCGATTTTGACAACACATTCAAAACAGATTCCCATACCGCAAAACAAGCCTCGACAAGAACTTCCAAACTTTGCAGATTTAACTTCGTGCAACACGTGACCGAGGATTACATCCTCATTCACCTCATATGCGCTGCCGTCGATGTAAATGGTGATCATTATTCTAAACGTGGCTTGATTGTAAACCGGTACGGTTCGTATAAATCGTAACGTAGGAAGGGTTCAGATTCTGAAACCATATCACTCAGCAGTTGGCCGACTGCTGGCGCTCGAAGAAATCCCGTTCCGGCATCGCCCGCGGCAATAAACAATCCGTCAAGCTCCAAAGGTCCCAAGAGAAACCGCTGATCAGGAGCAACTGCTTCATAACGTACCCATGAGCGAAGCAGCTGAACGCCATCGAGACACGGGAACAGATGTAATAACTGGGCAATTGAATCAACAACGAAGTCCGGATCTACCTCCGATATTGAATCCTGGGCGCCTGACTGTGACAATCCACCAGCAAGAACTGTATTAAACAAAACTTGCGAGTTGAAGGACTGCTGAATCTGTGTGTATCCAGCTTCTACACCGCTTGACGCTTCGCAGGAACTGATCACCCTACGGATCGTTTTAGGAGGCACTGCGACAGTCGCAAGACATTGCGCCTTACGTGGAAATATTGGTAAATCAATATCACATTCTCGAGTAAGTTCAGCTGTCCATGGACCACTTGCGAGTATGACGCAATCACACCTGATCATCTCGCCCTTGGAAACCACACCGACGACGCGTCCGTTCTGAACCTTTACTTCATCGACAGGAGAGTGCTGCCGAATGTCCACCCCAAGTGACCTGGCCTGCAAAATGAATGCGCGAATTGCCAGAAACGGATTAACGGTTGCTGAATCCGGATCGAATGTCGCAGCGACAATATCACTGGTGAGATTCGGTTCGATTTGACTTAACTGGTCACCATCAACAATTGATGAGTCAAGTCCGCATTCACGCTCTGAATCGACATACCGGATGGCCGCGGACAACTCTTCTTCGCGTTCGATAAACCGTATCTGACCACAAAGATCAAATTCAATATCAACTGGAGAATCTTGGGCAAAATCCTTCCATGTCTGACAACTCCAACGCAGCAGCTCAATCTCATCCAGATCGATCATATGTGCGGTGATGCAGGCAAGACTTGCACCCGAAACTGCGCCGCCAATTTCACCTTTCTCAAGCAGCGTGACACGATGACCTGATTTTGACAGAAAAACCGCTGCTACAACACCGGTTATTCCTGCGCCAACAACAACGACAGAACGATTTGCTACCACGCAGTTTGACGTAAGGACGGCTCGGCAGCTTGCCAGTATTGTGTATCGACAAGCCTGTTGACGTCGAAATCAAATTGCCCGCCTTCGACTTCCGAAACGGCACTGGCCGCTTTCTTTAAGTGGTCGGTGTGTGGAAAGCCTAGTCCGTGCGAATTGGTCGCACCACTTGCAATCAGCTTTTTGATTTCATGGTATTGCATCCGGTGATGCTCCTCCTCAACGTCGGCTCGAATTTGCTTACACAAATCTATTGCATCACTTTGGTGATGAAGTGCATGCGTCCAACCCGCCAGCAGACTTTCGACAACTGCTTGAACTCTGACTGTATCAGAACCAACCCAGCTTTTGAGAGCAACAACACCGTCTTTGATCAGATCAGCATCGTAGTCGCGAGCATGCAAAGTCAGTACCGTGGACTCGTCACCGCCGAGTTTCAGAAATTTCAAATACTCGTTGTATGTTGTCATTTGAGCACAGGATACCTGGCCATCCATCAACATTTGGACAGTGTCTACAGTTGGTACGAATTCAATGTCGGACAGATGTACACCAGCCTTGGACAGCATCCATTTCAGTTCTAAATCTTCGCTGCCCGGCCAAACGGCGATTCGTTTCCCGGCCAGGCAGCGAATACTGTCAATGTCGTGGTCCTTGCGAGCAAGGTAAACACAAGATCCTGACTGCTGAAATGTCAGCAAAAAGACCAAAGACTCCGGCTCCGAACTCTCCAACATATGTGAAGGACTTGCAATACAAAGATCAGCATTACCTGACAGTATTGCAGAAACCGGACCCTCACTAAAATCTACTGGCTGGCATTCAAGTTGGAATCCTCGACGACTGGCAAAGTCACGATGCTCTGCAAGCAATGCACCAACGAACTGTGCTTGAGGATACCAAAGTAGCCGAAGTCTGATTTTTTCCATCACTTAACCGATAGCAAAGCAATTTCAGCTGAGGTTATGACACTAGCGACTCAGCTTGAGCAGTTCACCGTTTTGTATTCCTCAGGGGCTGCATCCCAGAAACTGTTGGTAAAACCGCTTCCCAAATCGATCGCGTTCTCGATAAGGTTTGCACCTAGCAAAACATTCTGTGAAACTTCCCAGTCGCTAAGGACTGACATGCCGAATTTTCCTTCAAGAGTCGGTCCGGCACAAATCAGGTTTCCCATTGCTTTGATCTGTCCCACCTGCTGTGCTTCATCCAGTTCGCTGTTATACTTCAAAACAATTTTGGCCGCAGCTTCCGGGTCAGCCAATGCATCCTGCCAGCCGCGTAAAGTTGCGTTAACCATGCCCTGCACCGCTTCCGGATTTTCTGCAATGACCTTCTCAGAAGTAAACACGCCACCAGACACTAGTGCAACGCCGTAGTCGGATGGGTCCAGAAACACTAGGTCATCCTTCATATAGCCCTGATCGTAGACCTGCAGTAATTCATTGAACAGGGTAACTTGCATCACGTCGTAGTCCCCATTCAGCCACGCAATAATATCGAAGCCCTGACTGATGATTTGGACGTCTTCCTGCTTAACGCCGGCTGCGTCTAGCATCGCAAGAAATTCATGCTCATCACCGCCGAACCACAAGCCTACGCTATTGCCCGGCATATCCTGAACCGAATTTATGCCCGCTTCCTTGCGCACAACATAAGTTGTTGCGCTCTTTTGGCCGAACTGCATTACCATGACCAATGGCACTCCATTGCCCCGCGCCGATATGACCTGATTGGGATGACCAATTCCAAAGGTATCCGTACCTTGTGCGACTGTAACTGCAGGTTTGATGTCTGGACCAGCGGGAATCAGTTGCATATCCACGCCTTCAGCTTCGTAGTACCCTTTGTCGAGGGCAACAATTGGACCTGCAAATTGACCTTGAATTACCCACTCCAATCGCATCGTTTCTGCAGAGGAAACTGCGACCCACATCGACAAGACCAATACGGTCATCATCTGAAGCGAATACTTGAGTATTGAAATTTTGGATTTCATGATTTACTCTCCCAATGGTTGATAAATAGTTAATTTACTCTGCTTTTCGCATTGAACTGTGCCATGGAATAATCCAACGTTCGGCAAGTGCAACCAATGCAAAAAATAGAATTCCAGCCGCAGCAGAGACCAGCATTGCTGCCCAAAGGCGCGGCATATTCAATGTTCGATAGGCGGTCATGATGACAAATCCTAGACCGCGATCAGCCTGAACAAATTCGGCGATGATGGCGCCGATGACAGAAAAAGTTACGTTTAACTTAAGTCCTACAAACACGTAGGGTAAAGATGAAGGCAATCGCATCTTGATGAAACGCTGCCAGTTGCTGGCAGCTGAAACATGAAAGACGTCCATGATGATCGGATCATATGAACGTAAACCCTTCATCATGTTAAGTGCAAGCGGGAAGAATGAAAGGAAAGCTGTAACTGCGATTTTTGACGGTATTCCATGACCAAACCAGATCAGAATGATGGGTGCGATCGCAACAACCGGGATCGTATTTGCAGCGATGACATAAGGCAGCAGACTTTGAGCGAAGAGTCTTGAATATGCGAAGGCCGTGCCCAGAACTGCCCCAAGAAATGATCCGATCAGGAATCCCGAAACCGCCTCAAAAAGCGTGATGCCTGAGTGCCGCAGAATTGAACCCTGATCCTTAACCAGTGATTCAAAAATTCTTCCAGGAGATGGCAGTATGTATGGTGGAATCTGATAAAACGCAACCGCCCACTCCCAAACTGCGGCAACCAGAATGAACATGACAATTGGAGGTGCCACCAACCAAGTCCACTCACGTACAACGGTCAGACTCGAAAGCCTGACTCGGTTTTCGCTACTTCCTAACTGATGGGGTTGCATGTTACTCAAAACCTTGCTCCAGAAGGACAACACCCTGCTTAACAAACTTAATGAATTCTTCAGTTTGTCGTATTTCCAGTGAACGGGGTCTAGGCAAATCGATCCGCATTTCACCGCAAATTTTTCCCGGACGCTCGGTCATGACAAAAACTCGGTCTGAAAGCAGAACAGCTTCATTGATTGAATGAGTAACAAATATGACGGTCATGTGCTTTCGCTCTGACAGACCCAGTAACTCAAGATTCAATCGATCCCGGGTGATTTGATCCAGCGCGCCAAAGGGTTCATCCATCAGCATCACTTCCGGTTCAGTTGACATTGCACGAGCAATGGCAGCACGTTGGCGCATGCCTCCTGACAACTGTCGCGGATAGGAACGTTCAAATCCGGTAAGTCCAACCATTTCAATGAGTTCAAGCGCGATTCTTTCCCGCTCGGAACGCGATACACCTTTCAACTCCAGAGGCAGCGCGACATTCTGTAAAATTCTTCGCCACTCCAGTAGCGCGGCATCCTGAAACACAAAGCCGACTTTTCGCTTCAGTCTGGTGTTCTTTGGAGATTGTCCACCAATTGAGACCTGGCCACTAGTTGGACTGACCAAATCTGCAACAACCCGAAGCATTGTGCTTTTTCCACATCCGGAAGGACCAATTACTGACACGAACTCACCAGAGTCCACACTGAGGTCTATATCCTCAAGTGCATGAACTGCATCGGCCCCCTGTTCAGCAGAGTACGTTACGTACAAGTTGTGAAAACCGAGTGCACCTCGCTGGGACGGCACTGCAGCTTCTTGTCTGGATGTGTTCATGATCACTTTAATTGCTGATTGGCCATGTCAATTAGCGATGCGGCGAGCACCTGAGTTCCCATAAAGAGATCACTTGACTCACAGGCTTCCTTATCGCTGTGACTGATGCCTTTGTAACAAGGCACAAAGATCATGCCACTTGGGCAGTGATAGTGCATTTGACGAGCGTCGTGCCCCGCCATTGAATAAATGGGCATTGAACCGATGTTCAGAATTTCTGCACATCTGGTGATTCGCTTACGAATTCTGTTGGGAAATTCCAGCGATTTCGATACTGCGATTTGATTCACTTCGATTTCACACTTGTTCTGGTTGGAGTGACAGATTTCATCGATGATGCGCTGAGATTCAGCGAGGGTAGAATCCTTCGGATGTCGAATATCGATTGAAAAATATACGCTGGAAGGCACCACTGAAGGTGCGTTGGGTAACATCTCAAACAAACCCATGGTCAACTTCAAATCTGGGAAGCGATTCATGAGTTGGCTGCGAATTTCCTGAATCACATCAACTGCTGTAAATAATGCATCCTTTCGATTTTCCATTGGTTCGGTTCCAGCGTGGGCTTGCTCCCCAATAACCCGAATTCGAAATCTTCTTGATCCCTGTATGCCGGTGACAACTCCCACTGGAATCTTTGCGGTATCGAGCAGCGGCCCCTGCTCGATGTGTGCCTCGACATAGTGGCACACCGCGCCGCCGAACGACCGCCTGGGCAGCGAATGGAATTCACTGTGCGTCGTTTCTAGCGCTTCAGCAACTGAAACCCCCTTCGAATCTTTAACTGTCAGACAATCATCCAAGCTCCGTCGACCGACAAATACGTCTGAGCCCATCATCCCAGGAGAAAATCTTGAGCCCTCTTCATTGAGCCACACCACTACGTCGATTGACCGAGCTGGCTGAGTACCGGATTCTCGAATCGCTTGCAGAACTTCGAGTGCCGCAACCACTCCAAACGTCCCATCAAACTTTCCACCGTTGGGCTGCGAATCGATATGTGAGCCGCTCATAACGGGAGCAGTCTGCTTATTTCTACCATTCAAGCGAAAATAGAGATTGCTGATATCGTCCGTACTAATCTCCAACTCTAGTTCTAAAGCCCATTCGATTAGCAATCGACGGGCGAGTGATTCTTCTTCTGAGAGTGCGAATCGTGAAACCCCACCGGATTCTGTTGCTCCAATCTTTGCGAGTTGCATCAGCCGGTCCCAAAGACGATGCTCATTCACGTGGCTCGCAACTTTAACTTCAACTGTATCACTTAACATCGTGAGGTGCTCTCTTTGAGAATTTCCAACGGCACACACCTTGGGTCTCGGGGTAGCCATCTTTCCCCCTCAACGGCGGTAAGGAACTCTGAAACGATCTGGTTGAACAGGTCCGGTTCTTCAAGATTGCAGGTATGCCCTGTCTTGGGTATGATCATTAACCCGCTCGCTGGAATCACGCTCTTCAAAAACAGTCCGGGTTGCAGACAATTGTCATCTTCGTCACCTGCAATGATTAAAGTCGGTAATTTCATAGACTTCAATCCGTCTTCGAATTCGTAAATGGACGGCCGTGCCGCCTGTACTCCCCGCATTGTGAGTGCCGCTCCAAGTGCAGAACGATCACCAAGTATGTGTCGAAACTCTTCCCACCCATGTGGATCTTTAACTAGAAAGGGAATGCGTGGTGCCGATCGCGCATAAATGTGTGAGAATTCTTCAGCACCATGTTTCTCATATAGATCTGCAATCTCGTGAGAAACTTGCTTGAAGTAGGCATCGTATTTTTTTTCTGCTCCAAATCCAGTGCTGGCCGCAACCAGTGAGACAGTTCGGTTGGGATGCTGGAGGCCAAAGTGCAGAGCTGCAAACCCTCCCATAGACAAACCGATAATGTGAGATCTTTCAATCCCAATGTGATTCATGACATCAACAATGTCATTGACCGCGCGTGCCTGACTATATTTTGCAGGGTCCTCAGGTACGCTTGAAGGTGGGTATCCTCTGGCATTAAATGTGATGCATTGATAGCGTCCTGAAAAAAAGCGAACTTGTGGCTCCCAGCTTCGCTGATCGCCACCAAACTCATGCACAAATATGATTGGGGCTCCTTTGCCAGTAATCTCAGCGTGGAGACGGAATCCATCACTCGTGGCGACCCATTCGATTGTGCTGTCCATTAAATAATTGAACTCCTCGATGAAATGCCGCCGTCGACAGTAATGATGGTACCAGAAATATAACCTGCGCGAAATGAAGCTAAAAATACAATCAGGTCAGTCACCTCCCGAAGGTAAGCCGGTCTACCCAAGGGGTACCTCTCCAATAATTCCTTGTACCTGTTTTCATCACCAAACTCCGTTTGGGCACGATTTTTTAGGAGTGTATAAATTCTTTCGGTGTCGACCGGCCCTGGATTGATACCTATCACTCTAATGTTATCATCAAGACTGCGACCGCCTAAAGCTCGGGTGAATGCCATCAGACTGGCATTACCGGATGTACCTGCAATGTACTGTTCATCAAAAACCTCCCCCGCATTTCCAATGTTGTTGATGATAACTCCGCCGCCATTGGCTTTCATTTTCGGATAGGTTGCTCGACATAAATCGATGTAGCCCATCACTTTGAGCTCCCATCCGCGTCTCCAAGTGATTTCATCTACATGGGTAAGGCCACCTCCCGGAATTGCGCCGGCGTTGTTGATGAGAATCTCGATTTCTCCAATCGAGTCTGTAAGACTGGCGATTGCACCTTGTTCGGTTAAATCAAGGGGATGAATTTCGACTCGAACATCGGATTGGGACAGAATATTCTCTCTTACCTTTTGTAAGTTCTTTTCATTTCGAGCTGTCAAATGCAGATTTACACCCTGATCAGCAAGAGCGTACGCAATAGCTTCCCCAATGCCTTGGGAAGCGCCGGTGATCAAAGCATTCTTTCCGCTTAATTCAAATTCCATAAGTATTTCACAGCGTCAATTGATAGATTCAAAGACATGCGACCGTTATTCATCCGGTCGCAATCGGTCGATTAACCCAAGAATTCAGCACCCTCCAGTTTCAAAATTCTGGCTTGCTTCACAACTTCTGGCAGACAGTGACAGAATTTTTCAACCCATTCTTTTGGAACACTTAACGAGACCTTGATGAAGCGATTGCCAAATTGTTTTGAATGGTAACTACCCTGTCTCACCATAATGTTACGCTCATCCATCAGTCGGCAGATTGACTCCGGAGTTTCTCCGGCATTTGAGCATTCCAAAATCAGAAAATTTCCATCTGAAGGATAGACTGGAACCGTAATTCCTGAAATTTGATCGACTTGATTGAAAACCATCAACTGATTTGCCCGAGTTGTTGCAAGAACTTTAGGAAACCACTCAGATTTATGCTTCAATCCTTCAATCGCACCACGCTGTGCCACAATATTTGATCCCAGAATATTGGGAGGTGCGAAGCTCAGTCTTTCAATCAAATCAGCATTCGCAACTATTGCACCAACTCGAAGTCCAGCCACACCCAGCCACTTGGAAAAGCTCCACATGGTTATGGTACCTTCAGGGTAGTAGTGTGCCGCCAAATGATGATCATGGGAAAAATCGCGATAAGTGCAATCCTGAATCAGGTAGGATTTCTGAACTCTGGCAATGTCGCATATGTCACGAATCTCACTCTCTGTAAAACTGGTTCCAAGAGGATTGTTCGGATCGATTAGATAGATGCACCTCGTGTTTGACTCGATGGCGGCATCAAGACGCACCGGGTTCAACCGGTAGTCGAATTCAGTCCCATAAATATTTAGTTTTTTGACCATTGCTCCAATTGAAGTCGCAAATTTGACGGTCCACTCCCATGTTGGATCGGTAGTTATCAGTCCGTCGCCTGGCTTCAGGAACGTATGGCAAGTGTGATAAAGCCCTGATACAGCGCCGTCTGTTATTATTGCCGACATGTCATTGAGGCCAAGTTCGTCGACCACTAACTGGCGCAGTTCCTGCAAGCCATAGGGTGGTGCATAAATGTGGTACTCCTCACTGCGAATGCTGTCGAGCATTGCTTCGCGAACCGCCGGATGAGTCGAGATATGGTTCGTGTTTCGACCCAACCACATTAAGTCCGGGCGATTGGCCATCCTTTCGAAGTGACGATTTAATCTTTCGAAATCCTTCACCCTATCCATCCGTTTGAAGTGTTCCGCACTATTCAGGATTGTATACAACCATTTAACGATTGTATAATCTTTTCATACATTAAAATCTAAAGCGAATGACGGATATTTCGACAACGATGGAAATTCCTACGCACAAAAAGTCCAGCGAATCCGAAGACTTGGCCACTTCAAAGCTGATTCAAGAGGAAATTGAGACAGCGATAATTCGCGGTGATTTCAGTCCTGGTGAACATTTGGATGAAAGCCGCCTAGCTAAGCGCTATGGTGTATCTCGAACACCCATTCGTGAAGCATTTGAAGGCCTGAACGCTGCTCGACTGGTAGTGAAGCGTCGAAATGCTGGTGTTTTTGTTGTCAAACCCTCGCTTGACGAAATTATGGAAATGTTTGAACTGGTTGCGACTCTTGAATCATTTGCAGCCAACAAAGCAGCAATTCGAGCGACAGTTGAAGACCTGGCACTGATTCGACTGGCACACGAAAAGTGTATTGAAGCAGCAAAAACCCTTGATCCCTTGAATTACTACACTGCAAATCAGGTTTTTCACGAGCGGATCTTTATTGCAGCAAAGAACTCAGCCTTGATTGAACAGATCGCCTCACTAGACAAGCGTCTTTCACCTTATCGACGACTAGTTACATTTCGACCACATCGAATCGAAGAATCGAATTCGGAACATGAAGCGATTTTGGAGGCTATTGAAAACCGTACACCCGAAATTGCAGAGCTCAGCATGGAAAAACACCTAGATCTGCTGGCAGAAGATGCACTGACAATTGCCAAGTCTGCCAAGGTGTAGGAAAGTCAGGATCAGTGAACTTTACGTGATAATTTCGCACGAAGAAGTCCATTGCTTAACCAAAACGGTCAAACCTCATTTTTCTAGCAGAGACCTTCCGTTCCATTACCAACATTTTTTGGGATGTTTCAACAGCGAGTGGCGGACCGGCGACAAACGCCACTGTTATCTCGGATAAATCTCCAAGAACTTCATTCGCTGCATTGCTCAGAAATCCTTCAGAAAACTCCAAATTAAGGTAATCACTCGTTAGAGAACCACTTCTATCTGGCTCAACCAGTGCGACGATGACACGTAGATTATTGTGTCTGCCCGCGAGCAAATTGAGTTCATCTAGAAAAAAGACATCCTGCGGTCCATTGAGACCAAAAACGACATCTCCCCGGTACTTTTCGAAGTGGCCGCAAACTGAGGCATGCTGGAGAATGGCCATAATTCCAGCAATTCCAGATCCACCTGCCAGAACGATGAAGTCACCGTCACTCTCTGGAGCGAAAACAGCCCGTCCAACAGGTCCGAAACCCATCAATTCATAACCATCCCGACTCTCTTGAAAAAGCCAATCAGTAAACTTTCCTCCGGGAATATGTTTCACCACAAAATCAAGCGACTGAGTTGGTTCGGCGGAGTAATTTGTCATCGAATAGGCGCGGTAGCCAGGAATTCCCTCCAGTTGCACTGTAGCAAACTGTCCCGCCAGAAACTGAACTGGTTGCGACAAATGGTATTCAAACACCGCTACATTCGGATTCAGGTTTCGATGGTTTTTGATCACCCCCTTTAAGGTCCCTGGCTGAGGCTTGGGGGCTGGCGATGGCACTGCAGGGCGAACTTTAATATGTACATCGGATTCAGCAACTGCCTGACACATTAGAAACTCGTTGCGTTCTTCTCTGACAATTTTGTTGCCAGGAGCCTCCGACCACAAAGACGAAACCTCACCAGAAACCAAAACCGCTTTACAGGTACCGCAAACTCCACTTGCACAGTCATGTGCCAAATTGAATCCATTACGCAGTCCACAATAGAGAAGCCGCTCCTCTTTGGATACAAGAATTTCCTGCGTACCCTGTCGCTCTTCCAGTTTGACTCTGAACATCTTTCCTATACTTCAACTTGTGTACGGTGTCGATTCTTTGACCGCCAGTAAAAGGGAATGATATTGTAGCGATCAAGTTCTGATTAAATCACGGCATTCTTTCAAATTATTTAAAACGTATGTCTGGGAACTATGTGATTTCACAGATAGCAGCTGCACAGCACGTATCATTCTTGGCTGGACCCAATTCCACAGATACCAATCAGTTTCCGATTGAAAATTGATCACTGAATTCAAAGTTATTCCTGCGAGCAGTCGAGACAATTCAGTAAATTGAATTTCACCCACAGTTCTGGCAGCTCAAACTCTGTCAAGCATTTCGAGAAGTTTCTCTTCTTCTCCCGGGTACATGGAAATGCTCTGCTCCTCATATGGAAACTTTAGTTCAGTCGCTTCTGAATGAAATTCTTTAAGGGCGGCAACCCTTTCGTTGTACAAATGTTCGTGCAAGGGCTGCAGATTCCGAAATGCGTGAGCATGCTTGGGCGGATTTGGTTCTTCTCCACAGATGTCAGACATAAAAAGAAATATCACGTCTCCAGCCTTACCACTACCAAGCGAGATAGTTACGATTGAAGTTCTCGAATTCAAAAGCTGTAGAGCTCTTTCAGCAACGCATTCAAATTCCACTGCAAAGCATCCCGAGTCTTCATAACATTTAAATGTCTGGTAAATTTTCATCACTTCATCCGATGTGCGACCAAACGCACGCAAGCCACCACACCAGGTACTTAAGGATGGCACTAGGCCCATGTGAGCCTGCACTGGAATACTCTCCTTGGAAAGCATTTCTACAATTTCGAAACTACGGTTGGTGAAGTACATGTCTGCACCACGCTCCATGCACTCGACCGCATGTCGCAAAATTTCGTCGGC